>NZ_JBBKYA010000001.1:347964-608716 GCF_042714525.1 Aquirufa echingensis | reverse complement strand
GTTGGTGGAGAATAACGGATTCGAACCGTTGACCCCCTGCGTGCAAGGCAGGTGCTCTAGCCAGCTGAGCTAATCCCCCAGGGATTGTTTTGCTTAATCTATTGCTCTTACCCACATGCCTTCATTTCTTGTGGGCCTGCGTGGACTCGAACCACGGACCTCTACATTATCAGTGTAGCGCTCTAACCACCTGAGCTACAAGCCCGCTTTTTACTCTTGCAATCTTAATACCTTGAAAACCCCTCTCGTTCGAGTGATTTTCCTTTAAGCGTGTGATAAAAATAAAAACGATCAACTATCACCAAATGGCAACAATCAATAATAAATAGCTTCTCCAGAAAGGAGGTGTTCCAGCCACACCTTCCGGTACGGCTACCTTGTTACGACTTAGCCCCAATTACCTGTTCTACCCTAACTGGCGGTTTAACGGCCAGCTTCAGGTCTACCAGACTTTCATGGCTTGACGGGCGGTGTGTACAAGGTCCGGGAACGTATTCACCGCGTCATTGCTGATACGCGATTACTAGCGATTCCAGCTTCATAGGGTCGAGTTGCAGACCCCAATCCGAACTGTGAACGGTTTTCGAGATTGGCATCCTGTTGCCAGGTAGCTACCCTCTGTACCGCCCATTGTAGCACGTGTGTAGCCCTAGGCGTAAGGGCCATGATGACTTGACGTCGTCCCCTCCTTCCTCTCTACTTGCGTAGGCAGTCCATTTAGAGTTCCCACCATTACGTGCTGGCAACTAAATGCAGGGGTTGCGCTCGTTGCGGGACTTAACCCAACACCTCACGGCACGAGCTGACGACAGCCATGCAGCACCTTGTTTCAGGTCATTGCTGACTGATCCATTTCTGTATCATTCCTTCACATTCTAGCCTAGGTAAGGTTCCTCGCGTATCATCGAATTAAACCACATGCTCCACCGCTTGTGCGGACCCCCGTCAATTCCTTTGAGTTTCACCGTTGCCGGCGTACTCCCCAGGTGGATAACTTAACGCTTTCGCTGTGGCACCGACCAGATTCGGCCGACACCTAGTTATCATCGTTTACAGTGTGGACTACCAGGGTATCTAATCCTGTTTGATACCCACACTTTCGTGCATGAGTGTCAGTAAAAGCCAAGTGAGCTGCCTACGCAATTGGAGTTCTTGATAATATCTATGCATTTCACCGCTACACTATCAATTCCGCCCACCTCTACTTTACTCAAGTCTACCAGTTTCAATGGCACTGCAATCGTTGAGCGACCGTCTTTCACCACTGACTTAATAAACCACCTGCGCACCCTTTAAACCCAATAAATCCGGACAACGCTTGCACCCTCCGTATTACCGCGGCTGCTGGCACGGAGTTAGCCGGTGCTTATTCATACAGTACCGTCAATGCCTCTCGCAAGAGTCGTTTCTTCCTGTATAAAAGCAGTTTACAACGCATAACGCCTTCATCCTGCACGCGGCATGGCTGGGTCAGACTTGCGTCCATTGCCCAATATTCCCTACTGCTGCCTCCCGTAGGAGTCTGGCCCGTATCTCAGTGCCAGTGTGGGGGATTGACCTCTCAGTTCCCCTACCAATCAAAGTCTTGGTGAGCCATTACCTCGCCAACTAACTAATTGGACGCATGCCCATCTTACATCGATAAATCTTTAACAGCTGCTGGATGCCCAGCTACTGTCTTATGCGGTATTAATCTCCCTTTCGAAAGGCTATCCCCCAATGTAAGGTAGGTTGCATACGTGTTACGCACCCGTGCGCCACTATGTCCGAAGACACCGTTCGACTTGCATGTATTAGGCCTGCCGCTAGCGTTCATCCTGAGCCAGGATCAAACTCTCCATTGTAAATAATCTTTGGATGTTTGACTGCTCTTATTAATATAAGAAAATTGTCATTATCCTTGTCTTGAATGCTACTTATTATGACTAATTCATTTAAAGAATTAATCTCGTCTTTATTTCTATCAACACGTCAAAGAACTCTTTCAACTTCCACGTCCACCATCCAGCCGAAACCTTCAAGCAAACCCTTCCGTTAATGTGCTAGAAGCTTTTTCCTAGCGATTGGGAGTGCAAAGATGTAGGAATAATTTATAATTACCAACACCACACACAAAAATATTTTACAATAATTCGTAATTCGCTGAAAATCAAGCATGACTTCATCGAAAAAAAATTAAAAAAAATTAACAAACTCGACTTATCGCGAAATAATCCTACCTTTGTCAACGCAAATACGCACCCATTTTAAGGGAATAAATACTGAATCAATGAAAGACTATCACATCGTTTACGAAGACAATCACCTCCTAATAGTAAATAAAAGGGCAGGAATTCTCGTGCAAGGCGACAGCACAGGCGACGTAACATTAACCGATGTGCTCAAAGACTATATCAAAGAAAAATACCAAAAACCGGGTGCGGTTTTCTTGCACCCTGTTCACCGACTAGATCGCCCGGTGAGTGGACTTGTCATTTTCGCTCGAACTTCCAAAGCGCTTGAACGCATGATGGAGATGTTCCGCAAACGTGATATCCAAAAAACCTATTGGGCCGTAACCCGCAAAAAGCCTTACCCAGAAAAAGGGAAGCTTACACATTGGCTTTTGAAAAACGAAGCAAAAAATACCACAACGGCTTACGACTTTCCAGAGGACAAAGCCCTCAAAGCGGAATTGAACTACAAAGTTTTAGGAAAAATCAACTTACACTATTTAGTTGAAGTGGAACCTATCACCGGCAGACCGCATCAAATTCGAGTGCAATTAGCCTCTTTGGGATGCCCTATTCGAGGTGACATCAAATACGGATACGACAAACCCAATATCGATGCCAGTATAAACTTGCATGCACGTAGATTGTATTTCATCCACCCAATCAAGAAAACTCCGATCATCTGCAAAGCATCTGTTCCCGAAAACCCTTTCTGGGAAGAATTCTTGGAATTAGATCCCGATGATTTCAAAATGAAAAATTTGGATTACCTATACGAATAAAAAAAGGAGCTTAAATAAGCTCCTCTAGTGTTGTCTTTTCTAAAACAGATAAATTGGCATCCCGCCATTTGGCCAATACCGTACGCAATTGACATGTTTCCTCATCCGCACAATCATCACACTTGCCATAAAAATGCAAAGAGACACATAACGCAGGCGCGATAGGACCATCAACAATCCGAATTATCTTCGCAAATGTCACCTCACTTGGTGGAACGCGTAAATAATAACCGCCTCCCTTGCCTTTCTGGCTCTGCAAGATTCCATGATTACGCAACTCTAATAAAATCGCTTCCAAAAATTTCTTCGGGATATGCTCCGACTCCGCAATGTGCGAAATCAATAAAGGCCCTTTTTCATAAGCCTGAGCCAATACTTTTAACGCCTTTAATGCATATTTTGCCTTCTTCGAAATCATAGTAATGTTGATTGTTAATCAAAGCTACTCATTTTTTACAAATACTCCACTAAGCCAATCGAGTAACTAACAAAGGTCATAAAAAAAGGCTGTCCATTACTGAACAGCCTTTTGACATAATTCGATTGAATTAGAAACGGAAGTGAGAGAACGCTTTGTTCGCCTCCGCCATTCTGTGCGTATCATCTTTCTTCTTCACAGCTGCTCCCTCTCCTTTAGATGCTGCAATGATTTCATTCGCTAAACGATCCATCATTGTTTTGTCACCACGCTTACGTGCATAACCAATTAACCACTTCATTCCCAATGAAACTTTACGTTCAGCGCGTACTTCTGTTGGTACCTGGAAGTTTGCACCACCCACACGACGGCTCTTAACCTCGACAGATGGCATCACATTGTTTAATGCTTTTTTCCAAGTTTCTAAACCGTTTTCTTTTGTACGCTCCTCAACCTTGTCCAATGCATCATAAAAAATTGTAAATGCAGTTGATTTCTTTCCGTCGTACATTAAGTTGTTTACAAACTTAGTTACTAATACATCCTTAAATTTAGGATCTGGTAATACGTAGCGCTTTTTTGGTTTCGCCTTTCTCATGTTGTTAGTTTTTTAATTTCGACCCAACCTTCTGCCTTAACGAAGCATACTGAATCTTTCTGTTAATAAATTATTTCTTCTTACCTGTTGGAGCTGCTTGACCTGGTTTAGGACGTTTAGCACCATATTTCGAACGAGACTGTAAACGACCAGAAACTCCGGCAGTATCCAATGCTCCACGAATGATGTGGTAACGAACCCCTGGTAAGTCCTTCACACGACCACCACGGATCAAAACGATCGAGTGCTCTTGCAAGTTGTGACCTTCACCTGGAATATAGGCATTCACCTCTTTTTGGTTTGTCAAACGTACACGCGCTACTTTACGCATCGCTGAGTTTGGTTTCTTTGGAGTCGTCGTGTATACACGAGTACAAACTCCTCTTCTTTGTGGGCAAGAATCCAAAGCAGGTGACTTAGATTTCCAAGTCATTTGCTCACGTCCCTTGCGCACTAATTGCTGAATAGTTGGCATTTTAGCGTAATTACCTGTTTAATTATAAATTCATTTAATCCCTTATTTCATGTAGTAAACCCAATTGAATTGAGTTATCCCACACTAATGGGGGTGCAAATTTAACAATAAGAAAGACAAAACAAAACGGTTTGGCAGAAAATTATTTCAAAAACCCCTCGATGCCCATTTCCAATCCCCGCAATTCCGCCAATCCCCGCAAGCGACCGATCGCCGTATAGCCTGGATTCGTTTTCTTGCCTTCCTGCAAATCATCCAACATGCGATGACCGTGATCCGGACGGAATGGAAGTCGGTAATCCTTCCGACCAGCCGCTATCCGCTTCCTTTGCTCCTGAACCAAACCTTTCATCACGCCAAACATATCCACATCGCCATCCAAATGATCTGCCTCATGGAAATTGCCATATTCATCACGGCGTGTCGCACGCAAATGAATGAAGTTAAAGCGATGTCCCAAACGCTCAACCATCCCCACCAAATCATTATCTTCTCTTACGCCATAACTTCCTGTACAAAAACACAATCCGTTGACATTGCTTTCATAAGCAGCCAATAATTGCTTCGCATCGCTTTCCGTACTTACCACGCGAGGCAAGCCCAAGATCGGATACGGGGGATCATCCGGATGTATTGACAACATGACACCTGCCTCCTCAGCCGCTGGCGTTATCTCCCGGATAAAATCATATAAGTTCTCTCGTAATTCCTTCTCTCCTACTTCTGCGTAAGTATCTAAAGCTTCCTGGAAAGACTTCAAGGTGAAACTCTCTTCCGAGCCCGGTAAACCTGCAATGATATTGCGAATGAGCTTATCTTGCTGCGCCTGCGTAGATGCATCAAACCATTTCTTCGCACGTTCGATCTGCTCAGCTGTATAATGTTGCTCCGCACCTGGACGTTTCAACAAGAATAATTCAAATGCACAAAACTCAGCCGCATCAAAACGCAATCCCGTGCTCCCGTCTGGGAAACAAAAATCTAAATCGGTCCGCGTCCAATCCAAAATGGGCATAAAATTATAACACACCAAATCCAAACCTGCCGCTCCCACATTGCGTAATGAAGTTTTGTAGTTCTCGATGTATTGCTTGTAATTTCCTGAACGGGTCTTAATGTCCTCATGCACGGGGATACTTTCAATCACCGACCAGCTCAATCCTGCCGCCTCAATGATAGCTTTGCGCTCTAAAATGCCTTTCAATTCCCAAACTTGCCCATTCGGGATTTGGTGCAATGCGCTTACGATTCCTGTTGCACCTGCTTGTCGAACGTCCGATAATTTGACGGGGTCATTCGGCCCAAACCACCGCCATGTTTGCTCTAATGCCATATTTATTCGATTTTAAACTCTTTACGTCGGCAGGGTCCCCGCTACCGCTGCCAGGGTCTTCGACCCTGGCAGCGGTAAACTTTTCCAGAAATATTTTACGCTGCCGGGGATCTAACCCCGGCAGCGTAAACAAACACCCTCTAATCCTAAAACTACTTCACAAAGCCTGAAAAAGAAAAAACTTACTTGATAATTAATATCAGAATCCTGATAAAATAAAAAACCTTGCCCGTAAAACGAACAAGGTTTTTGTAATCAAGCATTTATATACTTCCTTCAAAATCTGCTGGAAGAGGTGCAAAATTAGTGGTTTTTTTACAAAGAGAAAAACCCTAACTATTTTGATGTGCCGGACGCAATAAATCAGTCACCGTTTTCACCGGATTAAAGGTCACTAAAGGCACCTCCACAAACAAGGTATTCCAATGTGCCATCGCACCATTCCACAAACCTGGTAACTCCTGCGCCTTCAACGATTTTCCATCCTTCGTTTTCTCAGTGATAAAACCCGTCGACATATCCCGAAACTCAATCAAATCACAGCCGCGTGTTGCACAAACCAAATCCACCGGATTAAAATGCGTCGAACCAGCAAATAAAGCCTTTTGGTCTGCATTAGACATATCAACTTGTGCAGATTCAACCAATTGCAATGTCAAATTACCCGCAGCATCCTGGCACCAGAATGGTCCGCCTCCCGGCTCACCCGTATTCTTAACCACCCCACAGATACGTGTAGGTCGAGCCAATATTTTCAATAACTCAGCCGCCTGAGCTTCAATTGACAAAAACTGAAAATCACTTGAAACTTCAAATCCTAAATAGGTCTTAATCTCCAACAATGCCTCCTCAATCAAAGCAGGCTTCAACTCCCCCTTCAAACGCATTTCCAAATAACTTATCCCCTCCAAAATCCACAACAACAATCCCGCCAAAGCTTTCTTGTATTGAATCGTCGTCAATTTCAAATGATCCGGGACTACATTATCAATGTTCTTAATAAAAATAATATCTGCAGATAAATCATTCAGATTCTCTAGCAAAGCTCCATGGCCGGCAGGGCGGAACAACAAAGAACCGTCCGCTTCCCTAAACAAACTATTATCCATATTCACCGCAACAGTATCAGTAGCCGGCTTCTGCTCAGAAAATGTCACTTCAAATTCAATCCCAAAATGCGAAGACCAAATCGGAGATAAACGTGTTACCAAAGCCTCGAAACGGCCTCGATGTTCAGGAGAAACAGTAAAATGCAAGCGCGCCTTTTGGCCATCTGAAGCATATTCAGCCGCCTCGACCAAATGCTCTTCCAAAGGCGTTCGAGCACCAGATGCATACTTATGAAATTTCAACAAGCCTTTTGGCAAAGAACCATATTCCATCCCAGAAGCTCCGAGCAATTGTTTCAATACGTCCACCTCCGCTGTACCTTCCGGTGCGAGGGACTTCAACTCCTCATAAAACGCAAATGATTCCTTTTGGCTAAAAAACAAATCAGACTCTTTATTGGGCTGACCCGAGGAAATATATTCAAACAGAGATTTGAACATCCGCGTCGCAGCACCGGATGCGGGCACCATTTTCAACAAATTCAAACTCGAACGCCTCGATTCAAATCGTTCAATATGCGAAGCCAAATCCGCCTCAGAGAAACGGACAATGCCATCCCCAATCGTCGCCGACTTCTCTAAATTCATCCAAGGAAAGCCTTGTTTAAAATATTCAACTTGTTGATTAATTTCTTCAGGACGAATGCCCCGCGCTGATAATTGCAATAGATCGGATGCTGTTAACATAATGCAGATTTAAAAAAATAAAAATACAGGTTGCGCTGAATTTTCTTGCATAAACAAACAGATAATTTTTTTTAAAATAACCAAAACGAAACCTCAACTTTCTCAGTAAGGAAATAAGATACCCATGTAATCACCAATAGTCGACTTGTAAATTGATATTAATGAATGCGTGATCCTATCTAACATTCATATATACGAGCACGCCAACGCTTGAGAATCAACAAAAAAACTTACTCATTGTACTTCCAATCGAATCATCGGCCCAATTCTACCTCCTTGAAATGACGAAATGACGGTCCAGTCATTCCGACTAGTTGGACGAACATAAAACCGTTTTATTACAGAATATTTACCCATGGCAACTCTATCTGTTTCTCCCGTGATTTTATTTGATTTTGCAAAAAAATTCACAATAACAGCGATTCCATTTTTAGGAATTACCAAATCTTCCAAAAGAATTGGAAACTCATTCCATCCGATTTGATTCGCAGAAAAAGCAAGTTCATGCTTATTGACTAAGTCAGTGGGAAGCATATCTTTTCCAATCGAATAAATTTGAATTTGAAAAGTATTATTTGGGGAATACCGCTTGTCAAAATAAATCTCCAATTTAGTAAGCTTCCTCCCAATTAGGTTGACATCGTCAAACATCATTCCAATTTGACAAGGCGCTATTGTTATGAATGAAAAATGTCGTTTTCGATTCGGTTTCTCTGTTTCGATCTTTGATAATCTTGAAGGTAATACTTTTACCTCATCAAGAAGTATCGAATAAGTTGAGTCATTTAAATTGCTCAATCTTTTAGACAAGCCATTAGGAACCACAATTGTACCATTTAGAAAAAGTAAACTGAAGACAAGGAATTTAGGAAATATTATATTTTTCATAATCCACATAAATTTGATTAATCAGGGCAAGTTTGTACAACTTGCGCTATTCTTTCATCTACTCGAAATCCAAAAAAATAGTTATACTCTTTGTAAAAGTAAACACACCCTGAACCATCTGGCAAATGTTTGTGTCCTACTTCTTGAGACCCTCCATTCAGTCCGCAGACCGATCGACTCCACCCAAAGAATTTCCAATCTGGCTCACAGCTAACTTCAGACTCATATGCATAAATGAATATGGGTACTATCAATACAATTACAATAAGTCCAATTTTTGCACCTAAGTTACTGCGCGTTTTCATTTTAATTAGTGGTTATACAAGAATTACAAATAGCTGTAATCTTAGCCAAAGTAAATGCAATTTGCACAACCATAAAATACTACTTTTAGTACTATTTTAGTAGTATTAAAACAAAAACAAAGGAGTTAAATCTAACTCTCAGAAAAATTCCTTAGAAAATCTCGAAAATCCTTTCTTCCTACACCATTGACCTTTTGAAGGATGTTCTGCCTATGCTTTCGCACTGTATTTTCTGAAATAAAAAGTTTCTTTGCAATTTCTTTGCATGTAAAATTATCTTTTGATAATCGAATGATAGTAATTTCACGATTCGTAAAATCAATAATTTCGTTTTGTTTAAGTTTCATTAGCGGTTATTTAGTAGCATCAAGATAAATAACATTAATTAATCTTTTGAATTATCAACTTATAATCATGCATTCTGTAAAATTCATATAGTTTTGCTCTTAAATGATCCAAACGAGAAACATATTGCAACAATACTGGGGCCATACCAACTTTCGCCCTTTGCAACAGGATATCATCGAATCCGTCCTTCAAAAAAAAGACACATTAGCGCTTTTACCCACAGGAGGAGGAAAATCCATCTGCTTTCAAGTTCCTGCAATGGCAACCGATGGGATTTGCATCGTCATCACCCCACTCATTGCATTGATGCAGGACCAAGTGGAACAATTATCAAAGCGAGGAATTCCTGCCATTGCCATCTATTCGGGCATGTCGAAAAAACAAATTGACATCGCCCTCGACAATTGCATCTATGGCCAAGTAAAATTCATTTACGTTTCACCCGAAAGGCTCAAAACCGACCTATTTATCGAACGGGCCAAACAAATGAATATTTCCTTATTGGTCGTCGACGAAGCGCATTGCATTTCCCAATGGGGGTATGATTTTAGACCACCCTACCTCGAAATCAATAATTTCAGAGAGATAATTCCCAAGGTTCCTTGCATCGCTTTGACCGCCTCGGCGAATCAAGAAGTTAAACAAGATATCATTGAAAAACTCGGATTTAAATCTCCACAGGTATTTCAAAAAAGCTTCACAAGAGCTAACCTTTCTTATTCTTGTCATTGGGAGGAAAACAAAGATCCCCAACTCGTTCAAATGCTTAAGAAAGTTGGCGGATGCTCCATCGTCTACGCCCGTAATCGACGCAAAACGCAAGAAATCGCGCAATTATTGCAAAAAAATGGGATACTGGCCGACTATTACCATGCGGGTTTAGCGACAGATGTGCGAACAAAGAAACAACAAGATTGGATACAAAATAAAACACATTGCATCGTTGCAACGAACGCTTTTGGGATGGGAATCGATAAACCAGACGTTCGACTCGTTGTGCATATGGACCTACCTGATACGCTGGAAGCTTACTATCAAGAGGCTGGTCGTGCGGGTCGGGATGAGAAAAAAGCCTATGCCGTAGTACTCGTGGAGGAACAGGATATTAAAGATCTACATGCGAATTGGGAGAAAACCTTCCCTACTCCCGAAGTCCTGCGTAAAACCTACCAGGTCATTAGCAATTACCTTCAGATTGCTGAAGGAAGTGGAGAATTAAGCACCTATGATTTTGACTGGACCGAAATGGCACGACGCTTCCAATTACCAGCATCGGAAACCTATTTTGCCATCAAGACTTTGGAAAGCGAAGGATTATTAATTTTAAATGACTCTTTCCAAAATCCGTCCAAAATACGCATTCAAGCAACGGCGGCAGAGGTATATGATTTCATGATTCGAAATGAGAAATTTGAGACGTTCATCAAATTCCTGTTAAGACATTTTGGAGGAAACTTGTACACCCAGTTTATTTCAATTTCCGAAGTAAATCTAAGCCAATTGATTAAAATGCCTTTGGCAGATGTAGAACGAATCCTGAATTTATTAACCAAATTCGAAATAATCGAATATGAAAAGCAATCTGGACTACCCAAATTAACATTGCTTACTCCTCGTGCAAATACGGAAAATCTACCGATTATTTGGAGTGAATATTTAAAGAAAAAAGAACGGAGTCAAACCAAAATCAAGGCCATAGAAACCTATGTCCGAGAGAAGACAACTTGCCGAAACCGACTAATTACGGCATATTTTGGAGAAGCCGACCAAGCAAATTGTGGTATTTGTGACAATTGCATTCAGCGAAAAAAAGAAGCATCAGGCAAAGCCTATCCGGAAGGGATGGAAAAAGAACGCCAACTAATTTTGAATTACCTCAAAAATGGGGCGATGAGTCTACAAGACTTAATAGAATGCCTCCGCCCGTTAACCCAGGCAGAGGCAGCTAAAATGATTCAATATTGCCTCGAAATGGGCGATATCGTTTATCAATCCACAGACGTTTTGGCCTTAGCCTCGTCCTGAAAAACAAATTTGACCGGATTCTTTACTTGTTGGCCCAGCAAAGCAATCGCCAACACCTCCGTTGCATGCTCCACATAATGGAATTTCAAATCGGAAATGTAATGTGCTTCAATCTCCTCCACATCCTTTTGATTCTTGTTGCACATAATAATCTCCTTAATTCCAGCACGTTTTGCAGCCAAAATTTTCTCTTTAATACCCCCCACAGGCAAGACCTTTCCGCGCAAGGTAATTTCACCTGTCATCGCCAAATTAGCCTTCACTTTCCGTTGGGTTAATGCTGAAGCAATGGCTGTCAACATCGTAATACCCGCAGAAGGGCCATCTTTTGGCACCGCACCCGCAGGCACGTGGATGTGCAAATTGTATTGATCAAAAATCCGATAATCAATCTGATAATCATCCGCATGGGCCTTCAAGAAACTTAAAGCTGCCATCGCTGATTCCTTCATGACATCCCCCAATTGTCCCGATAAAGTCAACTGACCTTTACCTCGGTTCAACAAGGTTTCAACGAACAAAATATCTCCTCCTACCGGTGTCCAAGCTAAACCTGTTACAACACCCGCATACTCATTGCTTTCATAGGAATCCTTGTCGAAGACCTCCTGGCCCAACATCCGAACTACATCCGCAGGTTGAATTTTACTCGGGTATTCCTCGCCAATCGCAATTGACTTGGTCATTTTACGAACCACACGACCAATTTCTTGCTCCAATTTCCGAACACCTGATTCGCGTGTATATCCTTCCACTACCTTTTGAATCGCGGCATCTGTCATCGCAAAGGCAATTTTATCCAAGCCATGTTCCGCTTTCTGTTTTGGAAGCAAATGCTTTTTTGCAATTTGAACCTTCTCTTCCATCGTATAGCCACTCACCTCGATAATCTCCATCCGGTCACGTAATGCAGGATGAATCGTATCTAAATTATTCGCAGTTGCCACAAACATCACACGGGATAAGTCATATTCAACCTCCATGTAATTGTCTAAGAAGCTATTGTTTTGTTCGGGATCTAAAACCTCCAATAAAGCTGAAGAAGGATCACCTCGTTGATCTGAACCAACTTTATCAATCTCATCTAAAATAAACACGGGATTTGAAGACCCCGCCTTCTTAATATTCTGAATCACTTTTCCTGGCATGGCACCAATGTAAGTCTTGCGATGCCCACGAATTTCCGCTTCATCGCGTAAACCACCCAAAGCCATACGCACATACTTCCGTCCCAATGCCTTTGCAATAGAACGTCCTAAAGATGTTTTACCAACACCCGGAGGGCCATATAAACATAGAATTGGCGCTTTCATATCGCCCTTCATCTTCAACACGGCCAAATACTCAATGATACGTTCTTTGACTTTTTCCAATCCAAAATGATCGGCATCCAAAACTTTTTTCGCCTTAATCAGATCAAAATTATCTTTGGAATATTCGCTCCATGGAAGATCTACTAATAGCTCCACATAATTCATCAACATCGGATATTCAGGCGACATCGAATTCGTGCGTTGCAATTTGCTCAACTCCTTTTGGAAAAAATCATTCACCTCTTTCGTCCACTTTTTCTTAGCTGCACGTGCACGCAAACCATCCAATTCTTGCTCTGGACTTTCGACACCTAGCTCCTCTTGAAGCACTTTAATTTGTTGGCGGATATAATAATCTCGCTGCTGCTGATCAATATCACTCGAAGCTTTACTCTGAATTTCACGCTTCAATTCCAATAATTGAATGTCCTTCATCATGTGCTCCAACAAACTCGTCGCTTGTTCTAAGCCATTCAGTTGTTCAAGCAAAGCTTGTTTTTCAGGCAACTCTGCATTCACATTGGAAGACAAGAAGTGTACCAAGTAAGACGGCGATTCAATATTGTCTAAAGCAATCTGAACTTCACGAGGAATTTCAGGATTTAGATTTAGAATTTTAGTTGCATTTTCCTTCAGAGTTGAAATCAAAGCCTTGTTCTCGCGGTTCAATTTTTTGGGAAATGTATCTTCCAAATAGTTGACCTTAGCAATCAAATTAGGCTCGGTTTTGATGTATTCTTTAACCTCAAAACGCTTTCTCCCCTGCACAATAATCGTTGTATTTCCACCCGGCAAAACAAACATTTTGACGATGTGTCCTACGGTTCCAATCTTATATAAATCTTCAGGCAAAGGTTCTTCTTTGGAATGATTCGCTTGCGCAAGCACCCCTATGGTACGGTCACCTTTATAGGCTTTCTTTACTAAACGAACTGATTTTTGCCGACTAACCGTGATCGGAATCACCATACCCGGAAACAAAACAATATTCCGAATAGGTAAAATCGGCAACTCCTCTGACAAAACGCCCATTTTGTCATCACTGCCCATCCCCTCTGATCCAATGGGGATCAATTCAATATTCTCGAAGTCAGACATGTCTGACAACCTCAGATGCTTAAAAAGGTCGTTTGAATTATTCATACACACAATTTATAATATTCCCCTCGTAATTTATTCTAAAAGTATGGGCATATAATCAAATATCATGCCACATGACCTTTTGGCAGACTGCCTCATTCAAATACTTGAATCCATTTAGTTGATTGAAACAAGTACGATTGCTTGTGTTCCCCACGGGCAACATGAAATAGATTAGTCTGATCTGGAAAAGTATCTGCAAGTAGACTGTTTTCCCAAAACATCCCTTTTAGGTTTTGTTCAGTTGGAATCTCCACGTACACCCAAATCACATCCTTGACTGCCTCCCAGCCAAGATATCGGTAGGGCGTTGTGAGTTGTTGGTTTACTTGCACTCCCAAATGCTTCCGCAAATAAGCATCAAGCACCTTATCGGTTTGAGGACCTTCTTGAAATACGAATCGTGTGCCCGTAAATGCACTTAGTCCTTGTTCCAAATCGTCTTGAAACAAGCGAATGCTAATTTCCCAAGTTTTTTCTTTTGCGTTGTAGATACATTCTCCCACACTGGAGTGAAAAGGATGAGCAAGCCCGAGCAAAGGCAAAACCATCAAAAGCAATAAGAAAATCCCTTTTTTCAATGCTAGAAAAATGCTTTAAATAAGTCGTTACCGAAAGTATAGGCCATTAAGGCAAGTAGAATAATCATACCAACTTGTTGGGCACGCTCCAATACTTTTTCAGATGCCGGCTTTCCCGTAATCATCTCATAAATCAAGAAAATAGCATGGCCACCATCCAATGCGGGAATCGGCAAAATATTCATAAATGCCAAAGCCATTGACAATAAACCCGTCAACATCCAGAAACGCGTCCAATCCCAAACTCCACCAAACATCTGAGCAATTCCAATCGGGCCACTCAATGCCTTTGATGCCGAAACATCGCCTGTTGCAATTTTCTTAAACCCACGAATATTATCAGATATAACAGAGAATGCACGACCTGTTCCGATGCTCAAAGATTGTGCAAATGTGTAATCCTCGTGTGTAGTCTTTATCAATAATTCAGGAATAAATCCGATTTGACCACTCTTTGAAACCACCATCGATAAGGTATCCGATTGGCCTTGTCGGCTAATCGCCAAATGAATTGCTTTCCCAGCTTCCTTAGCTAGCACTTCTTTAATTTCATGATAAAAGCGAATCGGCTGACCATTCACCGCCGTGATGTAATCGCCTGCTTTTAAACCTGCTGAAAACGCCGGCAACAACTCGCCATCTTGACTTCCTGGTTCTTCTGACGCAGCAACCTCAGCTACCTTAAAAGCAGCCATAGGCTCAATGAAAGCAGCTTTTTTATCACTTAATTTCTCAATGAAATTAGAAGGAATTTTGACCACAATTTTTTGCCCATCACGCAAAACCGTGTAAGACGAATTTTCGCCTAATAAGACATCAGACGTACGTAAATCCGCCAAAGATTTATAATCGGCGCCGTTTACCTTAACAACTTTGTCACCCGTTTTTAAGCCAATTTGTTTGCCTAGTTCCAAGGCTACAATTCCATTTTTATTCAACTCATCTTTGGAAATGAAATTATTCCCATTCGAAAATGTCAAAGCAATGAAAATAACCACACCGGTGATGACGTTAACGATAACCCCACCCAACATAACGATAAGTCGTTGGTAGGCAGGTTTCGCCCGAAATTCCCAAGGTTCAGGCTCTTTCGCTAAAGTAGCGGCGTCCTGTGTTTCATCAATCATCCCGGCAATCGAGACATAGCCCCCAAGTGGAAACCAACCCAAACCGTATTCGGTATCGCCCACTTTTTTCTTAAACAAAGCGAAATTCAAAACCGTTGGGATAGGGAATAAAAAATCAAAAAACAGATAAAATTTATCCACACGCATCTTAAACCATTTGGCCGTAATGAAGTGTCCAAATTCGTGTAATGTCACCAAAATCGACAGCCCCAAGATTAGCTGTCCTGCCATAATCAAACCTTCCATACCTTATTTATTTTGCTTTTTAACCCACATTTGGGCCATTTCTCTCGTTAATTTATCTGTTGTAATATAGTCCTCTAAGCTTGGATTAAGCAAAAAAGTTCCCTTCGCCATGCAATCCGCTAATAAATCGGACATAGCTAAAAAGCCAATTTCATCTTTCAAAAATGCATCCACCGCTACCTCATTTGCGGCATTCAAGATACAGGGCATATTTCCTCCCTGATCCAAGGCTTGGAATGCCAGTCCCAAATTCCGAAATGTCTCCATATCCGGCTGTTCAAATGTCAACGAAGCAAAATCCCGAAAATCAAAACGAGGGAAATTGGCTTGCATGCGATTTGGATAACCCAGCGCAAACTGAATAGGCAATTTCATGTCAGGCAATCCCAATTGAGCCTTTATTGACCCATCTTCAAATTGCACCAGGGAATGAACAATCGATTGCGGATGTACCACTACATCGATTTGTGAAGCCTTCACATCGAACAACCAAGCCGCTTCAATAACTTCTAAACCCTTATTCATCAAACTAGCCGAGTCGATCGTAATCTTCGCTCCCATCGACCAATTGGGATGTTTTAATGCTTGAGCCCGGGTTACATGCTCCAAATCCGCACGTTTCTTCCCACGAAAAGGTCCACCCGATGCGGTTAAAATAACTTTCTCAATGGGATTATGTGACTCGCCCATGAGGCACTGAAATATTGCCGAATGTTCTGAATCTACAGGCAAAATAGGAACACCCATTTCGCGCGCTAGAGGCATAATCAATGATCCAGCAACGACAAGCGTTTCTTTGTTGGCCAGTGCAATCGGCTTACCTGACTTTATCGCTTTCACGGTAGGCAACAAACCTGCATAACCCACCAAAGCGGTCAAGACGATATCGACATTATCTAAGCAAACGACCTCTTGTAAAGCTTCAGCTCCGGCTAAAACAGTAATACTTGAGCCAGAAAGCGCCTTTTTAACGAATTCATATTTTTGCTCATCCCCAATCACCACATGGCTAGGTTGGAATTGCAAAGCTTGTTCAATTAATAAATCAGCATTCGATTGCGCAGTTAATACGGACACTGAAAATGCCGCAGAATGCTGCAAAACCACATCCAATGCTTGCGTCCCGATGGAACCCGTCGAACCCAAAATCGCTATTCTTTTCATCCGAGCATGGCCATAATTTGTTGAACAAATTCAATCCACGTCGAAGGTCTAGTCAGCGTAATAAACAGCACACCAAAAAGTCCCCCATATAAATGCGCAGAATGATTCACATAATCGCGTCCTCTACGATCCATCGCAATGGAATACCAGGTAAATAAACCTGCGTAGATGAAACCAGGAATTCCAACGACCCCAAACAGGTAAATCTTCTCCGTCGGGAAGAACATAATCCCCGCGAAAATAACCGCCGAAACAGCTCCCGAAGCTCCCAAAGAATTAAAATAATGGTTATTACGTTGCTTGAAATAGGTTGGCAAATCGGCAACAAGTATCGCTAGTAAATAGAATACCACATAAACATATCCCCCAATTCCCGGAAATATGATGGAGAAAATATACTCCAATTGCGTTCCAAAAAAGTAAAAGGAAAACAAATTAAAGAACAAATGGGTGAAGTCGGCATGAATAAACCCCGACGTCAAGAACCGCCAATATTCTTGTTTTTTATTGATTCGATAGGGCGACATCGTCATCGCATCCATCCATGCAGGCTTTTGCCAAGCAAGGAGCGAAATGCCGACCGTAACAGCCATAATCAAAAAACTGAGTGAATTTGAATTCCCCATGAAAATCGGGCAAAGCCCTTTAAAATTTAGCCTACAAAACTACATTAAACTTCCCGATCAACCAACCCTGCCAAAAATTTACCAAGGGCCTCTTTTTGCGCTGGTTGCAGGTTTAATTGATCTATCGACAGAAATGCCTGATCAAAATACTGATTAATTTTCGCTTCAGTCTCTTTGCGAATTCCTAAATCGGTATAGAGCTGCGTAACCGAGGCAACTTTCTCAACGGGATTCGGGTTTTCCATGGCTAACCAAGCTTGCAAATGCTGATGATCATCTCCCTTCGCCGTTTCCAAGGCACGAATGAGCAAATAAGTTTTCTTATTGGCCAAAATATCGCCCCCCACTTGTTTCCCGAATTTCTCTGGATCCCCATAAACATCGAGCAAATCATCTTTCAATTGAAATCCTAAACCTATGCATTCTCCTATCTCATAGAGTACTTGAGCCTTTTCTGCCTCAATTCCCGCCAAAATACCTCCCATTTCCATGGATAAGCCAATCAACACAGAGGTCTTTAATCGAATCATTTCGATGTATTCCTCCACGCTAACCGATGAACGGCTTTCGAAATTCATGTCCATTTGTTGGCCTTCACACACCTCCGCCGCCGTCCGATTAAACCGCAACAAAAGATGCTGAAATTCAGCCAAAGAAAGATGTTGGCATTGATTCAAATATTGATAGGCATTAACGAGCATCACATCGCCTGATAGAATCGCGATGTTATCGTTCCATTTTTCATGAACGGTTTGCTTACCCCGACGAAGCGGGGCCTTGTCCATGATATCATCATGCATCAAGGTGAAATTGTGAAAAATCTCAATCGAAAGTGCTGTAGAAACAACCTTTTCCCAATCAGCTTTAAACAACGAATAAGACAACAAACAAAGCACCGGACGAATCCGCTTACCTCCTAATTGCATTAAATATCGAATAGGCTCATAGAGTTCTACAGGCGCTTCCCCTAAACGTTGTTGTTTAATTTCAGCTTCGAGCGCGGGCAAAAATTGTTGTATCATAATTATCGATCTACTTCGCCCATGACTAAATCCATGGAACCAATGATAGCCACCAAATCGGCTAAATAAGCACCTTTTGCCAAATCCGGAATCACCGACAAATGATGAAATGAACATGCACGCACTTTCACACGTGACGGAATATCCGATTTTCCATCGGCACGTATGTAAAACCCTAATTCCCCCTTTGGGTTTTCAGCTCGGGCATAAATATCTTGCGCGGCAGGTCTAATTTTCTTAGGAACAAATTCTTGAGGGTCGAATGCTTTCGTTCGGGCGTGTTCGCCCGTTAATGCCGATAAACACTGTTCGATGATTCGAATGGACTCAATGCATTCGAGAACACGCACGTGGTTTCGATCCCAGCAGTCGCCCGTTTGGCCTTTTAAACCTTCGCCAACGGGAATATCAAATTCCAATTCCGGGTAAACAGAATAGGCATCTACTTTTCGTAAATCAAATGCCAAACCTGATCCACGCAATACGGGGCCCGTGCAACCATAATTGATTGCTAAATTCAAAGGTAAAACGCCAATATTCGCAGTCCGTTTGATGAAAATAGAATTTTCTTCAACGATTTTCTGAACCTCAGCAATCGTATTTTTCATCACCGGAATTAATTCCGCTGTACGCTCCTCGAAGCCGACAGGAAGGTCATAAAATAATCCCCCAACCCACACATAATTGTACAACATACGGGCACCCGACAACCATTCCAACAAGCGTTGAATATGTTCACGATCACGCATCAACCACAAAAAAGGCGTATATGCACCAATATCTAACCCATAGGTTCCAATCGCCACAAAATGGGACGCGATACGATTTAATTCGGCAACCAGAACCCGTATGTATTCGATACGCTTTGGAAGCGTACCTGAAATTCCAAGCATTTTTTCAATTCCCATGACATAGGCATGCTCAGAATTCATGGAAGCCATGTAATCGAGGCGATCTACGTAAGGAATGATTTGGTTGAAAGGCAGAGCTTCAGCATGTTTTTCGAAACAACGATGTAGGTACCCTAAATGTGGAACCACATCGACCACCAATTCTCCATCCGAAATAACTTCCAGACGCAAAACACCATGCGTAGATGGGTGCTGCGGACCAAGTGAAATCAACATTTCCTCTGATTTCAGGTCAGCAAGCTGATACTGATTCGGGTCGGAATCTTGAAAATTCTGGGGAAGAAATTCGTATTGAATGGAATTCATTGAACAAAAATGAAGAAAGTATCTCACATTTAAAAGCCTCGGAAGTTGAGTAGGCGAAGATTATCAATTATTTATCAGATATTTTGGGCAAACTATTTGGCAAAAAAAATATTTCTTATACCTTTGCATTCCGTTTCGAATCGAGGCGTAAACAGATTTTACAATTATGGCAAAGAAAGGAAATCGCATCCAAGTAATTTTGGAATGTACAGAGCACAAAGAGTCGGGTCTACCAGGGATGTCTCGTTACATCACGACAAAGAACCGTAAAAACACAACGGCTCGTATTGAGTTGAAAAAATACAACCCAGTATTGAAGAAAGTTACTCTACACAAAGAAATTAAATAAGGTTTTAATACCCACGAATCATGGCTAAGAAAGTAGTTGCAACACTAAAGAAAGAAGGCGGCGTAAAATACGCTAAAATCATCAAGGCGGTTAAAAACCCAACGACAGGAGCTTATACCTTCAAAGAAGAAATCATTCTTCAAGATGAGGTTAACGCTGCATTGAAAAACTAGTTTTTTCGTCGGCAATTTATCGCTAGCATATTGAAGTCCCTTTTTCGGGGACTTTTTTTTGTTTACCTTCAACACGCAAAAGACACGCACACGAATGGGATTATTTGATTTTCTCAAAAAGAAACCTGCTCCTGAGGAGCAAGCAGACCTGGAAGAGGCCTTGGAAAAAGGCTTGGAAAAAACCAAAGAAGGTTTTATTTCCAAGATGGGTCGTGCGGTTTTGGGAAAATCCAAAGTGGATGACGATGTCTTAGATGAGTTAGAAGAAATCCTATTAACCTCGGATGTGGGGGTTGCGACAACACTTAAGATCATTGAGCGCATCGAGCGCCGCGTGGAACGCGACAAGTTTGTATCCACAGAAGAATTAGATCAAGTTTTGCGCGAGGAAGTAGCAGCGTTGCTAGACGAAAACAAATCTTACGACATTGAAAATGCGTTTGCCGAACCTAAACAAAAACCCTATGTCATCATGGTGGTGGGAGTTAATGGGGTAGGTAAAACAACTACGATCGGTAAATTAGCGTCTCAATTTCATCAAAATGGCCTTAAAGTTGTTCTAGGTGCAGCAGACACATTTCGTGCTGCGGCTGTGGACCAATTGAAACTTTGGGGTGAGCGTGTAGGAATCCCAGTGATTGACCACGGCATGAATACGGATCCAGCCTCAGTTGCTTTCGATACCGTAAAAAAAGCGGTTGATATGGAGGCAGATATCGTCATCATCGATACGGCGGGTCGTTTACATACAAAGGTAAACTTGATGACCGAGTTGTCTAAAATGAAGCGCGTCGTTCAAAAATTCATCCCAGAAGCACCACATGAAGTACTATTGGTATTGGATGGATCAACAGGCCAAAATGCCTTCATTCAGGCGCAAGAATTCACTAAAGCCACCGAAGTGACGGCATTAGCCATTACAAAATTGGATGGAACCGCAAAGGGTGGTGTTGTGATCGGAATTTCGGATCAATTCAAAATCCCGGTGAAGTATATTGGAGTTGGCGAAAAAGTCTCCGACTTGCAAGTGTTCAATAAAACAACCTTTGTCGATTCCCTTTTCGCCAAAAAATAATTATTTCTTCTGTTCTTTTGCCCAAGTATCCTTCAGGGTTACTGTGCGGTTAAACACCAAATGATCTGGTTTCGAATCGCGGTCCAAGCAATAATATCCTTTGCGAATAAACTGAACCGCTTCTCCGATAGTTGCTTGCGCCAAACTTGGCTCAACGAAAGCGTTATCGATGATGTTCAATGATTCAGGATTAATGAACTTAACAAAATCATCCCCTAATTCAGAGGCATCCTCCACGATCAACAAACGATCAAAGAGTCTAACTTCCGCTTGAATCGCATGTGGAATAGACACCCAGTGGATTGTTCCTTTTACATGGATACCAGAAGTGTCTTGCCCTGATTTACTTTCAGGAATATAGGACGCATGAATTTCCTTCACAGATCCATCAGTGTTTAATTCAAAATGGTCACAAGTAATGATGTAAGCTCCTTTCAAACGAACCTGCAAACCAGGTCCCAAACGGAAAAACTTCTTCGGAGGCTCCACCATGAAATCTTCACGCTCAATGTATAATTCGCGGGAGAAAGGAACGACACGCTTGCCCGTTTCTGGATCTTCCGGATTATTTTCGACCAATAAATCTTCGGTCTGACCTTCCGGATAATTAGTAATAATTAATTTAACGGGATCCATCACTGCCATGACACGGTCCGCAATTTTATTTAAATCTTCGCGAATACAGAATTCCAACAAGCTGATATCGATTAAGTTATCGCGTTTTGCAACACCGATTCGCTCACAAAAATTACGAATAGAAGCTGCCGTATAACCACGTCTGCGAAGTGCCGAAATCGTAGGCATGCGAGGATCATCCCAACCTGACACGACCTTCTCATTCACCATTTGCAATAATTTACGCTTACTCATCACCGTGTGAGATAAATTTAGGCGAGCAAATTCATATTGATGGGATGGAAAGATTTCCAATTTATTGATAAACCAATCATATAGTGGTCGGTGGACATCAAATTCCAAGGTACAAATAGAATGAGTAATACCCTCCATCGAATCACTTTGCCCGTGCGCAAAATCATACATCGGATAGATGCACCATTGATTTCCGGTACGGTGATGAGGTACGTGGCGGATGCGGTACATTAATGGATCTCGCATGTGCATATTGGGATGCGCCATGTCAATTTTCGCGCGTAATACTTTAGCACCATCAGCAAAATCGCCATTTCGCATAGCTGAAAATAAAGCTAAATTTTCCTCAACGGAGCGATTACGGAATGGACTATTGGTCCCAGGTGTCGTTGGGGTTCCCTTTAATGCTGCAATTTCCTCCGCAGAAGAATCATCAACATAGGCAAGCCCTTTAGAAATCAATGAAACCGCAAATTGATAGATCTGCTCAAAGTAGTTTGAGGCATAGAGTTCATTCGCCCATTCAAATCCAAGCCAAGCAACATCCGACTTAATGGAATCCACATATTCGGTTTCTTCGGTCATCGGATTCGTATCATCAAATCGCAAATTTGTCTTACCTCCAAACTTTTGGGCTAGACCAAAATTCAAACAAATACTTTTGGCATGTCCAATGTGTAAATAACCATTGGGCTCCGGAGGGAAGCGTGTGAAAATCCCTTGCGGGTACTTACCAGCAGCGATGTCCGCTTGCACAATTTCTTCTAAAAAGTTTAACGATTTGGATTTGGATTCTTCCATGTAGGCGTGTGATTTGCTCTTTTTTCTGTAGATAAGAACAAAAATAAACATATTTTAGCTATCAAACACACTAAAATCAGAGATAAAACGTTACTAAAAAAACTCAAAACAACGACCAATTAATAATTTTTATCCATTTTGTGAAAAATAATTTTTAACTTGGCAATTGAAAAAGTAACTAATAGATTTTAATTAGAATATCTACTCAATTATTCCTTACAATAATGAACAAATTTATCAAAATTTCACTCGCCGCCTGCCTAACACTCGTTGGGACATTTGCTTTTGGGCAAAATACACCACAGATTAATGGCACATCTGCAGCAAAAATCAATGGTGTCAATGGGTATACAGCTCTATTTTCGGTGTCAGGGTGTACCAGCGGATATAATTGGTCATACTCAGATAATCAGGGTAGAACTGATGACCTAACCACATCTTGGGATGTTACCTATGGAGGTGCTGGAACCACGACCATTGAAACTGTACCGTTGGGTGCTGATCAAAATGGACTTTGGATTCAAGACCCCAAATCTCCATATCACTACGAAGTGGTTTGTAGTGGTACAACGAGCCCAAAAGCATCGATTGATATTTACATGATCAACACAGCAGCATCCTACAAGCCTACAGTGACTGTAGCAAATAGAACTTGTTCATATGCAGAAGATGTAAACTCTGGCGCCTTAGTTTTACAAGCAGCAGGTTGTTATGATCAAGTAACTTGGACCTATCCAGATGGTTCTCAACTTTTGCGTCCAGCATCTGATAATGGTATCTTGTATTTAAATGGCAATTACCAAGAAGGCACTTATTCTGCTCAATGTACGTTCTCTAGCTTAGGACGTTACATGAATGATCCTTTATTAAATTCGTACCCAACTTCTGCTATCTCAGTTTCATGGCAGCAAAAAGAATACTATCCACCATCGGTTGTTAAATTAACTTCACCAAGTGGTATGGGAGCTGGAGATTGGAGCGAAATTTGTGCAGGTCAACAAATTTCAATAGGAACGAATTTACCAGCAATTTATGATGGCAAAATGGGATTCCAGTGGTATAAAGATGGTACATTATTATCAACTACTAGTCCATCTATTACATCTGGATCACCTGGATCCTATGTGGTTCGAGTTCATTCAAGAGGAGGAGTGAATGTTTGTGATTTTAAAACAGCACAATTTTTCGTCAACATTGTCCCTTTGAAAAAGCCAGTAATTCTAGGTAATTCTAAATACTGCTTAGATGGCGTTACCGAATTAAAAATCGACTCTGCAGCATATACAATAGCTGAAGGATATAAGAAACCTCAGGTACCTTACACGGTACCCGTAAGTTATAAATGGTATTTAAATGGTGTTGAGACAGCATCACTTGGCAACAAATCTGTTATCAAGGTTGGTCAAAATACAACAGTACAAGTTACTTACACAACCAATTACGAATGTACTTCAGAAAAATCTGACACGTTGGTAGTAAGTAATTATCCAAGACAAGAGACTCCTAGCATCACAGCAAAATCTAAGTTAGGATTCTGTTTTGGTACACCAATCGCAGGCGTGTTAGAATCATCTGAATTACCTGGAGGAATCGCTACAAAATACGAATGGAGTAACAAATTAACAACCAGAACAGTTAATATTGACAAAGCAGGCTCCTATACTGTAAGGACTATTACACCAGAAGGTTGTTATTCATTAAATTCAGCGCCAGTAGAAATCATAGTTCTTCCTTTACCAGCAGCGCCAACAATTGCTACACTTAACGGATCTTCACCAGTATTCTGCGTGAAATCAGAAACAGGTACAATCAATGCGGTAAGCTTAGTAGCAACATCTACGAATGATGTCATTTGGAGCACTAAATTTGAAGGAAAAGTTTTAGCTGACGTTAAAACGAGTGGTACATATACAGCTACTGCGCGTGATCTTAATGGATGTATTTCACTTAATTCAAATGGAATTAAGGTTGTAGCACAAGCAAACCCAGCATTGGGATCTGATACCAAGATTTTAAAAGAAGGCGTTTACACGTTGAAGGCAACTAACTTCCCATCATCAGCTACCGTAAACTCTACTAGCGCAGGTGAATATGTTTGGAAATTTGGTTCGGCATTATTAACATCGAAGACATACATTACTAAGGTTAAAACAGCAGGAGATTATACTGTTGCTCGCAAGTACCTGTATACAATCGATGGAACTCCATTAACATGTATCACTGATGCAGTTAAATATACGTATACAGTTGATCCTGATTTCTCTGGAGTAGCAGTTTATCCAAATCCAATAACAGCTACCTCAAGTACAGACTTGACAGCTAAGGTTCAAATTCAAATCTTAGAAGATTGGACGAATGGAGAGATTACATTATTTGATATGGTAGGTCGTCCAGTTTATGCAGGTAAAATTGCAAACACGGATGGAACTTCAATCTTAGAAGTAAGTGGATTAGCGAATGGAATCTACATTTTACAAATCAAAGCTGATGGCGGTAAGTCGTTCGTAGGCAAAGTGATTGTAAACAAATAATCTCAAACACCCCTAAATCAAGCCGATCGGAAACGATCGGCTTTTTTTATGATGCATAAATTTCTAATTCTATTTATATTCATTAGCCTCCCCAGTTTCGCTCAATGGACTAAGGTTGACATACCAACAAATGCGTCATTCAGAGCCTTAAAGTCGAAGGGACAGCATATATGGGCTAGTGGAACGCAGGGAACAGTTGGTCACTCTGGTGATGCTGGTAAAACATGGGAATTCCAACAAGTCCCACAAGCAGAGAAACTTGATTTCAGAGACCTTGCGATCATAAATGACCAGGAAGTCATGTTAATGAGTGCGGGTCCATCAGAGGAAGGGAAAGCCCGTATTTACCAAACTGTAGATGGCGGTAAGCATTGGGAGGTCATATTCCAATTGAATGAAGGTGGTTACTTCTTTGATTGCTTGCAATGGGATGTAAAAAATAAGCGGGCATGGCTATTATCTGATCCGATTAACCAACAAATGACCTTATTTTCCTATGTGAAAAAGAAATTCGAGAAGCTTGATACGACCAATATGCCCTTGCTACAAAATAAGGAAGCATTTTTTGCAGCAAGCGGTTCTAGTATGATCATTTCAGAAGATAAAATACACTTTGTCGGTGGCGGTTCTGATTCCATTCGGATTTATACCTACGACACTCAAAAAAACACTTGGAGGATTAATGAACCAGGTATTCCTTCCGGAGAAGCCACTGGATATTTTTCAATTGGTGCTAAAAATAAAAAGGAATTATGGACAGTCGGAGGAGATTACCGAAAATTGAATGAACTTGCTATTCCCATAATTCGTACAAAGGATGGAGGAAATCACTGGGAGGTTCTAAAAAATACCCCTGCGTTTTACATGGAAAAGGTCATTTGGGCAAAACCCTATTGGATTGTCACAGGGCCAAGTCAAAGTGTTGCTTATCTTGAAAAGACTAAACAATGGAGAAGCTTAGGCAAAAGCTCATTCCACAATATCATTCAAGTTGGGGACAAGATTTGGGGAATTGGAGCGAAAGGCCAACTTGCATACATCAGCCTTTCGTCCATCAAGAACCTATTTCTTTCTAAAGAATAGTGAAATAGGTGTCCCGTCTAATTTGAAATTCTTACGCATTTGATTCTCCAAATAGCGCTCATAACTCTCTTTAATGTACTGAGGTAGATTACAGAAGAAAATAAACGTTGGATACGGCGTAGAAACCTGTGTACAATATTTAATCTTAATATATTTACCTTTCCATGCTGGCGGCGGATAGTTTTGAATCACCTCTAACATCACATCGTTCAACTTAGAAGTAGAAATCTTTTGAGAACGATTCTCATATACCTCTAGCATCATCTCTAATACTTGAAAAATACGCTTCTTCTCCATTACAGAAGTAAAAATCACGGGCATGTAATTTAGAGGCGCCATACGTTCTTTAATCGCCTTTTCAAGTTGGTTGGCTGTATTCGTATCTTTTGCTACCAAATCCCACTTATTCACCATCAATACAATTCCCTTTTTCGCTTTATCTGCCATGCTGACAATGTTCATGTCTTGGGCTTCTAAACCAGTCAAAGGATCAATGGTAGTTGCGTCAATCAAAATGATCGCAATGTCACATTCTTCCAAAGCCTTAATCGAACGTAGAACGGAATAGTACTCAATGTTATCATCGATACGCGCCTTCCGACGAATACCTGCCGTGTCCGTAATGATAAAATCTTTCCCATATAACGTGTAACGGTTTTGAATCGCATCACGCGTCGTACCTGCCATATCCGTCACGATCGAACGATCGCGGCCTAATAAAGCATTTAAGAAAGAAGACTTTCCTACATTTGGTCGGCCTAAAATAGCCACACGAGGAACACCAGCTTCTGGATTTTCAATCCCTTCATCTTTGAAATGAGATATCATTTCATCCAACATATCTCCGGTTCCACTACCACTTTCTGCGGCGATTGGGAAAGGTTCACCTAAGCCCAATTCGTAAAACTCGGCAGCTGCCATCGCTTTTTCATTGGTATCGGCTTTATTAGCAACCAAAATCACAGGCTTTTTAGAACGACGTAACACATTCGCAAAATCCTTATCTAAATCCGTTAAGCCTGTTGTGCAATCCACAACAAATAAAAGCACCGCTGATTCCTCAATCGCTAATTCTACTTGTTCACGAATAGCACCTTCAAAAATATCCTCCGATCCATGTACATATCCACCTGTGTCAATCACAGAAAAGAATTTACCTGTCCACTGGCCATATCCGTAATGTCTGTCACGCGTAACGCCCGACATGTTATCCATGATGGCTTTTTTCTGTTCAATTAAACGGTTGAACAACGTTGATTTGCCCACATTGGGGCGGCCTACAATGGCTACAATATTTGACATCTGTCCTATAAATTAATCGGGGGAATACCCGAATGATCGCAATTTATCTGCTTTTGCACGCCAATCAGGCTCTACCTTCACAAACTGCTCTAAAAAAACTTTTTTACCAAAGAAAGCTTCCAAATCGGCGCGCGCCTGAATCCCCACTTTCTTAATACTCTCTCCTTTATGCCCGATAATGATAGCCCGCTGAGAAACACGTTCCACATAAATTTCGGATGCAATTCGCAAAATAGTTGGCTCGTCTTTAAAAGATGTCACAACAACTTCACAAGAATAAGGAATCTCCTTTTTATAATTCAAAAATATCTTTTCTCGAATAATCTCGGCAGCAAAGAAACGCTCCGACTTATCCGTAAGTTCATCTTTATCGAAAAACGGTGGATGAACAGGTAAGTTCTCTACAATGTGCTTGAAGATTTGATCTAAATGCACGTGCTCTTGAGCTGAAATGGGCAAAATAGGTTTTCCAGGGAAAATACCTTGCCAATATTCCATGCAGGTTTGAAGCTTTTCTTCAGTTACCAAATCGATTTTATTCAACAATACCACAATAGGCGTTTCCGTGTGGTCTTTCCAATTGGTCAGAAACTCCAAATCCTCATAAGTATCAAACACATCCGTTACATATAATACAACATCTGCATCTTCCAAGGAATTCTTCACAAATGCCATCATCGACTTATGCAATTCATATTTGGGCATTAAAACACCAGGCGTATCGGAATAGATGATTTGGTACTCATCCCCTTGGTATTCACCATTCAGCATACCTAAAATACGATGTCTGGTTGTTTGTGCTTTGGAACTTATGATGGACAAACGCTCCCCAACCAAAGCATTCATTAGCGTACTTTTGCCCACATTGGGCTTACCAATGATACTAATATAACCTGCTTTATGCTGTTGGGCCATGTCAAATAATAAATTCCCCGAATGGGATATTGTGAATAATTTAACAAAGATACTTGTTTTTCCCGAAAAAACCCTGCATATTTGCACTCCAATATATCGCGGGGTGGAGCAGTTGGTAGCTCGTTGGGCTCATAACCCAAAGGTCGTCAGTTCGAGTCTGGCCCCCGCTACTAGAAAAAAGACAAGTCGAAAGGCTTGTCTTTTTGTTTTATAAGCCACTACTCACTGAATCATGTTCGTAACCTACGTTTTATATTCAGCTAAATTCGATAAAATTTATATCGGCTTCACGTCTGATTTAATAAGCAGATTTCATTCACACAACTCGCTTGCTAAAAGTGGATATACCATTCGATTTCGCCCTTGGAAAGTTATTTATGTCGAGTTTTTCGATTTGAAATCGACTGCAATGAAAAGAGAAAAAGAATTAAAATCTAGTAAGGGAAGAACTTTTTTAAGAAGTCTCTTATAAGATCGTTGGGCTCACATCCGTCGGCCGACGGACGTCAGTTCGAGTCTGGCCCCCGCTACTAGATAAAAGACAAGTCGAAAGGCTTGTCTTTTTGTTTTTATAAGCCACTATTCACTGAATCATGTTCGTAACCTACGTTTTATATTCAGCTACATTCGATAAAATTTATATCGGCTACACGTCTGATTTAATAAGCCGATTTCATTCGCATAACTCGCTAGCAAAAAGTGGATATACCATTCGATTCCGCCCCTGGAAAGTTATTTATGTTGAGTTTTTCGATTTGAAATCGACTGCAATGAAAAGAGAAAAAGAATTAAAATCTAGTAAGGGAAGAACTTTTTTAAGAAGCCTCTTATAAGATCGTTGGGCTCACATCCGTCGGCCGACGGACGTCAGTTCGAGTCTGGCCCCCGCTACTAGAAAAAAGACAAGTCGAAAGGCTTGTCTTTTTGTTTTTATAAGCCACTATTCACTGAATCATGTTCGTAACCTACGTTTTATATTCAGCTACATTCGATAAAATTTATATCGGCTACACGTCTGATTTAATAAGCCGATTTCATTCGCATAACTCGCTAGCAAAAAGTGGATATACCATTCGATTCCGTCCCTGGAAAGTTATTTATGTTGAGTTTTTCGATATCAAGTCAGATGCTATGAAAAGAGAAAAAAGATCATATAAAATCCTTGGGCTCATATCCGTCAGCTGACGGACGTCTTTCGAGTCTGGCCCCCGCTACTAGAAAAAAGACAAGTCGAAAGACTTGTCTTTTTGTTTTTAAAGGCCTCTAAACAAAACGCACCTGGGCTAGTCCAGCGCAAAATCTTAAAAAAAAACGACCACTAAATAAATCTTTCTTTACGAGCGAATTTCAATTTCATAGGTTTGCATGGATTTGATTAATCAATGCGCATGAAAACAACCCTAAAACTACCCGAATTACAATCATGTTTAATCTCAGATGTCATCTACATCGAAGGAAAAAGCAATTATAGTATTATTTACACCAAAACTGCAGAACCCATAACGATGGCCAAAACGCTCAAGAAATTTGAGTCCCAGTTGAGACTTCATCCATTTTTACGCATTCACAAGTCGTATTTAATCAATCAGGCGCATTTGACAAGCCAATCACTTAGTCCCGAAAATAGCCTTCAATTGTCCAACGGCACAATCTTGCCCGTGTCAAGACGGAAGAGAGAACAAATAAAAAAATCACTATAAAAAAAGGGCTTCCAAAATTGGAAGCCCTTTTTCATGAAAGAAATTGCTGATTATTTAGCAGCCGGAGCAGCTAACAAATCAAAGAACTGATCCAATTTAGGTGTTACGATAATTTCCGTACGACGGTTTTGCTTACGACCTGCACGGCTATTATTACCTGATTGTGGTTCAAATTCCCCACGACCACCTGCAGTCATACGCTCTGGATCTACTCCAAATTTTGTTTGTAACAAACGAACAACCGAAGTAGCACGCATTGCACTTAAATCCCAGTTATCTTTGAATTCTGGCGTTGAAATCGGCACAGCATCTGTATGACCTTCAACCAAGATATCTAAACCTTTGTGATCATTAACCACTTTCGCAACTTTAGCTAACACAGCTTCAGCTTTCGTACTTACGCGTGCTGAACCAGATGCAAACATCAATTTGTCTGAAATTGAGATATAAACAACCCCTTTTTTCACCTCGATAGAAACATCATCATCATTTACATCAGCCAATGAACGCTTCAAGTTCATTACCAATGATAAATTAACTGAATCTTTCTTTTGAATCGACGAGTTCAAATCTTTGATGTATTTACCTTGCTCATTTAAAGCATCCAATGACTTACGAATACTTTCAGCACCCGATTTATTAATCACAGATAGGTCAGATAAACGATCTAACAAGTTAGTATTCGTTTTCTTCATGTAATCTAATTGCTCCTGCAAAGATTTCAATTGACCATTTTTAGCTTCTAAATCCGCATCACGCTTCTTTACTTCTCCTTGCAAGCTTGCAGTTAATGATTGACAATCAGCCAAATCAGACTTTGCACGTGCAACAGCTTGATCACTGCTTGCTTGTAATTCCGTTAAACGCGATTGCAATTCTGTCATCTTTTTCTTGCTCGCACAAGAGGTAAACAAAAATGGCAATATCGCCAGTACCCAAATTAATTTTTTCATAAACGTATAATTAAAGGAATATGGTAAATAAGTATTTTAACAAAAGTAAAAATCAAAAATAGATATTTTGTCCTGAATAACGAAAAATTTAAAAAATATACCCATTTTTTATAATCGCGGCTTGCGCTATTTGACGCCGCGCCTCAATTAAATTCTTCGCTTCAATTTTGGTAAATCGTTTTAAACCTAACAACAGGACATTCAATTCATCTCCTTTAGCAAAACCCATAATCACTTCTTTCCCAGCATTTGCAATCTTATCCATAGCTTCATGCAAATAAACCAAAGCGCATTCCCGCGCAATTTGATGCTTTTCTTCTCCATCCCGCTGAATCAATTTATCCACACGGCATAATGCAGATTCTGCAACATACACCTCAATCATCATATCAGAAATCCCCATCAGAATTTCTTGTTGGTGCTCAATTTCCGTCGTATACTTCTGAATAGCCGCACCCGCCGTCATTAAAATTGCCTTCTTCGCATTGGCAATGACTTTGTATTCTTTTCCAAACACACCTTCAGGCACATCGGTTGAGAAATCCGGCACTCCCAAAATTTCCTTCCCCACGGCCATCGCAGCAGGCATCAAATCAATCTCTCCTTTCATGGCACGTTTTAACACGGTGCCAACAGCCAGCAGACGATTGATTTCATTTGTCCCCTCAAAGATTCGATTAATACGAGAATCACGATATGACCGCTCCATCGGAGCCTCGGCTGAAAATCCCATCCCCCCATAAATCTGCACCCCTTCATCCGCAACATAATCCAAGACCTCTGACCCATGCACCTTTAAAATCGCACATTCAATTGCAAATTGTTCAACGCCCTTTAACTTCGACTCTGCATCAGCCATTCCCGATGCCTTCAAACTCGCAATGGATTCATCGATATTTTGACCGGCACGATAACATGCAGACTCCGATGCAAAGGTCCGAACAATCATATTGGCAAGCTTTGCCTGAATCGCCCCAAAATCATGAATTGACTTCCCAAATTGTTTACGTTCTTTCGAATAATTGGTCGCTAAATTAATAATCCCTTTAGCGCCTCCTATTACGGCTGCAGCCAATTTTATCCGACCAATATTTAGAATATTAACAGCAATCTTAAATCCTCCTTCGCGTTTAAATAATAAATTCTCAACGGGAACTTCACAGTCAGTAAAGAAAATTTGACGAGTCGAACTTCCCTTAATTCCCATTTTATGCTCTTCTTCATTCATCGAAATCCCCGGAAAGGACTTCTCTACAAGGAAAGCTGTCAAATTTTTATCATCGTCAATTTTGGCAAATACGATGAACAAATCAGCGAAGCCTCCATTCGTAATCCACATTTTCTGCCCATTTAAGACATAATGCGTACCTACTTCATTTAATTTAGCTTTTGTTTTCGCGGCATTCGCATCGGATCCCGAATCGGGTTCGGTCAAACAATATGCGGCCTTCCATTCGCCAGAAGCAAGTTTTGGCAAGTAGGCTTTCTTTTGCTCCTCCGTACCATAATAGACGATAGGCAACGTTCCGATTCCTGTATGAGCCGACAAAGCCACAGCAAAAGAATGTCCCCCACCACAAGCCTCCGCCACGAGCATTGAGGTATTAAAATCCATTCCGAACCCACCATATTCCTCCGGCACAGACGTCCCGAGTAATCCTAATTCGCCAGCCTTATCCAAAAGGCCAACCATCACAGAGGAATCCTTTGCGAAATCAATCTCATCCAAAATGGGATTTACTTCCGTTCGGATAAAATCCAAACAGGTTTGACTAATCATGCGTTGCTCCTCCGTAAAATCTTCAGGAATAAATATTTCCGAAGGCAACAATGGGCGAATCAAAAACTCACCACCTTTAAATGCATTTGAACTACTCATGGCTATTGCTTTAGTTTGTTTGAAACTGATTCAAATATGGTATCAGACTCCTCGTCTAATATTTTGTTAATCGACCCGATAACTTCAAAAAAATCTCGGAGTTTTTCCTCCCCAATACGCTGATAAATCAAGTCATTAAAAATCAACACCCCCTGCTTCGCCTGATCACGTTTCTGCTTCCCTAAGTCGGTCAGAAAAATCTTAACTACGCGTTTATCTGCAAAATTCGCTTCCCGACGAATCCATTTCTTATCCTCGAGCGTTTTCAACATACGAGTAAGACTCCTCGATTCTAAACCTAAAGCTGGCGCAATTTTGGTAGCTGAAGTGCCTTCTTTGTCGATGTGCAACAACACATAACCGATGGCCATCGTCATATCAAATTGTGCGGAATAGGTATTGTACATGCGACTAATCGCATACCAACTGGATTTAATCTGGAAGTCAACGGTTTTTTCTGCTTTCATAGGGCTTAAGGTATGCAGGCATACCTTTGTAAATTTGAAACAAAAAAAAATAGGATGCAAGCATCCTATTTTCAAATTTCTATAAAAGACTAATTATTTGATTCGATTACCGCGCATCCGCTTGCTACTTACTTTTAAGCCTGAGAAGGATGACTTCATAATCAATAAACGTACTTTCTTTTTGTTGTAAAGCAAATATTTATTGCCATCATACATTAAACGAGAGAAAGTAGGACTTCCTGACTCGTCAACCAATTGGTAATAATATTCGCCGCGCTCACCCAAAACAGGGGCAAAGTGTAAACTTTTTTCTTCGCCAGCTCCTGCCTCAAAGGAAATTAACAACTGATCTTTGGTCTCTTTCACCAAAACACCTGGCGTTTCTTGCTCCAAGCTAACACGGTTAATCGACTTACCATTAACAATCGTAATCTTCCCGGATTTCACGTTGGCATCCGAAGCATTCAATTCTCTTTCTAAAAACAACGCATTGTCATTGTAAAACTGAATCTTATCCAAGGGCAATTGGTTTTCTTTAATCAACGTCATTAAAGAACCGGTCAATTGCGTCTTTTCTGAGCAGGAGCTCAACAAAATTACGCTTAGCAATAAAAAAACGAGCTTTTTCATAGAATTAGTTGACGCCTTCTGCAAGAATTAACACCTTATTGTTTAACACTTCTACGACTCCTCCTTCAATTTGAAAGACCTCTTTATCAGCAGATAATGTTCCCTTTTCCAAGGTACTAACCAATGCCGCGTGATCATTCAAAATCTGAAAAGAACCATCCACGCCAGGTAAAGTCACCACAGAGGCTTCTCCAGAGAAAACTTTACGATCGGGTGTAATAATTTCTACAAACATAGTATTTCTTATTTAGCAGCTTCTGCTAGTAATTTCTCTCCTTTAACGACTGCATCTTCGATGGTTCCAACTAAGTTGAAAGCCGCCTCAGGCAAGTGGTCATATTCACCATCAATGATTGCGTTGAATCCTTTGATCGTATCGTTGATATCTACTAGAACGCCTTTTAAGCCTGTAAATTGTTCAGCCACAAAGAATGGTTGAGATAAGAAACGTTGAACACGACGTGCGCGTGATACAACTAATTTATCTTCTTCTGATAATTCATCCAAACCTAAGATGGCAATGATATCTTGCAATTCTTTGTAACGTTGCAAAATCTCTTTCACACGCTGAGCAGTATCATAGTGAGAATCACCTAATACTTCTGCCGACAAGATACGAGATGATGAATCCAATGGATCCACCGCTGGGTAGATACCTAACTCAGCAATCTTACGAGACAATACCGTTGTTGCATCTAAGTGGGCAAACGTTGTTGCCGGCGCTGGATCCGTTAAGTCATCGGCAGGTACGTAAACCGCTTGTACCGATGTAATTGAACCACGCTTCGTTGATGTAATACGCTCTTGCATCGCTCCCATCTCCGTTGCCAAAGTTGGTTGGTAACCTACCGCTGATGGCATACGACCTAAAAGGGCAGATACCTCAGAACCCGCTTGTGTAAAACGGAAGATGTTATCGATAAAGAACAAGATATCACGTCCTTGACCTTCGCCATCGCCATCACGGAAGTGTTCCGCAACTGTCAAACCTGACAAAGCAACACGAGCACGTGCTCCAGGAGGCTCGTTCATTTGACCGAACACCAAGGTAGCTTGAGACTTCGCTAATTCCGTTTGATCTACTTTTGAAAGATCCCACTCACCAGCTTCCATCGCATGCTTAAATTCTTCACCATATTTAATTACGCCAGACTCAATCATCTCACGCAACAAGTCATTTCCTTCACGCGTACGCTCACCAACACCTGCAAAAACAGATAAACCTTCGTAAGCTTTCGCGATATTATTAATCAACTCCATGATCAATACGGTTTTACCTACACCGGCACCACCGAATAAACCAATTTTACCCCCTTTTACGTAAGGAGCTAACAAGTCAATTACTTTAATTCCTGTAAATAAAACTTCTGTCGTTGTTGCTAACTCATCAAACTTCGGTGCTGCACGGTGAATCGGCAAACCTTTATCTGATTTAGGTTGTGAAATACCATCAATAGCATCCCCAACTACGTTAAACAAACGACCTTTGATACCTTCACCTGTTGGCATGGTCATCGGAGTTCCTTTGTCAATCACCTCTTGACCTCGTTGAAGACCTTCTGTTCCCTCCATCGCAATCGTTCTTACACGATCCTCTCCTAAATGTTGTTGAACTTCTAAAACAAGTTCCTGACCATTTGATTTGGTAACAGAAAGAGCGTTTAAAATCGCTGGTAAATGAGATCCTTCTCCTTCGAAGCTCACATCGACTACGGGCCCAATTACTTGAGCAACTCTCCCTTTATTAACTGCGTTTGCCATTTGAAAATTAAATTTATAAAAATGAGATATCCATTCGGACTGCAAAATTAGTTCGGAATTTCCAATAAACAAAAACGCAGATTGTATTTTTCTCCTTTTTTTTAACAAAATCAGCCCAAATCTTTGAATGAATTAAAGTTTATGCAGAAATTGGCTTTTCAAAAAAATGACGACTTGATGCCCAAAACGCCTTTTGCCTTTCCTGCTTTCATTGGCCTAATATGCCTGACAAGTATCGCATTGTGGTTGTTTTTCCCTTATTCTCCCATTAGCCTACACACTATAAGTGAAATTATTCCAGATAGAGCAGTGATTGATAGCAACGGAAGCACAAAATTGGAAGGACTTATTTATTTCGTCCGACAATCTTTTTTGACGGGTGCTGAAGACCAAAGTCTTTGGCCTATCTATCTCTACACCGGAACATCCATCATCGCCATCTTCATTCTTCTAATCGGTTTCAAAAAATGGGTGCAGATTCCCAGAAACTATTTCATCGGCGGCTTCCTAATTTGGTTAACGTTCATATATGTAACAAACAGACATCAATCGGCAACTGAAATCAGCCTGATTATCCTCGACCAAATCCATGGTTTGGGCATTATCAGTCTTATCGCGTGTACCGTGTTTATCTCCGCAGCTATCCCCCGACTACTTTTTCAATTAGGTTTCAGCACCTCATTCGAACAAGGAAAAAGAAACTGGCTCATACTATTTGGCCTCTTCATACTCAATTTATTACTGACGTATGGAAATGAAATCCTGGCTTGGGACCTGCATTTTGCCATTCCAGGCTTGCTATTCAGCCATATTGCCTGGTTTGCCTATGCATTCCAAACGGGCCAAATGAATTCCCAACTCCGCTGGGGAATTAGCCTACTAAGTCTCATGACACTTTTGTTTTTTTTCTCAATGGGAAACGATCCAGGCATCCAGGCATTTATACACTGGTACCTTATTTGCCAAAGTGTGATGTTTGCATTGTTTCCGCTTTTCATAATCAGCAATTTTAGAACCCCGATTCAGCAAAACTTGCCAGTATACAAAATCATCCACAAAGCTCCGCATGTGGATTTACGCTTAATGTATCTTGGCGTTTTCATCTTAGGTTCTGCTTGGGTGTATGCCAAAAATGCGAGTGTGATTCACCAGTTTCAAGCGGCATTCTACAATGAACGTGGAGACTTAGCCAAGTTTACGGGAAACCGAAAATCGGCGGAATTTGCCTACCAACAAGCCATGCTGCACAGCAAATTAAACGCAAAAAGCAATTTGAGTTTGGCAGCTTTGGCATTACAAGTGAATGATCATGAATCTGCGGCATACTATTTAGCAACGAGTTTACAAAAGCATGCCAGCGAAAGAGCCTACCTATCACTCGCTAACATCTATCAGCAAAATGAACACGCTTTCGAGGCTTTGTTTATGTTGCAGAAGGCCCAACAGCAATTTCCCGAATCACTGGAAATCTTGACCTCGCTTGCCAAACAATTCGAAACTTTAAAGAGTCTTGATTCAGCAACTTATTATTACCAAAAAGCATATCAAGTACACCCCGACAACCCCATCAGCCAAGGGAACATACTTTTCAGCACGAAAACGGTGATTGAAAACAGCAAGGATTCAGACCCAGCCGTTGCAGCGAACAATTTAGCTATCGCGTTAAAATCAGGAAAATCCATTCAAACAGCTTCGCCAGACACCGCCCAAAATCCAGGCATAGAACTTCGCAAATGGGCCAATGTCTACAATTACCTGATGTACGCAAAAAAACAGGCCCCCATATATCCTTTGAGCCAATGGGCTAAAAATCCCTTAGCAGAAGCTGCCTTTCCGGAGCAAAGTATTTTGTTGGCCTGGCAAGACTACCACCAGGGCAGACCGCTGCTGGCATTACAAAAAATCGACTTATTAATCAAAAAAGATACGGCCTCAGGTGCAACTGGGCTGCATAATATGTTAAATTTTTGGAAAACGAGTTTATTAAAACCTCAAGCGTTTCAAACAATCAGAACGCTTCATGAGGCGCAAAAAGCCTTAAGGGAGATGCCTTTTCAGGTGGATGTACTCCAACAAGCCTTGCCCATATTAAACAAAAACAACCAGGAAAAAGTGGGATATGATGCCGCTTTGGCAGCACTTCAATGGAATGAAGGCGTACCGGTTTATTACTTGATTTTTGCCATGCAAGCCTATCAAATAGGCGAAATTACGTATGGAAATGAAGCAGTTCAGGAGTTGAAGAAACTAAACCCGACGATTTATCTGGCTAATCAAGCAATCCTAGCAAAAGCCTTGCAAGAAGCCATTCGCCGACAAAATTTCTAGTGAGCACTTGTGTATCAGATAATTATCGCGTAGTTTTGCAAACCAAAATTACATACATGGCGGAGTCAATGGTTCTTTCGACATGTATTCACCTAATGAACCAAACAAGATGAATCAAAAAATTCGCATCAAGTTGAAGTCGTTCGACCATACATTGGTTGACAAATCAGCTGAAAAAATCGTTAAAGCGGTTAAAGCTACAGGAGCGGTTGTATCTGGTCCAATTCCATTGCCAACTAAAGTTGAGAAATTCACAGTTTTGCGTTCACCACACGTGAACAAGAAAGCACGTGAGCAATTCCAATTATGTACGTACAAGCGTCTAATTGACATTTTCTCTTCTTCTGCAAAAACTGTAGATGCTTTGATGAAATTAGAATTACCATCAGGTGTTGATGTTGAAATCAAAGTTTAACCTTCGGTTTCAAACACAAAAAGAAAACCTCTCCGAGCAATCGAAGAGGTTTTTTTTATGATAATAGTTGGAAAATCTTTCGCAAAGGTTTCAAGGTAACGGTAAAGAAATAAGGCTTTAAGCCATTCTCTCGCCATGCTTTGCGATCCTCTCGGTTCGCGACCCAGCGATGTCTCCAAGAAGCTGTACTCGTCCCTCCGGTGCGCATCGTCATTAATAATTTGGGCAGATAAGCTACCGAAATCGAATGTTTGTATAAAACCCGTAACATGAATTCATAATCCCCTGCACAGGTATAATGTGTCTTGAAATGACCAAACTCCTCGTAAACCTTTCGCTTCACATAAAAAGTAGGATGCGGTGGCATCCATCCCAACAACCAACTTGAGCGCTTATAGGCACCGGCCTTCCACTGTCGGACGACTTTTAGGCTAACAGGATCAATGAATTGCAAATCTCCATAGACGGCATCCACTTGGTTTTGTTCAAACGACTGAACAACCTGACTAATTACATCGTTACTCGGATAAAAATCATCTGCTCCAATTACGCCCACGACTTCGCCGGAAACGCGAGACAAGCCTTTATTGAATGCATCGTAAATTCCCTTATCTGATTCAGAAATAAAATTGATCTGTGAACCAAAGGACTCCAATAGCTCCTTTGTTCCATCCTTAGATCCACCATCAATCACCCAGTATTCGACATTGGGATAATCTTGCGCAAGAACACTCTCAATCGTTTGCTTGAGGGTGGCCGCTGCATTGTAACATACCGTTATGATGGATACTTTCAATTGATGCGATTAAAAACCAAAGATATAAAAATCCCTCTCAATGCTTAATTCGAACATTATAATATTTTTTTATGCGAAGACTTGACAAAAATATATTTTTCCGTACCTTTGCAAACCCAATTCGATTCTAAATCGGATTTTAATTAATAAAGCAATGAAAAGAACATTCCAACCCTCAGTACGTAAAAGAAAGAACAAGCACGGATTCCGTGAGCGTATGTCTACTGCAAACGGTCGTCGTGTGTTAACAGCACGTCGCGCGAAAGGTCGCCATAAGTTGTCTGTTTCTGACGAAAAAAGAGGTAAATAAGCCATAATTTAGTTCAAGCTGATTGAGGCCATTTACTTATCCTATAAGTAATTATGCCATGAATTTCAGTTTCCCTAAATCCGAACGATTAACTCAAATCAAGGTAATCGATTCGTTATTCCAAAAGGATAGCACAAACGTTTCACAACGTTTTGTCTATCCTTTTCGAGTTTTGTATAAGACCAATTCAGCTGCAAATCTGCAAGCTCCCCAAATAATCATTTCAGTTCCCAAGCGCAAATTCAAAAAAGCGGTAGACCGAAATCTATTGAAAAGACGGATTCGGGAGGCTTACCGACTGAACAAACCCCATTTTATCGGACCTGAATTCCAGAAATTACCAGATTACTTGGGTTTTGTCTATATTGGTTCTGTCATTGAACCCTATGCGAAAATCGAAAAAAGAGTCATTGGCATTTTAAAAGAACTCAGCACGCCTCAGCCATGCGAATAAATCCCCGTTCATTTAAGCATTCTTTCCTAGGATTAATCCTCATTTCAGGCTTATTCCTTGCCTTCACAAATCCGGGTGATCGTTTTTTTGAAATTGCTAAAAACCTAGACATCTACGCAACCGTCTTCAAAGAGCTAAATACCTATTATGTGGACGAAGTTGACCCAAAAAAGTCAATCGAAACGTCCATTGAAGCATTGCTCAAGAGCTTTGACCCCTATACCGTCTACTATCCGGAGAGTGAGATTGATGAATTTCTTCAGATGACAACTGGAAAATACCAGGGAATTGGCATCATCTTATCTGACATCAATCAAAGTCATCGAATCAGTTTCATTGAAGAAAACAGTCCTGCACACAAAGCGGGTTTGGGGATAGGCGATCAAATTATTAGCATTAATGGAACGAAATTAGGTGAAACACCAGAAACTGACCCATCCGTACTGATGAAAGGAAGTGCCGGTTCTTTTGTCAATATTGATGTCATGCAAGTTGGGAAAACAGCCCCACAAACCTTCTCGATTAAACGCGAAACAGTTCAGATTAAAAACGTGGTTAACGCATCCATCATTCGGCCAGGCGTGGGTTATATATTACTTGAAGATTTCAATGCCTCCGCGGCGAAGGAAGTCAAAACAGCCTTGCTTGAGTTAAAGAAACAAGGCATGCAAAAATTGATTTTGGACTTACGAAACAATCCCGGCGGTCTGCTAACACAAGCCATTGATATTTGCAATTTGTTCATTCCCAAAGGAGCAAAAATCGTAGAAACACGTGGAAAAGTCGAAGAATGGAACAAAAGTTACCAGGCGCTCAATCAGGCGGTGGACACGGAAACACCCATAATTGTTTTGATCAATAACCGAAGTGCCTCAGCGGCGGAAATTGTAGCAGGCGTTTTGCAGGACTATGATCGGGCAGTGATTATGGGACAAAAGAGTTTTGGGAAAGGTCTCGTACAAGTAACGCGCGACTTACCGTATCGAACCAAAATGAAAATTACCACAGCCAAATATTATATCCCAAGTGGCCGATGTATTCAAGCCTTAGACTACAAACATAAAAATGCGGACGGATCTGCTAAGGCTTTTCAAGATTCTAGTGCTAAAATTTTCTACACACAAAATGGCCGTAAGGTGGTCGATGGTGGCGGAATTGTCCCTGACCAATTGACCGACAAAAAACCCTTATCTGGCTTTTCTCAGGCCTTATTAACGAAAGATATGCTCTTTTTGTTTGCCAGCGATTATCGTGGATCGCGAATCAATATTGCTCCGGCGGAAAACTTTGCGGTGGATGCAGATATTATGGCAAAATTTACTACTTGGTTAGGCAAATCGAATTTTAATTACGAGGCACCTGTGGAAACCCAAGTAAAAAAAATATTGGAATCAACACGCGAACAAGCAGAATACGCTGAACTTAGTGAGCTACTTCAAAAACAAGCGGCACAATGGAAAACAAATTTGGAACGTGAACTAAAGCTTCATGCCCAGGAAATCACACCCTTGCTTGAACAGGAAATGATCATGCATTATTACTTGCAAAAAGGATTAAATACTTGGTCAACACGAAAAGATCCGAGCATTTTGGCAGCCGTAGATTTGTTAGGCAAACCGGCTAAATTTGCAAGTATATTAAGTCGTAAAGAGAAACCATGAGTTTGATTTTAAGCATAGAAACCTCCACACCTTTGTGTTCCGTTGCTCTTCATCGGGTAGGGGAATTAATTGCCACGCGGGAAACACAAGAAGAAGGTGGGCATGGGAAAAAACTAACTCGTTTGATTGAATCGGTTTGTGCTGATGCTGGAATTTCGATGAACCAACTAGATGCCATTGCGGTATCCAATGGCCCAGGATCTTACACAGGATTACGGATAGGTTTAGCAACAGCAAAAGGGCTATGCTTTGGATTAGATATTCCCTTAATTACGATGAACACCTTGCAAATTATGGCGAATGCTTGGACAGGATTGCCTGAAAATACCTTGTTATTACCTATGTTGGACGCCCGCCGCATGGAAGTTTATGCAGCCGTTTTTGATGGCCAAAGCAAAGAGCCTATGACAGAAACGTGTCCTATTATTTTGGAATCCAACTCGTTTGAATCGCTGAGTCAACCCACGATTGCATTTGGAAATGGTGCATTAAAATGGAAAGAGGCTTGCGAAAATTCGCAAATTTCCTTTTCAGAAGACCACCCCTATCCACATGCAGAATTTATGGGAGCAAATGCTGCGAGTGCTTTTACAAACCAAAAATTTGCATCGCTCGTGTTAACTGAGCCCGCCTATTTAAAAGAATTCATGGGTACAAAACCCAAAATCAAAGCATTGTAAACATGGAAGAGATCATTAACAAAGTCAAGCAAAGTGGACTCATCCAAATTGACTTGGAAGATTTACGTCCGAAAGGTGAACGCGTATTTATTGACATTGCACCGCAGCTGTTTATGGGTTTAGCGCTTCGTGAAAAAGATTTTCGCACGTTTATTCAAACACATGATTGGTCACAATATCAAGGTAAACATGTGGCAATTGCCTGTACGGCAGATGCGATCATTCCCACTTGGGCCTACATGCTCATTAGCTCGCAATTAAGTGGGAAGGCTTCGACCATTGTTTATGGAAGTTTAGCAGATTTAGAAAAACATTTATTCGAACAAGTGATTCAAGATATGGATTTAGTTCCTTATGACGATGCGAAGATTGTTATCAAAGGTTGCTCCAAAGAGTCTGTTCCTTTGGATGCTTATGTTAGCCTAACAAATCGCTTGCGTCCACTGGCAAGAAGCCTCTTTTTTGGGGAACCTTGCAGCACGGTACCCATTTATAAAAAAGCAAAATAGTCCTTCGCATTTCGTAAATTTGCGCTTTCCCCGAACCGTATGTCCCAACAATCTCAAGAACAGTATCAATTCATTTCTGCGATATTAACGCAGCATATTGGTGCCGGAACAAACATAGATGACCTTCAGTTTTTTTATGGAGGAAACTTCAATCTTGCGGTCCGCGTAAAAACAGGATCAGCTGAATATTTCATCAAGTGGACGCAAGGTGAACACAAAGGCCTCTTTGAGACAGAAGCCAAAAATCTTCAACTGATTCAAAAAACAGGTGCGATCGACGTGCCTAGCGTACTCGGTGTGGGAACCTTAGACGAGAAGGAATATTTGATGATGGACTGCATTCAATCCGCTGAAAAATCGGCTGATTACTGGTCGGATTTCGGTGGCAAACTAGCCCATTTACATCAACAACAGGCCAGCAAAGGTCATGGACTTGATTATGATAATTTTTTAGGTGCAGCGAAACAAGAGAACGCCTGGCAAGCCGATGGTGTGCAATTTTTCATTCAAAATCGCTTGAAAAAACAAGTGGACACGGCCATTTATCACCGAAAAATTTCGGCTGAAATGGAAGAAAAATTCAATGCGTTGTACGAGAAATTACCTCAATTGATTCCAAATGAATCATCCGCATTATTGCACGGTGATTTATGGTCGGGAAACGCAATGGTAAATGCGCAAGGAGAAATAACGTTGGTAGACCCTTGTTGTTATTATGGACTTCGGGAGGCTGAATTGGCTTTCACAACGATGTTTGGTGGATTTCCAAAGGAGTTTTACGAAGCTTATCATCGCACTTTCCCGATTGAAAAAGATTTTCACCAGCGTATACCGCTATACAATCTGTACCCCTTGATGGTGCACGTGAATTTGTTTGGCGAAGGTTATTTACCTGCTGTTAGCAAAATCTTAACTAGTTACTAAACTGTTTCAGCTAACCAAGCTTGAATTACCTCATCGGTATCTGATGCACCTGGGAAAAAAGAAACCAGTTTGCGTAAAATTTCTTCCATCACCGCATCAGGACAAGAGGCTCCACAAGTCAAAAGAATTTTAACAGGTCTTTGAGCAGGAATGAAGTCAAGGCTTTGAATTTCTTCTTTTCGACGATTATTATAGTGCCAAATCTCCGTTGGGCCAATTAATTTGTCCGCAGATTTAATAAAATAGGTTGGCAATTTCTCAGCACAAAGATCCACTAAATGGGCCGTGTTAGATGAATTATACCCTCCTGCCACGATGGCAAAATCAGCGTCCGCCTTCAATAATCCATAAGTGGCGCTTTGATTATCATTCGTTGCATAACACAGCGTATCACGCGTATCTGCGAAATGTTCTGTTACTTGATCGGGACCTAACTGATAAAAAGTGACAATTTCCTCCCGTAGATAATCCGTAATTTCTTGTGTATCCGTCGCTAACATTGTCGTTTGATTCACAACACCGATTCGCTCCAAATCCGTTTCCGGATTAAATCCTTTGGAAAATTGGCCTTCAAATTCATCAAAAAAATCCTCCGCAGATTTCTCTTTGCGAATGTAATATGCCAACTGTTGCGCTTGTTGGAGATCTTTTATCACCAAAGTAGGTGTCACCGACTGAGAATGTGAAAAAGTTGCCTTTGTCTCCTCGTGACTCGGTTTCCCGTGAACAATGACAGAATAAGATTTTTGGCCTATAGCACTTGCGCGATTCCAAACCTTTTCCACAAATGGGCAGGTCGTATCATAGGCATAGGTATCAATCCCGATCGAAGCCAATTTGGCTTGAATTTCCAGGGTGGTTCCAAATGCAGGAACAATAACGATGTCGCTAGCTTTCAGCGCATCCCAAGGGATAATTTGACCACCTTTAGTATCCTGAATAAACGAAACGCCACGGTCCAATAAATCAGCATTAACCGCCGGATTGTGGATCATTTCAGAAAGCAAATAGATTTTCTTCCCAGGATTCTCATCAATAATTTTATAGGCTGTTTCCACTGCGTTCTCTACTCCATAGCAAAAGCCAAAATGCCTAGACAAATAGATTTCAACGGGTCCAAAGTTGAAATGCGATGGACGATAATCCTTCTTTAATTTATCGTTTACGCGTCTTTTTTCTTTGATGGATCCAATCAAAGAACTACTAAATAAACTTGGAATAGAGAAAGACTTCATCTTGTGATTTAAAACAATAAAAATCGAACACTTAACCCAGATTAGGCGTAAGTGTTTTCAAATTTACAAAACTCCGTTTGGAAAAATGCATGTCCTATATATTTACCTTTAAATAATTGATTTGACTAGAAGTTGTGTAGGAATGGATTGTTTGTGTTAATTTTACATTTGAATTTTCAACGAAATCAACAACCCAATACGAAAAAAATGAACAAGTCTACAACTGACAGGTTTCGGTTTTGGCGCTATGTTTTATCAAATCCTCTCAGCAGAGGAATGATTTCGTTGTTCCGTAATCCTATCAGCATATTGTACATAGGACTCTTTGTTTTTGTCGTTTTAATAAATGTAGAGCACTCATTTAGCGAATCTATTCAGCAATCTGGCTATTTCTCCGGTTCTATCGAGTTTGACAAGCAACCCGCATTTCAAATCAATACACAAAAAATAACGGCCAATATTACCAAAGAAAATGAATTAGCTACGCTGGAAATTACAGCAACGAGTACAAATGACTCGGCGACTGTTTACACGAAGATTACGAATTTCAAAGGGGTAGGCACCTATTTTATTCCAGGTGATCAAGAATCAACGAACATCGGAAATTTAATTAAAAATCTACGGGATTTTCAAAATAAGAATAACTTTTATGAGGCCACGCAACCCAATGCAAATGGCATTTCTAATGGTGTTGGCCGAGTAAATATAACCTCATATACATCGGATGTGATTATGGGGGATTTAGTAATTATCGGCAATAATCCAGCAGGTCAGCAGGCCATATTGGGTGCGGCAAAATTCAAAGTAAACCTACATCCTTAATGGATATGATCGAATTCGAACCGGGCTTGGTTCAAGCCGCCTGGGAAAATGTTCTAGATTTTTTCGAAAAACAATTCAACAAACGCCCGAGTGATTTAGAGTCGATACTCTTCTTAATAGGTGTTCAAGAATTGGGGATTGGTCATCGCGTTTTTACCAAAGAAGAAAAACAAGACTTGATGCACATTGCCACGTGTAAAGTGTTAAGCTTTAGTGGCTTTTATGAACTGGAAGGACTCGATGAGGCGGGATGGCCACATTGGAATTTAGTAACGCCCGTTCCTTCGCTTAACTTGAAAGAACAAGACATTCTCTTAAAAGCACATATCATCCATTATTTCGAAACAGAAGTATTTTAAGTCATGATCAAAATCATCAGTTATAATGTCAACGGAATTCGCGCTGCTATTCAAAAAGGTTTTACACAGTGGCTCGCCGAACAGCAAGCTGATATTATTTGCATTCAAGAATTAAAAGCGGATTTCGAACAAGTGGATACGAATGAAATAGAGCAATTGGGGTATACGGTCCACTGGCACTCCGCACAGAAAAAAGGCTATTCTGGCGTTGCCATTTTCAGCAAATTAAAACCTGAGCATATTGAAATCGGCTGTGGCATCGAAAAATATGACTTTGAAGGGCGTGTGATTCGTTTGGATTTTGACAACTTCTCAGTCATTAGTGTGTACATGCCCTCGGGGTCGAGTGGCGATGAACGACAAGCATTCAAAATGGAGTGGTTAAGTGATTTCCATGCGTATATTCAGGCATTGCGTCAAGAAATACCCCATTTAATTATTTCCGGTGATTACAACATTTGCCATCGAGCAATCGATATTCATAATCCAAAAGGCAATGCGAACAGCTCGGGTTTCTTGCCAGAGGAGCGCGAATGGATGGAGTCTTTTGTACAAAGTGGGTTCGTTGATACGTTCCGACATATTAATCCCGATCAAGCGCATGCCTATTCTTGGTGGAGTTATCGTGCCGGTGCTCGTGGGAAAAACCTCGGTTGGCGTATCGATTACCACATGGCGAGCGAAGCGTTAAAACCTCGCGTTGCAAATGCTTATATTTTACCTGATGCGATGCATTCAGACCATTGTCCTATCGTTCTTGAACTAAATCCTGCTTAATATGCATTTCGAAAAACACGTATTCATTTGTACAAACGACAAAGATGCTCCTAAAAAATGTTGCGGTTCAGGCCATGGCATGGAATTAGTCGAGGCCTTTAAAGCAGCCTACGCAGAAGCAGGAAGCCCTGAAAAAATTCGTATCCAACGTGCGGGTTGTTTGGATTTTTGCGGCAAAGGGCCAGCCATGGTCGTTTACCCAGAAGGGGTCTTTTATGGTAATGTCCAACTGGATGATGTCAAAGAAATAACTCAAAAACATTTAATCGAAGGCGAAGTTGTAAGCCGACTACAAATCGGATAATTCCAAACGCATGCAATACCGTTTATACCCTACCCTGCTTAATTCATTTTCCTTATTCCTGCAACAATCACGCGATTCAGCAGGCAAAATTATTGTGGATGAAATTGAGATGATCGAACGGATTAATCGGGTTAAAAAGCCGACGACCACTGCCCAACAAAAAGGGATGGATTTTGAGCGTGCGGTAATTTTGGGAGAAGATGAAGAATTGTTTGCGGAAGGCATCATTGACCAAGCTCGTCAATTGATTCCGGAAAAATATAAGACGCAATACTATGTAGAATCACGCTACAAAAATGCGTTGATTTATGGCTATGTAGATGGCGTGGGTGAACATGTAGCCTTTGATTTAAAGAGTACTTCGTTTTATGAGCCGGGTCGATTCGCTAAAAATCACCAGAACCTATACTTATTGGGTTTACAAAAACTGGGTATTGAGCAATTAGACTATGTTATTACCGATTTCAAAGTGGTTTACAAGGAAACGTATTATTTAAATCAATACGATTTCAGTCCATTATATACCCAAATCGAACAATTTCAAGCATTCTTGGAGGAAAATAAGAAATTCATTCGTGACAAAAAGATTTTTGATCGCAAATCGAATGACAACCAATTATCCTTATTCGAATAAAAGGAGTAATTCTGCCAATTGGCTGATTTGATTTTTTGTTCGAACATCTTCCGCGCGAAAATTTAAATGAATGGCTGATATCCCTAACGCTTCCGCAGCCTGTATGTCGATGATGGGATGATCTCCGACCATCACAACTTCAGCAGGCAAGCAATTCGCCTCCTTCAGAGCAAATTCAAAAAATTCCGCAGCCGGTTTTTTACAACCAGCTAGCTCTGACGTGATGACTCGCTCAAAAAAATGCGACATTCCTACTCCAGCAATTTTCACATGTTGGATATCATCAAAGCCATTCGTTAAGACGTAAAGCGGGTATTTTGCAGCCAGTTTTTCAATGACCTGGTAGGCATCTGGAATCAGATGCTTTTTCCGAGGAGTTCGTTCGAGGTAAATATTTGAAAATAAATTGGCGTCTCCTCGAATGCCTAAAGCCTCAAAAAAAAGCTCGAATCGAGTTTCACGCAAGGTTTTTTGATCGATACGTCCATGCTGGTAGTCATCCCACAAAGCATCATTTATTCGGGTGAATTCCTGCCAAACTACCTTTGGACTATGTGGGATGGATTCCAAAAGCGCTAATTCGGCTAATAATTCCTGGATAACTTCTGAGGCATTTCGGTCATGGTCCCAAAGGGTATGATCCCAATCAAAAAAAATCGCTTTTGGACTAAATTTCATCGAACAAAGGTAATAATAAGCTACCTTTGTCGCTATTAATTTCTGATAAGCTATGGAGCATCAATTACAATTAAAAAAACCGTTAGCGTTTTTCGATTTAGAAACGACAGGCATACAAGTCAACAAGGATCGCATTGTTGAAATATCGATTGCGAAAGCCAACATTGATGGCTCAGTAGAAATCAAGACGCGTCGAGTAAATCCAGGTATTCCGATTCCATTAGAGGCCTCTTTGGTGCACGGAATTTATGATGCTGATGTGGCAGAAGAGCCCAATTTCAAACAAGTAGCCAAGTCGCTAGCTGGTTTCTTAGATGGATGTGATTTAGCAGGATTTAATTCAAATCGGTTTGATGTACCGATGCTCGTGGAAGAGTTTTTGCGTGCGGAAGTTGATTTTGACATGAAAAATAGAAAATTGGTGGATGCCCAACGAATTTTCCACATGATGGAGCCGCGTAATTTAACGGCAGCCTATCGTTTTTACTGTGACAAAGAATTAGTGGGAGCGCATGGTGCCGAAGCTGACGTTTTAGCAACGCTTGAAGTACTAAACGCACAAGTTAAACGCTATGCAGCAACGGCGATGAAGGATGCAGAAGGCAAAGAATATTTCCCAATCCAGAATGACGTCAACAAATTACATGAACTAAGCGCATCGAACTCGATTGATTTTGCAAATCGCATGGTTTATAACAAAGATCAGGTTGCGGTGTTTAATTTCGGTAAGCACATTGGTCGGCCTATTTTAGACGTCTTAAAATCTGACCCGTCCTACTATGATTGGATGATGAAGGGCGATTTTCCGATGGATACGAAACGCAAATTGACCGAAATTAAATTACAAGGTTTTCAACGCTAGGGACATAAAAATTCAGTTTAATTCGTATTTTTGCCTCGCATAAATGCATTCCAACTAATAACTATGCAATCGATTCCAGAAGTATTACGTACGATTCCGCTCACGCATTACATTTTATTCAGTTCTGCACTTTTTTGTATCGGAATTTTAGGTGTTTTGACACGTCGCAATGCGATTATCGTGTTTATGGCCATTGAGCTTATGTTAAATGCTGTTAACTTATTGTTAGCTGCATTTTCGTCGTATTATGCTGATCCTGCTGGACAGATTTTCGTATTCTTCATTATGGCGGTGGCTGCTGCAGAAGTAGCTGTAGGCTTAGCCATTATCGTGATGATTTACCGCAATATTCAAAGTATTGATATTGGTGTACTTAATAAAATCAAAAATTAATTAAGCGCCACAATCCATCAGAATTCCTATGTCATTATTCTATTTAATTCCCTTATTACCGTTTCTTGGCTTCGCCATTAATGGTTTAGCATTCCCGAAACTAAGTAAATCAGTTGCGGGTATCATTGGTACAATTCCTCCATTGGTGGCTTTTGCCTTGTCCCTTCAATTGTTTTTGAATTTTGATGGCCAAGCACAAATTTATACCCTGGCAGAATGGATTAAGGTGGGAAACCTATCGATCCCTTTTGAATTCCAAGTGGATCAATTATCCCTTTTGATGCTATTGATTATCACGGGAGTAGGCACCTTGATACACGTGTATTCCATGGGTTATATGGCCCATGATGCAGGTTTTGGCAAGTTTTTTGCCTTTTTAAACCTCTTCGTTTTCTTCATGTTGATCTTAGTTTTAGGGGCTAATTTCACAGTTTTATTTATCGGTTGGGAAGGCGTAGGACTTTGTTCTTACTTGCTAATCGGATTCTGGAATCAGAAAAACAGCTACGGGGATGCGGCACGCAAGGCCTTTATCATGAACCGTATTGGTGATTTAGGATTCTTAGTGGGTATATTCTTGTTGATTCAAAACTTCAACACGACGAGCTACTCCGTTATTTTCCAAGAAATTGCAGCAGGCAACGTACCTGAGAACGTCGGCTTAATCGCCTTTTGTTTGTTCATTGGAGCGATGGGTAAATCGGCACAAATTCCTTTATTCACCTGGCTACCAGACGCGATGGCGGGACCAACACCCGTTTCTGCCTTAATTCACGCGGCAACGATGGTTACAGCGGGTATTTACATGGTGATTCGTGCGAATGTGATTTTCGAATTAAGCCCTGAGGTATTACACTTTGTAGGTTGGATCGGTTTAGCGACTGCTTTATTAGGAGCTGCTATCGGTTTATTCCAAAACGACATTAAGAAAGTATTAGCCTATTCTACGGTTTCACAATTAGGTTACATGTTCATGGGCTTGGGCGCTTCGGCTTACACAGCATCTTTCTTCCATGTCATGACGCATGCATTCTTCAAGGCGCTATTATTCTTAGGTGCCGGATCTGTGATTCATGCCATGTCGGATGAACAAGATATCCGTAAAATGGGTGGATTGAAATCCAAAATGCCGATTACCTACATCACCTTTTTGTTAGGTACTATTGCTATTGCAGGTATTCCACCGTTCGCTGGTTTCTTCTCAAAAGATGAAATTCTTGCCCATTTATACCACCATGATTTTGCCATGTGGTGTTTGGCCATTGTAGGTTCTGCATTGACGTCATTTTACATGTTTCGTGTGTTTATTTTAACCTTCTTTGGTGATTTCAGAGGTACAGAGGCTCAAGCGCATCATTTGCATGAATCCCCTCTTTCAATGACATTCCCATTAATGGTATTAGCAGTTTTATCGGTTATTGGTGGATTGATTAATCTACCCCATTTCGCTGGTGGAAATGAGTTCTTAGCACATTGGTTAGCGCCGATTTTACCTGCCACGGGTGAAGCAGCTGAGGTTTCATTATTAAGTTTAGAAATGGGCGCTCCATTGCTAGCTGCATTCTTACCTGCATTTTTCGCGATTTATTTATTTGGTGTACAAAAATCAGTACCGGCAGCAGATGAATCCATAACGGGTATCCAAAAAGTGATTTACAATAAATTCTACATCGATGAATTGTATGATGTGCTTATCGTAAAACCGATAACCGTATTGGGTAATTTCTGTTTCCAAGTGGTAGAATTCTTGGTGATTGATCTAATCGTTGAAGGTGTAGGCAGAATTGTAGCCTATGCATCCACGGAGTTCCGCCGCATTCAAACAGGAAATGTTGGCTACTATATTTTCGTCATGGTCTTATCCATTGCGGTCATTCTCGCTGTGAGTTTACGCACTTGGATCTTGTAATTTAAAATAGAACAAAAAGGTATGTTATTACTATTTATCCTATTATTTCCGTTGGTACTCGGTGCAGGCTTAATGCTTGCAAAACCAAGCAAGCCATTTGCTATCGCATTAGCGGGCTCCATGATTGAGGCCATCGCCATTGCCTATGCACTTTGCCCGGCTGAGTCGGCCAACTTGCAATTTAGTCAGGCATGGATTCCAGAAGCGGGTATCAGCTTTACCCTTTGGATAGACGGCATCAATGGAATTTTGATTGGCTTAACTGGTTTGCTAATTCCTTTTATTATCGCATCTACAAGTAATTCAGACAAGTCGGAAAACGCATCTTACCTCGGATTAATCTTGGCGATGCAAACAGCTTTATTGGGTGCATTTTTAGCAAAAGATGCATTCTTGTTTTATTTCTTTTTTGAGGCGTCATTATTGCCAATTTATTTTCTTGCTGCTCAATACGGCGGAGAAAACAAAACAGCAATTACGTTTAAGTTTTTTGTGTACACCTTATTCGGATCCTTGTTTTTATTGATTGCGTTGATCTACGTGTATTTACGTACACCGGGTGAAACACATTCTGCCGACATAGAAACGTTGTACTTGACGGCACGTAACTTAAGTGCTGAACATCAAGGATTCTTATTTTTAGCATTCTTTATCGCATTCGCGATTAAAATGCCTGTATTTCCATTTCATACTTGGCAACCTGATACTTACACGACATCACCGGTTCAAGGCAGTATGTTGCTTGGAGGTATCATGTTGAAAATGGGTACCTACGGGATGATTCGATTAGTTATCCCTATGTTTCCTTTGGGAATTGCACAATGGGGATTAACCGTATCGATTTTAGCAATTATCGGAATCATTTATGGTTCGGTGATTGCAATCCAACAAAAAGACGCGAAACGCTTACTGGCCTATTCTTCCTTTGCACACGTGGGTTTAATGGTGGCAGGAATCATGACACAAAGTGTGGATGGAATTCAAGGAGCTTTATACCAAATGCTTTCGCATGGTATCAATTTGGTTGGTCTATTCTTTGTGATTGAAGTAATTGAACGTCGTACAAAAACGCGTGAATTAGCTCAACTAGGTGGTATTACACAATCATCCTATATACTGACAGTCGCATTTATTGTCTTGAGTTTAGGATCTGTGGCGCTCCCATTAACGAATGGTTTTATCGGTGAATTCTTATTATTAAAAAGTGTATTCGACCAAGAAATGTACTTGGGAATCATTTCAGGAATCACGATTGTTTTAGGAGCCGTTTACACTTTACGCTTGATTCAAAAATCAATCTTTGGTAATGTGTCCAAAGTGACAAAAGACTTTGAAGATCTTTTGTTAGGAGAAAAACTTGTATTAATACCCTTAATCCTCTTGGTTATTTTGGGAGGTTTGTTCCCTCAATATGTTTTATCCTATAGTGCAGCAAGTGTAGAAAAACTTGTCGCATTATTAAACTAAGTGGAAATTTAACAACAGCAAAGCAGAATTATGACAGCTATCATTGCTCTATCATTATTTGGAATCCTGAACCTATTTTTAGGCTTTTGGTTATCACGTAAAATGATCCAACAAATCACGATGCTTTTTCTAGCAATAGGCATTGGTATCACGTTGACAGATTGGAATCATGAGTTTTTGTGGTTTGGAAATATGTTCCGTACGAACAATACGTCGATCAACTTCAGCGTGATTATCCAACTCGCGGCATTTTTTGTCGTTGCATTCTCGAACGCATTCGGACAAGATGATGAGCATACACATCCGGCAGAATACTACGCCATCATGCTATTTTCAACCGTAGGGGCCATTATCATGGTTTCCTTCGACCACTTAATGATGTTGTTTGTTGGTCTTGAGATCTTATCCGTGGCGATGTATGTATTGACAGGTTCAGACAAGCGTAATTTACGGTCTAACGAAGCTGCGATTAAGTATTTCTTAATGGGATCATTTGCGACAGGAATCTTGTTATTTGGTATGACATTAGTGTATGGCGCAACGCGTACGTTTTACATTTCCAATATGGCAAATGTCATTGCAAGCTCAGCACCAGAGTCAATGCCATCATTTTTGTATGCCGGTGTTTTGTTAATGTTGGTCGGCATGTTGTTCAAAGTATCCGCAGCACCCTTCCATTTTTGGACGCCAGATGTCTATGATGGCGCGCCTACAATCTTTACCATGTTCATGTCAACGGTCGTGAAAACGGCTGGATTTGCTGCTATTTACCACATCTTCGCGGGTGTATTCGGTGGCTTATATTCGACTTGGGTTATGCCGGTTTATTACATTTCCATGTTGACCTTATTAATTGGAAATGTCACGGCAGTGTACCAACAAAGCATCAAAAGAATGTTGGCCTATTCTAGCATTTCCCATGCAGGATATATGTTATTGACGGTTTCGGCAAGACAAGGAAGCTCAACATCGAGCATATTATTTTATTCATTAGCCTATACATTGGCGACATTAACGGCCTTTGCCGTATTTAAAATCGTTTCAGAATACCAAACGGGCAGAACAGAAAAGCCAAATAATTTTCAGTCTTTTGAAGGCTTAGCGAAAGCGAATCCATTCTTAGCATTTTGCTTTACGGTTTCCTTATTATCACTAGCCGGAATTCCACTAACTGCTGGATTTTGGGGAAAATTCTTCGTCTTCACGGATACCTTTAATCGCAATATTGTCTATCCGGTCATCATAGCTATTTTAATGTCGGCCGTAGGTATTTACTATTATTTCAAAGGAATTATTGCCGTATATTTCAAACAAGGAGATATTCAAAAAATAGAGGTAAGTACATTATATCAAGTAGCATTAGGCTTAACAACCTTAGGAACATTGGTATTAGGCTTGTTTCCAAACTTAGTTAAAAGCCTATTTTAATTGAAGAAAAAATCTGAACTTTTTAATCGGAAAGATTTAATTGCCTATTTCTTGATTGCAGGAACTGGGGCATTGATTCAATTATTGGCAGGTGCCTTGTTAAAGGATTGGTTTCATTTGGCCTATGAATCGACCATACTTCCTGCCTATTTCATTTCATTAATCGCAGGATTTATCTTGACTAAATTGTTTGCATTTAATGCCCGACAATCCCAACAAACTCGTAGGGAAATGATCAAATTCATGATGGTCGCAACTTTTTCAGGCTTTGTCACTTGGGGATTTAGTATTCTTCCTTACCATATTATTCAAGCGAGCTACCAGGATTTATTCATTCAAATTCCATATTCATTCAAGAAGGTAAATGTAACGCAAATCAGTACGACCTTAAATGGAATGGGATTCAGTTTTGTATCAAACTATGTTTTGCACAAAACGTTTACCTTTAAAAGTAGTGGGTTTTACGACCGTTTCAAGGACCTCATTAAGTAACAAGCCCAATCAATCCCGTTTAGGTATTAGATTAATCTTAATTTTCTTAAGAATTCACAATGCCAATACGCGCTGTATGACGCGATTTTACCAAAAACTCCACTAATTCTTAAAAAATTCTTAAAATTTTAGCTCGATTGTTTGCAATTAAAAATATATCGCGTAGTTTTGTAGCTCAAACCTTAAAATATTACAAAAATGAAGAAAGTATTCGCTTTAGCTTTCGTTGCTGGTATGGTAACTTTAGCATCTTGTGGTGAGAAAAAAACTGAGGCTGCTGCTGATTCAGTTGCTGCTGATACAGCTGCTGCTGCACCAGTTGATACTGCTGCTGCTGATACAGCTGCTGCTGACACTGCTGCTGCTAAATAATTTTAGCCAGTCTCTCAAAAGAGTCCTTCGCATGCGAAGGACTTTTTTTATGCCCGTCTATGAACAAAAGCAGAAAAATAGCTTCATTCTTAGACCACTTCCCTCCGAAAGTGGCAGAATACTGTTTTAACTTATGGGACGAGCACCAATTTGATTTTATTGTTTCCAAGAAACGAGACTCAAAATTAGGGGATTTCCGTTTTTCACCTTCCAAAGGATTTCAAATCACAGTTAATCACAACCTAAATCCCTTTGCTTTTTTAGTTACTTATTTGCACGAAGTCGCGCATTTGGTTACTTATCAGAAATACAAAAATAAGGTTAATCCGCACGGTCAAGAATGGAAGGATGCTTTCCTAGCATTATTTGATCCATTATTAGATGTCGACCTCCTGCCAGTAGAATTAGTCCAAGTACTTAAGACGTATTTAATTAATCCTGTTGCGACCTCTAATGGCTATACACCTTTGGTTGAAGTACTCAAGAAATTTGATGTACCGACAGAAACAGAAGCCAGCTTATTATTCAACTTACCCGAAGGCACGACATTCAAATTAAAAAACCTTATTCTACAGAAAGGTAAACTACGCAGAACCCGCTACATTTGCTTAGAAGTACACACCGGCAAATTATACCTCGTAGCAAAAAATGCTCAAGTACAAACACTCGATACATAAGCTTAATCCGTTCCCGCTTTTGTTGGTGCTCTTCTTGTTTACATGGAATCTCTTTGGGCAAATAGACACTCCACTCCAACAAGGAAAATGGATTAGACTCGCAGTTACGCAGTCGGGGTTCTATGCTATCAATCAAACTTGGTTAGCGAAACATCACATTGAAAATACCCAACCGGATAAGATTTGCATCTACGCGGCGAATAAAGGCATGCTAAACCCGAATGAGCCATATCAAAATGGCTTGCTAAAGCCAATCCCGGCTTATTATCAAGGAGGACCAACGGCAAATTGGAGCATCCTGTTTTGGGGCGAATCCCCGCATGCGCTTCGCCAACAAGAAACGTGGAAACAAGAAACGAACCTATATAGTGATTCCACGTATTATTTCATTCAGCTAGATGCAGCGAAAACAAACCCAATCGAAGAAATTGATAATGTTCCGTCGAATGTCCCCTTTTTACCCTACGCCTGGTCATTAAAACATTATGAGCCCGAAACTTATAATCTTCTCCAATCTGGTCAAACTTGGTTGGGCGATGCATTCTACGGTAACTCGAGTAAAATTTTACAATACACACTACCTGATTATTTGAGTGGCCAAGCAGCCTATTTGAACGTCAAACTTTTTGCCAGCAGCGTTTCCCCAAGTACATTCACCATTCCGATTATTGATAAATCCATTTCGATTAAACCCATACTCGGTGGCCGTTATGACAACAAATCATTCGGTGAAGACATATCCACCTGGACAAGCCCCGTTTTAACAAACAAATCCTGGACTTGGCCGATCAACTTCCAAAGCACTGGTGGAACAGGTTACCTAGATTACATTAGTTTCATGTATCCCAAAGGATTCGATGCCAATTATGAAAATCCTTTATATCTACTTCCCAATAAAACAGATTCGCTATTGAACATCACGATTCCGAATTTACGAGCGAGCCAACAAATTTGGATTAATAACGGGGGGATTACGTGGAAAAAGCTTGCGCGAAATGCAAGTTTCAGCTATTCCTTTCATCCGAATAGTCAATTAGCCATTGCTAATTTAGAGCAAGCAAATGAGCCTATTTTCTGTGGACAAATAGGGAACCAAAATACATTCAACATAGCTGCTGATACGGAATTGCTCATTTTGTCAAGTTCTCCATTAGAGAACGTAGCAAGCAATTTCGCGAAATACAAAACTTCGCAGCGAAATATCAAGTCAAAAAATATTACAACTCAGGCGATATTCAATGATTTCAGTGGAGGAAAACAAGACGTAACAGCTATTCGAAATTTTATCCGTTTTCAATTCCAAAAACAAGGATCAAAATTGAAATACGTCATTCTCTTGGGGGATGCCTCCATAGATTATAAAGGTAAAAACGTTGTGTCGACAGCTTTGGAAAAAGCTTGTTTTGTTCCAACTTATCAAAGTGAAGAATCATTTCATCCGCTATTGAGTTATGCATCAGACGATTACTATGGGATTTTCCCTGAAGGTTCAGGGGTATGGAAGGAAGGTGAAAATTTACAGGTAGCTATCGGACGAATTCCTGCAAAGAATCCGCAAGAGGCTGAAATGTTTGTCAACAAATTGAAGGATTTTGAATCCAAACAATTAACTGCTCCCCCTCGATTTGCCTGGGTCGCGGATGATGGCGATTCCAATATCCACATGCAGGATGCGGAAGATTTTTCAACGATGCTTCAAAAAGCCTTGTTCCCCGTTCAACAAGAAAAATTGTATCTGGACCAATACCCAATGCAATTAAGCAATGGTGTTTATACGAGTCCGGCAGGCACAAAAGCCTTAGTAAATCTCTTCGAAGAAAAAGCAGATTTCATTCATTTCATGGGTCATGGATCGGAAAGCGGCTGGACAGATGAAAAGCTCCTCACGACGAATGAACTAATCAAACTAAAAAATAACACGCATTTACCGATATTACTAACAGCAACTTGTCAGTTCGGACGATATGACGACCCGAACATCTTGTCCGGTGGAGAAGTAAGTTTATTATCGGATCAAGGGGGTGCCATTGCATTAATCAGTACAACAAGACCCGTTTTCCAAAGTAGCAATTACTTGTTTGGGCAGGCATTCTACCGGTCTATGTTGGCCAACAAAGAAAATGGCAACTATCGCTTAGGCGATCTATTCCGGGATGCGAAAAATGCGAGTCAAGCAGGAGTTATCAATCGCAACATACATTTACTTGGGGACCCTACCCTTGCCTTACCATGGACCTCGAAAAATTTGCCAGCCGAACTTGATACGAGCAAGCAAGAGATTTTGTTGAAGGGATTAGCGCAAGGAGCTAAAATTCAAATGGGGCTATTTCGCATAAGTGATGCACAGAAGACATTAGGCACAAAAAACACCGAATTTCAATATCCCGTGATGAGTTCACTCATATGGAAATCAGCAGGTGAAAGTAGTAGCAATACGTCGACATTAAGTACTAAGAGCATGCCTAGCTTAAATCCAAGTCAAAGATATCAACTACACATCTGGTCAGTGGATGGAAATGCAAAATATGCATCAGCTATTGAACCTGAACAATGGAAAAATAAACAAAAAACAGAAAACATAGCTCCCATTATCAAGATTGAACTGCTGGCGGAAGACTTAAATGCGACGAGCCGTAATCCATGGCTTAGTGTTTCGTTGGCAGATTCCTCTGGTTTAATGTGGCAAAATGTTACTGGGGAAATTGCCTATATTGTTTTAGACGATAGTGTTCAAATAGATTTGGGAAGCAAATTTATTCCTGATATAAATAACCCGAAAAGGGGGGCTTTAACACACCAACTCAAATCACTAAAACCGGGAGTACATAAAATTCAAGCATTTTGTTGGGATATCTACAATAATTACGCCCAAGCATCGTTAAGTTTCCAGGTTAAACAAGATGAATTGGAATCTATGAATGGATATATGTATCCAAATCCATTGGGTCCAACATTTCATTTTGTTTTTAAGCAAGAAAAGCCTTGGAATTCGATGCCGTATGAAATTCAAGTCTTCGATTTACTCGGAAAGGAGATATTACGAAAGAAAGGGCTTAGCAGTTATTTCATTGATGATCAAGGCATGATTGAATTTGAATGGGCCGCGGCAGAAATTGAAAAACTCAATCACAATATGATTTTACAAATTAAACTTGAAGACCCGATGACAAATAAAATCATAGTATTTAGGCAAAAAACAAGTACCCTAAAATAAGTTTTCGTATTTTTTTTGTTATTCTCACAATCAATTTACTAAAAATTGCCTATTTTTGACTTTAGCTATTTTTGAATAAAAAGACTCTCTTATAATTTAATATACAATGACAAAGAATTATTCAATTTTCCACAAAGCGCTATTTACAGCTTTAACTGTTTGCTTCGCTACAGTTGCTTATGGCCAAACATTGGTTTCTGGACAATTAAATTCAGGCAGAATCCCAACTCCAACCATGTTATTTCTTAATGTGGCTCCAGATGCTCGTTCAGCAGCGATGGGAGATGCGGGTGTAGCTATCTCGTCAGATGTCAATGCGATTTATTGGAATCCAGCTAAGTTAGCTAGTGCAGATAAAGATCTTGGGTTCGCAATCTCATACACTCCTTGGTTACGTAACCTTGTGAATGATATGGCCTTGTATAACATCGCAGGTTACAAAAAAACAGCAAAAGATCAAGCTTTTGGTTTCTCAATCAATTACTTTGATCAAGGTCTTTTCCAAGCAACATTAGCAAACGGAACAAGTGCAGGAAATTTCAATTCAAAAGAATACGCGCTTTCGTTAACGCACGCTAGAAAGCTTTCGAATACGCTTTCATTAGGTGTAAACTTGAAATACATTAACTCGAACTTATTAGGTAATTATCAAGGTACTTCAGGAACAGGAGTTGCTATGAAGCCTGCTCAAACAGTTGCTGCAGATATCGCACTTTACTGGAATACAAATTCTGAGAAAAACTGGAAATACACATACGGTTTAGTTCTTTCAAACATTTCAGGTAAGGTATCTTATGGTGGTGCAGAGAAAAACTTTATTCCAACAAACTTGCGTGCAGGTGTTGCTGCTGTGAAAGAAATCGATGACAAAAACAAATTGACATTAACTTTAGATTTCAACAAATTGATGGTTCCTACACCACAATCAATTGATGCGAACGGAAACAAAGTGGGAACTGACCCAACAACTACATCGGCAATCGGTGGAATCTTCGGATCATTATTTGATGCTCCAGATGGGTTTGGTGAAGAATTAAAAGAAGTAACAACTTCATTAGGTGCTGAATATTTATTTAACAACACATTTGCTATCCGTGGTGGTTATTTCAACGAGAGCGAAATGAAAGGCAATCGTAAATACTTCACAATGGGTGTTGGTTTTAAATTGGATCAAAAATACGGATTTGACTTTGCTTACTTAGTTCCAACAGGAACAAGTAGCCCATTAGCCAATACATTACGTGTAACATTGTTGGCAGCTATCAACAACGATAACGGTAAAAGATAATTAAACAGATTTCTTGTTTGACAAATGACATTCCTACCGGAATGTCATTTGTTTTATAGACCTATATATGCTGAATCGAACCCTTGCCCCGGCGGCTTATCCGATTGAACTGATTAAATTTCCGCATGTCACAACAACTAGCTTGTCGAATGGCATTGAAATTCAATCTTTGTCACTCGGAGAGCAAGCAGTATTCAAATTAGAATTTACAGTTCTAGCAGGAGCAAGCGCGGCGGCAAAATCAGGAATCGCAAGTTTAACAAGTTCGCTTATGAAGCGAGGAACACAACAACATGATGCGACTGCCATTCACAAATTATTTGATTTTTACGGTGCATTTTGGGATGTTCAAACCAACCTTGACAATGCTACCTTTGTCCTATATGGCCTTACTAAGCATTTAAAATCCCTATTACCCTATGTGCTTGAAATCATTCGAGAAGCTACTTTCCCTACAGAAGAATTCGAGAAAGAAATCGCAATAGAGGTTCAGAAAAACAAGCTTAATTGGCAAAAAACGGCCTTTTCAGCGAGTCAATTATTACGCAAACAACTATTTGAAGGAGACAATTACGGGCGCATTGCAACGCAAGCGAGTATTGAATCTATTCACAGATCGGAGCTAATCCAGTTTCACCAACAAAAGTGGCTCGGAGGAACGCCCCAAATTTTCCTTTCAGGAAACATTGGACCGAATGAATTAGAAGCAGTACAACAAACATTTGAGCAACTACAAACACAGCCCGCAACATCAGCGCTAGCTTATAACCTACATGCTCATAAACCCGAAGTAATTCATGAATTCCGGGACAATGCGCTGCAATCCTCCATCCGCTTGGGCATGCATTCGATTACCCGGAGTAACCCCGACTATTTTAAATTCAGCGTTTTGAATACCTTATTCGGTGGGTTTTTTGGTTCTCGCTTGCAAAAGAATATCCGGGAAGAAAAAGGATTTACCTATGGAATTTCGTCCTCGATCGTTCCTATGCAAAGAGCGGGTTATTGGGTTGTAGGAACCGATGTAGCCAATGCGAATGTGCAAGAAACCTGTGACGAGATTCGTAAAGAAATGCTACGCTTACGGACGGAAAAAGTTGCCCACGAAGAACTTGATCTAGTAAAAAATTACCTGATGGGAAGTTTTACGGGCGAGCTTACTCAAGCATTTGATATTGCTGAAAAGATAAAAGTCATTCAATTGGAAAATCTTCCTTTGGATTTTTATGATCAGTTTCAAGCTCAGATTCTTGCTTGTACTTCTGAAGATTTGCTGGAACTAGCTAATAAATACCTAGACCCAACAAATCTCCATGGAGTTATTGTGGGAGGTCGTTAAAAACGAGCCAATTCCCGGAATTCATTTACACGACCCTCTAAATCTTGGTCGGTAATCTCAAGCAAACGCTCCGTTCCAAATTTCTCTACGCAGAACGACGCCATGGCAGAGCCATAAACAATTGCCTTACGCATATTCTCGAAAGAGATATCATCAGTTTTGGCTAAATATCCGATGAATCCGCCAACAAAAGTATCCCCAGCACCTGTTGGATCAAATACCTCTTCCAATGGTAATGCTGGACAATAGAACATATTTTGATCCTGGAATAATAAGGCTCCGTGCTCCCCTTTCTTGATGATCAAGGTCTTCGGTCCCATAGCCATAATTAACTTTGCTGCTGTACGCAACGAATATTGCTCAGATAACTGACGCGCCTCTTCATCATTGATACAAAGCACGTCCACCATTTTCAAAACGCGTTTCAAATCATCCATCGCCACATCCATCCAGAAATTCATGGTATCCATCACGATTAACTTAGGACGCTTAGCTAAACCTTCGATTGCTTCGATCTGAACTTGGGGTGTTAGGTTCCCCAACATCAAATATTCACAATCTTGGTAGGAAGCAGGAATAGCCGGCTTAAAATCTGCCAACACATTCAAATCCGTCACTAAGGTGTCGCGAGAATTCATGTTATTATGGTATTTGCCAGCCCAGAAAAAAGATTTTTCCCCTTGCTTGATCTGCAGACCTTCTAAATCAATGCCTTTGGAGGTCAATGTATCCATGTAAGCCTGCGGGAAATCATCCCCTACAACAGCGACAACATTCACCTTAGGCAAGAAAAACGCAGAAGAAAGGGCAATGTAAGTACAAGAACCACCAATAATTTTATCCGTTTTTCCGTAAGGAGTTTCCAAAGCGTCGAACGCAACCGTTCCAATTGTTAATAAGCTCATAAATAAAGATTTAACCAACCTTCGGACAACGTGTGAAGGCTTGGTCTGGATTAAAAAATAAACGATATGTAATGTAAGTCTTTTCATTTGTTGCTCCCAACTGGGAAACAAAGCGCAGCATTTTGGGATTAAAATCTCCCACCCAATTCATGTCCATTGTCTCATAAGGATAGAATGGATTTTCCCGAGCTGCTGTACGGAATCGAAGGGCGATTGCTGATTCCACGCCACGTCCTTGGTGATCAGGCACTACGCCAAAAATCACACCACATGCACGCGTCAATGCACCACGCATTTTCAACAACAAAAATTTAATCAACCCCCACCAATTCAGGCGACCATTCAAGTGTTTGATGATTTGATTTAAATCAGGGATAACAATAAAAAAGGCAACAGGATCACCCGATTGCGTATAAGCAAACCAAAGTAATTGCTCATCGATAATCGGCTTCATGGTTTTCACTAAGCGCTGAGCTTGTTCCGAACTCATCTCCTTTACACCAGGGAATTTGGCCCAAGCTGCGTTGAAAATGAATTTAAAATCCTCAGCGTATTTAGCCAAATTTGACTTTTCAATGTGCCTAAAAACATATTCAGGGTTTTGATAAATCCGGTTGGCCTTTTCTTCAATGGCAGGTGTTACGTTTGCTCCTGTAATAGAAGATACATATACATATTGTTGGAAGTAATCCCGGAATCCATAGTTTTCAAAGAAATGAATGTAATAAGCTTTGGTCCATGGCATTTTATAGGTTGGCTCATACTCCCAACCTTTTACCATTAATCCCCAAAAACTATCGCGCTCACCAAAATTAATCGGGCCATCCATGCCTTGCATTCCTTTGGAAATCAACCATGATTTGCATGCATCAAATAGCAAAAAGGCGGCCTTTTCATCCTCAATACATTCAAAAAAGCCCATTCCACCGACCGGAACTTCGTCCTTACTCTTTTCATAAAATGCCGCCACTCGACCTATCGCCTCACCTGCATCATCGAATAAAACCCAACGAATTGCTTCGCCATGTTTGAAATGCCCATTCTTCTTCGGGTCAAAAACAGATTCCACATCATTATCTAAGGGGCGAATCCAATTGGAATCCGACGCATATAGACGAACTGGGAATTGCAAAAAAACACGTTGAAGCGATTTATCCTCGCCTACTTCCTTTAACACCATGATGGATTTTCAAAAAACACACAAAGATAACACAATCTGAAAAGAATCGTTTGAAATTGTCAAAATGCTATGTTTGGTGAATTAAAAGAATCAGCGTAATTTTAATTCCTTTTTGAGGACTCTACAAAAGCACCTAGGATTCATGCAGCCATTAAAAATCTACAATACGCTCAGCCGAGAAAAAGAAGTATTTACTCCCATCAACGCCCCGCATGTTGGACTCTATGTCTGTGGACCTACCGTGTACAATTACGTTCACCTAGGTAACCTGAGAACCTTCACATCCTTTGACATTTTACACCGATATCTGAAATTCATCGGTTACCAGGTTCGCTATGTACGAAACATAACGGATGTTGGCCATTTAGTAGGAGATGGGGATGAAGGCGAAGACAAAATTGGCAAAATGGCCAAATTGGAGAAATTAGAGCCCATGGAAATTGTTCAACGCTATACGAACGACTTTCATGATGTGTTGACTCAATTTAATTTGTTACCTCCAAGCATTGAACCAACAGCCACGGGGCACATCGTAGAGCAAATTGAAACGACTAAAATCTTATTAGATAAAGGCTTAGCCTACGAATCGAATGGTTCGATCTATTTCGATATTGAAACTTACAACAAACAAGGTGGCGACTATGGCCATTTATCAGGTCGCGTTTTAGACGACTTACTGACCGAAACCCGCGATTTAGATGGTGTTGGAGAAAAACGCAGTCCTTTGGATTTTGCGCTTTGGAAAAAAGCATCTCCAGAACACATCATGCGCTGGCCTTCCCCTTGGGGAGATGGATTTCCAGGATGGCATTTGGAATGTACCTGCATGAGCCATAAATATTTAGGCGATACATTTGATATTCACGGCGGTGGCATGGACTTAAAATTCCCACACCATGAATGCGAAATTGCTCAGGCAAAAGCAGCACATGGACGCGCGCCTGTCCGCTATTGGATGCACACCAATATGTTGACTGTGAATGGCCAAAAGATGAGTAAATCCTTAGGAAACTCCTTTTTGCCGAGTGAATTAATTGCCGGAGCTCACCCGCTCTTGGAACAAGCCTACAGCCCGATGACCGTTCGCTTTTTCATGTTGCAATCGCAATACCGAAGTACTTTGGACTTCTCGAACGAAGCCTTAAAAGCAGCCCAAAAAGGCTATAAACGCATTGCGAATGGCTTACGCATCATCAAAGGCATGGAATTTGAAGGCGAGGCATTGGCTATCGACGAATTACAAGTTGGCGAAATCGACGCAGCCATTCAAGGTTGCTATGATGGAATGAACGATGATTTGAATACGGCTGTAACAATTTCGCACTTGTTTACGTTATTAAAAAAGATTAATCAGTTGCATACGGGCCAACTAACATTTGCGCAGTTAGGACAAGATGTTTTTGATCGCATGAAGACAAATTACATCAACTTCCTGGAGCAAGTTTTAGGGCTTCGCGAGGAATTTCCGGCGAATCAAGAAGCATTGATTAACGGAATGTTAGCATTATATGCCTCCTTCAAAGAGAAGCGGGAATATGATAAAGTGGACGAAATTCGCGCGAGTTTTAAAGCGATGGGTCTATTAGTAAAGGACATGAAAACACGTATTGATTGGGCTTACGAAGAATAAAACTATGTTTAGAAATCTATCTCCTACCGTTCGAAATTTAATTTTCATAAATATTGCAATTTATGTCTTAGGTGGCTTTTTACCACAGGATTTGTTGAGTCTCCATTATTTCCAAGCGAAAGACTTTCACATTTACCAAGTTGTCAGTTACATGTTTGTCCATGCAAGTTTTATGCATTTATTAGGTAATATGTTCGGACTGTATATGTTTGGATCGTTGCTAGAACGGATGTGGGGAGCTCAGCGATTTTTATTTTTCTATTTCTTCTGCGGAATAGGTGCCGGCTTATTGTACATGGGCATTCAGCATTTTATTGATTTCGCGGATTTTCGTCGGGCAACAGAAATCGTCCTAAGCGATCCGAGTTCCATGCATCTCTACGATTATGCACAGCACTATCAGGTTATTTCCCTGCCCAATGGCAATGTGAATATTGAATGGGCGCGAGAAAATTATGCGGAATATGTGAATCGAAGCCAATTGGCGGGAGCATCCGGTGCAATTTTCGGAATTTTAATGGCCTTCGGATATTTGTTCCCTAATTCGGAAATGTTCCTTTTCCCCTTCCCTATTCCCATCAAAGCAAAATACTTTGTGAGTTTTTATGGTCTTTATGAATTGTATCAAGGGATTCAACAATACCAGGGAGATAATGTAGCTCACTTCGCGCACATTGGCGGGATGATTTTTGCTGTTATCCTATTGATGGTTTGGAAGACCAAACGCAATCATTTCTATTGATATGCGCGGATTTTGGAATGATTTAATACGCATATTGCAGCAACCCGGTGAAGGATTGTTGAAAATCATTGCGGTAAATTGTTTGCTATTTCTTGCATTGATGCTGTTCCGCATTGTGATGATTATCAGCGGCAAAGCGTATGTTTATGAGTTGCTTTTGGAGCAATTGACATTATCCGCTGACTTCCAATCAAACCTCTTGCATCCCTGGCGGTTCATCAGTTACTTTTTTGTGCATGTTGAAATTTTCCATTTGGCCTTCAACATGATGTTCCTTTATTGGTTCGGGAAAATTCTACAAGAGGTCATCGGGAATAATAAAAGTGTGCAAACCTTTTTCTTGGGTGGCATCATGGGGGCAATCGCTTTTTTGTTAGCCTATAATTTCATTCCTTTTTTTGAGCGCCAAAATGGGAGTTATTTATTGGGTGCTTCAGGAGGGGTTTTTGCTATTGTTTTGGCTGCTGCCACCCTCCGACCGAATTTCGAGGTCCATCTACTTTTAATTGGTCCCGTTCGCATCAAATACATCGCGGGCTTTTATTTAATTTGGTCGCTTTTGGAGACGGTGGGAACAAATGCGGGGGGTCAAATTGCCCATTTAGGTGGTGCAATGGTTGGCTTTTTCATGGGTTATCTCCACGAACATCCGATTCGTTGGGAAAGATTTAGAAAAAAAGATAGCCCATTCATTTATGCCGATTTAACGCGTGAAAAAAAGCCAAGAAAACAAGCCGAAAACATAGATGAAGAAGAACTGAATCAGATTTTAGACAAAATATCGAAGTCGGGCTACGACAGCCTAAGCAAAACCGAAAAAAGAAGATTGTTCAAGGCAAGTCAAAAAAATGAGTAAGCGTCAAAAACATTTTTACCTTTGTAGAGTTTTTCTTTCACTTGAATAAATTATTTGTGTCAACTCAATTCCCTGCCGGCCCCTTACTAAGCAAGATTCAGGCACCTGCCGATCTGCGTAAGTTACAAGCCAATCAGCTTCCAGCTGTTTGCGAGGAATTGCGTCAATTCATCATCGACCATGTCTCGGTCAATGGCGGACACTTTGGCGCTTCACTTGGAGTGACCGAATTAACCGTAGCCTTACATTATGTTTTTAATACACCTTATGACCAATTAGTCTGGGATGTAGGACATCAGGCTTATGGACATAAAATATTAACTGGTAGACAGGAGGTTTTTCACACGAATCGTTTGTTGGGCGGTATCAGCGGATTCCCCAAAAGATCAGAAAGTGAATATGATGCATTTGGTGTAGGACATTCATCCACATCCATTTCAGCTGCTTTAGGGATGGCTGTTGCATCACGCTATAAAAAAGAATTTGATCGTCAGCACATTGCGGTCATAGGTGATGGTTCCATGACGGCGGGTATGGCTTTCGAAGCCATGAATCATGCGGGAGATATCCCAAACAACATGATTATCATTTTGAATGATAATTGCATGGCGATTGATCCCAATGTAGGTGCTTTGAAAGAATATTTAACCGACATCACGACATCCCATACTTACAACAAGGTAAAGGATGATGTTTGGAATTTATTAGGTAAAATGTCCCGCTTTGGGAAATCGGCACAAGAAATTGTCTCCAAAATCGAGAATGGCCTGAAAGCCACTTTGTTGAAACAAAGCAATTTATTTGAGTCATTCAATTTGCGATATTTTGGCCCGATTGATGGACATGATGTGGAATACCTAGCCACTGTTTTGCGTGATTTAAAAGATATTCCCGGCCCTAAAATTTTGCATTGCGTCACAACCAAGGGCAAAGGATATTCATTAGCCGAAAAAGATCAAACACTTTGGCATGCGCCAGGTAAATTCGATAAGCTAACGGGGGAAATCGAAAAAAAGACCTACGACAATCCACAAGCACCTAAATACCAGGAGGTTTTTGGACACACATTAGTTGAGCTCGCAGAAAAGAACCCCAAAATCATGGGAATTACCCCTGCGATGCCATCGGGCTCCTCGTTAAATATCATGATGGCGGCGATGCCGGACCGTGCATTTGATGTGGGAATTGCGGAACAACATGCCGTTACATTTTCGGCGGGATTAGCTACGCAAGGATTGACCGTTTTCTGTAATATATACAGTTCCTTTATGCAAAGGGGCTACGACCAAGTTGTACATGATGTGTGTTTGCAAAAGTTACCGGTGATTTTCTGCCTAGACCGTGCGGGGTTGGCGGGAGCAGACGGTCCCACGCACCATGGAAATTTGGACATTGCGATGATGCGTTGCGTTCCCAATATGATTGTGGCAGCTCCACGCAACGAGCAAGAATTAAGAAACATCATGTATACAGCATCTTTGGATACATTCAAAGAACGCGGTGAAGCGATCAGCATTCGATATCCAAGAGGTCAAGGGGTCATGCCCGCTTGGCGTACAAATTTTGAAGAAATTGAAATTGGGACAGGCCTTCAAATCAACAGCGGGAAAGATGTGGCCATTTTGAGTTTAGGTCATATTGGGAACGAAGCGATCAAGGCAGTTGAATTATTAGCAAGTCAAGGAATTCAAGCAGCTTTATATGACATGCGCTTCGCAAAACCGCTAGATGAAAAGCTTTTACATGAAATCGTCGCTAAATTTAATACCATCTTAACAGTAGAAGACGCCTCGATTGTTGGAGGATTCGGTTCTGCCATTGCGGAATTCATGGTGGATCATCAATATCAGGCCAACATGATTCGTTTGGGAATCCCAGACCACATTGTGGAACATGGCGAACAAAGTGAATTATATGCACTTTGTGGGATTGATTCGGTCGGAATTGCACAAAAAATAGCTGAGCAATTAGGCCAAAAAGCGAAGGCTAAGGCATCAAGAGCCCTGACAGAATAAATTCCCCACAGCTGATTTTTAATCAATTAGCACTTTTCAAAGAAATTATCCGTACCTTTGCACCTTAAATTCCCCGACTTGGGAGAATTTTAATTCATTCAACGCCTACATTTTTATGCAAAGCATTCGTAACATTGCCATCATTGCCCACGTTGACCACGGTAAAACGACTCTTGTGGACAAAATTATTCATGCCTCTAAAATCTTCCGTGAGAACCAGGAATTTGGAGATTTGATCCTAGATAATAACGACTTAGAACGTGAACGCGGTATTACGATTGTTTCTAAAAACGTATCGGTTCGTTATAATGGAGTAAAAATCAATATCATTGACACACCAGGTCACGCCGACTTTGGCGGAGAGGTGGAACGCGTACTTCGTATGGCGGATGGTGTTATTTTATTGGTTGACGCCTTTGAAGGTCCGATGCCACAAACACGTTTCGTATTATCAAAAGCCATCGCTCTAGGATTGAAGCCTATCGTGGTTGTTAATAAGGTAGATAAAGAAAACTGTCGTCCAGATGAGGTACACGAAAGTGTATTTGATTTGATGTTCAACTTAGATGCAACGGAAGATCAATTAGATTTTCCATGTGTTTACGGTTCATCGAAACAAGGATGGATGAGTGACGATTGGAAAAAACCAACCGACAACATCATCCCATTGTTGGATGCAATCATCGAGCACATCCCAGCTTCTAAAGTTCAAGAAGGAACGCCACAAATGCAGATTACGTCATTGGACTACTCTTCATTCGTAGGTCGTATCGCGATCGGACGTTTAGAGCGTGGAACTTTGACAGAAGGAATGCAAATTTCATTGTGTAAAGCAGATGGCACAACCAAGAAAATGCGCATCAAAGAACTTCAAGTATTTGAGGGTCTTGGTAAAGTAAAAGTTGACAAAGTAGAGTGTGGTGAGATTTGTGCAGTAACAGGTATCGAAGATTTCGAAATCGGTGATACAATCGCAGATGCTGAGAATCCAGAAGCATTGGAGCGTATCGCAATCGATGAGCCTACGATGAATATGTTGTTCACAATCAACAACTCTCCATTCTTTGGTAAAGAAGGTAAATTAGTAACATCTCGTCACATCCGTGAGCGTCTATTCAAAGAGACAGAGAAAAACTTAGCCTTGAAAGTTGTTACAACAGAAAGCGAAGATAAATTCTTAGTATTTGGACGTGGTATTCTTCACTTGTCGGTATTAATCGAGACTATGCGTCGCGAAGGATACGAATTACAAGTAGGTCAGCCTCAAGTAATCTTTAAAGAAGGTCCAAACGGCGAGCGTTTAGAGCCAATTGAATCTTTAGTTGTAGACGTTCCTGCTGAAGTTGCTGGTAAAGTAATTGAATTAGCAACACAAGGTAAAGGTGAATTATTGATCATGGAACCGAAAGGTGACTTGCAACACTTAGAATTCAACATTCCATCTCGTGGATTGATTGGTTTACGTTCGAAAGTTTTAACAGCTACATTTGGTGAGGCGATTATGGCACACCGTTTTATTGCTTACGAAGAGTTCAAAGGAGCTATTCCAGGTCGTATCAACGGGTCATTGATCTCAATGAACACAGGTCCTGCAATTCCTTATGCAATTGATAAATTACAAGATAGAGGGGTGTTTTTCATCGATCCAGGTGAAGAGGTTTACACAGGGATGGTTGTAGGTGAGCACAATCGCCAAAACGACATCGAAGTAAACCTTCAAGCTGCGAAGCAATTAACGAATATGCGTGCGTCAGGTACGGATTCAAATACCAAAATTGCTCCGAAATTAAACTTCTCATTAGAAGAGTGTATGGAATTTATCCAAAAGGATGAATACTTAGAAATCACTCCAAAATCATTGCGTATGCGTAAAATTTGGCTAGATCCAAACGAGCGTAAGCGTAACGAGAAGAAACCAAGCTAATTCTAGAAGGCTGCCTAAACGGGCAGCCTTTTTTTATGGCAAATGAACGGCAGCTTGCTCTGCTAAATAATATACTTTTTTAGGCCAAAAAGTCTTGAGTTTACTCAATCGATACGCACTCGGCTTACGTATAAAATACCAAGTTGACCTCCGCCACGTAGTCAAAAATCGAGGATCTCTCAAATCTAAATCTGCGGCTAGAATCAGATGGCTATTGTGTGGATTTCGTTGGACACTCGGTTTCGTCAGATAGACAAATTCATTCCCCTGATATATCCACTGAAAACTACCTTGTGGCCATTTATGAGTCGAGGTGTCTACCCCTTGATTCCTTGCCCACCAAGGACTGGCATTTGCTTGTAACCATGCCTCACTCACTGCGCCATAGCTTTGCCCATATATCCCTTTGGTTCTTAGAAATACCAACTGCTTTTCCGCCACCGTTAAATAGGCTTCATCCTGCCAGGGCTCCATCAAACGATAAATCATAATAAAGCTCAAGAGGCCTATTCCAAGGTAGAGCCCCCACACCCTACGCATTGCCCGCCAATACCACACCAAGGCGATACCCAAATAATAGGCTCCTAATTCAAATCCATTCATTCGGACAAAGGAAATCACCGTCTGAAAGCGCCCTGTGGTATAAAACATAAGACCATGTAAAAGCTCAAAACTGAATAAAAACAAATGTCCAAACGCAGAAAAAACAATAGGCATATAACTAATGATTGGGGCTAAAATCAGATATAAAAAGCCAATACCCAAAGTGCAAGTCGAAAGCAAAACCAAAGCAGGGTTGAGCAAAAAGAAATAAAAAGGATTGGGGAATTGATGAAAGTAAAAGATAATCAAGGGCCAGGTAAAAATTTGGGCACTGATGGCGACACAGGTCAACTCCCATGTTTGTTGGGCTATCCAAGTTTTTGGCTTCCATAATTGAACGAGTTTATTTTGAAATAAAATAAGCCCGAGCACAGCAGCATAAGACAGTTGGAAGCCCACTTGAAACAATTCATTCGGCTGAATTACAAGTAAAACAAAACACGAAAAAGCCCAAATATTCAACGGATGCGATCGCAAGCGGAACACCTGCGCAAAGAGCAATACCGAGAACATCCAAGCCGAACGCAATACGGGCGCAGAAAATCCAGACATCGCGGCATAAGTCCACAAGACCAGCATGATTAAGGCAAAATATACTTGTAGGCCAACCGTCCTAAAACGCTTTAAGAACCCAAATAAGAACTGCAAACCCATATAAAGTAAGCCAACGTGCATGCCGGACACCGACAAAATATGAATGGCTCCTAATGCCGCATAAGACTGACGTGTTTCAAAATCGATCGTACCACCAATTCCCAAAAACATTGCTTCAGCAACATTGCGATGAACCCCTATCGGCAATGCTTGATGTAAATAAAATACAGCCTGATTTCTAAGCTTATCGATAAAATGGGGCTGCGTTTTTGCATCTCTCAATAAGCTCATACTTTTCGATGCGACAAAAATTGAGGCATATATTCCTTGTCGGGCATAATAAGACTTCCAATCAAATGCTCCAGGCAACAAAGCATCACGTATGGGTTTTAAGCTTCCATAAACTTGATAAACTTGGCCACTCCGAGGTGAGATCCCCTTAAGCGGTACATATAAGATGGCAACGGCGTGAACTTGAATCCATCGATTTTTCTGACGAACAGCAATTACTTTAGCACGAATCTTCAAAGATTTAGCACCTTCAACTGGGTCTTGGTCAACTTGAAATACAAAGGCATCGTGACTCGGAACAATTGTCCATTCATTTGCTATTTGAGCAAATCGAACATAGGATAAGCCCATGATAAAAATAAGGCCTACGATTCTCCACTGGCGAAAAATAAGCATTAAGCTCAAAGCAAATGCCAACAATCCGTAAGGACCAATCAAAAAGCCGATGATCCATAGGCCTAAAATTCGCAGAAAAGGGAAAGGACTAAAAAATGAAAACACATGTTAGGCGAAAAGGCCTAAATGTAGAATTTTTTTGATTGGATTAATTCTTCTACAGTATCAGGAACTAGATATTTTATCGACTGACCTTGTTGTATGCATTGACGAATATACGTTGCCGAAATTTGCAATAATGGTGCCTCAATGCGCGTAACCTGTGGGTGCTGCCACAAATCACTCTGTTTTTGCTCTCCGCGCGGATAAACATAGAGGCCAAAATAATCAAGTATCTTATCGTAATTCTTCCAACTTTTGAATTGTTCGAGGTTATCACCACCCAAAATTAACCGAAAAGAATCGTTGGGGAATTTCTCCGACAAATGCGTCAGTGTATGAATCGTATAGGAAGGTTTACTTAAGTGAAACTCGATATCCGAGCTCTTAAAATGATAATTATCTGCAATGGCACGGTCAACTAAATCCAGTCGATCGAATTCGTGCAAAAGCGTTTTGCTGTGTTTATGCGGATTTTGAGGAGAAACAACAAACCAGATTTGATCTACGTCCGTTTGATTTAATACGGCTTGAGCAATAATGAGGTGGCCATGATGAATGGGATTAAACGATCCAAAAAATAGGCCAATCTTCATCTTATCGCGTAAAATTATCAAATAAACTTTGTGCTTCTTTGACAGCGTCCTCCAATTTGTCGTTCACGAGAATCACATCAAATTTGTCTTGAAATGCCCATTCAAATTTCATTTTAAAAATTCGCTTGGAAAGTGATTCTTCCGTTTCGGTACCACGAGAACGTAAACGCTCTTCGAGCATTTCAAGCGTAGGGACTTTCACAAAAATGGCTAATGCGCGCTCCTTATAATAGTTTTTCAACGCAAGACCGCCTTTCACATCCACATCAAAAATGACATGTTTTCCTGATGCCCAGATACGCTCAATTTCAGACTTCAATGTACCATAATAGGCGCCTGGGTAAACTTCCTCCCACTCGACAAACGCATCTTCATCAATTTTAGCACGGAATTCATCGGGCGTCATGAAATAATAATCTTGACCGTTCGCTTCTGCGCGACCACGTTTATCACGCGTGCAAGCTGAAATAGAAAAACCCAAATTCGGGTTATTCGCTAATAATTCTTTTACAATGGTTGTTTTACCGGATCCGGATGGAGCAGAAAAAATAATGAGTTTACCTTCCAAGTGCTGCTTGATTTAATTAGCTAGCAAAATAACGGAATAAGTATGGAAATAAGGATTAAAACGACGAAAAGTTTTGCTTTAATCCGAGCGAAAAGCGTTTCCGGACATTTACTTGAACAGTTCGATTTAATAGCTTTTCGCAACGATTGCTCAAGTTCATACCCTTCTTGGCATGGCAAACATTGTTCTTTATTAGCAAGAAAAGCTGCCTCTTCTTCAGGAGTTGCCTCGCGATCGATGATACGCTGAATTAACTTTAAACAATCGGGCTGATGGGTACAAGTCTTTTTCATGAGTTTACATGCTTAATGCACTAATTTTTTAACAACGGGGACGGGGAATAAAGTTCATTTTGAAGGAGTGACACATTGTCAGTGGTAGCCTTTACTTTTAGCATAGGCGGCCAAACTATCTTTCAAGATAGCACGCGCACGATGCAGACGTGAACGAACAGTCCCAATGGGTATATCCAAAATACGGGCCATTTCCTCGTAACTAAATTCTTCTAAATCACAGAGTATGATAATCATTCGAAAGTCGACAGGCAACGCTTGTATGGCGGCAGTGATCTCATCCCCCAACATCTCATTGACAGTCTCTGCATGCAGGTCGGCATGTGACGCAGGCTCTTGATCTTCATCACCCGAAAAGGATTGCTCAACCCATTCAAACTCCACTTTCGCGGGGCCACGGGATTTTTTTCGGTAATCATTGATGAAATTATTTTTAAGAATTCGGAATAACCAAGCTTTGGCATAGGTACCAGGCTCGAAGGAATCGATGAAACGAAACGCTTTCATGCAGGTATCTTGTACAAGATCTTGTGCATCATCCTCATCATTGGTTAAGCGTAGAGCAAAGTTGTACATCGCATCAAGATGCGGCATAAACTCTTTCTCAAATAGCACTTGTGCATTGGATCGAGGCATCGAAACCGATTGTGTAGGTGTTTCCATGGGTAGGCAATTTGCACATGGAATATGACATGTGCGTAGACATGCCTGCAAATTTTAGACCAAAAAATAATCTGCCAAAAAGACCTATTCAGGTCGGTTGAAAAATTCCAAAATTCCAAAAACGGCCATCCCTAGTAGCGTCGAAGAAAGTGCTTTCAAGACGCTAAAGCCCAATAAGGACCAGTCGCCGGCCTCTAAAATAAAGAGAAGCAAATGGTGCGACATCAGCATCAGAAATAAATACGGGAAGAACCAAAGCCACTTCATTTCAGCTAATGAAATGCTAGAACGCTCATCGTAACCGTTCGCCGGTGTTAGAATTCGGAAATATACAGGTCGTAACCAGGCCACTAGAACACAGGAAAAGGCATGCATCCCATGAGTGTTATAAAAGACATCAATTACCCAGCCTACCGCCATAGCCCCGAAAAGCAATAACAATGGGTTTACTTGCATCGGAGCTTTGACAAGAAACCACGTATATATAAAGCAAAAAGCCACGTTTGCAATGGCGATATCACGCAAAAACAATACCTGAATCGCGATGGCAAAAACGACTGAGAAAAACCATTTAAAATTAAATGTGAAGTTCATTTTATTCTGCTTTCGGTTTAGTCGTTTCTAATTGAGCTTGTTGGCCTGCTAAACGATTCTTGATAACATAGACGTATTGCAAGGTAGCGAACTGCGTGAACAACATAACTTTAATGTCATGAAACGTATCATCCTTTTCGAGACCTACTTTCGCGACGATACCAATGGGAATGTTGGGCGGAAACACGGCATTGTAGTCAGAAGTCACAACGGTATCTCCTTTAACAACCTTCTTATATTTGGATACATCCATCATATCAGCTACCTCACTTTGGTAACCCGGCCATTTGATATAACCTAATTCCCCACTGCGCTTCAATTTTGCAGAAACAGAATTGCTCGTGTGTAAAACGGACACGACCAAGGATAAATTATCGGTACATGACATCACTTTCCCAACAACACCTGTAGAAGAAATAACGGCCATGCCTGGCTGTATACCGTCTTTTCTTCCCTTATCTAAGGTTAAATAATTTTGGGACATGCTTGTCGACTGGTCGATCACCTTACTGGCCACAGCTTGATAGCGATTTAACATCGCTTCGCTCACATAATAGGGAAGTTTGGTTAAAGGCTGTTGTTGGCTTTTTAAGCGCAACAATTCCGTCCGCAATTGGGCATTCTCACGCGCCAACGTACCATTCACAATACGCAGTTGGTGATAGGTTTTTACCTCCTGAGTCGTAGATAGAATGGAAGCCGCCCACTGATTTGTGGTATTAAAATAAAGTGTATGCTGATAAGCATTGTATTTGAATACTGCCCAAACATTGACCAATTCCAGCAACAAAAGCAAAAGGATTACCCTTTGGCGCGCTAAAAATTGGAACAATTGAATCATGGCTTATCGCGATTGAAAACTAGGTAATTAAAACAGGCTTGTACTTCTCAAGATTTTTCAAGATTTCGCCTGTGCCGCGAACAACAGCCTTCAATGGATCGTCAGCCACGTGAACTTTTAATTGCGTTTTCTTTTCGATACGTTTATCTAAACCATGTAGCATCGCACCACCACCGGCTAAATGAATACCGTTGTGGAAAATGTCACCTGAAAGTTCCGCTGGAGCCCGTTGCAAGGTTTCCATAATCGCAACCTCAATTTTCGTAATAGACGAATCCAAAGCGTATGCGATTTCAGAATAATTGATCAAAATTTCTTTCGGGATACCCGTCATTTGATCGCGACCACGAATTTCGAAATCCGCAGGGGGATTTTCTAATTCTGGCAAAGCTGCACCAACTTGTATTTTAATTTGCTCTGCAGAGCGCTCACCGATCACCAATTTGTGTTCGCGTAATAAATAATCCTTAATGTCACGAGTAAACTCATCACCCGCAACACGAATCGAGTTTTCAACAACGATACCACTCAAAGAGATGATGGCAACTTCGGTTGTTCCTCCTCCGATATCAACAACCAATGAACCATTAGGTTGTTCGATGTCTATTCCAATACCAATTGCAGCAGCGATAGGCTCATGCACCATGTAAACTTCACGAGCACCTGCGTGCTCCGCTGAATCCTTAACCGCACGTTTCTCTACCTCCGTAATACCTGATGGGATACAAATCACCATGCGAAGTGCAGGTGAGAAAAATGAATTTCCACGATCCAACATTTTAATTAACCCACGCAACATCAATTCCGCTGCAGTAAAGTCGGCGATTACGCCATCTTTCAATGGACGAATCGTTTTGATATTATCATTTGTCTTCTCATGCATCATCATGGCTTGTCGACCTACGGCTAACACTTTATTTGTGGTCCGGTCTAAAGCAATAATCGACGGCTCGTCGACAACAACTTGATTTTTGTGGATAATTAAGGTATTCGCTGTACCTAAATCAATGGCGATGTCCTTGGTCAGGAAATTAAATAGTCCCATGGTGTTTCAAATAGGGGAAATAATAAAGCTATACACGCTCTAGAAAACAAATTTACAGATAAAAAATGACCTATTGATTGATTTTATTTCAAATTTTGAGTCACCCTAAAAATAATTATAAAAAACAGATTAGCACAGAAATTCAAACCGCTCCCACCCCGCCAGCGGGATTTATAGGTATATTACAATTAATAGTGGTCGACACATTTCAGCAAATGGACAAAAATTAACATAAAAAAATTTGGAATTATTATCTGATTTATTAGTTTTGTCCAAATTTAAAAGTTAAAACCGTGTTTGTCGGTGGATAATCAGCAATAAAATGGAAGATTACAACAAGATCATTGAGTCCCTTGGGGTCAAATTCATCAAAGCACGAAACATAAGAATATTACAACCTATTCGTATTAAGAATTATTACGATGTGGAAAACTCGCTCTTGATATTGTACAAAGGCGAAGTTTCATTTGGTGAAGAAGACACTCCAGTAGAAGAAGGCGATATGCTATTCATCCCAGGCGGAAAAATGGTGAGCGTAACCTACGGAAACGCTGAGAAACCTAAAGCTGTCAACAATGAAGAGTTCATGACGCACCGCGAATTGTACTTCGACTTGAATATGGAGCCACAGAACATCGGAGCGCATGACAATTCATTTGGTATGGTGGCTTTCGAAGCCAAAGTATTCGATTCTGTGAATTTCTTCACTTCCTTAGATATCCCTCCTTTCTTAATTAAAAAGGACGAAAAGCTCGCTCAAACGATCAAAGAAATCTTATTAGAAGACATGTCGGAAGAAATCGGCAAAGGTCGTATCATTAAGATTAAAACGGAAGAAATTGTCATTGAAGTCATTCGTTACATCATCCAAAACCGTTTATTCGTTGAGCAATTAGCAACAAACAGTACGTATTTCAAAGACCCTCGCTTAATCGACATTTTTGCTTACATCAAAGACCATATCGGTGGCGATTTATCTAATAAGGTTCTTGCTAACGTTGCCAATGTATCTGAAGATTATGTAGGTCAATATTTCAAAATGTTGACTGGAATTAATCCACAAGATTACATCGAATACCAACGTATGGAAGCGGCTGTAGGTTTATTACGTACAACCAAAAAATCAATCCGCGCGATTGGTTCAGAAGTTGGCTATAAAGACACTGCTTATTTCTGTCGTCGTTTCAAAATGATGTTTGGTATTCCAGCAGGAAAAATGAGACGTCGTGAATCGTTGATGAACATCTAAGCGATTCCGCTCTGAACATAAAAAAGGCCCAGTTTTCACTGGGCCTTTTCTTTTGCTAAAAACTATAGCAAGTATTTCAACTTCACTAACTCGCGCTCTGTTAAGTAACGCCAGCTGCCACGTGGCAAATCTTTTTTAGTCAATCCCGCAAAGGTTGTCCGGTCTAGTTTCGTTACTTCGTATCCCAAATGTTCAAAAATACGACGAACGATACGGTTCTTACCTGAGTGAATTTTCACCCCAATTACATAACCGTCTGGCGTAACTTTGGCCAAATCATCGACTTTAATTTCACCATCTTCCAACTTTAAGCCCGCAACGATTTTTTCAAAATCCTCGTCGGTCAATGGCTTATCCAATTCCGCTTGGTAGATTTTCTCAATCTCATTCGATGGGTGCGTCAATTTATCGGCTAATTCGCCATCGTTTGTTAATAAAATTAAGCCTGTCGTATTTCTGTCCAAACGTCCAACGGGATAAATACGTGATTCACCCGCATTTTTCACTAATTCCATAACCGTTTTACGATCTTGAGGATCTTCCGTTGTTGTTAAGAAATCTTTAGGCTTATTCAATAAAACATATGCAGGCTTCTCGCGATTCAAACGACGGTTCCCGTATTTCACGACATCCGTTGGGCCCACTTGGTAACCCATTTCCGTTACAACTTTATTGTTTACTTTAATTTCACCTGCTTCGATCAACTTATCCGCGTCCCGACGAGAGCAAATGCCCGCATTCGCGATGAAACGATTTAAACGAACATCATCGCCACGACGTTCTGTCTGTGCAATTCTCTTTTGAATTTTGGCAGGAGCCGTTTCTTTATAACGGTCTAATTTATAGGCCGGAGAAAAGGCAGGTGCCTGATCATGGCGATTACGCGATTTGAATGTATCACGTTTCGAAAACTTGGCTGGACGCCCGCGATCATCTTCACGCGGAGTAAATTTACGTTCCTCACGTGCTTCAATATTACGTGGAGCCTCATCGCGTGCTGGACGTGGTGAAAAATCACCTCCCGTTCTTCTAAATGGTGCACGAGGAGCTTCACCCTCTTCACGAGGAGCTCGTGGTGTATACGGACGATCACTCGATCCTTCACGATTGAATGGACGACGCTCTCCATCCTCACGAGGTGCACGTGGCGTATAAGGACGATCGCTAGATCCTTCACGATTGTAAGGGCGACGCTCACCACCTTCACGAGGTGCACGCGGAGTATATGGACGATCTCTAGATCCCTCACGGTTGTAAGGGCGACGCTCACCCTCCTCACGAGGTGCACGAGGAGTATATGGACGGTCGCTAGATCCTTCACGGTTGTAAGGGCGACGCTCCCCCTCTTCACGAGGTGCACGAGGCGTATAAGGACGATCGCTAGATCCCTCACGGTTAAAAGGACGACGTTCACCACCCTCACGCGGTGCGCGCGGTGTATATGGACGATCGCTAGATCCTTCACGGTTGAAAGGCCGACGCTCACCACCCTCACGCGGTGCGCGCGGTGTATATGGACGATCGCTAGATCCTTCACGGTTGAAAGGCCGACGTTCACCACCTTCGCGCAGAGCACGTGGTGTATATGGACGATCTCCGCCTTCAAAAGGTTTACGGTCTCCTGCAGACGCCCGATTAGGCCCTGAAGAACGATCACTAAAATTTCTTGCTGTTGAGCGACCACCTGAATTACTACGTGGCGCATCTGAACGACGATTGTCGTCTTTCTGAATTCTTTTTCTCATAAAATATGCAACATCACTGCTGGATTTGACAAGGATTTATTTCCTTGACTGATTGATAATTTATGCAAAGGTACATCAAAAAAACGAGCATAGCTTATTACATTTGAAAGATCTTTAAGGGCCATGCTAGCAAAATCCAGTCAATCCGTCCGTTTACTCGCTTTTTTTATCGTTCTCATAACGATATTTGGCTGTAATCCTACGCGTCAAACAAGCAAAAAAGGCTTGAAATATTTTGAACGAGGCGAATACGAATGGGCCATTCAAGCACTGAAGCCTTTGGCCGATCAAGGTATCGAAGGAGATAAAAGCGCCTATTATGTGGCGGAATCTTACCGACTATCTAATCGGATTGGACTATCACTCCCCTATTACCAAAAAGCCCAATCAAAAGGAATCGACGATATTTTAGTCAATTATCACATTGCCTTAGCAGCAAAATCACTTGGCGATTATACCTTGTGCAAAACCGCTTTAACTAAATTCCTTCAAAGTAAGCCGAATCGTTTCTACCAAATTAAGGCCGAAATTGAATTAGAGAATTTGGATAAAATCCCATCGCTTGTTCAAAAACAAAGCCCTGTTACACTCTTTCCATTAATGGGGAATACCCCTAAAACGGAATTTGCCGCGCAAAAAATTGGAAATGAATTACTCTTTACCAGTTCAAGCAAACCCTTAATTTACAAAAACAATGGACTTCCATTTTTGGGACTTTATAGTGCTCCATTGCTGAAAGAAAACGAAATCACCACGCCACATTTATTCAGCACTCAGCTCTACAAGGAGAATGCCAATGACGGAACTCCCGCATTTTCACACGATGGAACAACGGTTGTTTTTGCACGCGGCAATACCGGCAAAAGCAAGGATCCTTCGCCGGATGTAGATTTATACATTTCGAAAAAAAATGGAAATGATTGGTCGGAACCAGAACGCCTAGCCATATCTGATTCGATCGCTTGGGACGGAAGCCCCTGTTTTTCATTTGATGACCGAACGCTCTACTTCAGCTCAAATCGAAGAGGTGGCAAAGGAGGCCTGGATCTATATCGCGTACCCGTTGACAATTCAGGACGTTTTGGAAGACCTATAAACTTAGGGTCCATCATCAACACCCCTGGGGATGAAATTTTCCCTTATGTAAGTGAAAATGGAAAACTGTACTTTTCATCAGATGGACATCCGAGCATCGGGGGATTAGACCTATACGTAGCAAGTCGAAACGAAAACGAAATCAGTGTCGAGCATTTAGGCGTCCCGTTGAATTCGATTGGCGATGATTTTGCGATTAATTTATCCGACCCGCTTTCGGGCTATATCAGTTCCAACCGTCCCGGCGGCAAAGGAGATGACGACATTTATTTCTTTAAGTCCAGCGGAAGCGAAGAACATTGGTGGTCAAATGATACCACGTCAACGCAAGTGCCACAAGCATTAAAAACGGTCAATTATGCGTTAGCCGTACAAGTCGTTCAACCGGATGGCAAGACGATTCCGGGGGTTCAGGTAAGTGCAAGAAGAAATGGGGAATCTAGCGAAGTTTTTACTACGGATAAACTGGGGAAAATAGAACCAATCAATTTAAACTCGGGCGATGAGGTTCAGTTCAAACTTGAAAAAGACGGATATATTTCGGCTCGTTCGAGCTTTTCGTTGGAAGGCAGAGAAATCCCACAGGCTTTGCTAAAAAAGGAACTCACGGATACAACGTTTGCGTTTAAAATCGTGATGGACCAACCGGAAATCGGCAAAGAAATTAGTCAATTTTACCAGTTGAATTCCATTTATTACGATTTAGACAAAGCAGATATCCGACCAGACGCAGCTATTGAATTAGACAAAATTGTCAATTTCTTGCAGGATAACCCACAAGTGAATTTGGAATTGGGTGCCCATACAGATGCCCGTGCAACGGCTGCATATAATCAGAAGTTATCACAACGCCGCGCGGAATCAGCTGTAAAATACATCTTACAACGCGGTATCGCAAAAGACCGAATCAAACCGAAAGGTTATGGCGAAAGCCAATTAATCAATGAATGTTCAGACGGGGTAGATTGCCCAGAGGAAATGCATCAGCAGAACCGTCGGACAGAGTTTAAAATCATACAAATAAATTAGAAATAATATGTCGGCATACTTATTAAAAAATGGTCAAATCGTCAACGAAGGGCAAATCACGCCAGGTGATATTCGCATTAAAAACGGCCGAATTGAGAAAATCGGAACGAGCTTAAGTCCGGAAGGAAACGAACAGATCATTGATTTAGAATGCAAACATGTTTTTCCAGGTATGATTGATGACCAGGTCCACTTTAGAGAACCCGGTTTGACACACAAGGCAACCATTGCTAGCGAAGCACGCGCGGCAGTAGCCGGGGGTGTAACGAGTTTTATGGAGATGCCGAACACCGTTCCGAATGCACTGACGCAAGAATTACTTTCGGACAAATACCACATCGCACATGAGAGCTCTTTGGCCAACTACTCTTTCTTTATGGGGGCTGCCAATGACAATTTGGAAGAAGTATTAAAGACGAACAAAAACAATGTTTGTGGGATCAAGATATTCATGGGATCTAGCACAGGAAATATGCTAGTGGATAATACCAAAACCCTAGAAACACTTTTCAATTCCAGCGAATTATTGATTGCGACGCATTGCGAAGATGAGGCAACAGTGCGTGCGCGTCTGGAATTATTCAGAGAAAAATACCCAACGGAAGATGCACCGGCCTTTATTCATCCCTTGATTCGTAATGAAGAGGCTTGTTATTTATCTTCATCGATGGCGGTAGATTTGGCGAAAAAGTCCAATACCCGTTTGCACATTTTACATATTAGTACAGAGGAAGAACTAGCCTTATTCGAAACAGGTAAGCCTGTGAAAGACAAACGAATTACAGCTGAGGCCTGTGTTCATCACTTGTGGTTTGATGCCGCAAGCTATGAAACTTTAGGAAATCAAATCAAATGTAATCCTGCCATCAAAGATGGAAGACATCGTGCAGCGATCAGACAAGCACTTCAAACAGGAGCTATTGATGTCATTGCCACAGATCACGCTCCACACACGTGGGAGGAGAAACAACAAGGTTATTGGAAATCACCTTCTGGCCTACCCTTGGTTCAGCACCCCTTATTGATGTTATTAGAAATGAGCCAAGAAGGTGTATTAAGCCTTCCTCAAATTGCAGAAAAAATAGCGCATAATTTGGCTGAATGTTTCCAAATTCAAGATCGCGGATATATCAGAGAGGGTTATTGGGCAGATTTGGCAATTGTTGATTTACAGCAATCGCACGAAGTGACAAAATCATCACTACATTATCAATGTGCCTGGTCACCCTTAGAAGGACATAAATTCCCAGCGAGCATTACACACACGTTTGTCTCAGGACATTTGGCCTATGCAAATGGCCGATTTGATATGAGTAAAAAAGGAATACGACTACTTTTTAATCGTTAGGCTTAGAGAATCTCGTCGAAGAAAACACGCATGTAAAAACCGAGTGACTGATTATACAATGATTTTGTATCAGTCGCTATATTGATTAGTCCTGCTTGGTAAGTTAATCCTACGGATACAAAGTTTTGGGAAACAACACCGATGCCCACTTTAAAACCTAGGTCTAGTCGGCGAACATCACGCGAAAAGCTTTCACCAGTCGTAGAAGTCAATACATAGGTCCCTGGCTTCAGCACATTTGCTGAGCGGATATCGTAAGTAGCGTTGTCCCAAAGGCCTATTCCCATGTATGGACCACCCCACACGGAAAACCCACTCGCATATTCGGAAACGGAACCTAATTTAATCTCGAAATTAGGGCTGATATCCAAGTAGTTTAAGGATATGTTTCGTTCTGTATACGTAGAATCCGAATAATTCGTTTTGCCATGAAATCCTTTTTGTGACAAGGTTAATTCGGGATTAAAGCTGACGCGGGATGTTAATGGATATTGCACACCGAAGCCAACTTCGAAGGCTGGTTTAAAAAAATAGGTTTCCCCTCCTACACCATCACCGCTGAAACGGGCCGACTTCGCTTCGATATGGAAAATCTTTTTGGAGCGATTTTTTTGAGCAAATGCTGTATTTACAAGTAGCGAAATACACAAAAAACTACAAACTAGGTGCTTAATCATAGGTGGAATCATTGGAAATAATTAGCAATTTTAAGCCATATTTGTGGAAACACCAACAAAATTTATTGTACGCAACGGAATAATGTCAATAATTAAACACGCTTTACTACCTTATTTTCATGCTGAAGGGATCGAAGCAGGCCTAGATGAAGCCGGTCGAGGGTGTTTGGCAGGACCTGTAGTTGCAGCTGCTGTCATTTTACCCAAAGATTTTCATGATAAATTATTGACTGATTCTAAACAATTGAATGCGAAACAGCGGCAACAATTAATCGAAGTGGTCAAAACCTATGCCATTGATTATGCGATTGCAGAAGTTGACCATGAGACGATTGATCAAATTAATATCTACAAAGCAAGTGTCATGGCGATGCACAAAGCTGTGGACAAACTACAAACTAAACCTGACCATTTATTAGTCGACGGAAATCGTTTTATTAGCTACCCATTTGTCCAGCACACCTGCATTGTGAAAGGAGATTCCAAGTATTTTTCGATTGCGGCAGCTTCCATATTATCCAAAACTTATCGAGATGAATGGATGCAAAAAGCTGCAGAACGCTTTCCAGGCTACGGATGGGAGCGAAATGCGGGCTATCCGACCTTGGAACATCGAAAGGCAGTCCTTCGCATAGGACCTACGGAAATCCACCGAAAAACCTTTCGTGTAGAATTAAAGGAAAAAGCCTAAATTAGTACTTTAGCTCTGTGTGATGCGCCCCCAACAACTACTTAACACGGTTATCTTGATGCTTATTTTCTCCATGAGCATTCATGCCCAACATGAATTGTACAGGGGTGAAAATAAACAACGCATGCAAGAGTTTGCGGATGATTTCAGTCGGGAGCAAAATAAGCAGTATTTACAGAGTCAAGCACTCGCCAAACAGAATGGCATTAAACTCCAAGACCAAATCGGGGATAAAAAAATCACTTTACAGCAGATCAATTCACTTGGAGAAGCCCTATATCTAGGGATCGAGTCGAATCGCCGTTCTGCACAAATAACACGTACTGATCAATTGTATAGCACGGGAGGATTAAGCCTTGCCTTAACGGGGAAATCTGACACGCTTGCTGGAAAACTAGCCCTTTGGGATGGCGGAGGTGCAATGTCGACGCATCAGGAATTTGGCAGTCGCATAAAATCACAAGAGAGTGTATTAACATCCGACCTGCACGCCACGCACGTTGCGGGAACAATGATTGCTAGTGGGGTAATTGCTTCGGCACGTGGAATGGCTTTCGGAGCGGATTTAAAGGTCTGGGATTATAATAATGACAATTCAGAAATTAGTGCAGCATCACCGAATTTATTAATCAGTAATCATTCCTATGGGTATCAGGCGGGATGGGTTTATGACTCGACGAAAAACAAATGGCAGTGGTGGGGAAATGATGCTATCAGCACACTAGAAGATTATAAGTTCGGGTATTATGACAGCAATGCGCAAGCCTTGGACAAGATTGCCTTCAATGCCCCCTACTACCTCATTACCAAATCAGCTGGAAATAGCCGATCAGAAAATGGCCCTGATTTCACCAAAGGCGAATATTATTACCTCAAAAACACAAAAGATTCCAGCAATATCATCCGGTCAAAAAACGACGCTTATGATATCATCTCCACGACGGGTACTGCAAAAAATATCTTGACCGTGGGAGCCATTGAGTCAATCCAACAAACCCCTAACCTTGCTTCTGATCTCCGAGTAAGCAATTTTACGAGTTGGGGTCCTACCGACGACGGTCGGATCAAACCGGATATTATGGGCGTAGGGACCGATATTTTATCCACCAGCAACACCTCAAATGCGGCCTACACAACCCTCGACGGGACCTCCATGTCTTCCCCGCAAGTTGCCGGATCTTTGTTTTTGCTTCAGCAGTTATACAATCGTCTAAATAATGGCAAATTCATGCGTTCCGCAACGCTAAAAGGATTGGTCATCCACACAGCGATGGATTTTGGACCTGTGGGGCCCGACTACCAAAGCGGATGGGGATTATTGAATGCAGAAAGCGCTGCAAAAGTCATTCAAAACACGGATAAAACCCAAGCAATCCGAGAGCTTAGTTTAAGCAATGGCACTTTATATACAGAAAAGCTGATAGCATCAGGAGCAGGAAATATTAGCGTTACGCTATCTTGGACTGATCCAGAAGGCAACGTTTTGCCTCTTGTAGCGAGCAGTTTGAATAACCGAACTCCTCGGCTCGTCAATGATTTAGACATCAAAATTCAGGATAGCAAAGGCACCTACCTTCCCTTTACCTTAGACCCAGAAAATCCGAGTGCTCTTGCCAAAACTGGGGTAAATAATCTAGATAACATTGAAAAAATCATAATTCACCAAAGCATCCCAGGCGAGACTTATACCTTATCAATCAATCACAAAGGGACGTTGAAAAACAATTTGCAAGACTTTTCACTGATTCTTTCTGGCATCGCGGGTAAAACATATTGTAGTGTAAGCACAAGCACAAATAAATTACTGATATCACAAGTTTTGGTGGATAGTAAATCCATCGCAAATACACTTGATAGTTCTGGAACGGCCATTCCCGTTGAAATGGGGGAAACGAAAATTGCCAACATCCTATTCAGCAATTCAACAGCCAAAAACTTGCGAGCAGTGGCTGATTGGAATCAGGATGGAGATTTTGATGATGCGGATGAATTAATCAATGCGTCGACAAACCTTAGCGCTAACAGTATTAACCTTTCCATTACACCACCAACTAGCGTATCGGTCAACAAACGCTATAAAGTGCGCATATTGGCATCAAATGACCCGATTTCAGGCAGCTGTGGCACGATTTCGAATGGAAATATCCTCGAAACAAGCATTCAAGTTTTACAGGCGTCCAACGACATGGAAGCCACAGGCATCTCAACTCCCGTGGGTAATTTCTGTCAAAATACCGGCAGCCTCAAACTCATCGCACGAGTGAAGAATAGTGGCACTAAAACACAAAACAATGTACCCGTTCAGATTTCAGTTTTTGAAAATGCCCAACAGATCGGAACCTTAAAAGGTATTGTTAACAAAATCTTTGCTGGCCACGAACAAGAGCTTGCCTTGCAAGCAGATATCACACTCCTAGCAGGTAAAACCTACAATTTTGAACTCACAAACCAGTTGGCAAGCGACCAATACGCCCCCAACAACAAAATCCAAATTCAACAGAAAATTGAAAGTCCTCAAACTCCCGTCGCCACAGGAACCCAGTGTACACCGGGGACTTTGGTCAATTTGACATCCCTTAGTGATGGGGCGCTTTGGTATGCAAACAATACATTGGTAGGTACGGGACCGAAAATTAGTCTTCCGGCAACTGCCACGTACCAAGTTGCGCAGGCCGATTTTTCTGGCAACTTGAGTCCGAGTGGCAAGTTGGCATTTGGAACAGGAACCTATTACGAAAACTTCGGACCACAACCTATCTTTGAAATAAAAAGCCCCATCGTTTTAGAAAGTGCCCGCATCTACGTAGGAACTTCTGGGACGATCACGTTCAGCGTGTACAACAAGGATACAGGAGAACTTGTGGCCTCCACAACCAAAGAAGTAGAAGCCACACGCACGCAGAGCAATTTGACGCGCGTGGGAGGCCAACTCATCGACGATAAAAGCGATCCAGGCCAAATCGTCTATTTGAACCTAGCTTTCCCGAAGGCTGGGAGCTATTTGATTTCGCAAACATGTTCAAATGGAGCCAGTATTTTCCGAAGTAATCGAAGTTTGGCGGATACGGTTAACGCACCTACAAATTTGGGCTATCCCTACAGCATAGCCAACATTCTTTCACTTACAGGAGCCAAATTCAATGGATCGGCAATTACGACAGGCTATTATTATTTCTATGACATGAAATTCCGATCCGTGGGTTGCCCGAGCCCCCGGAGCCAAGTGGCAGTGAACACAAGTCCAAGTCCCACCGTAAGCATAAGCCCAACGGGAACCCTAACGGCTTGTTCAAACGAAATAAAATCCTTAGTGGCAACCTATAGCGAAAACTCATCCATTCAATGGTTATTGAACGGTGTTGCTATTGAGGGAGCGACACAGGCAAGTTTTTCTGCAAATAAATCCGGAATTTATCAGGCCCAAGTTAGCAACATCTCCAACTGCAGCAACACAAGCAGCAGCTTCAATTTAGTCTATTCAAACCCTTTATCTCCCTTATTGTCCTATGCAAATGGAGTCTTGAGATCATCTGGAGGGAATAACATGCAGTGGTATTTGAACGGGAAAGCAATCCCTGGGGCGATTGAAGCCAATTACCTGCCCACAGAATCGGGAACCTATGCAATTAAATTGACAGACATCAATGGTTGCGTGGCAAGCTCAGAAAATTATCGCATTAGCATCTTGGCTAACGCAGAACAAAACCCCTTCCTTCAAATCACAGCTTTCCCTAATCCGACACAGAATGAAATTACACTCGGTTTACCGGATAAGTTCCAGCAAACAGCTTCACTGAAAGTTGAGCTTTGGAACCAAGTAGGCCAAAGGATAAAAACGGTAAATTTTGAAAATCCAAGCCAACAAATTAGGCTCGATGTAAGGGAACTGACGAATGGAAATTATATCATTTCATTCCCCGAAATTCCGAATCAGGCAGGCATCAAATTTGTTAAATTTTAACCAAGTAACGACCACTACTATTCCCCGCTAACATTTTTTCAAGTACTGAAGGGACCTCCTCAAGATTAATTTCTTGACTGAGGCTTTCTAAGTCGACTGACCAGATTTCAGCTATTTTCTCCCACAAAACCTGTTTGTAGAACAAAGGAGATTCAGCAGAATAAATGCCAAGCATGCGCGTTCCTCGTAAAATAAATGGATAGACTTGGAGCGGCAATTCTACCCCCGCAGCCATGCCACAAACAGCTACGGATCCGCCATATTGTAAGCGCTTGACAACTTGAACTAAATAATCCCCGCCAAGTGTATCAATTGCTCCCGCATATTCCATAGGATAGAGAGCTTTAACAGGTTCTTCAGCAAATTGTTGCCTCGAAATAACGCGCGAAGCTCCTAATCCTTTCAACGTTTCCTCAAACGCAGGTTTTCCGCTTAGGGCAACCACTGAAAATCCTAAATGACTCAACAAACGAATACTAATCATCCCTACGCCTCCGCTGGCACCCGTCACTAACACCTCACCTTTTTCAGGGCTTAGCTGATTAGAAATCAAGGAATCAACGGCCATGGCGGCCGTTAAACCCGCCGTCCCCCATTGCATAGCGATGCGCGAAGGTAAGTTTTCTGGAATTTCGATAACCCAATTGGCAGGCACACGAATATACTCCGACAAGCCTCCATGCGAATTCATCCCCATATCAAATCCGGTAACCAAAACGCGAGCGCCTAAAGGAAATTTTCCTGAAAGGTCGGTTATAACTACACCCGCTGCATCAATTCCAGGAATGTGTGGAAAATTTCGGGTAATGCCTTTATGGCCGCTTGCCGACAAAGCATCTTTATAATTCAAGGAGGAATATGCTACTTTTATGAGAACATCTGACTCAGGCAAAAAAGTCAAAGGTAGAGTTTGAAGCGCTGTGGACGCCTGGCCCTCAGGACTGATTTCCGTTACGAGTGCACGAAAAGATTGCATAAGCCTTATTTCTTAGCCCAGAAAAAGATCATTCTAGGTGATTTTTGTTCATCAAACTTAGCTAAAGAATAGTCTCCCGCCAAATTGATAAATGTTAAGCCCGCTTGCTCAGCATAAGCCAAAAAATCATCCTTGGAAATCAATTCAACTTTCTCTTGAAAAGCATAGGATTTACCTTGATCCTCGAAAGAAATGGATTTATAGAGATAGCCATTTTCTTCCCAACGCTTAATATGAAACTTGATTGCACCGCGTTTGACAACTTCTTCCGGAACTAAATTCGCAAGAATATAGGTGGGGTTTAGAAAATCCATCACCAAAATTCCATCTGGCTTCAAACCTCCAGCAAACGTCTGGAATGCTCGAGCATTATCAGAAGGTTCATCGAAATACCCAAAACTCGTAAAAAAGTTAAATACAACATCGTAATGCGCTTGCTTAGGCAGAGGCACACGCAGGTCATGTACAAAAAAACGTAAGTGTTTATTGGCCAAACGATTTGCCTCCTCAATGCTACTCGGGGACAAATCAAAACCCTCCACATGCATCCCGTGGCGCTGAAGCATTTTGGCATGACGACCTTTGCCACAAGCCGCATCCAAAACAAACGCTCCAGGTGCAATTTTCAAATAAGCCTGTAAGGTTTCAATAAAATGTTTGGCTTCCTGATCATCCCGACTCGCATATAATTGATGATAATAAGGAGAATCAAACCAGGTACTAAACCACGTCGCTTTTTCCATTATTTGCGCAAAGCGAGGTTTTGTAAAAAATCTTGATAGGCCAAATGAATTCCATCCGCCAACTCGATATGGTGCTTCCAGCCTAATTGATGAAGTTTAGAAACATCCATCAATTTACGAGGGGTACCATCGGGCTTGGAGACATCCCAACGAATTTCTCCATCGAAGCCAACAATTTTTTGGACCGTTTCCGCGAGTTCTTTGATTGTAACGTCTACTCCCGTACCGATATTCACCAATTCTGTGTCGCTGTAATTTTCCATTAAGAATAAACAGGCCTCCGCTAGATCATCTGCATACAAGAATTCACGCATGGGAGATCCCGTTCCCCACAATTCCATGGTTGCATCCCCTCGCTCTTTCGCTTCATGAAACTTCCGAATCATCGCAGGCAACACATGCGAATTCTGCAAATCGTAATTATCATTTGGACCGTATAAATTTGTCGGCATCACTGAAATAAAATCACAACCATATTGCGCGCGGTATGCCTCGCACATTTTGATTCCGGCAATTTTGGCAATGGCATAGGGTTCGTTGGTCGGCTCTAATACACCTGTCAACAAATAAGACTCTTTCAGCGGCTGAGGTGCCATTTTAGGGTAAATACATGATGAACCTAAAAACATCAATTTAGTCACCTGATTTAAATAAGCCGCATGAATGACGTTATTTTGAATCGCTAAATTTTCATACAAAAAATCAGCCCGGTAAGTATTATTCGCAATGATACCTCCTACTTTGGCAGCAGCTAAAAACACATAATCCGGCTTTTCTTGTTGGAAAAACGCTGACACAGCTTCTTGATTCCGCAAATCCAATTCCTGGGATGTACGAACAATGATGTGTTGATAGCCATGAGCTTGTAACTGTCGAACGATGGCAGAGCCCACCATTCCTCGGTGTCCTGCTACATATATTTTAGCTTCCTTTTTCAATGATTGATTGCTATGAGATAATTAACTCGTAAAAAACCTTGCAAAAATACACAAACTACCCTAGCTAATCATTTAAATTCCTATTTTTGGGAAATTTTTTTGGGCGCTTTGCGTTCTAAAATGCCATGAAAATCAAGTTCCTTATTTTTTGTTGCCTCGTTGTAGCTGTCTTTTCAAGCTATGGTCAGGCACAAGCGGTCATTTCTACCAAAAAACCGTTGACAGACACAAGCGCTCAAAAGGGATTTCTTGGAGGTAGACTTAGCACGGGCTTGGAGGAACAATTGGAAGGAGCAAAAAAAATCAAATCGGAGGGCAAAGCGATTATTGAGGATTTGGGAATCAAAAACCTGGGCATTAAAGCGAGCATGCTCGCACGCCGAGCAACCAAAAAAGCACTACCTAAAGACGAATATTCAGGAATAAAAACGGAGAGACGTCTTGGTAATTATGGCAGCGGAACACGGAACACACAGGAAGAAATAAATGTGGTCAAATATGTAGAAGATGAGGCAGTTAGCCCTTATGTTGCAGAAATTTGGTGGTTTGACCCCGCTCAATCGCGCATCGTAACTGGCTCATTGAAAGATAATAAATCAGCACAAATCTGTCACGGCCCTTTCCGACGAGTCGTAAACCAAAACGTGACGGAACAAGGATATTTCTACATGGGAGCCAAGGATGGTCGCTGGGAAACCTATGGCCCGGACGGGGAACTACTCAACAAACAATATTTTCATCGCGGTTTTCCTGTGGAGTCTCGCATGAGCTATTTTGACAACGAACAGAAGAAAATCAAAGAGCTGATTCCTGTGGTTTATGGCAAAGTCCGGGGACAATATCGCGCATTTTATGTAAGTGGAAATGTAAAAGAAGAAGGCATGCTGGATGACAGCATACGCGTGGGCCGCTGGCGCGAATATTATGAATTTGGTACAGGTGGCCGATTAAAGAAAGAATGGCGCTACGGAAAAGACAAGTTTGACACTCAAGAACCGGAATTAGTTCAGGAGCGCGATGCGCAAGGGAAGATTATTTACCAACTCAAAACAACGCTAGACTAATGGTGTGGCTATTGATTTTATGGGTAAAGTTTATGTCGGGGTTTTGTACGGCACAAGAACCGACGATGCCTTTAAATCCCTTTGATGGATATAGTTTCCAAGTCAAGCAAACAGAACAGCAGGCTATAGTAATTAATTATGCTCCTGTCGATTCGGAAGAAGATTCGGAAGACTCAGACGACCTAACAGATTCCGTTTATGTAAGTAAGTCGACTTTAGAAGCTTTAATCCCCCATTTTACACAAAATATCTTACACATTTACAACTATCAAGATCGCTTAAGTCAAGCGCATCTTTGCCCCATTATAACCCCACCCGATACACATACAAATAGTTAGATTATTGTTTTGACACATTAAAAACGTTTGTATGAACTTTCAATATTATCGTAAATCTCTCTTGGCAGGAGATTGGAAATCAGGTATAGCCGTATTTCTTGTTGCCCTTCCTTTATGCCTTGGAATAGCCTTAGCATCAGGAGCACCTTTGATGGCAGGCCTTGTTGCCGGCATAATTGGCGGAATGCTTGTTTCGCTTCTTTCCGGCTCAGAACTTTCGGTCAGTGGCCCAGCAGCTGGCCTAACCATCATCGTCGCGAATGCCATTCATGAATTAGGAAGCTTCGCGGGATTTTTAATTGCGGTCATTCTAGCCGGCGTGATTCAAATTATCTTGGGCTTAATAAAAATGGGGAAAATTGGCGGATTTTTCCCGTCATCAGTTATTCGTGGCATGCTTGTCGCCATTGGTATTGTTATCATTTTAAAGCAGATTCCGCATGCATTTGGGGATGACTTAGACTTCATTGGAGAATTTGAATTTTCTCAAATTGCAGATGGTCAAAATACCTTTACAGAATTAATGGCATCATTCCGTGATATTAAGTTAGGGGCATTAATCATTTCCAGTTTGGGCTTACTCATCTTGTTTTTGTGGACCGCAGTCGCAAATAAATTACGTTGGATGCAGGCTTTACCAGCTTCACTAATTGTGGTATTATTTGGAGTCATATTGAATCTTTTTTTCGCTGGGTACGCCCCTCAATGGTATCTAGGAAACTCGGCAGAACACATGGTGAGCCTCCCAGTATTTAAGAACATGAATGAGGCAATTAGCGGACTCGTACTACCCGATTGGTCCTTTTTCACAAACCCAAAAGTATATACGATCGCATTTACGTTAGCAATCGTAGCCTCTTTGGAGAGTTTATTATCCTTAGAAGCGACAGAGGCATTAGATCCGCAGAAACGAATTGCTTCAGCAGATCGGGAATTGATCGCACAAGGAATCGGCAATATAAGTAGTGGATTATTGGGTGGCCTACCCATTACATCGGTTATTGTGCGTTCCTCCACGAACATTTATGCAGGAGGAAAATCTAGGATGTCTGGTTTCGTACATGGCGTACTCTTGCTCTTAGCGGTTTTGGCATTACCCATGTATTTAAATAAAATTCCGTTAGCCTGCTTGGCCAGCATTTTGCTATATACAGGATATAAATTAGCCCATCCAAAGGAATTCAAAAAAGTACTTTCAGAAGGCTGGAAACAATGGGTTCCATTCCTGATCACCATTGCTGTTGTAGTTGGGGTAGATCTCCTTTGGGGCATATTCATCGGTACGGTTATCGGCCTCATCTTTGTCATCATCACGAATTACTCCTCCGTTTTTTCCGTTTTCCAAAATGGGAACGAGGTATTAATCAAGTTTCAAAAGGACGTTACGTTTCTACATAAAATGGCTTTAAAAGAAGCCTTAAGAAAAATACCTCAAGGTTCAGATGTATACATCGACATTTCGAAAGTGCATTTTATGGACCATGATATCAATCAATTGATACAAGAATTTATATCGACAGCGCATGAACGCGGCATAGAGGCCGACTTAAAAAAGAAATAATATGAAGGAGTATAAAAAATTATTGTTGAGCAATAAAGCCTGGGCTAGTGAGCGCCTTGAGCTTGATGAGCATTATTTCGATAACTTATCGAAAGATCAAAACCCGCTATTCCTCTGGATAGGCTGCGCAGATAGTCGTGTACCCGCTGAGGAAATAACGCACGCAGATCCGGGCGATATTTTTGTCCATCGAAATGTGGCCAATATGGTTGTTCATACCGACATTAATTTACTGTCGGTACTTCAATACGCCGTCGAAGTATTGGAAGTTAAACATATTATCGTTTGTGGACATTATAATTGCGGAGGCGTAAAGGCGGCTATGACTAACCATGATTTTGGCTTAATTAATAAATGGCTTCGTAACATCAAGGAGGTTTATGAGAAGCATTTCACGGAGCTTCATACCATTGAAGATGAACAGTTACGCTTTAATAAGTTGGTGGAACTTAATGTTGCTGAACAAATTCAAAATTTGGCTAAAACGACGATTGTTCAAAAAGCGTGGGCAAAACGACAATTCCCTCATTTACATGGCTGGGTATTTGACATCCATCATGGACAGATCAAAGAAGTTTTGAATATTAATGCGGGCGAGTGGGAAAGCCCTGTGTTTAAATACGAGTTCTAGCATCCCAACACTAAGCTTTGGCAAACCTTAAAGGATTGCCAAAGCTAGGCGGGAAATGCGACAAAATCGCTACTAAAACTTATAAATTCGTTTTGATTTTCAACTCATCCAATTGCGCCTGAGCCAATGGAGATGGCGAATCAATCATCACATCACGACCTGCATTATTTTTAGGGAAGGCAATGTAATCACGAATGGATTCTGTTCCTCCGAACAAAGAACATAGTCGGTCAAAACCAAACGCCAAACCACCATGTGGCGGCGCTCCATATTCAAACGCATCTAGCAAGAAACCGAATTGCGCCTTCGCCTCCTCCTCGCTAAATCCAAGGACCTCAAACATTTTCGACTGCAAATCTTTTTGGAAGATACGAATGGAGCCTCCGCCCACTTCTACACCATTCACGACTAAATCGTAAGCATTCGCACGAACTTTACCTAAGTCACCAGCTTCCATCAAGGAAATATCTTCTGGCTTAGGGCTTGTAAACGGATGGTGCATCGCGAACCAACGGTCCTCTTCCTCTCCGTATTCTAATAATGGGAAATCAACAACCCAATGCACTTTATAATTGTTCGGATCACGCAATCCCATGCGCGTTCCCATTTCGAGACGAAGCTCATTTAATTGCTTACGCACCTTATCTCCATCACCAGACAATACCAAAATCAAATCTCCTGGTTCCGCATTAAATGCTGCTGCCCAAGTAGCTAAATCTGATTCTGAATAGAATTTATCAACCGATGATTTCACGACACCATCCGGCTGAACGCGTGCATAAATCAATCCTTTGGCGCCAATTTGTGGACGACGAACAAAATCCGTCAACTCATCCAATTGTTTACGCGTATATTCTGCAGCTCCTTTCACACAAATCCCGACAACCGTATTCGCTGCATCAAAAACCTGAAAATCTTTTCCGGAAGTCAAATCAATACCCTCTCCTTTCAGCTCCACGAACTTCATATCAAAACGAATATCCGGCTTATCAGAACCGTAATATTTCATCGCATCCGCATAAGTCATTCGAGGCACTTCGCCGATATCCAAACCTTTGACAGTCGAGAACAAATGACGAATCAAGCCTTCAAACATGTTCAAGATATCCTCTTGCTCCACAAATGACATTTCACAGTCAATCTGCGTAAACTCTGGTTGGCGATCCGCACGTAAATCCTCATCACGGAAACATTTTACGATTTGGTAATAACGATCAAATCCCGAAACCATCAACAATTGCTTGAAGGTTTGAGGCGATTGCGGTAAGGCATAAAATTCACCTGGATTCATCCGAGATGGCACAACGAAATCACGTGCACCTTCCGGGGTTGACTTGATCAACACGGGAGTTTCCACCTCAATAAAATCTTGCTTATCTAAATAATTACGCACTTCACGACCTACTTGGTGGCGCAAACGAAGACTCTCACGAATCGGATTACGACGCAAGTCCAAATAACGATACTTCATGCGAATATCATCGCCACCATCCGTCTCATCTTCGATCAAAAACGGAGGTAATTTGGCAGGATTTAAGATGCGTAAATTGCTCACCTTAATCTCTACATCACCCGTAGGCAACTTGTCATTTTTTGCCAAACGTTCTACAACAACTCCTTCTGCTGCGACAACAAACTCCCGACCCAAGCCACGCGCTAAAGTCAAGGCCGACGGATCTGATTTCCCTTCTTCCAACATTAATTGGGTGATGCCATAGCGATCGCGTAAGTCGATCCATAACATGCCTCCCTTATCACGTGTTTTTTGAACCCAACCACATAAAGTGACTGTTTGGCCCACGTGCTCCATTCTCAATTCGCCGTTCGTGTGTGTACGTAACATAGTTTATTATAAAAATTCGTGCAAAATTACGGAAAAGAGTATGTAGTGTAAAACATTTACCCGTTTATTCTTATTTAGTTAATTTCACGGGAAATTAAATTGACATGTCAACAGTTGGAATTGTCGGATCAGGTATTGGCGGAATTGCATTTGCGATTCGAATGCAATTAATGGGGCATGCGGTTACTGTTTTTGAGGCAAATGAAGAAGCGGGTGGGAAATTAGGCCAACTGCAATTAGCAGGATATCGTTTTGACACAGGACCATCCTTGTTTACGATGCCCCAATTGGTGGATGAATTATTTGAATTGGCCGGTAAAAACCCACGCGATTACTTGAATTATCAGCGATTGCCTGAAATCTGCAGCTATTTTTGGGAGGACCAAACCCGCCTAAAAACGGTAGAAGACGCCTCAGAAACGGCAAAATTGATGGCAGAAGCGCTTCAGGAAGATGCAACAAATATTAGCCAATATCTTAAAGACGCAGGAACCAAATACAACATCATTAGCGATTTATTCCTCGATGATTCCTTACATAAACTGAGCACTTGGACAAGTAAAAAAGCGATGCTCGGCTATGCAAATTTGCATCAATTAGGCCTCTTCCAAACCATGCATCAAGCGCATAAAAAGCGCTTCAAAAACCCTAAAACGGTTCAATTATTTGATCGCTATGCGACTTATAATGGTTCCGATCCCTACCAAACACCTGCTACGCTGTCCATTATTCCACACTTAGAATACAACTTAGGGGCCTATTTCCCCAAAGGAGGGATGATCGAAATCCCTCGGTCACTCGTTCGTTTAGCTAAAGATTTAGGGGTACAATTCCACTTGAATGAAGCCGTTGAAAAAATTAGAACGACAGGCAACATAGCCAATGGAATTGTAACAAAAAAAGGGTCCTATGATTTTGATTTCGTAGCCAGTAACGCAGATATTAGACCTAGCTACAAAAAACTATTGCCCGAAACACTTCGTCCCGGCAAATTACTAAATCAGCCTAAATCGAGCTCAGGTGTCATCTTTTATTGGGGGGTAAACCGCATTTTCGAGGAACTCGGCGTGCATAACATCTTTTTCTCCAAAGACTACCAAGCTGAATTTGAGGCTATATTCAAACAAGCTACTTTGTTTGAGGACCCAACGGTCTATGTGCACATATCTAGTAAGGTAGCTCCCGAAGATGCTCCGGCAGGGGGTGAAAATTGGTTTGTGTTAATCAATGCCCCGGCAGATTCGGGTCAGGACTGGGATGCGCTTGTACAGCGGTGTCGCCAACAAGTCATCGATAAAATCAATCGGACACTCGGCATAAATCTAGAAGACTACCTTGTCGCGGAAGACTATTTAGACCCGCGCCGCATTGAATCGCGGACTTCATCCGCTGGTGGAGCCCTATATGGAAATGCATCTAACAATAAATTTGCAGCCTTTTTGCGCCATCCGAATTACCGGTCCGCCATCAAAAACATGTATTGGATAGGCGGCAGCGTTCATCCGGGAGGTGGAATTCCTCTCTGTTTGAGTTCAGCCAAAATTGCGGCCAAGCTTTTTCAAGAAAATGTTTAATTTCGTGTGAAAATTTAATAATCATGATTCAAAGACCACAAACAATCTTCTTAAGCCTCGTTTTAGTTGCCAATTGCCTTGTCTCACTAGGTTGGAGCATTTGGGCGAAAGTAGGGCAAGCCGGCCAAAGAGCCGAATTATTTTTCAATGAATGGACGCTGACGGATGCCGGGAAAACGACATCAACAAGCGCAATGGCCATTGTACTTTTATTGACTTTATCGACCATCATCACTTTAATTACCATCTTCTCATTCAAGAATCGCATCCGCCAAATGTTATTGGGGCTGATCAATTCGCTTTTATTGGCTGGCGCGATGGGCTATTCGTTTTGGGTGATTTTCAAAGAGGCGATGCCGAGCTTTGAACCGGAAGCACAAGGAAAATATGGCTATGGATTCTATGCAATGGTGGTGGCGTTATTGGCCAACATGATCGCAAATCGATTGATTCGTAAAGATGAAATGCTCGTGCAGTCCTCGAACCGCATGCGCTAAAATTTAGACGATACCCTCTTTTAACAGGTCGTGGAGATGAACAAATCCCACGGCCTTTTTATTTTCCGTTACGACCAATTGGGTAATATTCATCGATTGCATAATGGCCAACGCCTCGGTAGCAAACGCATCCGCTTCAATGGTTTTGGGCGTACGATTCATCATATCGGCCAATTGGATTTCAGACCAATTCGATTGTTTTTCCAACATCCGGCGAACGTCGCCATCGGTAATTATACCAACAAGTTGATTATTTTCTCCTACAATGGCTGTCGCGCCTAAACGCTTCGAGCTAATTTCGTGGATTGCCTCTTGAATACTCGAATTTGGCGTAATGACAGGAAATTCGTGCTGAGGGTAAATATCACTAACCTTCAAATACATCCGTTTTCCTAAAGCGCCACCCGGATGGTATTTAGCAAAATCTTGCGCCGTAAACCCTTTACACTCAAGCAAGCAAACGGCTAGGGCATCTCCTAAAGCAAGTGCGACCGTCGTGGAAGTTGTAGGAGCTAGATTCATTAAATCAGCCTCTTGCTCCGCCAATGCATGCAAGATAAAATCCGCTTGTTGGCCTAAATAAGACTGTTTATTCGATACCATCGCAATCAAAGAAACGCCCGTACGCTTAATCAGCGGAACTAAAACCTTAATCTCAGGCGTATCACCAGATTTGGAAATACAGATCACCGAATCCCCATCTTGAATCATACCCAAATCTCCATGAATTGCATCCGCAGCGTGCATAAACAAGGCAGGGGTTCCCGTCGAATTCATGGTCGCCACAATCTTTTGCGCGATAATCGCTGACTTCCCGATTCCCGTAAAAACGATGCGACCTTTGCTAGCTAGCAAATGTTCAACACAGGCTTCGAATTCGGAATCGATTGCATCGCTTACACGAAGAATTGCCTCAGCTTCTTGGCTTAAAACTTTTTTTGCTGTGCTTTGGATATTTTTGCTTAATTTCAATGTTACTAAGATTTTGGGAGACCAAAGATAACCAAATCTTAAGTAAATACTGAAACACTTACGCCACGATAAAAATTATGCCGACTTCCATTTCTAGTGATGTATTGAAGGAACAGCTCAAAAAGACCTTTGGCTTTAGCCAGTTCAGAGGTGAGCAAGAAGCAATCATTCGAAATACGATTGATGGGCATAATAGTTTCGTTTTAATGCCTACTGGGGCCGGCAAATCGCTTTGTTATCAATTACCTGCGATTGTGATGCCTGGTACGGCCATTGTTATTTCCCCGTTAATTGCGTTAATGAAGAATCAAGTTGACCAAATGCTTGCTTTTGGTATCAATGCGCAGTTTTTGAATTCATCATTAAGTCGGGCGGAAATTAATCGTGTAAAAGCCGAGGTCATTAGCGGCAGTGTTAAATTACTTTACATAGCACCCGAATCGCTGAATAAACAAGAAAATCTCAATTTCTTGCAGCAAGCAAATATATCGTTCGTGGCCATCGATGAAGCGCATTGTATCTCGGAATGGGGACATGATTTCCGACCAGAATACCGGAAGATTCGTAACATCATCGAATCGATCGACGCGAAATTGCCCATCATTGCGTTAACGGCCACAGCTACACCAAAAGTGCAGCAGGATATTCAAAAGACATTAAACCTTGAGGACGCGACCGTGTTCAAATCTTCCTTTAATCGGAAGAACTTGTATTATGAGATACGTTCGAAAAAAGATATTGACAAGCAATTAATCCGCTATATCAAAAGCCATACAGGCAAAGCGGGCATCATCTATTGCTTGAGCAGAAAACGCGTGGAAGAGGTTTCGGAATTACTCGGAGTCAACGGAATTAAAGCGCTTCCTTACCACGCAGGACTAGATCCACAAGTTCGTATGTCGAACCAAGAAGCCTTTTTGAATGAGGAGGTTGAGGTGATGGTTGCGACGATTGCTTTTGGAATGGGTATCGATAAACCTGATGTTCGTTTTGTTATTCACTACGATGCTCCCAAATCCTTGGAAGGTTATTACCAAGAAACGGGTCGTGCCGGCCGGGATGGTTTGGACGGAACTTGCATTTTGTTTTATACCTACGATGACATTTTAAAATTAGATAAGTTCAATAAGGACAAAGCTGTTTCTGAGAAAGAAAATGCCAAAATTCTATTGAGCGAAATGGTGTATTATGCCAATTTGGGCGTTTGCCGGAGAAAACAACTCTTGAGTTATTTCGGAGAACACATGGCTGAAAATTGTGGTTTCTGCGATAACTGCATGCATCCTACACCTACCTACAAGGCCGAACAAGAAGTTTCTTGGGTGCTAGAAGCGGTCAAGCAAACAGGAGAAAAATTCGATGCAGAACACATTGCGGATGTATTAGAAGGGAAAACCAACCAATATACCCAAAGTTATGAGCATGAAAATTTGCCGATTTTTGGCGTGGGAAAAACAGTTTCATGGGCGATTCCCGACGAAGATGAAGATGAAGACGAAGATGATGAGGATGTAGACGGAGAAGAGCAAGCACCGAGAAAGCAGAAGCTTCGTAAAAAGAAAAAAGAAGTCAACCCGGAAGACGAAAAGTCCCCATGGATTTCGTTCATCAAGCAGGTCCTCATTTACGATTTATTGACCAAAGACATCGAAAACTACGGTGTTTTGCATTTAACGGAAAAAGGGGAAGCGTATTTAATAGATTCACATCCGTTGACTTTCTCGCGTGATCATGATTACGAACAAGAGGCTATCACGGCAGAAAACGATGAAGAAAACGCAGCGATCGGAGCGAAAGCCTACGACGATGCCCTATTTGAAATCTTAAAAAATCTACGCAAAAAGGTAGCCAAAGAGAAAAACTTACCGCCTTATGTGATTTTCCAAGATCCATCGTTGGAAGAAATGGCAACAACCTACCCCACTACGCAAGAAGAAATGGCGCAGATCAATGGCGTCGGGATGGGTAAAGTAGTCAAATTCGGGAAGCAATTCTTGGATACAATCATTCGTTATGTAGAGGAGAATGAGATCGAGACTGCTAAAGAAGTGGTTGTTAAATCAACGGTCAACAAATCTAAAATCAAGATTTACATCATCCAGCAAGTGGATCGTAAAATTGATTTGGATTTAATAGCGGAACAGAAAGAATTATCAATGGCCGAGTTAATCGAGGAGATTGAAACCATCTGTTATTCGGGAACGAAATTGAATTTAGATTACTTCATCAACCAAGTAATCGAACCAGATAAGCAAGAGGAAATCTACGATTATTTTATGTCGGCGGATACCGACAACATTACACAAGCGTTAGACGAGTGTAACATTGAGGATGTGAGTGAAGAGGAATTGCGTTTAATGCGTATTAAGTTTTTGAGTGAATTAGCCAATTAATAAAACAGATGAATGTATTAATTATCGGGTCTGGGGGTCGTGAACATGCTTTTGCATGGAAGATATCTCAAAGCCCATTACTAAGTAGTTTATTTATTGCGCCAGGCAATCCTGGAACAGCGCGTTTAGGTACCAATTTAGCCATCGGAGTAGCGGATTTAGCCGGCATTGCGCAAGCAATTCGGGAACATCAAATCGAATTAGTTATTGTTGGGCCAGAAGAACCTTTGGTAAAAGGCGTCCGGGATTACATCGAGTCGCAAGAGGATTTGAAGCACGTGGGCATTGTAGGCCCGGGAGCTGAAGGAGCACAATTAGAAGGAAGCAAAGACTTTTCAAAAAATTTCATGCACCGTCATGGTGTGCCAACGGCCGCTTCGCAGACTTTCACAAAAGAAAGTATTGACGCGGGTTTGGCCTATTTAGATACCCAATCCTTACCGATTGTCTTGAAGGCAGATGGTTTGGCAGCAGGTAAAGGCGTGATTATCGCATTAACACTCGAGGAAGCTAAAACAGCTTTGCGTGAAATGTTGTTGGATTCCAAATTTGGAGCGGCGTCGGACAAAGTAGTCATTGAGCAATTTTTACGTGGAATTGAATTATCTGTATTTGTATTAACGGATGGAGAAAACTATGTTGTATTGCCCGAAGCTAAAGACTATAAGCGTATTGGCGATAATGACGAAGGATTAAATACGGGTGGAATGGGAGCCGTTTCTCCGGTACCATTTGCCACAGCGTCATTCATGGAGTATGTGGATAACCGTGTGATTAAACCAACATTAGCTGGTTTGAAAGCGGATGGAATCAAGTATCAAGGCTTTATCTTCATTGGTTTGATGAATCACGAAGGAGAACCTTATGTGATTGAATACAATGCCCGGATGGGAGATCCAGAAACGGAAGTAGTTTTACCTAGAATCGAATCAGATTTCTTATCTTTGCTTCTTGCGGCTGCTAAAGGCACATTGGACAAAGAAAAAATTGAAATCTCTGAGCAATATGCTGTTACAACCATGGTTGTCGCAGGAGGATACCCGGAAGATTACCGAAAGGGGGATATCATCACGGGATTAGACCAAGTAACTGACGCACACATATTCCAAGCAGGAACGCGTGAAGAAGAAGGTCAACTCCTTACAAGTGGCGGTCGGGTGATCGCCCTAACAGGAACTTCGAATACCCTGGAAAAAGCAATTCAAAAGTCCCAAAAGGCTGCGCTTGCTATCCAGTTCGAAGGTAAAAATTTTAGAAGAGATATTGGCTTAGACGTCCTCCGGTATAAAGGATAGTTAGCTAATCAAGCATATATTATGGCATGTAAATCGTGTTCAACGGGTTCTTGTGGATCCAAAGGCGTATCGGGCGAAGTCGCAGGCTGCCAAAGCAACGGAGGTTGTGGCTCAGGTGGCTGCAATAAAATGAATGTCTTTGATTGGCTTTCCGACTTAGACGTGCCTCAGTTTCAACGTTTCCATGTCGTAGAGGTTAAGTTCAAAGGGGGGCGCAAGGAATATTTCCGCAATGCAAACAAACTTGAACTACATACTGGTGATGCTGTGATGATTGAATCTAGCACCGGCATTCATCTAGGAGTCGTTTCCCTTCAGGGCGAATTAGTACGCTTACAATTATTGAAAAAGAGCATTAAGGACGATGATAATTTAAAATCTATCGTTCGAATTGCCACGGATAAGGATCTCGAGAAACACGAACAAATGATTGCGCGCGATATGCCTACGATGTATCGCGGCCGACAAATCATCGGGGATTTAAAATTGAACATGAAATTGTCTGACGTGGAATTTCAGTCGGATGGTACAAAAGCCGTATTTTATTATTCCTCAGACGATCGTGTCGATTTCCGTGAATTGATCAAACTCTTGGCAACGGAGTTCAAGGTACGTGTGGAAATGAAACAAATTTCCTTGCGTCAAGAGGCCGGAAGATTAGGGGGTATTGGGGTATGTGGACGCGAATTATGTTGTTCTACCTGGTTAACCGACTTCAAAAACGTCACGACATCAGCAGCTCGCTACCAAAATTTATCGTTGAATCCTGTCAAATTAAGTGGCCAATGTGGTCGTTTAAAGTGCTGCTTGAACTATGAATTAGAGACCTACATGGATGCATTAAAAGGCATTCCTACGATTGAAGGTCGCTTAAAAACGAAGAAAGGCGATGCTATTCTTCAAAAGACCGACATTTTCAAGCGCATGATGTGGTTTGGCATTGTAGGAGAAGAAGCGATTTGGATTCCGGTGAGTTGCGACCGTGTCGCAGAAATCATTGAATTGAATAAGCAGGGAATTATTCCTGAATCCTTCTCAGATTTAAATCCAGATGCTCCAATAGCAGAAAAACCATCGCTTTCAGAATTGAATTCTGATTTGGAGCGCATGGATAAGAAATACGGCGGAAAGAAACCTGCAAACAAAGCAGGAAATAACCGAGGTGGCCGTGACCGTTTTGAAAACAGAGGACCGCGTGAAAACCGTGGACCAAGACCTGAAGGACGTGATAATCCACGCGGACCACGTCCAGATAATCGCGGACCGAAACCAGCGGGCCAAAGTAAAGAGGGCGAGGCAAACCGCGGACCTAGACCGGCTAGCCAAGGAAAAGAAGGCGAAACGAATCGTGGCCCAAGACCACAACAAGAGCGTAAACCTAGACCTGAACAAGGGCCGAAGTCGGAAAGTACAGCACCCGTAGCTGACGGCGAAAACGTTACACCGAAGCCATTTAAGAAGAAGTTTAAGAAGAAATTCAAACCACGCCCACCGCGTGAAGGAGGCTCTTCTGAGGGACCAGCAGCACAATAAGCCATGTATTACAAGCGCATTATTCTTTTCATGATGGCTTTGTTCGCGTTTGCTTGCCAAAACGACACTTTGGTCGATCAAACCGTTTCCTTATCGGAACAAGGTTGGTTGCAAAAAAACAAGATCTTGATTGATTTTCAGGTGACTGACACAAGCAAATCCTATGATGTACGCGTAGCATTACGCCAATCAAACGAATACCCTTACTATAACCTCTATTTTGTTCCCAAAATCATCAATGCAGATGGTTTTGTTATCAAGCGCGCCTTTGCCGAAGCATTTTTCTACGATGCAAAGACAGGAAAACCGAAAGGCAGTGGTTTGGGTGATATGTACAGTCATCAATACACCTTATTCAAAGGATTGAAATTCACACGGCCCGGAAAATACGCAGTAAGCTTAGAGCAATACATGCGAACTGATACACTTAAAGGCATTATTTCCGCAGGTGCATCCATCATTGAAACCCCAACAAGCGATGGCCAAAATTGATGATATTGATAAGCAAATTTTAGCTTTTTTACATGAGGATGCCTTCATGTCGAATAAAGAAATGGCTTCCCGATTGGGCATGAGTGCAACGCCGGTACATGAGCGAATCAAGCGCATGGAGAAAGAGGGCGTAATCACAGGCTATAAAGCAACCATCAATCCGAATAAATTAGGCAAATCCCTTACTGTATTTTGTGACATATCGCTGAAGGAACATGCAGCGGAATATTTGAATCAATTTGAAACGGATGTCATGTCACTTGTGGAAGTTCAAGAATGTTATTGCGTTTCCGGACACAGTGATTTTCTCTTAAAAATCGTTGTTTCCGATATGGATGAATATCGAAATTTTATCCTCCATAAATTAGCCAGCATTAAAAACATTGGAAATGCGCAAAGTCACTTTGTGATGAATCAAATCCAGAACGAACAAATTTTACCTTGGTTAACCAATAAAACAGCCCAATAAACCTACAATTTAGGACAGCTAAATTGTGAAAAATATGTAATTTGAACTCCTTCTAAACCGAATTTAAAACCCATGAATAAAGTTACCAAAACAATCGTCTCGCTTGCATCCATTGCTTTGATCCTTGGACTCGCATTTTACCCGAAACTCAAACAGAATCCTGAAGAGGATGCCAAAAAAGAAAAAGGCGGCCCGGGCGGAAAAGGTGGCGGAAAAACCGCTGTGGTTGTATCTGTGGTGAAATCGACTCGATTAGACGACATGGTGAATTCGACCGGGAGTATTTTGGCAAATGAGGAAGTAGAAATTCGCTCTGAAATTGCCGGCCGCATCATTTTATTGAATATTAAAGAAGGGGATGTTGTTCAAAAAGGTACTGTGCTTTTCCGCATCAATGATGATGATTTGCAAGCTCGCTTACGCAAATTAGGCTTCAATAAGAAACTTGCAGAGGACAATGAAGCGCGTCAAAAAATCTTATTGCAAAGAGAGGCAATCTCCCAAAGGGAATACGACATTGCAGTTAATACAGTCAATACAATTGAAGCAGATATCGAAGATTTGAAAGCCCAAATCATCAAGACAACGGTAAAAGCACCATTTTCGGGAACAGTTGGTTTCCGCTATGTCAGTTTAGGAAGTTACATCTCCCCTACGACAAAAATCGCGACCTTAACCAATACAAACCCGGCGAAAATAGAATTCTCAATCCCTGCGAAATACGCGACAGCTATCCGCAAAGGAAGCATAGTCGAATTCCAAACGGAAAATGAAGACAAAACATTTATTGGGAAAGTATATGCGATCGACCCGAAAATCGACCCATTAACAAGAACCCTTCAAATCCGTGCATTAGCTGCAAATCCAGGCAACCAACTGGTTCCCGGTGCTTTTGCTAAAATCAACTTGATTTTAAAAACAAAAGGCAGCGCAATTCTTATCCCTACAGAAGCGATTATTCCTGAGGCATCTGGAAATAAAGTTTTCATCGTGAAGCAGGGTAAATCAGTTCCTGTGAAAGTGAAATTGGGAAATCGTGGAGAGAAAAATGTCGAAATTCTCTCAGGACTTTCAATAGGCGACACGCTTATTACCAATGGGGTTATTCAAGTAAAACCCGATGGCGAAGTTGAAATCAAAGAAGTGGTAGACTAAAGGAAAATGGCGTCCATCTACATGAGTCGGTCTTTATGGGAATACAAATTCCGAAAACTAAGCTATTGGTTTTCGGCTTGCATCTCCTATATCCAACTCTATGTAAGCATGCGTATCGGAAGCATTTCAAAACCGGTCGTTGGCATTTTATTGGCTGAGCATTTGGGTGATATTGTTGCCGCAGAACCGATTATTGCTGCTTTGCGAAATAAACATCCGAATGCCCGCATCGTTTGGATCGTCAAAGATTTGTACAAGGGGCTTTTGGAAAATCATCCTTACATTGACCAAGTGATCATAGAAAATTCTGTGTTAGCCAGCACTTGGCTAAGCAAGCTTTCGCCATTCACGCATTTTTACAATTTGCACATGAATGAATTACGCTTTGATCCCTATTTCAAGCGTTCACTTTTCAATGATCAGGCAGAAAAAATCGGATTAAACAAGTATAATTATTACAAACGTGGTAATCTACTGAAGGGTATTTTCGACTTATGTGATATCCCCTACCTTGAATCAAAACAGCCAAAACTGTATTTAGGAGAACAAAAAGCTTTGGATTTACCCGCGAAATATTGGGTGATTCATCGGAAATCCAATGGTGCCGACCGCGAGTGGCAGGATCAACATTGGATTGCCTTAATCACCCAGGCGATTGAAAATTATAACATTTCAATCATTGAAGTGGGGGCATCCGATGGCTTAGCCTTCAATCATCCGAAATTCATTTCGATGGTTGGCAAAACAAGTGTTGTCGAGATGGCGAACATCATCTCGACAACACTTTTTTTTATCGGCATCGATTCCGGCCCAGCACATATTGCAAATGCATTTGAAATCCCGGGCTTAATATTGCTTGGCGAATTTAAAAACTTTAAAAACCACATGCCTTATTCGGGAGCATACGAGCAAGGCCGAGCAAGCATTTATCATTACCCAAATGGTTCATCAGCGGAAATTCCGCTAGATATCGTTTGGCAACAACTCATTAAAACAATACCAATTCCTTCTACGCAATTGGCCTAAAACCTATTAAACCTATGGCATCTTTATCCGACATCAGCATTAAACGACCAGTACTTTCCATCGTCATGTCCGTGACGATTATCGTATTTGGGTTAATTGGCTATTCCTACCTGGGAATCCGCGAATATCCTTCCGTTGACCCACCTGTCGTAACTGTTCAAACGAGTTATACCGGTGCGAACGCAGACATCATCGAATCCCAAATTACGGAGCCTTTGGAAGAATCCATCAACGGTATTGCCGGGATTAAAACGCTTTCGAGCTCGAGTCGGGATGGTCGCTCAAACATCACCGTAGAATTTGACTTAGCTGTCAATATTGAAGATGCAGCCAATGACGTACGTGACCGCGTTTCACGTTCCATGGCCTTATTGCCTAAAGATGTGGATCCTCCCGTAGTTTCCAAGGCAGATGCAGATTCGAATCCGATTTACAACTTAAATATCTATTCGAGTAGACGTGATTTATTGAGCTTAAATGAGATTGCTACACGTAATGTCAAAGAAAAGCTTCAAACCATTCCAGGCGTAAGTTCGGTACAAATGTGGGGCGAAAAGAAATACGCAATGCGTTTGCACATAGACCCTGAGCGTTTGGCATCTTTCCGCTTAACAGCACCTGATATTGTTAGTGCGTTAACGAAGCAAAACATCGAATTACCATCCGGGAGTATCGAAGGGAACAATACCGAATTAACGGTTCGGACGCAAGGTCGTATGACTTCGGTGGAGGACTTTAATAACTTGATTATCCGCGAAGAAGGGGACCGTTCAGTTAAATTCTCGGATGTAGGGAATGCAGAACTTGCGCCTGAGAATGAAAAGACATTCTTTAAACGCGACATGGTTCCTATGATTTCCATCGCGGTCATTCCGCAGCCGGGGTCCAACCAGATCGAAATCGTTGACCAAGTTCATGAAAAACTAAAACAGATTCAAGCAACGATTCCGAGCGACGTAATTTTGAAAGAAGGTTTTGATAACACAAAATATGTCCGTAAATCTATTGAAGAAGTAGAGGAAACCATTCTAACAGCGATTTTACTGGTAACGATTGTCATCTTCTTATTCCTACGCGATTGGCGTTCGACCATCATTCCATTGACAGCCATTCCGGTTTCCTTGATTGGTGTGTTCTTCTTTATGTATCTGGCAGGATTCTCGATAAACGTATTAACCTTGCTCGGAATTGTACTCTCCATCGGTCTTGTGGTTGATGATGCGATTGTGGTATTAGAAAACATTTATACGAAAATTGAGGAGGGCTTAACGCCTTGGGAAGCTGCCTTAGAAGGTTCGAAAGAAATCTATTTTGCTGTAATTTCAACAACAGTTACGTTAGCCGCAGTATTCTTACCGGTAATTTTCTTACAAGGGATCACAGGACAATTATTCCGGGAATTTGGTATTGTGGTTGCCGGTTCTGTGATCATTTCCGCATTCGTTTCGTTAACCTTAACGCCGATGCTCAGCTCCAAATTATTAAAAGGAGGCCATAGCAAACCATGGTTCTACAATGTAACAGAGCCCTTTTTCGTTTGGATGACCGCAGCCTACGAAAACTCGTTAAACGCATTTTTGCGCGTTCGTTGGGTTGCTTGGGTTGTCATGATCGGATTAATCGGTGTGATTTATACCCTGTTCAAAACAGGTGCTATTCCATCTGAATTAGCGCCGTTAGAAGATAGAGGCCAAATGCGTATTAGCGCTACGGCGCCTGAAGGAGCTACGTTTGATTATATGTTGAACTTCACGGATGAGATTACCCAATTCATCATGAAAGAAATTCCGGAAAAAGAACGCAGTGCGATTTATACCATTACGTCCCCTGGATTTGGTAATGCCGGTTCGAATTCGGGTATGATTCGTGTGTTATTGAGCGACTCGAATGCGCGCAGAAGCCAACAAGCCATCGTCGATGCACTACAACCGAAGGTTAAAAAATTCCCAGGTGCGAAGTCGATTGTGATTCAGGAACCAACTTTACAGACGGGCCAAAGAGGTGGTGGAGGTTTGCCGGTGGCATTCGTAGTTCAGGGACCCAACTTTGAGAAGTTGAAGAAAATGATGCCGCAATTCATGGCGAAGGTTCGCGACTCCCCTAAATTCGAAGTTTCGGATATTAACTTAAAATTCACGAAGCCGGAATTACGTTTAGAAATTGACCGCGCGAAAGCCCAAAACTTGGGTGTATCCATTCAAGACGTGGCTCAAACGTTGCAATTGGGACTTTCCGGACGACGCTTTGGCTATTTCATCATGGATGGAAAACAATACCAGGTGATTGGACAAATTAACCGATCTCTTCGAAACGATGTGAATGACTTGAAATCGCTTTATGTTAAAAATAACCGCGGTGATTTGATTCAGTTAGATAACATGGTTAAGATCACGGAACAAAGTACGCCGCCGCAATTATTCCGCTTCAACCGCTATTCTGCAGCGACTGTAACAGCCCAAATGGCAAAGGGAGTAACGTTAGGAGAAGCATTGGATGAAATGGATAAATTGGCCAAAGAGACATTTGACGAATCCTTCTCAACAGCCTATGACGGACAAAGTAAGCAATTTAAAGAATCAAGTTCCTCTTTATTGTTTGCGTTTGCCCTTGCGATTTTATTGATCTACTTGATCCTTTCGGCGCAGTTCGAAAGCTTCATCGATCCATTTATTATCTTATTTACGGTACCATTAGCGGTAGCGGGAGCCTTGTTATCATTATGGGATTTTAGTCAAACGCTGAATATTTTCTCCCAAATTGGAATCATTGTATTGATTGGTTTGGTAACCAAAAATGGTATCCTGATTGTGGAATTTGCCAACCAAAAGAAAGATACCGGTTTAACTAAATTAGATGCCGTAAAAAGTGCAGCTACGGCACGTTTCAGACCTATTATCATGACTTCTTTGTGTACGATATTAGGTATTTTACCGATTGCCTTGGCATTAGGTTCAGGATCAACGAGTCGCGTTTCCATGGGTATCGCCGTAGTAGGTGGGATGTTGTTCTCAACAACCTTAACCCTTTATGTCATTCCTGCGATTTATAGTTATATGTCGCGCAATGTAAAAACGACACATGTTGACTGATGAAATTTGGATGCAACGAGCCCTCGACTTAGCCCAGCTAGGTGGAGGGTTTGTTGTTCCTAATCCTTGGGTAGGCTGTGTTGTCGTGCGCGATAACGTATTACTAGGAGAAGGGTTTCATGCTCAATATGGTGGTCCGCATGCCGAAGTAAACGCATTCAGGGATATCAAAGACGCGCGCGGTGCAACTGCTTATGTTAGCTTGGAACCTTGTAGCCATACGGGCAAAACACCTCCATGTGCCGACTTACTAATTAAGCATCAAGTATCCCGCGTAGTCATTTGTAATTTAGACCCCAATCCACTTGTTGGTGGACAAGGTGTCACTAAGCTTGAAGCCGCAGGAATCGAAGTACATGTAGGCGTATTAGCAGAAAAGGGCGAATTGATTAATCGTCGGTTTTTCTATTTTCATCGAAATCGCAGACCTTACATTACAGTCAAGTATGCGACTTCTGCTGACCAATTTATCGCACATCCGAATGGGGATGCTCACCTATTTTCAAACCCTATCAGCCAACAGCTCGTTCATCGTTTACGCGCAGAACATCAAGCTATTTTGGTAGGAGTTAATACGGCTAATGCAGATAATCCAAGTCTTACTACACGTGTTTGGCCGGGTAATTCACCTATACGCTTCGTATTAGATCCGCAAGCGCGCATGGATGAGAGGCTTACTTTGTTGCAGGATGAATTCCCAACATACATTTTCACGCATGAAGTGAAAAAAACAGAGGGATATAAACGCTGGATCGCGCTTGGCTCAGAAAATTACTTGCAAAAATTCATGGGCTATTGCGAGGAGAAGGCAATCCAATCCATTTTAATCGAAGGGGGCACAAAGACCATTGAAGCATTTATTCAGGAAATCGATGTGCAAGAAATCATTCAAATCGAATCAACAGAAGTTCTAGGCTCCGGCATTTCAGCACCGAATATCGAATTAACGGATGCAAGAACCTATCAACTAGGGAGTGATAACCACTGGAAAGTTCAACTAGGCGAAGAAAATTTGGCCTAGTAAATAGCAGTTCAGCGAGAGAATAATCGCAGAAACAACCCAAGCCAACCAGGTCATCCAAACAGGATTCACAAATTTCCCCATCCGATTAGCGTCACTCGTAAACCATACCAAAGGAATTACGGCAAAGCTTAATTGCATGGATAAGACGACCTGCGAAAGAATCAACAATTCATTGATGTGAGATTCACCCCAAATCCATGTGACAAAAAAAGCGGGTACGATGGCGATGAGTCGGGTAATTAACCGTCTCAACCAAGGCTTCATTTTCAAATCGATAAAACCTTCCATCACGATTTGACCAGCTAAAGTTCCGGTCACAGTCGCATTTTGACCAGAGGCTAATAAGGCTACCGCAAATAAGATACTCGCCCATTTTGTACCCATGACAGGGTCCAATAATAAGAAGGCATCTTGAATATCAGCAACATCTTGTCGGCCATTCCAATGAAACGCTGCAGCTGCCAAAATCAGAATACTCGCATTAATGAAAAAGGCAAAGCTTAACGAAATCGTAGAATCCCACGTGGCATATTTAATCGCTTTTTTGCGGTCAACGTCATTCTGTTCAAAAGCTCTTGTCTGTACAATACTCGAATGCAAATAGAGGTTATGCGGCATCACCGTTGCACCTAAAATACCAATCGCCACATACAATTGATGCTCATCCATGACGATGCTCGATTGCGGAATTAATCCGCTTAAAACATGGGAAACGGCTGGCTGAGCCACCCAAATTTCGTATCCAAAACAAAGCGTAATCACGGCCAATAAAGCCATGACGATAGATTCTAAAACACGAAAACCGCGATTCTGGAAATAGAGAATTAAAAACACATCGAGAATGGTAATGAGAATACCGGCCAAGATAGGTATGCCAAACAGCAAATGTAAGGCCAGTGCGGAGCCGATGACCTCAGCTAAATCGCAGGCTGCAATCGCTAATTCACAAACAATCCAAAGGAAATAAACGACAGGTTTGGAAAATGAATCCCCACAAGCCTGGGCTAAATCGCGACCGGTTGCTACACCTAATTTCAAAGCCAAATGCTGCAAAAGAATGGCAAATAAACTCGAAACAAGAATAACAGACAAAAGGGTGTAGCCGAACTGAGCGCCACCTGCTAAATCGGTTGCCCAATTCCCAGGATCCATATATCCCACAGCTACCATAAAACCAGGCCCAATGAATGCGCGCAAATTTTTCCAGAATCCTCCTCCTTTCGGAATGGGTATGGAAGCAAAAACCTCACTAAGTGAGTTTTCTTGATGTGATTTGCGCCAAGGGTTGGACATATTTCGATTTTAACATCCAAATATACAAGAATTATGATGATTCAAAAATATTTTTTAGTTAGGCCTAAAAAATAAACTAATCAAATAAATGCTTATTTTTGAGCTCTAAATTTCGCTAAATGTCCACCTCCTTTGCAGAAGAGAATTATTTGAAAATTATCTATCGCCTTTCTGAAGGTCACGATGAGGATATTTCAACCAATGCTGTAGCAGAACTAACGCAGACAAAAGCGGCTTCCGTAACCGATATGCTACGTAAACTCGCTGAAAAAGGCTGGGTACATTATCAAAAATACCAGGGCGTGCGTTTAAGTCCCGCTGGCGAAAAGATTGCTTTAGGAATTGTTCGCAAACACCGACTTTGGGAGGTATTCCTTGTAGAAAAAATGGGCTTCAACTGGGATGAAGTGCATGAAATTGCAGAACAATTAGAGCATATCGAATCCGATTCATTGATTGAAAAATTAGATGCATTTCTAGAATTCCCTAAAACCGATCCGCATGGTGATCCGATCCCAACAAAAAATGGGGTAATGCCAGAATTAGGCTATTTACATCTCTCCGACATCAAAGCAGATAAGCGTTGCGTTTTGATGGGTGTAGCTAAAGATTCCGCCGTATTTCTCCAATTATTAACAAAAATGCAACTGAGTTTAGGTGCAGCATTACATGTACAAGAGGTGAATGCGTTTGACCGTTCGATTTCGGTATCGATAGATAATGCTCCCGCTGTCTTCATTAGCCACGAAGTAGCGAAGAACATCTTGGTCAAATTAGCTTAATAAATCCAGGACTTCGTCCTCACTTAAATTACGTAGGATACTTTCATCGGAAGTAACCAACTCATTCGCTAAGTCCAATTTGCGCTGTTGCAGGGATAAGATTTTCTCCTCAACTGTCTCTTTCGAGATAAATTTATAGGTAAATACAGTCTTCTTTTGACCAATTCGGTGTGCGCGGTCAATAGCTTGCGCCTCCGCTGCAGGATTCCACCAAGGGTCTAATAAAAAGACATAATCGGCAGCAGTCAAGTTCAATCCAACGCCACCAGCTTTTAAGGAAATCAAGAAGACCGATTGTCCATCATCTTTTTGGAAACTCTCCACCTGACCTTTTCTGTCCGATGTACTTCCATCCAAATATGCATAATCAATTCCTCGCTCATCCAACGCCTTACGAATCAATCCCAAATGCTGAACAAACTGGCTAAATATTAAGACTTTGTGGTGTTGTTCGAGAACGGTCTCTAACTTCTCTAAAACGGCTTCCATCTTACCCGATTCGCCTTCAAATCCATCCTCACACAAGGCTGGGTGATTGGCCAATTGGCGTAATTTCGTCAAGCCTTGTAACACAGAGAACCTTGATTTCTGTAAGCCTTCGTCTTTGATCTGTTTCAATAAAACATCACGGTAGAAGGACTTGGTTTTATCGTATAATCGCTCCTGTTCTTCCGACATCGTGCAATAAGTGATGGACTCCATTTTTTCAGGTAAATCCGCTGCCACTTGTCTTTTCTCACGACGCAATAAATAAGGCTTAATTAAAAAGTATAGACGCTTTTTCTGGTCACCATCCGCTTTCTTTTCAATTGGAACTTGGAAGTGATCCTTGAAATAGCGTTGTGTTCCCAACAAACCCGTATTCACAAAATTCATTTGTGACCACAAGTCCATCGTCGAATTTTCCAACGGCGTACCCGTCATCACTAAACGGAACTTCGCATTCAATTTTTGAACAGCCTTTGTGATATTCGCCAATGGATTTTTAATCGCTTGCGACTCATCCAAAATCACGTAACTAAAAGCCTGTTTCTCGAACCAATCTATGTCGGAACGAACCATTCCAAAGGAACACAAAATCAAATCCACTTTACCGATTTGTGCTTGCAATTTCTCCCTTTGAGGTCCACTGTAAACCAAAACACGCAATTGAGGCGTAAACTTTTTGGCCTCCATCTCCCAGTTATACAACAAGGAAGTTGGCATCACCAACAATGATGGCAAAGTCTCCCCTTGCTCTTTTAAACTCTGTAATAAGCAAAGTGTCTGAACCGTTTTACCAAGACCCATGTCATCGGCTAAACAAGCCCCTAAACCCGCTGCTTGACGCGTACGCATCCAACGGTATCCTTCTAATTGGTATGGACGTAAAGTTCCTTTAAAATTCTTCGGAACAGGAAACTCTTTTGTTTCGAGTTTGAGATCATTGAGTGTTTTAGTGCGTAAATTCGTTTTCACCAACTCTTGATTCTCCCATTCCTGAATCAACTGGAAATGCTGCCGACGTAAGAAAACGCCATCTTCACCCGGACGTGTCTCAGAGAAATAGAATAAATCTTGATAATCGTGGAACCAATTATCGGGTATAATCGCAATCGATCCATCAGGAAGATGGAACTCTTTCTTTTTCTGTAGAATTAATTGGCGAATCTTCAGGAATGGAATTTGGAAGGTACCAAACGAAATCACCGCCTGCACATCAAACCAATCCAATTTTTCACCAATACGAATCTTGATTTCAGGCTTTCCTAAGAAATACCTTGGCGCTGATCCATCCCCTTTAAACTGTACAGAGAATGCTCCCTGATCTAAATCTTGCTTATGTGCCGTTAGCCATTGAACCGCATCAGAACGCGAAATTGTTGCGCGGCCATCTGCCTCCATGGGTAATCCCATAGCCTTCAACGCTTGAAAAGCACGCTTTTCCTTGGTCAGCGAACGCATGATTTTTTGGAAAGCATAGCTGTCGCCCTTTTTCTCGAAAAGGACATTAGCCTCCGCCGAAAGCCCATCCCAAGGGAATCGGTTATTACCGTATTGAAAGGAAAGGACAAATTGCCAACGATCAGCGGCCTCTAACGCTTTTTTGGCTGAAACTTTTTCATCCTCATCTAACTTAGGGGTAATCGGGCCGTAAGACAATAAATACTGGCAATTTTTCTCGGTATTCGTGATTTCAAAACCTTTGGCATGTACGGGATATCGCGCAACCATGGCTTTGACAAATTTCCGGAAATAATCTTCTTCCATATTTCGTGGAATAACCACGAATTTTTTATTCAAAAAGGCGCGTAACTTCTTGCCTTCTAATTGCGGTTTGAAATGGTAAAGCTTCTGATTCAATAACATCCATGCCGGCTCATCACAGAGAATTAGCGCATCTTTGTACTGAAATTCGAGCTTATTACCCTTGTATTTTAGGGTTGGGAAGTAATGGGTATTTTCCTCATTTCGCATGAAATGAAAAAGCACTTCAACGGCTTCTGCTTGAATCTCTACTGTTTGACGCATCGGATTTCCGTCGTTCCCCATGATAAAAAGCGTCTTATCTGGGCAGATCAATTCAAAAATTTGTCCTCGCCGTTTTTCTACGACGGCATGAACGGCTTCCTGAATCTCCTTCTCCCCTTTTTCTGCATCAAAGGTTTTCAGGAAAAACTCCTCCATCGTTTTGCGCTTGGAAGTATTAAACTTCTCAAAAATCGCAGCGGGTTTCATCCCTTCGACCAATTTCACTGCAGACTCATCTCGTTCGTCTAAGCCATGGGCAAACTCATGAAAATTGCGTGTTGTTAATGTTTGATACTCCCAAGTTAATTGACCTTTGTCATTCAGTTGAACGACAAAAACCTCGAACAAATAACCGAGGCATTCGTGAGACAATAAGGAATAAACAACCTGAAAAGGTTTGTTTGGGGAGATCTTCATGTAGCTAATAAAAACTCGATTTCGCGAGTTCTATGAGTAAAACCTTCAAAAATAAGGTTTTTTCATGAATTACCACCAAAAAATGAAAAATAAACTATTAGGCCTTAATCAAGCGGATGCAAGCCCAATCGCGCAAATGCGTTTCAGTTTCAAAGGAAAGACCCAAGGGTGATGCCGCCGCTGTCAAAAAAGGAATATCAGCAGCATAGAATCCGCTCAACAACAAAACGCCTCCAAATTTTAAACGTAAAGCATATTCTGCCAACTCATCCAAGAGGATATTTCGATTGATATTCGCAATAACGACATCATAAACCGTCAAGGGCTCATCCCGTATCGTTCCTTCCTGAAATGTCGCCGACTCGCAATTATTCAACGCGGCATTCTCAATCGAGTTTTCTACGGACCAAGGGTCAATATCAAATCCATGTACACGTGAAGCTCCCAGTTTCAAGGCGATAAAAGCAAGGATTCCTGTTCCTGTTCCAACATCCAAAACCGATTTCCCTTCCAAAGAAATCTCAAACATCGCTTGAACCATCAAGGTCGTCGTTTCGTGATGTCCCGTCCCAAAAGACATTTTGGGATTAATAACAATATCCATCTCAACGCTCGGATCTGGCTCATGAAAGCTTGCTCGGATGTTTACTTTATCCGAAATGCGCATCGGGTCGTAATTGGTTTCCCAAACAGCATTCCAATTTTGCTTTTCGATTTCGGCCTCTGTGACATCTATCGAGCCTAAAAAACGATAACGTTCAATAATTTCATGTGCAGCAACAGCATCATATAAATCCATCGGACAATAGGCATTAATACCCGATTCTGTATCCTCGAAAATATCAAAACCAATTTCACCTAGCTCTGCCATTAAAATATCCGTGATCTCGACAGCCGCCGAAATTGTTAATTGCTTAGTCGCCATGCGATGGGTTTATTTATTGCGTTACCGCTTTCGAATCTTTTTTACCGAAAACGGAGAAATGAATGTAGCGCTTCGGCTGAGTCCGGAAGTCGATTAATAACATATCTAAATCCACCAAAGATTTATTCAAGCCATTATACAAAGAATCACTTGTCAGTAACTTACCAGCGCTGCCTTGTCCTTGTTCAAGCTTCGTCACAATCTTCTGAAGGGATTGAATTGCTTTTCCTGCTTCTTGTAAGGTTTGACCAATGCGAACGGCTTGCAAGGAGTCTGCGACCGTATTGAATTTCGTCAACAAAGGCTTCAATTGCTTTTCGGTTTCCGTTAAGCTTTGCGTCAAAGATTTCATATTCGCCGTTATCTGCTTTACGTTTGCCTTATTATCACTTACGAGCTCCGTTACGGAACCATTGATGTTGGTCACTGCGGAATTCGAATTCTTAATTAACTCGTTTAAATGTGTCCCCGTGTGCTCGAATTTAAGGCTAATCTTACGAAAGGAAACTAATAAGGAATCTGCGTTAGACAATACAGGAAGCGCGCGCTCTTTTAAAAGCGCAGAAAGTCCCTTCTCCGTTGTTCCTTGAATCACACTTTCCGTAGGTAAGGAACCCTTGCCCAACAATTCCAAACGCATAACTTTGCCACCCAACAGTGCGCCGTCAGACAAAACAACTAAGGTCTTATCAGGCAAAATCAAATCTTTGTTTATCCGCAAAGTCACTTTGATTTTATTCCCGTTTTCTGGCAAAAGCTCTACTTTTTTAACCTTTCCTACTTCGATTCCATTCAAAAGTACTTGGTTGGAAGGCGTTAGCCCGTCGACATTGTCGTAGGTTACATAATAGATTTTGGAGGATGAAAACACATCATTTCCTTTCAGGAAGTTAAACCCAAAATACAGGATTAGAAAGGCGATGAGCGCCAAAAAACCAACCTTTAATTCGTTGCTTTGAAACATAATGGGTTTATTTTTCGATTTCGTCTTTATACTTTTTGAATGCTGTTGTGATAGCATCAGCAACTTCTGCTTGGCCTTTTTCAGAATTCAAATATTCTTCTTCTGTCGGGTTTGTTAAGAATCCAGTCTCAACCAACACACTTGGCATCGCGGTACGCCAAATCACCAAAAAACCGGCCTGCTTCACACCAAAACTCTTGCGCTTAAACGTCTTAGAAAATTCATCTTCCACATGTGAGGCGAATTTAACCGAGTTAGCCATGAAGGCACTTTGGTAATTTGCCATCATAATGTGCGCGAGCGGCGAACTTGGATCAAAACCGTTATAGGATGTTTGATAGTCCTTCTCTTGCAAGATAACAGAGTTTTCTCGTTTTGCTACGTTCAAATTTCCATCGGTTTTGTGAAGACCCATGGTATAGGTTTCCGTACCATAAGCTGATTTATTTAGGGCTGCGTTACAATGAACAGAGATAAATAAATCCGCTTTATTGCGATTTGCAATATCAGCGCGTTCAAATAATTCAATAAATTCATCTGTCTCACGGGTATAAATAACCTTCATATCCGGATATTCCGCCTTCAAACGCTTGCCTAATTCTAAGATGATTTTCAGGGTAACTTTCCCTTCCCTAGCCCCTGCAGGCCCTAAACAACCGGGATCCTTTCCGCCATGTCCCGCATCGAGACAAACCGTTTTGATAAGATTCTTTTTAACCGCTTTTGTGGGCTCAACCGTTGGCACAGTTGCCGACATAATTGACAACGCAAGCCCAATAACAAAAATAACTCGGATGGATGAAAACATTATTTTTAGATTATTACACTTAGGTACCAAGCAATGATGTAATTTTGCAAATTCATTACAGAGGACAAATATAATTTTTAAATTCCATTTGATAAAGAAATCCACATATTACCTTTTGCTTTGCATCGGCCTGTTGTTCGTCATTCCGACGCTACACGCCCAGCGGGTAATCTTGGCGGATTCTACGCAAAAGAAGCTCGCTAAACCGGATAGTCTCTCACAACAACAAGACCTCCAGACAACCGTTTTCTATTCCGCAGTGGATTCTACGGTGTTAGATGCCGACAAGCAAGTCGTACATCTCTATGGAAATGCCAAAGTAAAATATGGCGAAATCAGCCTCGAATCCAGCTATATTCGCTTAGATTGGGATAAAAACGAAGTATATGCAATCGGGCAATACGATTCCACAGCGCATAAAATGGCAGGCTTGCCAGTATTTACACAAGGAGCCGACAAATACGATTCCGATGAAATCAGATATAATTTCAAGACGAAACGAGCGGCGATCAAGGGGATCGTTACCCAGCAAGGCGAAGGATTTGTCCAAGGAAAAACCGTCAAAAAAGATGAGGAAGACAATTTGTATATCAGGAATGCCATCTATACTACGTGTAATCTAAGTCATCCGCACTTTCACATCAAGGCCAGTAAAATCAAAGTAGTAGGCAAAAAGGAAATCATATCAGGTCCTTTTCATTTTGAATTAAATGATATTCCATTGCCCATTGGATTACCCTTTGGCTTTTTCCCATATTCGCAGCCGAAAGAAGCGGGTAAATCAGGAATTCTAATCCCAACTTATGGAGAAGAGCCAACGGGTCGGGGTTTTTATCTGCGCGAGGGAGGCTATTACTGGGCCGCAAGTGAACACATCGGGATACGTTTTACAGGACAAATTTATTCCAAAGGCGGATGGGGATTAGGCGCTAATTCACAATACAACAAGCGCTATCGCTATGCGGGTAGCTTCAATGTGGCCTTCAACCGAAATTCGAATGGGGATGAATTCAATCCGACGAAGCGAACCGATTTCGCTTTGCAATGGTCGCATACGCCACGCAGTTTGGGAAATTCAAGCTTTTCTGCCTCGGTCAATATCGCTTCTAATTCGTACAATCAGTACAATAACTTCAATACTCAGCAGTACCTTTCCAATACGATTGGATCTTCTGTTCAGTACACCAAAAACGTTGGCCAAATCTTTCGGAGCAGCATTAGTTTACGGATCAACCAGAATACAACCACACGTATCTTCGATGCCGGAACGGAGTTTAGTTTAGGTCTTAACCAATTTCAACCTTTCAAACGTAAATCGAGCGTAGGGGATAGATTCATGGATCAGTTCCGACTAGGACTTGATTTTTCAGGTGGAATATCCATGACGAATCAAATTGCAGATCCTTACACGCGTTATGAATTTGATGTTTATCCAAGAGAGACAAACAGCCAGCGCGGAATTATTCAAAAACCGTTTATCCCATCCAATGCAGACGACCTGCCTCCAGGTGTGGTAGCCGTCAATGCAAGTACAATTCCGATGCTTTGGGAAAAGGCGCAAACGAAATTCAATTACAGCTTACCTATTTCATTACCGAATATTAAGCTGAATCGATATATCAACATCACGCCGGGAATATCGTGGTCGGGGAATATGTACACCCGTTCCTACAAATACACCTACATGAAATCAGATTCTACGGTCCGCATTGATACCGTAGGCGGATTACCAAAATTCAATTCGCAAATCTCGTTTTCAGCGAGTATGAATACGCGTGTATTTGGGACAGCTCGTTTCAAAAAAGGACGACTAGAAGCATTACGCCACACCATGGTGCCGTCAATCAGTGTGAGTTACATGCCTGATTATTCAGATCCGGCCTACGGATATTTCCAAGATGTCCGCATCAATAACCGTAAGTTTATCAATGCAGAAGGCGTGGAACAAGTGGGTGATATTCGCCGGTTAAGCACTTTTGACCCTCGCATTTTGTCATATGGAGGTGCTTCGGGAGCGATAAGTTTTGGTATACAAAATACACTCGAGGCGAAGTTAAAAACCAAGTCGGATACTGCGACGAAGCAAAATGAAAAAATCAGTTTGATTGATAATTTTGGAATCAATGGAAGTTATAATTTACTAGCCAAAGAATACCCCTTATCAAACATTGGATTTAATGCAAATTCACGTGTGAAAGAGTTTGATATCAACATTGGAGGAAGTATTGACCCCTATTCCTACGTGAAGGATGCTGCTTTTTTTGATATGGGCCGACGAACTAACGAGTACATGTTCGGCAAAGGCGAAGGCCTAGGACGTTTGCAATCGTTTAACTTGTCGATTGGTCGGCGCTTTGCTCCTAGCACAGCGAAGAAACCAAAAACGAGTGAGATGGGATCAGATGCCCAGCTTAAACAAATCAACCGGAATATGGATGATTACGTCGACTGGAATGTGCCTTGGACATTCTCCTTCTCGTATCAATTTAGTTATAACCGGATGGGCTTGGCAGATCCACAGAAAATCAGTGGTCTAACCTTTCAGGGAGATGTGAGTATTAGTGAGAAATGGAAGTTCTCCGTGAGTTCAGGTTATGACTTTAAATACAGTGGCTTAACCTATACAAATATGTCGGTTCACCGCGACTTGCATTGTTGGGAAATGAACTTCAACTGGACACCTATTGCGAGTCCATTCTTTGGGAGAGCGAGTAACTACTCGTTTGATCTCCGTGTGAAATCTAGTTTATTGCAAGATTTGAAAATCTCACGTCGGAGAAGCTTCTACGATAAGGGCGGTTTTTAATTCAATTTATCCTTGAAAGCCTTGAGGAATTTATCCATTTTGGGCTTAATGACAATCTGGCAATAAGGCTCAGTCCCATTTTGATTGTAATAATCTTGGTGGTAATCTTCGGCGGGATAAAAGGCTGAAGCTTGCACGATTTGCGTCACGATCGGATTAGGGAAAACGTGTTTGGCGTTCAGGTTTGTTTTCCATTCTTCTGCCAAGCGTAATTGCTCATCTGTATGCGCAAAGATTGCGGAGCGATATTGCGTTCCCGTATCGGCACCTTGGCGGTTTAAAGTCGTAGGATCATGTGTCTGCCAAAAAACCTCTAACAAGGTTTGAAAAGAAATAACTTTCGGATCATAGGTGATTTGGCAAACCTCCGCGTGTCCCGTAAGACCTGAACAAACTTCGCGATAGGTAGGGTTTTTCAATTGGCCGCCCATGTAACCTGAGGTGACGGAGTGAACCCCTTTTAAACGCTGATATACAGCCTCTACACACCAAAAACAACCTGCACCGAACGTAATTGTATCCATTTTTATAGAATTCTTGTTTGTTAATGTAGCGGAAGGTTTTGAAGAACTTCCGCAGGATATGTGAGCCAATGTGATGGAAATAAGTCCAATCATGGCAATATTTTTGAGCAGCTTATTCATTTCATTTTAAATTTAGCGTAGTTTTGCGCTCCGTTTTGCAGGGTATAACGAAAAAGATACATGAAAGGTTTTGAACAATCCATCGAAGTAAATTGGACTGCCGCGTGGCAAGATAGCCGATTTCGTTGGCAATTGATACTCGCTCTCGCTGTATTTGCGATCTTCCCATGGAAGGCTGATGATTACTTTCAATGGATTCAGCAGCGAGAGGGGATTGTTATGCAAGATGTGATTTTAGCAAACATCCCGGCTAAAAATGTTTCTATTCCCATTTTTGCAATTATCTATGTGAGTGTTGTTTATCTGATTGTTCGAATCATTCGACAACCTAAGCACTTTCTATGGTTTGCATGGGCATTTAACATCGAAACCCTACTTCGTTTTGCGTGTATTTATGGGGTTGCTTTAAATCCCCCGGCAGGTTTGGTGGATTTACATGATCCGATCGCCGAGTTGTTTATATATGGGGAAAACCTGGCCATCACTAAAGATTTATTCTTTTCGGGGCACACGGCAACGATGGTTTTTGTTTGTTATTTCTTGACTAACAAAATGGAAAGAAATATCGCCTTTTTATTTACTGCGATACTCGTTGTTTTACTGCTTGTGCAGCATGTACATTATAGTTTGGATATTCTGGCTGCACCTGTGGCAACTTGGATTGCGATAAAACTCGCCAAACGCCTAATTGCTTAGTTTGGCAGATTTACTTGTCGCCGACTTCAAATCAAGTTTTTCGAAAATAGAATTATTTGATTTGTATTCTGGAATGACCTCTTTGATTTTTGATACGAGGTTATTGGTATTTCCTTCTTTTAAAAGCTCTGTAATTTCCTGAATCTTAGCCTCCATAAATGAAAAGCTAGGCGAATTTACTTTGGCAATCAGAATCTTAGGATGATGGGTAGGCAAGGTATTTTCATCCGTATTTAATAATTCCTCGTATAATTTTTCTCCTGGTCGGAGACCCGTGTATTTAATTTCAATATCGCGCTCTACCCGGAGACCACTGAGTGTAATCATTTTCTTTGCGAGGTTAACAATCTTTACTGATTCTCCCATATCAAAGACAAAAACTTCACCCCCCTCACCCATCGTTGCCGCTTCTAATACGAGCTCACAGGCCTCTGGAATCGTCATAAAGTAACGAGTAATGTCAGGATGCGTTACTGTTACAGGGCCACCACGTTCAATTTGTTTCTTGAACAAGGGAATGACCGATCCACTAGAACCTAATACATTCCCAAATCGAGTCGCAATAAACTTGGTCCCTACTCCTTCATTCACATTCAAAGATTGGGTATACATCTCGGCAAAACGCTTGGTTGCACCCATGACATTGGTAGGGTTAACCGCTTTATCCGTGGAAACCATGACAAATTTTTCTACGCCATGTTCTGCTGACAAATCAGCCAAAATCTGAGTCCCTAAAATATTTACTTTAACAGCTTCGTAGGGATTTTTTTCCATTAAAGGCACATGTTTGTAAGCCGCTGCATGGAAAACAAATGCGGGTTTATGCGCTTTAAATATGGCCGACAAACGATTTCTGTCAGTCACATCAGCAATTTTTACTACTAATTCAGTATTCGAAGGCATCAAACTAGAAAGCTCATATTCGAGGTCAAACAATCCTGATTCTGATTGATCGACCAAAATGATTTTCGCTGGGAAATAGGCAATTAATTGTCGGACAATTTCACTTCCAATAGACCCTGCAGCCCCTGTAACCAATACAGATTTCGAATTAATTTCTTGGCTGATTTGCTTGTTGTTCATTTGAATTTCTTCGCGGCCCAACAAGTCTTCAATCTTCACATTGTGGATTTGATTTAAGGCAAATTCGCCATTAACCCATTTGTCAACTGGCGGGAGAATTTTCACTACAACTCCTCGATCAAGAAAGATGTCGGAAATCTTCCGTTTTGCTTGCAGACCTATGTTGTTAATCGCCATGATAACTTGCAAACCTTCGTAACGATCTACGAACTTTTCCATGGCTTCGGCTAGACTGAATACGCGAATTCCCTCAATGGTTTTATCGATTTTAGAAGCATTATCGTCAATAAAACCGAGCACTTGATAATTGACACCGCGGTCATTTTGGATGACGTTTTTTGTCAACATACCTGAATAACCCGCACCGTAAATCAGCACTCCAACAGCGGGTTTAAATTCATTGATAAATGACTCGTAAAACGATTTCACAAAAAACCGCAATGAAACCATCAAGAAAAGGCAAATGAAAAAGTCAATGACTAAAATGGATAATGGAACATAGAGTAGGGTATTAATTCCGGAGGAATAACGTAGCACAATGGAAACAATTCCCGTAATGATTGTACCTGCACTGACGGCTTTAAGGATTAAAACGGCATCTTCAATACTTGTATGACGAATGATTCCCATGTAGGATTTAAATCCCAGGAAAACGAAAATTCGGATAGTTAGAAGTAAGGCAAAATGAAACTGAAAGCTATAAAGATCAATCTCGCTGTAATGAAAATTCATACGCAAGAGCGTAGAAAGCGAAAATGAAAACATGACAATAATCAAATCTATCGCCAGCACAAGCCACCTCGATAGAAAACGATTTGAATACCTCCGAATGAATAGAGATTGAGTCATGTCCTGGTTCACTTTTTTAATCACCATAAATTTACGAATAAACCGCCCTTTAATGAATCTTAATTTACTAAATGGTCAATTTATTCCAAAGTGTAGTTGGCCAACATCTGTTTTATTCGATTAGGTTCATTCCACATCAGTACATCAATCATCGATAGGCCGGGAGTAAAATCATCTGATTTCCCTTGCGCATATGGCAACAAGGTTGGCCTGATGAAAGATAAGTCAACGCCCTTAGCTGCAAAAAAATCTTTCTCATAAAGGCTTTGGCCATTAAGCGCATTAATGTATTGTGACGACCCTAATTTTTTTGTCAAATGAATCAAACGCTCTGCTCGACCTTCAGCTTGATTATCCGCTAACTCTGAACTGTAGTGGAAACGCTTTTCCAGTCCTAGATATTGCCAAACGAGCTCAATACTTTGACCTGCAAGTTCAGCCATGCTCGCAGGCTGCTGTGTTAAAAGTCCACGAATCAAGGGCATCACTTGGTCAAAATGTGGCGCTTTTTTATACGCCGACTCCAATTGAACAATAAATTTACCTGGGAATTCAGGTCCCCAGGCAACAGTAGACTCGCGAATAGTTTTGTTTTGGCTTTGCTTTTCAAGGGGAATCGTAAACAAGAACTCTCTGCCTTGCATGAGTATACGATTCCGATTAATCCAACCCTTTTTAATAAACATGACATCATCATAAAACACAAAATCATCCACAGCTTGGACTAGCTGAAAGTAGCCCAAGTAAGGGAAGAAATACGGTTGCATGATGGCTACAGACATGGCGATATTTAGTTAAATCCCGGCGCAGTCAAGTTCACAATTTGGTCTGATTTCATGACCATAACCTTTTCGTTTTTCAAATCCGTCATATACCCAATCGCAGTCACGTCCGCGATTTTTTCTACTTTTTCGAAATCCGATTGCGAGACTGTGAAGACCAATTCATAGTCTTCTCCTCCGTTCAATGCTGCAGTTAATGGACTTAAATTAAATTCCGTCGCCGCCAAATACGTCTCGTCATCAATTGGAATATTCTTTTCAAAAATGCGTGCTCCTGTACCTGAAGCTTCACACAAATGCAGAATTTCCGCAGCCAAACCATCCGAACTATCAATCATCGAAGTAGGCACAACGCCCAATTCGCGCAATTCATGAATGATATCAAAACGAGCCGATGGCTTAAGCTGGCGTAATACCACATAACTCTTATTATCCAATTCAGGTTGCATATCTGGATTAGCTAAAAAAACTTGTTTTTCGCGTTCCAAGGATTGAAGTCCCATCAGAGCTCCCCCAAAATCCCCACTTACACAGATGACGTCGTTTGGTTTCGCATTCGAACGGGTAACAACTTGAGTTGAGTCAACTACACCATTGGCTGTAACCGAAACAATCAAACCTTGTGGAGAAGCGGTTGTATCACCGCCCACTAGATCGATTTGGTAATCTTCGCAAGCGGTTTTGATTCCGGCATATAATTCGTCAACAGCCTCTACTGAAAAGCGATTGCTTAGCCCGATTCCAATCATGATTTGTGTAGGAATGGCATTCATTGCCGCGATATCCGACACCGCAAGAGTAACAATTTTATAGCCTAAATGCTGCAAAGGCGTGTAAGATAGATCAAAGTGAACACCTTCGATTAACAATTCCGTTGATGTAACAGTCAATTGATTCGCTGCTTCCAGCAAGGCTGCATCGTCACCAATACCCAATTTTGTCCAACCTTGATGCTGAGCGAATGGAGTTGCCAAACGCTTGATTAATCCAAACTCACCTAAGGTGCCTATTTCTGTTCTATTTTCCATATAATAAAAAAAGCCGCCTCAGGAGACGGCTTACAAAATGTCGAGTTGATTATGGGTTTACCAAAGCCAAGCTTACTTTTTTATTGCTCGCTTTGATGTAAGTTGTGCTTGTTTCCAAACTCAAGGCAGATGCCGAAGGTGTTCCGACGATATTAAATTCCAAGGTTCCATTCGTGCCCGAAGGAGCTCCTTCCGAACTTGTTAAGCCGTTTAAGGTGATTTTTTTATTGTCTGTCGACAACGTATACGTACCTGTAAATTTACGCCCATCAAATTCAGTTAAAGAAGCCGCTGTGGAGCTAGTCAAATCCAATTTGAATTGAGAATATCCTGATACCAAATTGCTTGTTGCTCCTTTCGAGTATTGAGTAACTCCGTCCCAAGTCGCTGAGCTTACGCTCCATGATTTGCTAACCAATTGCGATACCGTTGGCTGAGGTGTAGGAGCAGGATCAGAACCTGAAGAAGAACCGCAAGAGAGCAATTGAACACTTAATAAACAAATGAGTAAGCCTTGTACGATTTTCATAAAAAGATTCCGTTTTTCGTAAATGTAAAATTAAAAATCTTTACTAAAAAAACGGTCTTTAATCCTTTTTATTTAGCTTCGTAAAATAATAAACACAGTTTTGTCTCAAGCATTAAATTCCTACACACGATCTCAATTAGCGCTCCGAAATGGGCAAGACCGACCTGAAATTTGGGTAGCTTTCCGTGGTTACATTTATGACATGACGAATTCCAAACTTTGGAAAAACGGAAAACACTATGAGCATTGGGCGGGTCAGGACTTGACTTCCGAATTAGCGGATGCTCCACACAGTGAAAAAGTGTTTGAAAAATTCACCCCGATTGGACTATTACAATGATACTATTAATTGAAAGTGGTTCGACCAAAACGGCTTGGCGTTATATTACGCAGGCAAATGAAGCTTTTGAAAGTTTTCAATCGCCAGGCATAAATCCCTATTACCAAACAGCTGAACAAATTTGCGACGCCCAGCACGAAGTCCTTCAAAAAATCCAGGGAATAACGCTTCGGTTTGTCTACTATTTTGGTACCGGAATTACAGATGAATCAAAAAAAGATGTCATCCGGGAGGTTTTATCGCCGGTGATTGGGAATGCTGAACTAAGCATTCAAAATGATTTAATCGCGGCAGGTCTATCGTTGTGCGGAAAGGCGCAGGGTATCGCTTGCATATTAGGTACCGGATCTAATTCTGGCTATTTTGAGCAAGGAGAAATTCAACATCATGTTCCCCCACTTGGATTTTGGCTAGGCGATGAAGGAAGTGGAGGTCATCTAGGCAAAAGTCTTGTATTAGCATATTTGCACCATGAATTACCCGCCGATTTACAATTGACATTTACCAAGCGCTTCGGCGAACTTGATCGATTAACAATACTTCAACATGCATACAAGGGCGAATTCCCAAATCGGTGGTTTGCATCGTTTTCTAAATTCTTGTTTGACCACCGGAAACATCCATTTTGTTATCAACTGATTGAAAAATCCTTTCAGTCATTCTGCGACTTATATGTATTAAAATACCCGCAATCAACCCAAGTACCGATTCACTTTACGGGTTCGGTGGCATTTTATTATGCCGATATACTTCAGCGTGTGTTAAAATCCAACCAATTGCACGTGGGAATAATTAGCGAAGGGCCAATGGCAGGATTAACGATGTATTACAAGGAAAAACACCGAGACCTATTTTAGGATTTTTTCAAGAATCGCTACCTTTGCATGCGAATATTTTTTAACTTGCTAATGCCTAAGCAATTCATCATCAAACCTATTCGCCGATGACCTCCGTATTAAAATCCATTGGAACGAAACAAAAAGCACTTAAGATCAATTTAGATCGAAGTATCTATGGCTCTTTCGCCGAAATCGGCGCAGGGCAAGAAGTAGCAGCCAACTTTTTTAAGGCGGGCGGAGCATCAGGCACCATCGCAAAAACGATCTCAGCCTATGACATGGCCTTTTCTGACGCTATTTATGGCGAAGAAGAATCCGGCAAATATGTTTGCGAACCGCGTTTAATTAAAATGTTAAATCGCGAGTACAAATTACTACAAGTGCGTTTGACAGAAAGTGCAGCTGAGAAGCGTTTCTTCGCCTTTGCGGATACTGTTTCTGCTTTAAATTATCAGAAGACAAATGATGCCCATGGCTGGATTGGTTTACGCTTTCAATTGCGTCCAAATGGTCCCGTGAATAGTGTTGTCATCCACGTAAACATGTTGGATAATGACAATATTCTCCAACAACAAGCATTGGGAATCATTGGAGTCAATTTGATTTATGGCTGTTATTTCTACCACGAAGATCCTGAGAAATTATTGCTTTCGCTTTTAGACGACTTGTCTCGCGATCGTATTGAGATTGATATGATTCGTTTCGAGGGAGCAGATTTCAAAGAGGTGGACAATCGCTTGATGTCCTTGTATTTAGTAAAGCACGGTTACACACAGGCGGCGGTTTTCGGACCCGATGGAAATGTGATGCAACCTTATGATGCCTTAGCGAAGAAACATATCGTGGCGATTCGTGGTAGGTTTAGACCTGTGACCAACATCTTTTTAGATATGTTGAAGAAAGGTCAATCACAATTTGAACAAGAAGCAGATGTGGATGATGATAAGGTTTGTGTGTTATCGGAATTGACTTTGCGGAGTTTGGAGGATGGGACACATAACATCAATGAAAAGGATTTCTTGGACCGTGTGGACATCTTATGTTCCTTAGGCCAAACCGTTTTGATTTCCAATTTCCACGAGTATTTCAAATTGGTTGCCTTTTTAAGTCAATTTTCTAAGCTTAAAATGGCCCTGATTATGGGTATGCCAAATCTTGAATACATCTTTGACGAGAAACATTACACGCATTTAGAGGGCGGTATTTTAAGTGCTTTTGCGAATCTATTTGGGCATAACATCAAATTATATCTATACCCAACAATCGATGATCAAGGGGCTGTTTTGAATTTGAAATCATTCAAACCAGAAGCACACCTCAAGGGATTGTATCAATATTTGATCGACAATTCGAAGTTGGAGGACATCAAAAAATCCGACGAAAAACTAATGAACATCCGTACGGACAAGGTATTGGATATGATTCAGCAAGGCCCGGGGGAATGGGAGAAATTGGTTCCTAGTTCGGTGGCTGCGATGATTAAGGAGAATGCGTTGTTTGGATTTTCTAATCAGTAGTTAGCTTAGCTTTGGCAAACCTTAGAGAATTGCCAAAGCTAGTGTTTTTAAAGCATAAAAAAGCCCATCCGTCAGCTGACGGATGGGCTTTCATTTTATCAGAATCTACTTCAATAAATCAACAAACTGATCGAATAAGTAACGTGAATCATGCGGTCCTGGAGAAGCTTCTGGGTGATGTTGCACCGAGAATGCTTTACGACCTTTCACACGCAAGCCTTCGACCGTTTGGTCATTCAAGTTGATATGCGTTAATTCTGCTTTTTCTGAGCTCTTCAACTCATCCATTTTCACGGCAAAACCATGATTTTGGGATGTGATTTCCGAAAGTCCCGTCACCAGGTTTTTCACAGGATGATTTAATCCACGGTGGCCATTATGCATTTTGTAGGTAGACAAGCCGCATACTTGGGCTAAAATTTGATGTCCAAGACAAATCCCGAATACCGGTTTATCCGAAGCAAGGAATTGTGAAACTGTTTCAACAGCATAAGGCATCGTTGCTGGATCACCAGGACCATTGGATACAAAGTAGCCATCTGGACTCCAAGCAGCAATTTCAGCAAACGGTGTTTTTGCAGGAAAGACTTGTAGGTAGCAATCACGCTCCGTGAAATTCGTCAAGATGCTTTTCTTCACACCTAGGTCTAATACCCCAATTTTATACGTTGCTGATGGATTCCCTAAGAAGTAGGCTTGTTTGGTACATACTTGTGAAGACAACTCCAATCCTTCCATCGAAGGGATCTTCGCTAATTCTGCTTTCAAAGTAGCTAAATCTGAAATCTCGGAAGAAATCAAACAGTTCATCACACCTTGTGTGCGGATGTGACGTACCAACGCGCGCGTATCGATTCCGGAGATTCCAACAATCCCAGCATCTGCTAAATAATCTTGTAGCGAACCATCAGCAGTAGCACGAGAGTGTAAGCTGGCAAACTCGTTACAAACCATTCCCGCAATTTGCACTTGGTTGGATTCTGCTTCCTCTTGACTGATAACTCCGTAATTTCCAATGTGCGCGGTGGTGTTAATAATTACTTGGCCACTGTAGGAAGGATCCGTGTATATTTCTTGGTACCCTGTCATTCCCGTATTAAAGCAAATCTCTCCGCCATGCGTGCCAATTTTACCTAGGGCTTTGCCGTGAAAAAGGGTTCCATCTTGAAGTAAGAGTACTGCCGGTGTTGACTCTGAAACTTTCATAAATATTAATCAAAAATGTAAAAATCCTAAAAAAAGGGCTTCAACTAAACGTTGAAGCCCTTCAAAAAAATGTAAGAAAAGAATATCTTAAGCGTCTTCTCCTTTTTCTTCTGTAGGCTCCTCCGTTGCAGGTGCTTCAGGAGCATCTTCTACAACTTCAGCAGAAGGAACTTCAGCAACTGGAGCAGCTGCTACTGTTTCTTCTTTCTTAGCTCCAGCACGGCGACTACGACGAGTCTTACCAGCTTTCTCAGCAGAAGCAGCTAACATTGTTTCGTTGAAGTCAACTAATTCAATGAAGCAAATTTCCGCGTTATCACCAAGACGATTACCTAATTTGATAATACGTGTATAACCACCAGGACGATTAGCAACTTTTTCAGAAACGATGCTGAACAATTCTTTGATGGCATCCTTATTTTGTAAATAAGAGAAAACCACACGACGATTGTTTGTGCTATCTGTTTTTGATTTCGTAATCATTGGCTCAATGTATTTACGCAACTCCTTTGCTTTCGCAACAGTTGTTTCGATACGTTTGTGCAAGATTAACGAAGAGGCCATATTAGATAATAAGGCTGCTCTGTGGGAAGCTGTTCTTCCTAAGTGATTGAATTTTTTACCGTGTCTCATTTTTGTATTTCGTAAGTTAAAAGCTCTTTCGAGCTGCGGTTAGTTTACGACCTGTAAACCACCTATTACTTTAGTTTAATTATTAATCTTCGTCTAAACGATATTTAGATACATCCATTCCGAACGTAAGACCTTTTTCTTCGATCAATTGTTCTAACTCGGTCAAAGACTTTTTACCAAAGTTACGGAATTTCATCATATCTGAAATCTCCAATTTCGCTAATTCTCCAAGCGTACGAACATCCGCTGATTTTAAGCAGTTGTAAGCACGAACTGAAAGATCTAAGTCCGCTAATGAAGTCTTCAATAACTTACGCATGTGAAGCATTTCTTCATCAACAACGTTATCTTCTTCCGCTTTTGGCGTTTCGAACGTCATTGTTTGATCAGAGAACAACATAAAGTGTTGGATCAAGATATACGCAGCACCTTTCAATGCATCTTCTGGGTGGATAGAACCATCCGTTTCGATATCAAGAACTAATTTCTCGTAATCTGTTTTTTGTTCTACACGTGTATTTTCAATGCTAAATTTAACATTTTTGATAGGTGTGTAGATGGAATCGATAGCGATATGACCGAAAGCAAGCTCGTTAGCACGAGGCTCATCTGCAGGTACATAACCACGACCTTTTTCGATGATCAATTCCACTTCAACTTCTTTCGAAGAATCTAAGTGACAGATCACTAAATCAGGATTTAAAATTGTGAAATAAGGTGTGAATTTAGCGATGTCACCAGCAGTAATGGCTGTTTGGCCTTTTACTTTTAATGTCACCTTGTTATCTAAAATCTCTTGTGCTTTTTTGAAGCGAACTTTTTTCAAGTTTAAGATGATTTCAGATACATCTTCATGTACACCTTCGATAGCAGAAAACTCGTGAAGTACACCAGAAATCTTAACGCTCGTGATTGCATATCCTTCTAAAGAAGAAAGCAAGATTCTACGAAGCGCGTTACCAATGGTAACACCGTAACCTTTTTCGAGTGGCTTGAACTCAAATAACCCGTGAAAGTCATCGGCTTTCTCCATCACAACTTTTTCGGGCATTTGGAATGCTAATATTGACATATTTCGTAGCTTAAAATGATACTGAAAAAACGTTATTGGTACTGTTAATGTTAAGGATAATCCTAGGGATTATTTAGAGTACAATTCGACAATCGCTTGCTCGTTGAAGTTCTCTGTGATTTGATCTCTTTCTGGGTAAGCCAAGAATTTACCAACCATATCACTTTCAGACCACTCTAACCAGTTGTAACGCTTTGGAGAACGTCCAGCCAATGAGTTAGTCACAACTTCTAACGATTTTGATTTCTCACGAACACCGATCAATTGACCTGCGCGCAAAGAGTAAGATGGCACATTTACTACTTCACCGTCTACAATGATGTGTTTGTGGATAACCAATTGGCGTGCAGCACGACGAGTCGGTGCAATTCCCAAACGATATACTGTATTATCTAAACGTGCTTCACACAATTTTAACAAGTTCTCACCTGTGATACCTTCTTTTACAGCGGCTTTGTGGAATAGGTTCTCGAACTGACGTTCTAAGATACCGTACGTATATTTAACTTTTTGCTTCTCCTTTAATTGAACAGCGTATTCAGAAACTTTTGAACGTTTCCCTTTACCGTGCATACCTGGAGCATAATTTTTGCGAGCTAATGCTTTGCTCGGACCTAAAATTGGCTCGCCGAAACGACGTGCAATCTTGGATTTTGGACCTGTGTATCTAGCCATTTTGTTTTTAAAGTCAATGCACCTCTTATGTGCAGTGAAGTAATTAAATTGTGAAAAAAAGCGGGGGAAAATAATTACTAATTACCCCTGCATAAAAATTATTAAACGCGACGACGTTTTGGAGGACGACATCCATTGTGAGGCATTGGAGTGATATCACGGATAAGTGATACTTCGATACCAGAGTTTTGGATGGTACGGATAGCAGACTCACGTCCAGCTCCCGGTCCTTTTACAAAAACTTCCGCTTTCTTCATTCCAGCCTCTACAGCTACTGCTGCACAGTTAGATGCTGCCATTTGAGCTGCATAAGGAGTGTTTTTCTTAGAACCACGGAAACCCATCTTTCCTGCTGATGCCCAAGAGATCACTTGACCTGCTGAATTGGTAATGGAGATAATGATGTTGTTAAAGGAAGCTTTGATGTGTACTTGACCAACTTGCTCAACTACAACAACCCTTTTCTTCGCTTTATCTTTTCTTTTTGCTTGTGCCATACTATTTGATAAATAAAATTGGGTGTGAGGTATTTCCTCTACTTATTATTTAGTTACTTTTTTCTTGTTAGCAACTGTCTTACGACGTCCCTTACGAGTACGTGAGTTGTTCTTCGTGCGTTGACCACGTACTGGAAGACCTTTACGGTGACGCAATCCACGGTAACAACCGATGTCCATCAAACGCTTGATGTTCAATTGAACTTCAGACTTCAGCTGACCTTCTGTTTTGAATTCTGCTGCGATGATCGCACGAATAGCATTCGCTTCCGTGTCGTTCCACTCACCAGCTTTCTTATCAAAAGAAACTGCTGCCTTCGTTAAAATCTTTTGAGCAGTGCTGCGACCAATACCAAAAATATAAGTCAATGCAATCTCTCCTCTTTTTTTGTCGGGAATATCAACCCCTGCAATACGAGCCATATAGGTAATTAATTGTTGTGATTAATCAATTTAGTTTGAATTATCCTTGTCTTTGTTTGAACTTCGGATTCTTCTTGTTAATAACGTAAAGCTTACCGTGACGACGAATCACTTTGCAGTCCGCACTACGCTTTTTAATAGATGCTTTAACTTTCATTTTATTTAATTTTATGGGTCAAACCCTATTTTTACTTGTAACGATAAACAATTCTAGCTTTACTCAAATCATATGGAGACATCTCCAACTTCACCTTGTCACCTGGTAGAATCTTAATGTAGTTCATACGCATCTTACCCGAAATATGAGCAATCACTTGATGTGTATTCTCTAATTCTACTCGAAACATGGCGTTCGAAAGAGCTTCCAAAATAATTCCGTCTACTTCGATCGAAGATTGTTTAGCCATAATATTTTTAAATATTCAACAATACTGTTGAGGTTTTTAGTACTTCTTCTATATAAGCAAAAGTTGTCAATGCTTTTGGACCCGCTGCTGTTACGCCTACTGTATGCTCAAAATGTGCACTCGCCTTGCGATCAATTGTCCGGATAGTCCAACCATCTTTATCAACTGAAATTTGACGCTTGCCTAAATTGATCATCGGTTCGATCGCAATGACCATTCCTTCTTTCAATTTAGCTCCATCTCCACGCCGACCGTAGTTAGGAACTTCTGGACTTTCATGTAGATTTTTACCTACACCATGACCAACCAATTCCCGAACAACTCCATAACCCAGTGATTCCGTATATACTTGCACCGCGTTACCCACATCCCCTACTCGCTTACCTGCTTGGGCTTGATTCAAACCCAAATACAAGGACTCTTTCGTCACTTGCATTAATTTCTGTACCTCAGCATCTACACTTCCTATTCCGTATGTATAGGCGCTATCGGCATGAAACTTATTCTTATAAACACCTGCATCTATTGAAATGATATCGCCTTCTTGTAAGACTAAATCACCTGGCAAACCGTGTACAACCACATCGTTTACCGAAATACATAGTGAATAAGCGTACTTCTTATTTCCTACTTGGTAGTTTAAGAAGGATGGATGTGCTCCATTGTCCTTAATAAACTCATAAGCAATTTTGTCTAATGCTAAGGTCGTAACACCCGGCTGAATGGCCTTCGCTACTTCCGCATGACATTTCCCTAAAATCTCGCCATTCGCTTGGATGATGGCCATCTCTTCGGGAGTCTTCAGGTAAATCATCCTTAACGACCGATCACTTCTGAACGTCCTTTCACACGTCCTGATTGCATTAAACCTTCATACTTACGCATCAACAAGTAACTTTCAACTTGTTGCAATGTATCTAATACGACACCTACTAAGATCAACAAAGAAGTACCTCCAAAGAAAGAAGCAAATCCACGTGTCACACCAAACAAGTTGGCAATCGCAGGAAGAATCGCAATAATCGATAACATAATTGCACCTGGCAATGTGATACGATCTAAAATGCTTGCAATAAAACCAGCAGTCTCTTCGCCTGGCTTAACACCTGGAACGAAACCACCACCACGCTTCATATCGTCTGAAATTTGCGTTGGGTTGATTGAGATAGCTGTGTAAAAGAATGTAAAGACAATAATCAAGAATGCAAATAAAGCATTGTATTGCCATGTAGTAAAGTCACCAAACGATTGAGCAACCGAAGCAGCAAATTCTGATTTCTCAGCAAACGATTGTGCAACTAAACCTGGGATAAACATTAATGCTTGCGCGAAGATGATTGGCATAACACCTGATGCATTTAACTTCATCGGGATGTATTGACGCTCACCACCAACTGCAGCAGCTGATGTTTTGGCTCCTACTACTTGTTTCGCATATTGAACTGGAATACGGCGAACTGCTTGTGTAACCATTACAGCACCCATTACTACGAAGAATAATGCGATAACCTCAATGATGAACAACAAAGCGCCCGACATACCACGAGAACCAGCTTCTTGCAATAATGAAGAAGGGAAACGTGATACGATACCAATCATGATCAACATCGAAATACCGTTACCAATACCTTTGTCGGTGATTTTCTCACCCAACCACATACACAACATCGTACCACCAACTAGGATAGCAACTCCGTAAAGACGGAAGAACCAAGGATCAACCATGATTGCTTCAGTAGGAATTGTTACCTGTAAATAAGTAAAACCTTGAGCCGCAGTAACAAAGATTGTTAGGATACGGGTAATTTGGTTCAATTTTTTACGACCAGATTCGCCATCTTTCTGCATTTTTTGGAAATACGGAAGGGCGATAGTCAATAACTGAATTGCGATAGATGCCGAAATGTAAGGCATGATACCTAAAGCAAAAACAGAGGCGTTGCTCAAAGCACCACCAGAGAACATATTCAACAAGCCGAATAAACCACCATCTCCACCTTGAGATAATTTAGTCGCATCTACACCTGGTAAAACGATAAAAGATCCCAAACGGAAGAAAGCAATGAAGAGAAGCGTATTGACAATACGGCTTCTCAATTCTTCAATTGCGAAAATATGCTTGAAAGTTGTTATTAACTTGTTCATTCGATTAGAATAGAGGATTAACCAACAATTGCTTTACCGCCAGCAGCTTCGATAGCAGCTTTAGCAGCACCTGAGAAACCTTTAACAGTTACTTCTAATGCTGAAGTAACGCCACCACGGCTAAGGATCTTCACTAAGTCAGACTTAGATACTAAACCGTTGCTGTATAAAGTTTCAAATGTGATTACTTTCGAACCTGTTGCGTCAGCTAATGCTTGTAACGTATCCAAGTTGATTGCTTTGTATTCTACACGATTGATGTTCTTGAAACCGAACTTAGGAACACGACGTTGGATCGGCATTTGACCACCTTCAAATCCACGTTTACGTGAGTAACCTGAACGAGACTGAGCTCCTTTGTGACCACGAGCAGAAGTTCCACCTAAACCAGAACCTTGACCACGACCTACTCTTTTTCTTACTTTTACTGAGCCTTCAGCAGGCTTTAACGATGATAATTTCATTGTAATTGGGGCTTAACGCTGCTATTACTAGCAACTCGCGTGTTTATTAAATATTTTCTACAACAATTAAGTGGTTTACGGCACGAATCATACCAGAAATAGCTGGATTTAATTCTACCTCAACGCTCTTACGGATTTTACCTAATCCTAAAGCTTGGATCGTACGTTTTTGTACTTCCGGGCGCTTAATTGCACTTTTTACTTGAGTAATTTTAACTTTAGACATCTTCTGTTCTATTAGTGAGGCTTGAAGCGCTCGGATTATCCATTAAATACTTTCGCTACTGAAATTCCACGTTGGAATGCAACACTGTGAGGTGCACGCATCTTAACTAACGCATCAATCGTTGCTTTAACCACGTTGTGTGGATTAGAAGAACCTTTTGATTTTGCTAGGACATCATGGATACCTGCAGATTCCAATACAGCACGCATCGCACCACCGGCGATCAATCCTGTACCTGGAGCAGCTGGCTTCACTAAAACGAAACCACCCGAGAATTTACCTAATTGCTCGTGAGGCACTGTTTTCTTCAACAAAGGAATTTGGAACAAATTCTTCTTTGCATCTTCGATACCTTTTGTGATCGCGTCAGTAACCTCGTTTGCTTTTCCTAAACCGTATCCAACGATCCCGTTACCATCTCCTACTACAACGATAGCAGAAAAACTAAAACGACGACCCCCTTTTACCACTTTGGCAACACGGTTGATGGCTACTACCTTCTCCTTCAACTCACCCTCGTTAACCTTAATTGGTTTTGCTTGTAAATGCGACATATCTTATTAAAATTGTAAGCCACCCTCGCGAGCGCCTTCAGCTAATGATTTAATTCTTCCGTGATATAAATAACCGTTACGATCGAAAACTACTTTCGTAATACCTGCAGCAGCAGCCGCTTTCGCGATTGCAATACCTACAGTCTTAGCAGCTTCGATATTATTGTTCACTTTGTCCTTCTTGTAAGAAGTCGCAGAAAACAATGTTTTACCAGCTAAATCGTCTACCAACTGAGCATAAACTGCAGTGTTAGAACGATATACTGTTAAGCGAGGACGCTCAGCTGATCCAGCTATCTTAGCACGAATCGCACGCTTGATGCGGGTTCTGCGTAAATCTTTTGTTGTTGCCATTGTTTAACTTGTTTGTGTGGATTTCCGGCCCACGCTTATAATTTATTTCTTACCGCCTGCTTTACCAGCTTTACGACGAACTTGCTCACCCAAGAAACGAACACCTTTACCTTTGTATGGTTCAACTGGACGTAATGATTTGATTTTAGCAGCTACTTGGCCGATCAATTGCTTGTCGATACCTTCTAAAATAACCATTGGGTTTTTACCTTTTTCCATCGCTGTTGCTACTTTAATCTCAGCAGGTACAGACATGAAAATAGCGTGAGAATATCCCAAGCTTAATTCCAAAATATTTCCTTGATTAGCGGCTTTGTAACCAACCCCGATAATCTCTAAATCTTTCTTGTAGCCTTCACTAACACCCACAACCATGTTGTTGATTAATGAACGATATAAACCGTGCATCGCTTTGTGACGCTTTTGCTCAGTTGGACGAGCGACTGTCAACACACCATCCTCAATTTTAACGATGATATCTTGATCAATTTGTTGTGACAAAGTTCCCTTAGGACCTTTCACTGTTACCAAATTACCAGCACTAACTTCTACTGAAACTCCAGCAGGCAATGTGATAATCTTATTTCCAATTCTAGACATAAAATAAATATTAGCTTAAATTACGAGTTGCCCCCTTTCAGCGTGAAACAATTAATATACGTAGCAAAGTACTTCTCCACCTACGTGAAGCGTACGAGCTTCCTTATCTGTAATTACTCCTTTTGAAGTAGATAAGATAGCGATACCTAAGCCGTTCAATACACGTGGCAACTCTTCAGCACCATTGTATTTACGAAGACCTGGTTTAGAGATACGAGTCAAGTTAACGATAGCCGGTTGCTTCGTTACTGAATTGTATTTCAAAGCAATCTTGATAGTTCCTTGTACGGAAGAATCATCGAACTTATAGTTTGAAATGTATCCTTTATCAAAAAGCACTTTCGTGATTTCCTTTTTAATGTTGGAAGCAGGAATTTCAACTACCCTATGGCGTGCCTTAAGCGCGTTTCTCAATCGGGTTAAATAGTCTGCTATTGGATCTGTCATTGTTTTTAAATTTGCCGCACTCCGAAAAACCGGGATGCAAAATTACAGAAATGAATTTAATTAATCAAATTTTATCTTACCAGCTTGACTTAGTCACACCTGGAATCAATCCGTTTGAAGCCATTTCGCGGAACGTAACACGGCTAATTCCGAACTTACGCATATATCCACGAGGACGACCTGTTAGTTTACAACGGTTGTGTAAACGCACTGGAGAAGCATTTTTAGGCAATTTATCTAAACCTAAGTAATCTCCAGCTGCTTTCAAAGCGGCACGCTTCGCTGCATATTTCGCAACTGCTGCTTCGCGTTTTCTTTCTCTTGCTTTTACTGACTCTTTAGCCATTTTGTAAAAATTTTAAAGGGGTTATGAAGCCTTGCGGCAATTATTTTTTAATATTTGAAAAAGGCATTCCAATTGCAGCTAATAAAGCATAAGCCTCTTCGTCAGTAGGTGCAGTCGTCACAAACGTGATATCCATACCTGAGATTTTAGAAACTTTATCAATTGAAATCTCAGGGAAAATGATTTGTTCCTTAACACCTAAAGTATAATTACCACGGCCATCGAAACCTTTCTCTGAAACACCTTTGAAGTCACGTACACGAGCTAATGAAACCGTAGTTAAACGATCTAAAAACTCATACATACGATCACCACGTAACGTTACTTTCACACCAATTGGCATGTTCTCACGTAATTTAAAGTTGGAGATCGCTTTCTTAGAGATTGTTGCAACCGCTTTTTGACCAGCGATTTGTGTAATTTCTTCTACTGCAACATCTACTAATTTTTTGTCGGATACTGCCGCTCCAACACCTTTGTTGATTACGATTTTAGTAATCTTAGGAACTTGCATTACTGATTTGTACTCAAACTTAGTTTTCAAGCCAGGTACAACCTCTTTCAGATAACGCTCTTTTAATCTAGGTACTGCCATGTTCTTATATTTTGTGGATTTCCGACCCACGTTTTACATTCTAATTATGCGATAAACTTACCAGTTGCTTTTGAGTAACGCTGTAATTTACCTTTCTCGTTAAGCTTACGTCCTGTGCGAACTGCCTTTCCATTTTCTACAACCATTAGGTTAGAGATATGGATTGAACCTTCACGCTTTTCGATACCCCCTTGAGGATTGCTCGCAGATGGCTTAACGTGTTTTGTTTGAAGGTTAGCACCTTCCACAATTGCACGAGATTTCTCTGTGATAACTTCTTTGATAACACCCGTTTTACCTTTTGCGTTACCAGCGATAACCATCACTGTATCACCTTTTTTGATGTGCAATTTTGTTTGCTTGATAATTTTCTTTTCCATTGTATGATTCTTTCTATTGGTTAACCCAATATGTCATCGATCTTATAAAACTTCAGGGGCTAAGGAAACGATTTTCATAAAACCTGCCTCACGCAATTCACGAGCAACTGGCCCGAAAATACGAGTTCCTTTTGGCTCATCATTCGCATTCAATAACACGGCTGCGTTATCTTCAAAACGAATATATGTACCATCCTTACGACGAATTTCTTTTTTCGTGCGAACAACCACCGCACGAGAAACCGTACCTTTTTTCATACTTGATGAAGAAAGAGCTGATTTAACTGAAACGACAATCTTATCGCCAATAGAAGCGTATCTCTTACCAGTACCGCCTAACACGCGAATTACCAAAACTTCTTTTGCTCCAGAATTATCCGCTACACCCAATCTTGATTCCTGCTGTAACATTATCTTTGATCTTTAAATTTTAAAATTGAATAACAAGAGTGTCTTATTTCGCTTTAGCGATAATTTCAACTAATCTCCAACGCTTATTTTTTGAAAGAGGACGTGTTTCCATCACTTTCACTGTATCACCGATACCACAATCATTATTCTCATCATGTGCCATCAATTTAGTAGTCTTTTGTACGAACTTTCCGTACAAGGGGTGTTTTACCTTACGGTCAACAGTTAATGTGATTGATTTATCCATCTTATCACTAACTACTTTCCCAATCCTTACCTTTCTTAGATTTCTCTGTTCCATCGTTGGTTTGTTAACTTGTTAAACAATTGACCGTGAGCCGTATGTGGACACGATCTATTAAAATTAATTTTTACTTATGCGTTTACTGCTTTTGTAAGAGCTGTCTCTAACTTAGCGATAACACGACGAGTTTCACGAATACGCATTGGATTCTCGATCGGTGAAATAGCGTGAGCTAATTTCAAACGAGTCAAGTTCTCTTGCTCTGCCGCAATGGCTTTTTTCAATTCGTCTACTCCTAATTTATTTATTTCTGCGTTTTTCATAACAATGCTATTTGGATGTTTAAACCATCAGGCCTAAAACCTATTCTGAATAATCTCTACGTACGACAAACTTCGTGCGCATCGGCAATTTTTGAGCTGCCAAACGCAATGCTTCTTGAGCAATCGCTAAAGGTACACCCGCCGATTCAAACAAAATAGTTCCTGGACGAACGTTAGCTACCCAGTATTCTGGAGCTCCCTTTCCCTTACCCATACGAACCTCTGCAGGTTTTTTCGTAATAACTTTGTCAGGGAAAATACGGATCCAAACTTGGCCCTCACGCTTCATAGCACGAGTTACCGAAATACGAGCTGCCTCAATTTGACGTGCTGTAATACGTCCTGGCTCTAAGGATTTAATAGCGAATGATCCAAAATCAATTTCGTGCCCACGGGTAGCAACACCTCTTACGCGGCCTTTTTGGGACTTACGAAATTTGGTTCTTTTTGGTTGTAACATCTTCTTAAAAGTCTAATATCTATTTCTTGATTTATTTTAGGCAATTAGCGTTTTCCACCACGTCCACGACCACCGGCACCTGGACCACCTGCCTTGTTACGATCTCCACCTTGATCACCATCTGGACGACGTCCGCGACCACCACGGTCACCTGGACGACCACCACGGTCACCTGGGCGAGAATCTGCTGCAGTTGACTGCAAGCCCATGTTCGCGTTTGGCGACAAATCTGGCTTACCGAAAACCTCACCACGGAATACCCATACCTTAATACCGATCTTTCCGTATACAGTTAACGCTTCTGAGATCGCATAATCTACATCCGCACGAAGCGTATGAAGAGGAATACGTCCCTCCTTATATCCTTCAGAACGAGCCATTTCAGCACCTCCTAAACGACCTGATAATTTCAATTTGATACCTTGTGCCCCTACACGCATTGCAGAAGCAATTGCTTGTTTCATCGCACGACGGAATGAAATACGAGCTTGTAATTGTTGAGCAATCGCTTCACCGATCAATTTCGCATCAATTTCAGGACGCTTGATCTCAAAGATGTTGATTTGAACATCCTTACCAGTGATGGCTTTTAACTCTTCTTTTACCTTGTCTACCTCAGCACCTTGCTTTCCAATAACAACACCAGCACGAGCCGTATTGATTGTTAACGTGATGCGCTTTAAGGTACGCTCAATAATAACTTTAGAGATAGATCCTTTTGGAATACGAGCAGCTACATATTTTCTGATTTTCTCGTCTTCAACTAGTTTATCAGCAAAAGTTTTGCCTCCGTACCAGTTAGAATCCCAACCTCTTACGATACCTAATCTTAATCCAACGGGGTTAATTTTTTGTCCCATTTCTTGTTTTATCTAATAGTTAATTATTCTGCTGTTGTTTCTTCCAAGATAGGAGCTGCCGAAGAAGCTACTACGAGGGTAATGTGATTCGAACGCTTCAAGATGCGGTGACCACGTCCTTGCGGAGCTGGACGTAAACGCTTGATTGAAGCACCTCCATCGACGAAGATCGTCTTGATGAACAAGTCAGCCTCCTCAATTTTAGCATCCACATGCTTGTTTTGCCAGTTAGAAACGGCTGAGAGCAACAATTTCTCAATAGCCTTCGCACCAACTTTGGGCTCAAATTTCAAGATACCCAACGCTTTGGATACTTTCTGTCCACGTACCATATCTGCGACAATACGCATCTTCTGTGGTGACGTAGGAACATTTCTTAATTTAGCAATTGCTTCCATTTTACAATATCTGATTACAGGACCCGAAGGTCACCCTTTTTACTTTTTACCTTTGTCTTTCTTCGCAATGTGACCACGGAAGTTACGCGTTGGAGAAAATTCTCCCAATTTGTGACCTACCATGTTCTCAGTTACATAAACTGGGATAAACTTGTTACCATTGTGAACCGCAAATGTGTGACCAACGAAATCTGGAGAAATCATTGAACGTCTTGACCAAGTTTTGATTACTGACTTCTTGCCAGAATCATTCATAACTTGAACCTTGTTATCAAGGCGGTAATCAATGTAAGGACCTTTTTTTAGTGAACGTGCCATCTACTATTTTTTTCTTCTACTGATGATAAGACGATTAGTGTTTTTCTTTGGATTACGAGTTTTCTTACCCTTAGCCAATAAACCAGTACGTGAACGTGGGTGACCTCCTGAAGAACGACCCTCACCACCACCCATAGGGTGATCAACTGGGTTCATAACAACACCACGAACACGTGGACGACGACCCAACCAACGATGACGACCTGCTTTTCCTAAGTTCACGTTCATGTGATCCGAGTTTGATACAGTTCCGATTGTTGCAACACAACGAGCTAATACCATACGCATCTCACCTGAAGGTAACTTCAACGTAGCATATTTTCCATCACGCGCTAATAACTGAGCATATGTTCCTGCAGAACGAGCCATTTCAGCTCCTCTACCTGGTTGCAACTCAATTGCGTGAACCAAAGTACCCAAAGGGATATTTGCCAATGGCAATGTATTACCTACTTCTGGAGCAACTTTCTCTCCTGAAATAACTGTTTGACCTACTTGAATTCCTGCCGGAGCTAAGATATATGTCTTAACACCATCAGCATATTCGATCAAGGCAATACGTGAAGTACGGTTCGGATCATACTCAACTGTCAAAACAGTTGCAGGTACATCAAACTTCGAACGTGTAAAATCAATCACACGGTAACGACGCTTGTGACCACCACCGATATAACGCATCGAGCGACGACCATCCGCATTACGACCACCTGTACGCTTAATAGGCTCCAAAAGGGGCTTATACGGCTTGTCCGTAGTAATCTCCTCGAACGTCGGCGCAATACGCTGACGCTGTCCTGGAGTTGTTGGTTTAATTTTTTTAATTGCTGCCATTTAATTAGTTCAATTTATCGGGATGAACCCCCTTAATTATTTGTATTAAATTCCTTGGTAGAAGTCAATCACTTCTCCTGCTGCTACGGTAACGATCGCCTTCTTGTAAGTTGACGTGCGTCCTGAAGTAACCTTTGTACGTGTGCTCTTGGACTTAACTTTTCCAATTTGACGCATTGTTTGTACATCTTGTACATCAACTCCGTACATTTTTTTAACCTCCTTGGCAATTTCAATCTTGTTTGCTGTCAATTCAACCACAAACACGTATTTGCCTTTTTCTTGCATGGCTTGCGACTTTTCAGTCAAGGCCGGACGTTTAATAATGCCCATTGTTTATTTCGTTTAAACAGAACCGAAGCTCCGTAAATTATTTATTAAATGTTGACTCAATTTTTTGGATCGCATCCACTGTAATTAACAATTTCGATGCATTCACTAAATCGTAAGTATTTACGTCTGCCGCATTCGATACCTTTGTTTTAGGTACGTTACGTCCTGACAATACAACGTTTTTATCAACCTCGTTCAAGATCAATAACGATTTTGTGTTGTCCAAAGAAAGAGCCTTCAACATCGCTAAATATGCTTTTGTTTTTGGTGTATCAAATGATACAGTATCCAAAACAGCGATATCGCCTGATTGCGCCTTAGCCGCTAATGCCGACTGGCGAGCCAAAGATTTAACTTTCTTATTCAATTTGAAATGGTAATCACGTGGACGTGGACCGAAAATACGACCACCACCTTTCATCAACGGCGATTTCATAGAACCCGCACGTGCGCCACCTGTACCTTTTTGTTTCTTAATCTTACGCGTAGAACGCGAAACTTCTGCACGCTCCTTCGCTTTGTGTGTTCCTTGACGTTGGTTAGCTAAATATTGCTTCACATCTAAGTAAACCACATGCTCGTTTGGAACAATTCCAAAGACCTCGTCAGAAAGGGTTACTTTCTTTCCGGTATCTTTTCCTGCGATGTTATATACTGATAATTCCATACTTCAGAATGTCTATAGGCTATGCCCGAATTTTAATTTTCAATGATTACGTATGAGTTCTTTGCTCCTGGTACCGATCCCGATACAACCAAAAGGTTTTTCTCTGGATAAACTTTCAAAACCTGTAAGTTTTGAACCTTTACACGATTACCTCCTGTACGACCCGCCATACGCAAACCTTTGAATACACGCGATGGGAATGAACACGCACCGATCGAACCTGGGTGACGACCACGGTTATGCTGACCGTGTGTTTGACCACCTACTCCGGCAAATCCGTGACGCTTTACAACACCTTGGAAACCTTTACCTTTCGATGTACCTACCACGTCTACAAACGTTTCTACTTCTAACATCTCAACAGTCAAAACATCCCCTAATGCTAAAGGCTGCTCAAACGTGCGAAACTCAACAAGTTTTTTCTTAGGAGTGGTGTTAGCTTTTTTGAAGTGCCCCAACAAAGATTTTGTTGTGTGCTTATCCTTCTTCTCACCATAACCGATTTGAACGGCATTATAGCCTTCTTTCTCAACGGTTTTCACTTGCGTAACCACGCAAGGTCCGGCTTCAATCAGCGTACATGCGACAGATCTTCCGTCTTCCATGTATAGGCTGGTCATTCCGATTTTTTTACCAATAATTCCAGACATAGTATTTTTATATTTATTAAAAAATATGCTTACAAGGCGATCAAGGCTTGTTGTAAGACTTTTATTCAAAATCGTTTCGCAACGATATAGGAATCAACAATAAATTAAAAGCAGAATTGGTACAAGGCGACAAAGTGGAGTCACTGTGGATAACAGTGAAAATCACTCTGTGTAGCTTAATATTCAATTAATACGTTGGGCATTCAACTTGTACTAACCAATACCAGTTCTGACACAAAAATCGAGCTTACCTCAATTTAAACCCTGTTTCGACCCGCATTTTTGTGTTTAAAATAAATTCGAGAAGTTCTGCCAACCTCTTTCGGAATTGAAAACTGCGTTTGTCGAACGGGAGTGCAAAGGTACAGAAAAATATATTACGTGCAAGAGGTTGAGTAAAAATATTTTGAAAATCAGGGAATTAGGTGAAAGTCGCTAGTCATTAGTCGTCAGTCACTAGTGGTCAGTGGTCAGTCCGGAGGGAAATAGTCCGGAGGTAGTAAGGTAACTATATCAGGCAATAAAAATATTACGCATTTCATAATAGTAGTTTGCCCTAACAAAATACAGCCCACAATCTCCCTTCGGACTGACCACTTGCAACTGACAACTGCCTCCGGACTTCGGACTATTTCCCTTCGGACTGACCACTTGCAACTGACAACTGCCTCCGGACTTCGGACTATTTCCCTCCGGACTGACCACGGCAACTGAGAACTGCCTGCGGACCTCGGACTATCTCCCTGCGGACTCCGGACTGATCACTGACTACTGAACACTAACTACTAACTTTGGACTCTTGACTAGCGACTAGTGACTGACGACTGATTCCTGACTACCTCCCTCCGGACTACGGACTGATCACAGGCTACTGACAACTGACCCCTAGCTCCTAAAATTGTATTTTTCTCATTTTGTTGCCTAGAAATTGAACTTATTTTAGTATTTTTGGCCATTACTTGCTGAATATCAGGTACTTTATATTTATTTCCCAAGAAAAAAAATCATTATGTCAAGTTTATCCACACAAAAAGGAGTATTGCATGGAGATGCGGTTCAAGAGTTATTTGAAATCGCTAAGAAAAATCAATTTGCATTACCTGCAGTAAACGTTACCGGTACAGATACAGTAAATGCTGTATTAGAAGCAGCTAAAGCTGTTAACTCTCCAGTAATCATTCAATTTTCAAATGGTGGCGGTATTTTCTACGCAGGAAAGACCCTTTCAAACGAAAATCAAGCAGCTGCAATCGCAGGTTCTATCTCAGGTGCTTACCACGTTCACCAAATGGCGAAAGCTTACGGTGTTCAAGTTGTGTTACACACTGACCACTGTGCTAAGAAACTTTTACCTTGGATCGACGGTCTTTTGGACGCAGGTGAAAAATTCTTCGCGGAGACAGGCCAACCATTATTCTCCTCTCACATGATAGATTTGTCTGAAGAGCCTTTGGAAGAAAACTTAGAAATCTGTGCAAAATACCTAAAACGCATGTCTAAAATGGGCATGACACTTGAAATCGAATTAGGTGTTACAGGTGGTGAAGAAGATGGCGTTGATAATTCTGACGTTGATTCATCTAAATTATATACACAACCCGAAGAAGTTGCTTACGCTTACGAAGTGTTGAGCAAAATCTCACACCGTTTCACAATCGCTGCGGCATTCGGAAACGTACACGGCGTTTACAAACCAGGTAACGTAAAATTACAACCGGTAATCTTGAAAAACTCTCAAGAGTTCATCAAAGAAAAGTATAGCCTAACTGCTGAGAAGCCAATCAACTTCGTATTCCACGGTGGTTCAGGTTCTTCTCGCGAAGAAATCCGTGAAGCTTTATCTTATGGTGCTATCAAAATGAACATTGACACAGATACACAATGGGCATTCTGGGAAGGTATCTTAAACTTCTACAAAGCGAACGAAGCTTACTTGCAAGGTCAAATCGGTAACCCAACGGGCGACGATTCTCCAAACAAGAAATATTATGACCCACGTGTTTGGTTACGTAAGGGCGAAGAAACTTTGGTAGCTCGTTTAAAAACAGCTTTCGAAGACTTGAACGCAACGAATGCGAATCAATACTTATAATCTTTCGAGGTTTTTAATTCAAAAGGGGGCTGCTGTGCAGCCCCCTTTTTTTTCCCTTTGCCAATCCTTCAAGGTTTGGCAAAGGTACACGGAGGAAAGTTTTTTTAATCTTCATCATCTGATAAAAATGAGCGAATATCAACTTCTTGATTTTCGTTCAAATGAAATTGTTGGAATTCATAAAGACTCCCAAACCATTCAATCACAAAGTTCCGATCTACAACAGAATCACTTGGCTTAACAATATATTTATATGAACTCCAATCCCAAGTTCTAAAATCAGCACACAGCTTATTCTTCTCAGGATTCACATGGATATACTGAATCAGATAAGTCAAATAATGATTATCTCCAATCAATACCCGCTTAAATGGCCCTTCAAACAAAGACCCAGTCCGCGTATGCCGCTTATTAAACGCCATTGCATAAGTCCTGAAAAATATTTTTAGCCGCTCAGCGACCAACTCATGCTCCGTGCGACCCTTCAACTGTTCCGCACTAAAATACCGCACCCGAACCAAAAAGTGAAAATGATTCGCATTTAGACTGTACGAAATTACATCCAAATACCCACCCAGGTAGCGTTTCCACAAATGCATAAAATAATGATAATTCGAGCGCGACTTGAACATCAGCTTCCGATCAATCGCCCGATTATAAATATGATAATAGTTCCCCGAATGAAATCGAGTCAAATAATGAGATAAATGTGACATAGTATAGTGATTAGATTTTCACTAAAACTAGGCACCTCACACGAAAAATAAATACGATTAAATCAATTTACCAAGAACTTGGTAATCGCACAGAAATCAAAAAAAATTGGAATCTCACCCGTACCTTTGCCAAACCTTGGAGGATTGGCAAAGGTAAAGGATGCTACTTTCGAAAAACCAAATCTTTCGTCAGCTCATTCAAGGCCTTAATCTTCGCCTGAAAATCCCCCTTCAGCGTCTTTCGAACCGCCTCCATTCCCTCCAAACCCTCTTGTATCTCATCCGGAATCACATCCTCCAAAAATGCTCGAATTCGCTTCGCCAAAGTAGGTGACTTCCCATTCGTAGAAATCGCGATCTTCAAATCACCCTTCTGCACAATCGACCCCAAATAAAAATCACATAAGTCCGGCGTATCCGCCACGTTACACAATAAATGACGTTCGACACACGCTGCCTTTATCCCAACATGCAATTCCCGATTATCCGTCGCACAAACTACCAAGTCCCGACCATCCAAATCCGATAACTCAAACGCCCGCTCACATACCAATACCTGCGGATATTCATTCAAAAACTCCAACGTCTCTGGCCGAAACATTGGCGCGACCATTGTCACTTGAGCACTTGGTGAATTCCGCAACAAAGCCGAAGCTTTTTCCAAAGCCACGTTCCCTCCACCCACGACAAGCGTGTTCAAACGGTCCAACTTTAAAAATATGGGAAAAAGCTCGTTCATGGCTTATTTTTTACCTGCCAACTGCCCGCAGGCCGCATCGATATCTTTGCCTCTCGACCGACGAACATTCACAATCATTTTCTTACTCTCTAAGAACGCCGTAAACTTCGCCAAAGCATCCGCCTCTGCATTCACAAAATCTGCCTGCTTGATCGGATTATATTCAATAATGTTAATCTTACACGGCAAGTGACGCGCGAATTCATACAATTCCTTCGCATCTTCCACCGAATCATTGAACTTATTAAACATGATATACTCGAGCGTAATCTCATTCTCCGTCTTCTCGTAAAAATACCGCAAAGCCTCCGAAAGGGCCTCCAACGTATTCGACTCGTTGATCGGCATAATGCGATTCCGCTTCTCATCATTCGCCGCATGTAAGGATAAAGCCAAATTAAACTTCACCTGATCATCCCCCAACTTCTTGATCATCTTCGCAATTCCAGCCGTCGAAACCGTAATTCGACGAGATGCCATCCCCAAACCTTCCGGCGAAGTAATCATCTCAATCGAAGCTAACACATTGGCATAATTCAACAAAGGCTCCCCCATCCCCATATAAACAATATTGGTCAAAGGAATCCCATATTTCTCCTGCGCCTGATCACGAATCAGCACCACCTGATCATAAATCTCAAATGCCTCCAAATTCCGCTTCCGATCCATGTAACCTGTCGCACAAAAGCTGCAGGTCAATGAGCATCCCACCTGCGACGAAACACATGCCGTCATACGCTCACGCGTCGGAATCAACACCCCCTCAATCAAATGTGCATCATGCAGCGCAAAACTCGACTTAATCGTCCGATCCGTACTCACCTGCATTTCCGCAGTCGTCACACATTGTAAATCAAATTCAGTCTCCAACCACTCACGAGTTGTTTTTGGAATATTCGCCATGGCTTCAAACGAGCGCACCGACTTCTTCCAAATCCATTCATAAACCTGTTTGGCACGAAACGCAGGCTCCCCATGCTGAAGCATTTCCTGCTTCAACGCATCCAAACTCAAATTCCGTATCGCCCGTTTCGTCACTTCCATCTATTTTTTTAATAATTCGCCTACCTTCACCGAAATCGCCTTCCCATCAGCTAAACCTGCTAATTGCTTCGAAGCCGCACCCATCACCTTACCCATATCAGCTGGACTCGTAGCGCCTACAGCCGCAATGATTTCAGCAATGCGCGTCGTTAATTCCTCTTCAGATAATTGTTTGGGTAAAAACTCTTCGATAATCGACAATTCAGCTTGTTCCTTCTCCGCTAAATCCGGACGATTTTGAGTTACATACACGTCCAACGAATCTTTCCGTTGCTTAGCAGCCTTCATCAAAATCTTCATTTCCGCATCAGCCGAAAGGCCATCTGCATTCGAGCCCGAAGTCTCCTCTAGTAAAATCATCGATTTAATCGCACGTAACGCACGTAAACGATCTGCATCTTTTGCACGCATAGCATCTTTGATGCCTGCCTCAATTGTTTCTTTTAAAGCCATGTTATTGATTAATATGAGCCAAAACTCCTTCTAAAAATTCGCGGTGATTACTCAAACGAGGCACCTTGTGTTGACCCCCTAATTTACCTCGACTCCGCATCCACGCATAAAATGTACCTGCAGGTGCTTCATGAATATTAGGTGACCCCAAAACCAAATCATAAGAACGCTTCGCATCATAATCCGAATTGTTCGCACGCAAGGTTTCGTCTAACACAGCCACAAAGGTACGCAAATCTTTTGGCGCACGCGAAAATTCAATCACCCATTCGTGACTTCCCCGTTTTCCACCATCCATATAGGCCGGCGCCGCCGTATAATCCTTAATTTCGGCATCTGTCGCCCGACATGCCGCCGCGACAGCCTGTTCTGCATTTTCAATAATTAGTTCTTCCCCAAATGCATTAATGAAATGCTTTGTTCTCCCTGAAATTTTGATGCGATAAGGGCTCAAAGAAGTAAAACGCACAGTATCTCCAATCTTATACCTCCACAAACCAGAATTTGTCGTAATCACGACCGCATAATTCACCCCCAACTCAACCCGCTCCAATGGAACAATCGAGTCATGCTCCTCACCCTTTTCCCCAATCGGAATAAATTCATAAAAAATGCCGTAGTCCAACATCAACAGCATCTCATCTGGACGATTCAAATCATCCTGAATGCCAAAAAATCCCTCCGATGCATTGTAAATCTCCAGAAAGCGAACTTCCGAAGATGGAAAAATATGCGACTTGAACAAATCCCGGTAAGGCCCAAAAGCTACAGCTCCATGAACCAAAAATTCAAAATTTGGCCAAACCTCCAAAATGGATTGCTTGCCCGTTATTTCCAAAATCTTCTCGATCAACACCAATGTCCAAGTAGGAACCCCCAAAATACTCGTCACATTTTCCTGCGATGTCTCCAGCGCCATCTTCTCAATCTTCTGATCCCAATCACCCATTAATGCGACATCCAAAGAAGGCGTCCGAATCATCTGTGCCCAAATAGGCAAATTCTTCATCACCACGGCTGAAACATCCCCCATCAACATGCTCGAATTCATGGAATCCGAAGTTAAGCTTCCTCCAATCGAAAGGCCTTTGCCTTCAAAAATCTTCGTCTCAGGCTTATTTTGAATCAATAACGTAATCATGTCCTTCCCGCCCATCATGTGGCACTCCTCTAACGATTCCTTCGAAACGGGAATAAACTTACTCCGTGCATTCGTGGTACCAGAGGATTTAGAAAACCAATTAATCGGTGTAGACCACAACACTTGCTGCTCCCCTTGCATCATCCGCTCGATATAGGGAAAAAGCTCTTCATAGGTCGAAATAGGTACCCTTTGGCGAAACGTCTCATAAGAGGTAAAATCCTCATACCCATATTTCGTCCCCCACTCCGTTTCTCGTCCCTCCGTAATTAATCGACTTAATCCATCAAATTGCAAGTCCAAAGGCCGCTCATAAATTGCCTCAATCCGCGGCATCCGCCGCTTCATAAACCACAATAAAGTCTCGTTAAACAAGGACATAATTAATGAATCTTGGGCGCGCGGTTTGGATAGTCAGTGATGATGCCATCAACCCCTAAAGCAATAAATTGCTGCATCTGCTCCTTGGTATTTATTGTCCAAGGAATCACCTGCATGCCTTTGGCATGACAAAACTGAATCATGTCAGCTGTCAAATATTGATAACTCGAACTGTAAATCGAAGGTGTAAAGCCTAAGGTATCCAATACAAATTGTGGCTTTTCGGATTCTACGAGGGCCGACAAGCGTACTTCGGGATACGTTTGGTGATAATAGGTCAAAACAGACATATCGAAACTTTGTAATATGAAAAATTCGTTAGCCACATATTTATAAATCTGACGCTGCACCACGTCAGCAAACTCCTTCACAGTTGCCGGCTGGGATTTGCCGTATTCCCCTGGCTCCGACTTAATCTCTATGTTATAATAAACAGCCTCCCCAGTTTTTTTGCGAAATGCTTCACCCAATGCGAGTACCTCAGCAAGCAAGGGTTTATACGTTGGCACCGCTTTCTGCTCTAAAAACAAGCTATTTCCTCGCTTCCCCACATCAAAACGTTTGATCTCCGCATAAGGCATTTGGTATAAATTCAAGGTCGATTCTTCCGATCGAATGACAGCCTCGCCCGACGGATGACTCGCATAACGCGCATTCATGTAAGGCTCATGACTTACGACCACTTTGCCGTCGGCAGATAATACAACATCCATTTCCAATACGCGCACGCCTAGATCCAGCGCATGCTGGAAAGCAGGCAAAGAATTCTCTGGAAATAATCCCCGACAACCACGATGCCCTTGAATAAATGGAATTTGTGCCATAACAGAAGTACTAAACAAGATTAAAATGAGTAGAATTTTCATCCTATTTTTTCGATTGTTGCTTTTTGGCCAAGGCCGCATTCACCTTTTTGTATAAATCAATAAAATCCTGCGGCTCTTGTACATAGGAAGCAAAACTCTTAGCAAATCGCGTAGAGTCGATGCCATGCCTTTTTAATGTCGCGCGCTCCAGGCGGTTATAAAGAATAACCGAAGTATCTGCACTCACAATATTCATCGCGCTAACTTTGCCCTCATCCAAATGAATATCCGCTAAAATGTCAGCCATTTGGTCTTCTGAAAGCCTATTTGTGGGAGTCGAATCCGAACAGGCCCAACACAACAACAAGAGAATAAAAATGTAAAATCGCATAAACCAAATTTGATACAAATTAGAAAGCTTTTCTCGCTTTTCATCCAAAATGCTCAAAAAATAGGTAATTTAGCAAGATTCTAAGGCTAAATTTCAGCAAACAGAAGTGGACATTCAATCATTCCTTTCTCGCATTGTACAACTGGAAATTCGCATTCGTAAGGCGATAAACACCCAAATGCACGGCAACTTTTCCTCTATTTTTAAGGGGTCAGGATTGGAATTTAGTGACCTCAGACAATACCATTACGGCGACGACGTTCGCCACATCGACTGGAACACAACAGCCAAAGGCCATGGCACTTTTGTTAAGCTCTTTAAAGAGGAAAAAGAACAAACCGTTTTCTTTTTATTAGATGTTAGTGCCTCCCAACTCGTAGGAAAACGAAATAAAAGCAAACTAAACACCCTCAAGGAAGTTGCCGGTGTGCTCGCCTTCTCCGCCATGCAAGAAGCTGGGCATATAGGGTTTTGTGCATATTCCGACCAAAATGAGAAGTTTATGGCAACGGGTGCCGGGAAAAAACATGGGTACAAAACCATTTCCGAAATATTCAAATTAGAACCTGTCGGTTTAGGCACGGATTTAAAAGCGGGGCTAAAGTTTACCCTGCAAGCCCTAAAACGCAAAAGCCTCGTGTTTGTCTTATCAGACTTTATCGACGAAAACTACCAAGATTTATTGAGGGCATTAGCCTCAAAACACGATTTGGTCGTGGTGCATTTTCAGGACAACATGGAATCTCAATTGCCGAAAATGGGAATTGTTCCTATATACGATCCTGAGCGCCGACAAACTACTTGGGTGAATACCTCTGCGAGCACTTTTCGTGAGCAGTTAAAAGATAATTTCCAAGCGTATGATGCGCTAAAAAATTCCTGCAAACAATGGCAAGCTGATTATGTTGGCATCCGCGCCGGAGAAGATTTTGTTCCAGCATTGGTGAAACTTTTTAATGTGCGAAAATGATGCAGCAAGAACAAGCCATTCGAGTACAAGGTCGCTTTTTAGAAGATTCAGCGAAAATAGGACAGGACATTCATTATGTGCTGCGCGTGTCGCATACAGCCCAGCAAGAGATTTTTTTCCCGAGCATCAATCAAACCTATGGCGTTTTCAAGCCAATAAAAAAAGACTATTTCCCTACGAAAACGACGGACGGGAATATCAGTGTGGATTCGGCTGTGTACACGTTTCGGCAATTCACGATTCAAGATTATCAAACCCTGCGCATCCCTGTTGCTATCCAAACAGAACAGGATTGTACATTTGTTTCAGCCGCTCAGGATACGATATACTTGAAACGCTTGATGCCAAATGCTAAGCAGGTAAATATAGATTCGCTTATTCAAACCATTCCCATTAGTCCCCTAAAACCGAAGCCAGATTTACGGAATTTAACCTTGGGTGCGTTCAGTATTTTAATTGCTTTGGGGCTTATTTATTGGTTATTGGGCAATCGGATTCGGCAAGGCTTTAAACTTTACCTGCTTTGGAGAAAGAATTTAGAGTTTCGACGTGCTTATCAGCGCCTCATGCGTAATATTTCAAATTCAACTAAAGGTTTACAGAATTTAGAGAACGCGGCAGCACTTTGGAAAAATTACTTGGAGCAAATGACGGATATCCCATTCGCGACTTTCACAACCACCGAAATGGTCGACAATTTACCCGACAAACGCTTGGAGAAAACCCTACAAGAAGTGGATTCCGCGATTTATGGGGGTAATTTTTCTGCCCGAACCTTGGAAGCAATCAAGGTATTACTGGAGATAGCCGAAACCGTTTATTTACAAGAAAGAGCGAAAATTAACCAAGAAGTCAAGCGATCATGAAATTCAACCTCTTCTATTCTTGGCACCAGTTAAAATCGATTTTTTCCTATTCCTGGGAAAATTCACTCTACCTATACCTATTACCATTGCCTTTGATTATCATCCTTATCCGATTATTAGTCAAAAGAAAAAATCAGGCACGCATTGTCCTTTCATTCAAAGCCCCTTTTAAACAACATAAACTAACCCGTATCCTGACATTTTTGCCAGACGCCGTCTTGAGTTTATGCATGATTTCACTGATCATCGCACTCGCAGATCCCTATAAATCCATCTACCATACGCGCATACAGCAAGAAGGGGTGGACATCGCTTTGGGACTTGATATTTCTTCGTCAATGTTGACCAAAGATGTTCAACCCTCCCGCCTAGCCATCGCGAAACAAACGGCTCAAGCATTTATCTTAGGACGCACTTATGATCAAATTGCCCTCGTTGCCTTTGCTGGTGCTCCTTACCTAGCAAGTCCCATAACATCCGATAGCAGCTTCCTTTCCTATGCATTGCGAGGCTTGTCGAATCAAGATATCACCGAAGAAGGAACCGCATTGGGCGATGCGCTCGGAATGTGCATCAATCAAATTCGAGAGGAAGCAAATCCTAAAAAAATCATTATTCTAATCAGCGACGGGAATAATACGGCCGGAAATTTAGATCCACTCACCTCTGCCGAATTAGCGAAAACCTTTAAAATAAAAGTTTACACGATTGCCGTAGGAAGTTTAAAAGCAAGCCTAGACCCGGTGGATGAGAGCACCTTGCGGTTAATCGCCCAACATTCCAATGGAAAGTTTTACCGGGCAACTGACAAACAAACCTTGCAAGCCGTTTTCAAAGAAATTGATATCATGGAAAAATCACGCAAATTGTTAATCAAAGATGTTGAACATCAATCAGCCGCACCTTTATTTTTCCAATTGGCCTTTCTCCTTTTCTTCATCAACCTGCTATTAAAAGTCATCGGCATCAGTAACACTTTAGAAGACTAATTATGATCTTATTTCCAAACGCCAAAATCAATTTAGGGCTATATGTTACCGAAAAAAGAACGGATGGTTTTCACAATCTATCGACGTGTTTCTATCCTGCGCCATGGTCGGATATTTTAGAAATCACACCGAGCAGCACCTTTGAATTCAGCACATCTGGATTAGCTATTTCGGGAAAATTGGAAACTAATTTATGTTACCGCGCATTTATGCTGTTAATAGAGGCTTTCAATATAGCCCCGGTTCATATTCATCTACATAAAGTCATCCCCATGGGAGCGGGTTTAGGAGGCGGTTCATCCGACGCGGCATTCACCTTGATGGGACTTCGTGACATGTTCAAATTGCCTTTAACAAACGTCGATTTGATTCCCTATGCCCAAAAACTAGGAAGTGATTGTGCTTTTTTCTTATTCAATCAAGCCCAGTTAGGTTCTGAGAAAGGAGATGTTCTCTCCCCGATTGAACTATCATTAACAGGGAAGTTTTTGGTGATGGTTTACCCCAATTTTGGTATATCGACGCAAGAAGCCTATGCAGGAATTAAGCCTAAAAAAGCCCGTAAAAACTGGGAGAAGCAATTAACAAAACCCTTAGAAACATGGAAAGAGACCATTTCAAATGATTTTGAAAATAGTCTCTTCCCTACTTATCCACAATTAGTGGAAATCAAAAATGAATTATATGCCCTAGGCGCACAATATGCGGCGATGAGTGGCTCAGGCTCCACAATCTTTGGTTTATTTGATCAAGAAGTCAAACTACCTGAAAGTTGGAAAGCCTTTCAAACCTGGTCGGGCCTATTGCCTTAGTCTTTCGCAAAAATAGCCTCCAAAGCTGATGCACCACGGATGACCACTTTTCCTTCCGGCATTTCCTTTGTAGGGCGAATCCCCACCCATTCCATATCTGCACTTCTGACCTCAACTGGAATTTGCGCCATCGTACCATCTGTTTTCTCAACATAAATGTAGCCTCCTTTGCCCACGCGTGCCAAGCCCGCTTGAGGAATGCTCAAAACCTTTTGTTCGCCCACTTGAATGATGGCATTGACAAACTGGCCTACGGTGAACTTTTGCTCATCCGAGTCAATCGAAAAATGCCCATGAACAGGTGTCAGGCGTGTATTCATATCCACTTGCTTGCCCACTAAGAATACTTTCCCCGTCGATTTGTTTCCATCTCCCTCAAATTGGATGGTTTGACCAATTCTAAGTTTAGCGAGATCCCGCTCAAAAACCTTCAGTTCCACATGCTTATGCGCAACACCCACAATCTTAACCAGAACATCCGTTGGCGTAATATATTTGCCTATCGCCAAGGATTGATCCTGAATAAAGCCATCGATAGGTGACTTCAGCGTCAGGTTCGAACTCATTTTCCCTTGTGCCAAAGCTTGCATATCACAACCTAAAATTTCCAATTTCATCGCTAATGCACGCGAAACGGCCTGAAGATTTCCCAATTCTGCCTCCGCTTGTTGGTATTTTTTCTTAGACCCCACCTCCTCTTGCTGCAAAACTTGTTGGCGCGAACGCTCATTCGTCAGCAAACTCATTTGGCTTTGCGCCTGCAAATATTCTTGTTGCATCTGAATATAATCCATGCTTGTGATGGTGGCTAATACCTGCCCTTTTGAAACCTGCTTACCCGGTAAAACCTCAATCGTAGACTTGACATAACCCGCAATAGGCAAGGATACCGAAGCCAATGAAATTGGGGGGACATCCACTAAACCTGTACAGAATACGCTTTCGGCCATAGATTTCTCTTCCAATGTACCGAACTCAATGCCTGCATTTTGTTTTTGCTCGGCGGTCAATTTAATGGCAGTACTAACTGCGCTGGTTTCAGTGGCTTTTTCTTTTCCACAGCTGGCCAACAAAATGACCAATGATAATGCGATTAACTTATTCATTTCCTAAAATGGTTTCAATTTGTACGATTGACTGATTATATGCCAATACCTCTTGTAAATATTGTTCACGAATTTGCCAAGCCTGCTGCGTGTTTTGCAACATCTCCACATATTCAATTTCGCCCTGTTGGTAACTTTTCAAGGCGGTTAATTCCAACCATGCCGCTTGTGCTAAGCCGGTTTGTTGGAAATAATTAATTCCATTCAAATGCTTTTCCAATTGAACGAACTGGCTAGACAATTCAGCACTAAGCTGAGATATGCCTTGTTCTTTTTGACTCGCCAAATACAATTCATTGTTTTCAGCAGCTTTGATACGAGCCTTTTGTGCTTTGGCAAAAATAGGAATGGAAATCCCCGCCTGGATAAAATTTTGACCCGTATAATTTTCTATACTTTGCGTAACGGCCCCTACCCGAATGTCAGGCAAGAGCTTATGGCGTTCTACATCTGTCAACAATTTTCCGTGTTGAATTTGCTCGTCAAACAACTGGATGGCCGGCATCGAGGCAATATCTTTCCCTTTCTGAAGCGTCATCGTGATTGATTCATCTCCTTGGATTTCAAAAGGTGTAGGATGATTAATCCAATAAGCTAGCTGTGCATAATTGGCCTTCATATCCAAGCTCAACGCAGCTTGCTTTTGCTGAAATTCACGCAAACGCGCTTCTGCAGCAACAAATTCAAGTTTCCCCGTTTCACCTTCCTTGTACTTCAAACTGGCAGCTCGTCGCATTTGGACATATAAGCTATCTTGTTTTTTCAAGAACGCCGACTGCTTTTGTTGGACTAATAGTTGGTAATAATACCATTTCACGCTAGCGGCCACGAGGCTTTTTGTGATGGCCAAACGTTTCTCAGCAATCATTTTCTGTGAACTCAACGCTTTGACTTGCGCTTTCAATAAACTAGGCCATGGAATACTTTGGTTGGCCACGACCGTGTAATCCTGACTAAAGTAGGTTTGCGTTTTGCCATATTGAAAATCAAGCGTCCCTTTGGGAAGCTCTCGACCCGTGGCAATGAGCGCATCAGCCGTTTGAACCTCCAAACCTCCTGAGCGAATCAAACTGTTCTTTTGCAACGCCTCTGCTACACACTGATTCAAACTTAACTTAGGGGTTTGTGCTTGAGCGTTTGATAGGCCTAATCCTAAAAAGAATAAAACCAGTAAAGCACTTGTTGCTTTGCGCTCTTTTCTACCCATCAAAATCGAATAAACCACCGGTATCACAACCAAAGTTAAAAAAGTCGCCGTGATCAATCCACCAATTACAACAGTTGCCAAAGGTCTTTGCACCTCCGCTCCCGGTGAAGTACTTAGGGCCATCGGCAAGAAACCTAGAGAGGCAACGGCTGCCGTCATAATGACAGGACGGAAACGCAAGGCTAGCCCTTTTTGTAAACGCTCCTCGACAGAGAGGCCTTCATTTGCCAACTGCTTAAAGAATGATAATAGCACGATCCCATTCAGCACCGCGACACCAAACAAGGCGATAAAACCAATTCCCGCAGAAACGGAGAATGGCATTCCTCTCAACCATAATGCCCAAATCCCACCGATTGCCGATAAAGGAATGGCCAAATAAATGATGGATGCCTCTAAAAAGGATTGAAAAGTGAAAAACAAGAGTACGAAGATTAAGACCAAGGCAATAGGCACAACGAGTGCCAACCGAGATTTCGCAGCTTGTAAATTTTCAAAGGTTCCTCCATAGGTCACATAATAACCCGCTGGCAATACCACCTTTTCTTTCATGACTTTTTGAATATCAGCCACAACACTTTCCACGTCGCGATTTCGAACATTGATTCCAATCGTAATTCTGCGGTGCGTATCATCGCGTGAAACTTCCACAGGTGCGTTTTCGAAATCAACCTCAGCCACCTCTTGCAATGGAATCTGGCCTCCATTGGGTAACTCTACATACAATTCGCGGAGATTTTGAATGTCTTGTCGGTGCAAGGAATCCATCCGTACAACCAAATCAAATCGCTTTTCTCCCTCCATCACAATTCCAGCCGTTTCACCAGCAAAAGTTGTTTTAATCAATTGATTTATCGCCTGAACATTCAGTCCATATTGGGCTAATTTGGCCCGATTAAATTTCACGACTAATTGCGGAATCCCATCAATCTGCTGTACTTTGATATCACCTACCCCATCGATTTTACGGATGTAGCGAGATGCCTCTGTGGCATGCTCGAATAACAAACCTAAATCTTCTCCGAAAATCTTGATCGCGATATCCGACTTAACTCCAGCAATCAATTCATTAAAACGCATTTGAATCGGTTGGGTAAATTCGAAATTAACCTCTGGAAAAGCATTTAAGGCTTCATCCATTTTCGCTTCCAGCTCTTCAGGACTATGCGCTTTTTTCCATGCTGAAGGCTCTTTCAAAATAATTAACAAATCGCAGGCATTAATTCCCATGGGATCCGTAGGTATTTCGGAAGCCCCTATTCGAGAAACAACTTGCTTAATTTCATCCGGGAATTGCTTCATCAACAATTTTTGTGCCTCCGTATTCACATGAATACTTTGACTCAAAGAGGCGTTGGTAGGCAATACAACCTCCACCGCAAAATCCCCTTCATTCAATTCTGGAATAAATTCCCCACCCAAGGTGGTAAATAAGCCCACACTTCCTACGAGGAGTAAAGAAGATAGTATCATTACTATTTTCGGCTTGCTCAACGCCCAATCCACCATCGGTTTATAGCGGCTAAACATCGCATTCATAATACGATCCGCAATCGTAACCTTATGGTCAATCTTTTTGCTTAAAAATAAAGCAGATGCCATAGGCACATAGGTTAAGGAAAGAATCAACGCTCCCACAATGGCAAAGCTTACCGTTTGAGCCATCGGTCTAAACATTTTTCCTTCAATTCCCCCTAAAGCCATGATTGGGAAATACACAATCAAAATGATGATGACCCCAAAAGCTGCCGACTGGAATATCGCTTTGGCAGAAATTCCAACCTCTTCATCCATCTCATGTTGTGAAAGGACTTCTCCTTTTTTATGTGCATGGAGTCGATGAATAATGGATTCAACAATGATGACGGCTCCATCGACAATCAAACCAAAATCGATGGCCCCTAAGCTCATTAAGTTGGCCGAAACCCCAAAAATATGCATCATCGCAAAAGCGAAAAGCAAACACAAGGGAATAACAGAGGCCACAATTAAACCTGCACGGAAATTACCAAGCAATAATACCAAGATGAAAACGACGATTAGCCCCCCCTCGATTAGATTCTTTTCAACCGTGGAAATCGCCTTTCCAATCAGAACGCTACGATCTAAGAAAGGAACGATTTTAATCCCTTGTGGCATCGTTTTTTGAATTTCTTCCATGCGGACTTTCACATCCTTCACAACCTCATTCGCGCTGGCACCTTTGAGTAGTAACATCACCGCACCTACCACTTCGCCTTCTCCGTTTCGTGTCATGGCACCGTAGCGAACCGCTTTGCCAAACTGAACCGTCGCAACATCCTTCACGCGAATAGGCGTTCCGGCAGGGCCTCTTTGATCTACCACGACATTCTCTACATCAGTTAGGCTCGCGAGCATACCTTCCGTTCGGATGAAATACACATCGGTCCCTTTTTCGAGGTAACTACCTCCCGAATTGGAATTATTGTTTTCTAAGGCCGTAAAGATTTGATTGACCGTCACATGCATGGCACGAAGCCTTTCGGGGTTAACTGCAACTTCGTATTGCTTCAAATTCCCTCCAAAAGAAGAAACTTCCACAACTCCTGGAATTCCTAATAATTGACGTTTGACTATCCAATCTTGATACGTTCGCAAGTCGGATAACGAATACTGATCTTTAAATGCAGGATCAACTTCCAAGGTGTACTGAAAGAACTCACCAAGACCTGTTGTAATCGGAGCCATTTCGGGAACACCGGCACCTCGTAGCAAATACGGTTCTGCCCCCTTAAGTTTCTCAGAAACTTGTTGGCGCGCCACATCCATGGCGACGGCATCATCAAATACAACTGTGATGATGGAAAGTCCCATACGGGAAACAGAACGAATACCTTTGACATTTGGAATAGTCCGCAACGAAATCTCGAGCGGATAGGTGATGAACTTCTCCACTTCGGATGCTGCAAGTGCGGGCGATTGCGTGATGACCTGCACTTGATTCGAAGTGATGTCCGGAAGGGCATCGATAGGCAATTTACTGAGAGAATAGCCTCCCCAAAATATTAGCCCTAAGACAAATAAACCGACAACGAGTTTGTTGCGGATACTGAATGAAATGATGGAATTAATCATAGTGTATTATTACGTAAGAAAATTGAAAAACAATCTTCTTATGCCCGGGGAGGCGCAATTAATACACGTTCCAATGAAAATTGGTATTGATTTTCCCAAAACATTCGTAAACGACGAATCGCTAATAAAACGAATGGAATGAGTAAAAGTATTTGAAAAAGAGGAAGCACAAAACCTGCGGAACCCGAGAAATCAAAATGCGGCAAACTAGGATGTTTGGTCGTTTTGTTGTGCTTAGAATCTGCGGCATAATGCATCCAAAGGAAATCGATGAAGCGGAAGGTAGCGCCAGAGATTTTTTTGTGATCTTGAAAATGTTTGAGTAGTTCATTCGCTTTAAAAGATTGCTCCAAGCCCACTTTGGGAATAAGACTCCCAGAGAAGAAAAGCATGAACAAGAAAAAAGCGATTACATTTTTCATCTCTCAAATGTAGAAAAAATTCGAAATTTATTGGATATTTATAGACTCAATTTATTTAAACAATTGAGAATAAGGCCAAACCCTCCACTAGAGGGAGAAAATTATGGATGAAATTAATCTTTTGTGGCATCAATTAACTGATTCAGAAACAATCATTCGCTCCGGCCTTTTTGTTATCACCTGCATCGTATTTGCTGAAAATGGCTTGTTTTTCGCCTTTTTCCTACCAGGGGACTACCTATTATTCCTTACAGGGGTTTTTGGTGGAACTGGTGTCTTGAAAGAACCTTTGACGACCATTTTATTGAGCATCTTTTTAGCTGCCGTTCTGGGATCCTTGCTTGGCTACCTTGTCGGGCGATTCTTCGGAAAATCCCTGCAGCGAAGGCCTGATAGCCTTTTCTTCAAAAAGAAACATTTGGATTCTACCCGTGAATTCTTCGAAAAATATGGGTTTATGGCTCTAGTCATTAGTCGCTTTTTACCAGTAGTTCGCACATTTACACCTATTTTAGCTGGAATTAGCCACATGGCGTGGTACAGTTTTATCCTATTAAACCTCGTTGGAGGAGCTATGTGGGTCGGCCTATTAGTTGCTGGAGGATATTATATGGGACAATACTTCCCATGGATTATCAATTACGTCCAATACATCATTTTATTTTTCCTCGGAATCACGACATTTACGCTCATCAAGGGCTATTTGAAATTACGCAAATGATTGAACAATTTGGTTATGTTGCCGCTTTCCTCCTAGCAGGTATTGCCTTTTTAGGCTTAGTACTTACACTCGCGAGTTTTATTCGCCCTAACCGACCGAATGTAGAAAAATTAAGTACCTACGAATCTGGCGAAGAACCTGTAGGTAATGCAAATACACGATTCAATCCTCGATTCTACGTCATTGCCTTGCTCTTTGTCTTATTTGAAGTTGAATTGATTTTCCTTTTCCCTTGGGCCGTTGTTTTCAGTAATAAAACACTGCGAGACGTTCCAAACTGGTCAGCTTATGCCTTGTGGGAAATGTTTTTGTTTGTGGGGATTCTAAGCTTAGGCCTCGCATTTGCTTGGCGAAGAGGATACCTCAATTGGGAAAAACCTGTTCAGGAATTAAAGGATATCGAAAGTCCTGTTCCAGCAGATGCTTATCAGCGCTTCAAAAAGAATTAAAAGGCAGGATCTACGCTGTAAACCTTATTTCTAAATTTCAAGGCTAAGACCAACTCATGCGAGCCCAAAGATGACTTCATCGGGCCATTGGAGTGCGTTTCATATGAATAGGTCAGATTAACCTGTTGGCTCAAATGCATCCCAAACAACAAACCGATCGCCTCATTATGTCGGTAAGTTACCCCTGTCCAAATCGCATCATTAAATGTTACGCGCATATTGGCTTCCATCCCCAACGAAATTCCCTTCATATATTTCACTAATAACGAAGGTGAATAGGTCCAAAATTCACCCGAACGAATTTCCATTCCTGTTTGTAAAAATATATTTGGGCTTGTGCTTCCCAATAACAGCGACTGATTATAGACCTTATAGGCATCTGCTTCTTCGGGGTAGAATTGTTTCCTCGTTAGCGTGTCAGATCCATCACTAGTTCGGAGGTAACTGAAACTATCGAATATCAACTGATTAGCCGATAAGCCAATGTAAAATTTACGATTGTAATATAAGGCGCCAACATTCACCAAAGATTGACCTCCCGAAACCTGACCACTGGGAGTCAAGGCAGGTAAATTTTGGTCTTGGTACATAATGAATGGGTCACCGGGATCTTTCACATTGAAACCCGACATGTTCAAATTACGAAAATAATAGCCTGCAGTAGCACCCACGGCAACCTTATTTTCCCCACCCACAGATAAATGATAGGCATAGGTGCCAGCCAGCGAAGTACTTGTAAGACTACCGATTTGGTCTGAATAAGCTTGAATACCAAGGCCTTGATGAAAACCTGAGCGTTTCGTTTTTTGACGCGTATAGGTAGGTGAAAAATTACGACGAATCGTCTTCGACATAAAAGGCGTACGACCAGAAGAAGTACGATCCGACTTATCGATGGCAAAATTAGCCGTCACATAGGCCGTCTTATTTGATGTATTTAGGCCTGTCCATTGGGTACGAAATCCAGATTTGATGTCGACATAATCCTCAAAACCCGCAAAGGCAGGATTATAAACATATTTATTCATCATAAACTGCGTAAACTGAGGCGTTTGCTGCGCAAAGCCTACAAAAGTCAACATGAAGAATAAAAGGAAAATTAAAAATCTCATTCGATTGGTATAGAACCACAAATTTCGCTTAAATATATTTAATTTCGTTCGAACTTTCCGGAAATCTATGGGGTTTTTACGGAATGGTTACCAACATATAAGGCCAATGCAAACAAAAACCTATCCGCTCGATCAAATAAAAGGCTTCGGCAAACTGCTAAAAAACTATTTAGCGGGTGATTCAGCATTAAAATCCTTGTATGGTAATGCGCCTACCCTCGCTTCTTTCCAGTCACAAATCGATTCCAAAAAATCAGTTAACAGATCGCTATTAGTTGACGTCTTAACAGATCAATACCAAGGGCTATCCAATATCCCTAATATTAACAGCTTAGCGGATCCAAATACATTCACAGTTACCACAGGTCATCAGCTGAACTTATTCACGGGACCACTTTACGTGATCTTCAAAATCGTCTCCACGATAAATCTAGCGAGACAACTGAAAAAGGCCTATCCCAAATACAATTTCGTTCCTGTCTACTGGATGGCATCCGAAGATCACGACTGGGATGAAATCAACCATTTACACTTATTTGGCAAGAAAATCCAATGGGATACCGAACAAAAAGGGCCTGTAGGGCGCTTTGACATTTCAGGCTTGAGCAGTGTTTGGTCAGAATTGCCGAGTGACATACCCGTTTTCAAGGAAAGCTACACTGACGCGAAAAACTTAGCAGATGCCGTTCGCAAATACATGCATGCGCTTTTTGGTCAAGAAGGCTTAGTATGTTTAGATGCGGATGATGCACGTTTAAAAAGCAGTTTTATTCCCGTCATGGAGGCGGATATGTTGGCCAACAAGCACCTTGCCTGCGTTAATGCCAGCAACGATATCTTGACTAATTTGGGCTATAGTCCTCAAATTTATGCGCGTGAAATCAATTTCTTCTACATGCTTGATGGCATGCGAGAGCGGATTGAAAAACAGGGCGATGAATATAAAGTTCTAAATCAGTCCATTCAATTTAGCGCTGCTAGTTTGCAAGCAGAAATAAAAGCACATCCAGAACGCTTCAGTCCGAATGTTGCTTTACGTCCATTATACCAAGAGACCATTTTGCCTAATTTAGCCTATTTGGGCGGAGCGGCAGAACTGGCCTATTGGTTCCAATTGAAGGGCATTTTTGATTTGCATCAAACGCCATTCCCGATTTTATTGCCTCGTAATTTTGGCATCATTATTCCGCCTTTGGAAGCGGCCCGACTAGAAAAATTGGAATTAAGTATTCCGGACATTTTCCAGGATGAGCGTAACTTGAGACAACAATTTGTCGACAAGCATACCAAACATGCTTTAGACTTAGGAAGCGAACAAGAGCGCCTTTCCAATCTGATGTCGAAAATTGCCCAAAAAGCACAGGCCATCGACGAAACCTTAGAGGCCTCTGTCTTGGCCGAAGAAACACGTTGGCAAAAAGGGCTTGAGCGACTTACCAAAAAAATGCGCAAGGCTGAAGAACGCAATCAAGCCGTGGGTTTAGGACAAATTCAAGCAATCAAAAACAAGCTTTTCCCGGAGGGGAATTGGCAAGAACGGCATACCAATTTCCTTGAGTTTTATCTCAACTACCCGAATCTGATTGTTGATTTACTAGCAGTGCTGGATCCATTACAATTCGAATTATTTGTCATGTATTTACCTGAACAAGATGCCTGAAAAACTAAGTCCTGAGGCATTTTTAACGGCAGCGGATCAATATCCTATTTTGGATGTTCGTTCCCCTGGAGAGTATCTGCGAGCACACATTCCTGGTGCCCTTTCCTTTCCGATTTTTGATGATGCAGAACGTGCCCGCGTAGGAACAACCTATAAGCAAGTTGGGAAAGACGCCGCAATCGAGCTAGGACTAGAATTCGTGGGGCCTAAAATGGCTCAATGGGTGAAGAAGGCCAAGAAACTCGCCGTGGACAATACCATCCTTGTTCATTGTTGGCGTGGAGGCATGCGTTCTGGAAGCATGGCTTGGTTGTTTGAAACCGCAGGCTTAAAGGTCAAAATTCTAGTTGGCGGCTACAAAGCTTACCGTAATTATGTCCTAAGTGAATTTGAACGTAAGATTCCTTTCGTGGTTTTAGGCGGTAAAACAGGCAGTGGAAAAACCGATATTTTACTCGAGATGCAAAAGCGCGGTGCGCAGGTCATCGATTTAGAAGGAATAGCCCATCACCGCGGGTCGGTATTTGGGCACTTAGGCCTAGCGCCACAGCCTACAAGTGAGCATTTTGAGAACGAAGTTGTTGCGCAGCTCCGACAAATGGACTACAGCAAGCCCATTTGGATTGAGGACGAAAGTAGGCACATCGGACAAGTATTTATGCCTTTGGGGTTATATACACAACTTCGTGCTGCACCTGTATTGTTTTTGGATATCGCGGCGGAATACCGACTTCCTTATTTGGTTGAAGTCTATGCACATTATCCCAAAGAGGATCTTGCCCATGCGGTAGGAAAAATCAAAAAACGCCTAGGGGGTGATTTCTACAAAAGTGCCATGGAGGCTTTGGAAGTAAATGATTTCACCCAAGTAGCTGCGATTACCTTGAATTATTATGATAAAGCCTATGTACATGGTTTGCACCAAAGGCCAGCAGAACAAATTCAAGAAATTATCATCCATACATTAGAAACCAGCATACAAACGGATGCTGTCATGGCACATCCACTTTGTCAAACCCGATTTACGTAAAGCCTATGTTACCTGAAAAATTCTTAGCTGAAATCTTGGATCGTCATGTCAACACGGAATCGTTCCCGGCGACGTCTGATATAAAAAAGCTGTTTACCAAAATCGTACTAACCCTTTTCCCCGAGCAGGCGCGTAAACAACTATGTCAAGCCGAGGATCTGCGATTAGTCTGGGAATCCATTGAAAATGGATTGGAAAGCTTGCTACATGACATGGCAGATAAATTAGTGGACACGCCCCAAAATATCACATCGAGGTACATGGAGCGCATTCCAGGGATTTATCAATTGCTCTTGACGGATGTTGAGGCCATGGTGAATGGCGACCCAGCCGCGACGACAGATTATGAAGTTATTCGTACCTATCCAGGATTTTATGCCTTAGCATTTTATCGATTAGCGCATGGCCTTCACGAGGAGAAAGTACCTTTAATTCCCCGGATTTTAACGGAATATGCCCATTCCAAAACAGGAATTGACATACATCCGGGCGCTCAAATAGGTCAATACTTTTTCATGGATCATGGAACAGGTATTGTGATTGGGGAGACCTGTGTAATTGGAGAAAGAGTGAAAATCTATCAAGGTGTAACGCTAGGCGCACTTTCCGTAGACAAATCGATGGCATCAACGAAGCGTCATCCCAGCATTGAAAATGGAGTCGTTATTTATTCCGGCGCAACGATTCTTGGAGGAGACACGGTCGTAGGAGCAAACTCCATCATTGGCGGGAACGTGTGGTTGACACGCAGTGTGGCAGCCAACACAAAAATTTATCATCAAGAAAATCAAAAAATCATTCAAGAATAAGATGGCTGCTTTGTTGGATTTGGTGGGCAATACGCCCCTCGTTGATTTGAATAAATTGCACAATAACCCCAAGGTTCGCATATTGGGTAAATTGGAAGGCAATAACCCCGGCGGTTCTGTCAAAGATCGTGCTGCCAAAAACATGATTGAAGCCGCATTGCAACGGGGAGATATTAAACCCGGGATGCAATTAATCGAAGCAACTTCGGGTAATACGGGAATTGCATTGGCGATGATTGCCCGACTGTATGATTTAGAAATCGAATTAGCCATGCCAGCTAATTCTACGCGGGAACGCGTGTTGACGATGGAAGCATTTGGGGCAAAGGTTACACTTACCGAGAGCATCGAATCTGCGCGTGATTACGCGGTTGAAAAAGCAGCTACAGGTAATTTCGTCTTGTTAAATCAATTTGAAAATCCGGATAATTACTTGGCGCATTATAAAACGACAGGCCCAGAAATTTACCGAGATACCCAAGGGCTAGTCACTCATTTTGTGAGTTCGATGGGAACAACGGGGACGATCATGGGAACGTCGATGTATCTAAAGGAGCAGAATTCAGCCATTCAGATTGTGGGATGTCAGCCAACAGAGGGTTCGAAAATTCCCGGAATACGTAGGTGGCCGGAGGCTTACCGACCTAAAATTTACCAACCGGAACGCGTAGATCGCATCATGGACATTTCTGAGGAGGAAGCAACGGCCATGACCCGTCGGATGGCGAAGGTAGAAGGCGTTTTTGGAGGAATGAGTAGTGGCGGCGCGGTGGCGGCAAGTATTCGTTTGGCGAATGAATTAGACGAAGGACTTATTGTCTGCATCATTTGCGACCGTGGGGATCGCTATTTGTCGAGCGGGTTATTTGGGGAGTAATACACCCATTAATTGATAATGCGTTGGAGACATCCAGCGCATTTGTTGGGACCCATCAATCGAATACGTCTGCACACGCCCATCAACGAAGTTCATGTTCAATTTCTTATGCGTTTCGAAGAGAAAATTCTTTTCTTCGATTTCAATTTCAACCTTCGCCGGTCTGTCCAGCGCATCCAATTGAATATATAACTTCTTCACAGCCAGGTTTTCATTGGATTTTAGTGAATACCAAACAAAACCATCTTCGGAAAGATTATCGTAACTCGTCGCTGCAGCCGGTTTATTCAAGTCGGCATGCAAAAACATCGCCCATTCTTGTTTCCAATCGATCGTTGAGAGTTGCTTTTCTTCTTTTTTCCCGTCCAATAAAATGGTTTTGTGAACCGATTGCGGATGTTTACTGAGGGAATCGATTTGGGCAGTTAAGTATTTCTCCCAAGGATAAAAGACCGGTTTTGCATTTTCTTGGACGGCGGGCGTACAGGCTTGCAGGCAAGCTAAAAGAACGATAAGAAAGCTAAAGCGGAAAATCAACATACCCTAAAGGTAAAAAAAATCCTTGACGCTGGAAAACGTCAAGGATTGCGAGAACTAGACTCCGATCATTTCATCGATGGGAATACTGAGGACACGGGTTAGATGGTAGAGTTTTTGTGCATTTGGATAGTGTTTACCGGATTCCCAATAATTGTAAGCACTTTGACTGACTCCCACGGCAGAGGCAACTTGTTGTTGGGTCATCCGTTTGGATTGTCGGGATTTAATCAGGAGGACTGAAAAAAGGTGTTTTGTTTTCATGATGATTAGGGTTAGGTGAATTTTTCATTCGGGAATATTTAAAAATGCATGAACATTCGCAATGCTTTTGCCTATATATTTCTTTATTTATCACTATTTCGGTTAATATACTTATGCAATGGCACATCATTTGACAAAAAGGAAATAAATTTTCCATTTGAGAAAACACCCAAAAACAAAAAGCCCGAGACAAACTGCCTCGGGCTTAAAACTTTTTAATTCAATCTTATAGATTTCCTTTTTTCAATTCCCGTACAGCAAAGTCGGCAGCACGAGCCGTCATAGCCATATAAGTCAAGGAAGGATTCACACAAGAAGCAGATGCCATCGCAGCACCGTCCGTCATGAATACGTTTTTCACTTCGTGAACTTGGTTGTGCTTGTTCACAATCGAGTTCTTCACAGAAGTACCCATACGAGCTGTACCCATTTCGTGGATACCTAAACCGATGTGTGTAGTTTGGCTATTGTATGCGTTGATGTTTTTGAAACCAGCTGCTTCTAACATTTCAGCAGCATCATTCATCATATCTTGACGCATTTTCAATTCGTTTTCTCCCAGGTTAGCTTCAAAAGAAAGTACAGGTAAACCCCACTTATCTTTTTGGTCGCTTAGTGTAAAACGGTTGTTTGGATCTGGCAAAATTTCACCAAATCCACCAAAACCAACTGTCCATTGTCCTGGATGTGTTAAACTTTCTTTGAATTGTGCACCAAAGCCATCTTGACCTACACCACGTCCCCAACCTTCACGGCTTGCACCACCTTGGTAACCAAATCCACGTGAATATCCACGCTTATCTTTGCCCCAGTTACGGTAACGCGGGATATATAATCCGTTTGGACGATTTCCGAACATGTAATCTTTTTCAAAGCCGTCTACAGTTGCCGAAGCACCTACTCCTAAATGGTGGTCCATGATGTTACGACCTAATTGGTCAGAATCATTACCTAAACCATTTTGGTAACGGTTTGATTTCGAGTTCATCATAATCGATGTAGACCCAATCGCGCCCGCGTTCACGAAAATGATTTTCGCGAAATATTCTTTGGACTCTAACGTATTTTGATCGATTACACGAACACCTTTCGCTTTTTGCGATTTCTCATCGTAGATAATTTCAGCGACGATTGCATTGTGTACCATCGTTAAACGACCTGTACGTTGTGCAGCTGGTAAAGTTGCCGACAAAGAGCTAAAATAAGCTCCATATGGACAGCCACGCATACATTTGTTACGGTAGTTACAAGACGAACGACCTAGATCCGTATGTTGCTTACCTGGTTTTGTTAAGTGCGCCACACGACCTACTGTCACGGGACGACCTAATTTTTTATCCACAGAATTTTTGAAGTGAAGTTCCGGAGCAGTCATCTGCATCGCCGGCAAGAAATCTGAATCTGGCAATACGTCTAAGCCTTCTGCTTGACCTGAAATACCCGCAAATTTCTCTACGTATGAATACCAAGGAGCCAAATCATCATAGCCGATAGGCCAAGGAGTACCAATACCTTCTTTTTCATTCGCTAAGAAATCTTCGCGATTCCAACGGTACGTTTGACGACCCCATAACAAAGATTTACCTCCTGTGTGGTAAGCACGAATCCAATCGAATCCACCTTTCTTCTCGATGTAGGGATTTTGCTTATCGTTCTCAAATAAGTAACGATGCTCTTCGCTAGGCGTATAACCCGTACGCATCCCTGCCCAATATTCCTCGGCAGCCATGTTAGTTGGCCGACCGCGGTGGTCGAATTCCCATGGATTTTTCATCGCTGTTTCGTAACCTTCGATGTGTTTGATCTCACGACCACGTTCCATCACGGCAACTTTCAAGCCTTTTTCTGTTAATTCTTTTGCAGCCCAACCACCCGAAATACCGGATCCAATGACGATTGCGTCAAACGTTTGGCTCTTGATTGCATCTATATTAAGATTCATTTCTCGTATGATTTGGGATTAATAAACAAATGATTTTTGATCGGGCTTCATGTTTGAAATGACTTCAAACTTACCTGGAACGGGATGGTATTCGAAAGAACCTTCGATGCCTTTTTCAGATGTGTAGTATCCTAACAAAGTTAATTCTTTCATCACACGCCAGAATGGAACGCCACCAGCACCTTCTAACACATCTTTATCTACGTTGTCCCCTACTTTCACTTTGCTCGCAGAATATGATTTCATCAATTCTTTGGTGTCTGCTTCTAACAAGGTTAACATCGCTACTTGCGCATCATGTGATTGATCCAAAAACTTCGCCTTCGCTAAGTTATCAACCCCTTTTTTAAAGCTCACATGTTCTGGTTTTTTGTAGCAATCGTTCAACATCATTTCGATGAATGGAGGAACACCTGCTTCAATGGCACCTGCGGTAGATGTTTTTGGAATAATGTGTTCAGCCACAGCAGCAACGATTTTGCGTTGGCTATCTGTCAAGCTAAAGGTACCCGCTTCCGCGATAATACCTGCTTTTTTTGCCTCCATAGCAAACAATGTAGGGGCACTAAAAACACCTCCAACGAGCATCGCTATTCTCGAGACAGCATCTCTTCTGTTAAGCATAGTTTTATTGTTAAATTGTTCAGGTCGGTAGTCTTCTTTTTTGCTAAAAAAGACGAGCAACAAATTTAATCAGAATCTTCGTTTTTCAAGGAATTATTTAGCTTTTTCTAACTTTAAAACTAAATCTATGCGGTAAGGAGGTAGATTTTTGACATCGATGTGAATGCCTTGTTTTTCAACGGTTCCTGCCAAAGTCTGCGTTTCCCCTAACATGCTCACAGGACCTTTTTTGTAATTCCCGGGAATAAAAATCGATTCGTCTTGTGGTCGCTTTAACAAATGCACATAAACGTATGTATCCGTCTGAGTCGTAACGCCCCACGTTTGTGGACTTAATGGACCTCCGCGCGTTCCGTAAACGGATTCTCCGTGACCTTTCAACCAGCGTCCGGCTACTGCCAACGAATCGGTAAATTCGGGTTGAATTTCACCTGAAGGCATGGGACCTACGTTTAATAATAAGTTGGCATTCCGTCCCGCAGCTCCTACAAGCAAGTGAATAATTTGCTTAGGCGTCTTGAATTTCCGGTCGGTGATGTTGAATCCCCAAGCCCCATTGATGGTTTCACAAGTCTCTAAAGGTAACGCAGAGGCTTGCTGAAAACTCAGCCCAGAATGATTCTCCCCAGGTAAATCCCGCTCAAACATTTGGAAATCTTCGCCCGGAATCGGGTCCAAGTGGTGATTGTTTCCGATCATACAAGCGGGTTGCAATTGATGGATCAAGCTGTAAATTTCATCGTATTTCCAGTCGATGCGCGATTTCCGATCCGCACTTCCTTCTGAATTCGTTTGATCCCAATGCCCATCAAACCAAATGTTATGAATCTCCCCGTAATTCGTTAACAATTCCGTAAGTTGGGCCTTCATAAATTTAAGGTACGAGGCATAATCGCCTTTTCCTTTCCGACCGCTTTTTTGACCTGTGCGACCTGTTTCCCACGGATAATCATCGCGATACCAGTCCAAGGTTGAATAATACAGGCCTAATTTCATGTCCTGCTTTTTGCAGGCCGCAGCTAATTCTTTTAAAGCGTCACGATGAAATGGGGTATTCGTAATTTTCCAATCGGATTGTTGGGTATCCCAATTCGAGAAACTATCGTGGTGTCGCGTAATGAAAATGATGTATTTCATTCCGGCATTTTTGGCAACACTTACCCAGGCATCCGCATTGAATTTACTTGGATCAAAGGCAGGCATTAATCGGCCATAATCATTTTTAGAAATACCTTTATTGTTCATGACCCACTCGCCATCGCCGAGGATACTTGATAATCCCCAGTGAATAAACATGCCATATTTCCGCTCTTGAAAAGCTTGGCGTTCGGCTAAATTCGCCTCGGTGGGAGTGTATTGTTGGCTTATCGCCTGAAAACTGGCAAAAAGGGCTAATAATAGGGTGATTTTCTTCATCGATGTAGGTTTAGAATCAGCAAATTATCATTTTTTTGGATAGGTTTATCAGGAAGTAGATAGGATTTTTGGGAGATTTTTTTGTTTTTTGTACCGCTACTGCAGGTTCATATACCCCGGCAGCCTATCAGCTAAAAATTACACATGCAAGAAGTTTCTCCTATTTTCGACAATAATAAAATTCCCGTTAAAAAACTCTGGCAAGTCATCATCGCCTCCTCTGTAGGGACGGTGATTGAATGGTACGATTTTTACATTTTTGGCAGTTTATCTGCAATTATTTCCCTTTCATTTTTCCCAAAAGACGACCCTACGGCGGCATTTTTATCTACATTGGCAGCATTCGGAGCGGGATTCGTGGCAAGACCTTTTGGTGGAATTTTGTTTGGGAGATTAGGTGATAAGATTGGTCGGAAATATACCTTTTTATTAACGCTTCTATTGATGGGCGGGTCTACATTCGCCATTGCATTGATTCCATCGTATAGTGAGATTGGTCTCGTCGCTCCAGCTATTTTATTGCTTTTACGTATCATTCAAGGGCTCGCATTGGGCGGTGAATATGGGGGTGCCGCTACCTATGTAGCAGAATATGCACCGGATGCCCAGCGTGGAAAATACACCGCATACATTCAAACGACTGCTACACTCGGATTTTTCGTCTCCATCGTTGTGATTTTGGTTTGCCAAAACCTAATGGGCGATGCCACTTTTAAGGATTGGGGCTGGCGCGTGCCTTTCGCATTATCTGGAATTTTGGTGATTGTATCCTATTTCATTCGTCGGAACATGCATGAGTCACCCCTGTTTTCGAAATTGAAGCAAGAAGGCCGACTGTCCGAAAACCCACTAAAAGAAGCCTTTTCTACGAAAGCAAATCGCCGATTGATGTTGATTGCGATGTTTGGTGCGATTGTAGGACAGGGTGTTGTGTGGCATACAGGCCAATTTTATGCGCAGATATTTATCAACAAGATTCTCAAGGTAGATTTTACAACGACCAATTTGATCATCGCAGCATCTTTGGTTGTGGGAACTCCTTTATTTGTCGTTTTCGGAAGCCTATCAGATCGTGTGGGTCGCAAGAAAATCATGTTGGGCGGTATGGCTCTCGCAGCCATTTTCTATTATCCTTTGTTCGCTTGGATGTCGGACATCGTCGACCAGGAAGGGACTTTGATCAACGACGCTTACCAATTAACGATGAAGGGGAAAATTGAATTAGCCTTCATTTGCACATGCTTGGTGACCTTTGCTTCCATGGCCTACGGTCCCATCGCGGCGTTTTTGGTCGAATTATTCCCGACCAAAATACGCTATACCTCGCTTTCGGTACCTTATCACTTTGCGAATGGAATCTTTGGAGGTTGCGCACCCTTTGTGGCTACTTGGCTTGGGGCAGTGACTCATTCAAACTTCTCAGGAATTTTCTATCCGATTGCACTTTCTGCCATGACGGTGATTGTGGGGGTCTTGTATCTACCCGAAACTAAAGGGAGGGCATTAATGGATTAATGTTTGGACGTTAGACGCGAGAGTTATTCACAGGCTGAGGTCTAGGAGTCCGCCCCAAGAAGTATCGCGTCTCTACTTATAAATTCGGCGATTTGATTCGATTAATGAATACTGCTGCCAAAACAATAGGCAAAGAGAATAGCACAAATCGCATCGAAATGGATGCTCCAGAATCTGCCATCAAGCCAAATAAACTTGGCCCTAAAATCGCTCCAAAACGTCCCATGCCCATCGCTAATCCCACGCCGGTGGAGCGAATTTCTGAAGGATAAATTCTTGTCGAAGCAGGATACATGGAATTAAATCCGCCCTGTACAAAAAAGCCAATGCCGAATGTCAACGCAAACTTCAATAGAAAATCTTGGTCTAGATTTCCGTATAAGTTCAAGAGCACAAAAGCGAGCAGAACATAAATCATGATCACGCGCTTGATGCCAATTCGACCAATCAAAATACCCATCACAAATACCCCCGAAAAAGCACCCAAATTCATCGCCGTTCCAATGTAGGTAGCTAGTTCAAATGGCATACCTGTTTGTTTGGCAAGAATGGGAACCCAACTCAATACGGTGTAAAGCGTGATGAATCCAAAGAAAGTGGCCAACCATAAATAAATGGTGGATTGTCGGAATTCCGGCACAAAAAGATCTCGCCAGGAAGCACGCTTCACCTGCATTTTATCTCGGTTCAAATAAGCCGGAGATTCTGGCAGGACAAAAAACACAGCTACTAACATCGTTAAGGAGAATACTCCCGCAGCCAAATAGGCAAAGCGCCAGTCGTACAAAGGCACAATCCAAGCACTCGCAAAACCCGTTAAAATAGCCCCGAGTGGCCAACCGCCTTGTACAATCCCGACGTTAAAATCACGTGTTTTATCTGTGGAGAACTCTGAGGCAACCGTCGCCAAATTGGGCAAAATTCCACCGATTCCTAAACCGGTCAGGGCCCGACAAACCAAAAGCAAAGAGTAATTCGATGAGAAAAAGGCCAGAAGCATGCCCGAGCTGATCAGGAATAAGGAAATCAAAAATATCTTCCGCCGTCCGATTTGATCCCCATAAGGAGCTAAAATAAAACACCCCGCCGTCATTCCACCTAAACCCGAACTGAAAATATAGCCTAATTCGGCATTACTAAGTCCGAATTCCTTCATGATTTCAGCACCCGTAAATGAGACCAACAGCACATCGATGCCATCATTGAAATTCAGCAAAAAGCATAGGGCAACTACTCCGATTTGGAGCCAAGACATCGAATTTTTCATTTGATTTGAACAACAATTTTTCCTGGGTGACCACTCGAAGCTGCCATTAATCCTGCCTCCAAGTCCGCTAAAGGAATATATTTTGAAATAATTTGGCCCGGATGAATTTCACCTGCCACAATCGATTGAATAACCGATTCGAAATCCTCCGGATGGTCATAAATCAAGGACCCCCGAATGGATATGCCCCGACGAACTAAATCCAAGGGAGTAAAGCTTGCCGGCTTTTCCGACAAACCCAATAAAACGACACTTGCACCCCTTGGAACATCGGCACACAAGGCTGAGGTTGCCGCCGCAGAACCGGTACATTCAAAGGCAACCCGAACATCTGCCAACTGCCATTCACCCGTAAGTGCACCCATAGAAACTGCTTTATCCAGCAAAACCGAATTCAACTCTCCTACATAAACAATGATGCCGCGTTGAATCGCTAAATGGGTAATCAACATCCCAATGGCCCCTAGGCCAAGGACATAAATCGTATCGCCAGCTTGCAAAGAAGCATGTTTAAGCGCATTAAAAGCAACGGCAGTAGGTTCAATGGTCACAGCATCCGCAGCAGAAACTGTCTCAGGCAATGTATGCGCAAAGTCAGCCGGAATAAGCACATATTCCGCAAAACAACCGGGGGCATTTAAACCAATGGTTCGTTTATTCGGACAAACAGTCGCTTGGCCGCGTTCGCAATAAATACATTTTCCACAAGGCGCATTGGGATCCACCACCACTCGTTCCCCGATTACTCGTTGAACTCCTTCGCCCACGGCGTCGATGTAACCCCAGCCTTCATGGCCAATGATTGTAGGCTCCGGCAATGGTCGATGTCCACCAAAATAATGTACATCCGAACCACAAATTCCAACTTCCACTAAACGAATGCGTAATTGTCCCGGACCTGGCACCGGTATGGGCTCCTCACGAAAAGCAATGGATTTGGGCCCTATTAAATAAGCAGCCCTCATTATAAAATCTGATTAAATTCGATGATTTCCCCTGATGGTCCTTTCACATTGAAAAAACGGGTTCCATTTTTCCAAAATTGAAGAAAAGTCGGCGTGGATTCTAAAATCTCAAAACCTGCTTTTTTCAAGGTATCAAACGCATGATCAACATCGGCCACATCAATGGCGAAATGGTCCACATGGCCATTTGACCGACCTTTGATCTCGGCTAATTGCTTCGCAGGCATTTGGTATAATTCGACAATGACCTCTTGATTTTTCATCATGACACAGGTGCCATAACCGCCATCAAACTCAAAAGGAGCCTCCATCACATTCTCAAAACCGAGGCGCTCATAAAATGGAATGGATACTTCTAGGTCATGTGCGGGGATACCAATGTGTTGGATCCGATGGATAAAATCAATCTTCATTTCCGTGTTATTATAGGTTCAAGAACCTAAAAATAGGAAATTTTAAGCTTATGGACGCGCATAGCCCAACTTTTGTAGGAATTTTGGTTGGTAATAACCTTGTAAACCTGAGACAGCCAGTGAACCCGCCTCCGCTAAATCGATAAAACCATCCGCCGCCACATGTGATTCGTTCAAAAAAGCACAGGCTAATTCGCCAATCACTAAATACGTTCCATTGTGCTTAATCGGCATGATATCAACCAATTTCATACCCAATTGCACCGGGCTTCCTGCAACGAAAGGGACCGAAAATTCCAAACGGGCATGTTCTGTCAAAGCAACGTGATCAAATTCAGATACACCATCCGGATATTTGGCACTGGTCTGATGCGCCGCTTCCAATTGGTCAATGCCCACATGATTCATTGTAAAAAAGCCTGTAGATTCGATGTTGGCTAAGGTATGTGGCGTGGCCTCCTTTGGCCGATTGATAAAACCGATTAAAGCCGGATCAGCCCCTAAATGAACGATATTCGTAAATAAAGCAACGTTCGACAAGCCCGACTGATTTTGGGTAACGATCAAAGTCGCAGGTTTAAAGCCTCCGAGACAGTTGACAAAATTCGCGCGTTGGTAGCGATCCATCGCTTGTAAATCCAAAGGAGTGTAACATTTCATGAAAAGCTAACTTACAAATTGTCGGATTGTTTAAACCTTAAATATGTGACCGCGCTGATAAAAGAAGCGTAAAATCAAAAACCAGATGAGCAAATATGTAAAGGCCCCGGCGAATGAAGCTAGAAAAGGATCAGAAATTCGAGATGCGAATAGGACATCTTGCAAATAAGCCGTCAGCCCCTTCCCTTCCACTTCTAGCATGTTTAAGGCACGCGGAATGATACCTGAAAAGAAGAAGACCAACATGGGATTTACCCCAAAAATCACAAAAGGTTTTGTCCATCCCGCGAATTGTCGTACGTCCACGATCCAATATAAAAGGCATAACAAAACGATTGCCCAACCGCCGGTATACAACACAAAAGAACTGGACCAAAGTGCTTTATTGATCGGGAAGCTAAGATCCCAAACAGCCCCCATAACAATACAGAATAAACCCGCCATGGCTAATAAACGCGTTTGCGAACGAAAATACAAGCCGGCCAACATCCCTAAAATACCTGTTGTAAATGCTGGAATGGTACTTAATATCCCTTCGGGATCCCAGGTTTTTGTCACCGACCACAAATGCCCGGGCAATAAATAGTTGTCAACATACGCTGCTAAATTCTTCCCCTCCTGCAGGCTCCCTGCCCCGATACCCGGAACGGGCATGTAGGTCATGAAGGCCCAATAAGTAATCAAAAAAAGCAAGGATAAATGAACCAATCCACGCGTGGCAATTCGGCCATGTAACATGGCCAATAAAGCATAAACTAAGGCGATGCGAGGTAAAACGCCCGGTAAACGAACATTTGCAAAATCTTCAAATCCGCCAAAAGCAAGCAGAATTGCTAAAGCAAAAAGCGCAAGAGAAACATGTAATTTTCGGGGATAATCCGTGAAAAACAAAAGAGTCATAATTGCCGTGGCCAATAATCTGATGACCATCAATGGAGCACCCGACCAATCAGACACATGAATTTTAGAGAAAAAACTGAGAAACCAACCAAGTAATAGTAGACTTAAGGTCCTCGTTAAAATTTTAGAAAAGGCAACTGTCCCCGATTGACTGATGGAAACGGATACTCCTACGATGAAAAGAAAGAAGGGGAAAACCAGGTCCGTTGGCGTGCAGCCATTCCACGCCGCGTGTTCCAAAGGCGCATAAATATGTCCCCAATCTCCCGGGTTATTAACTATCGTCATCATCATGACCGTGATTCCTCGAAATACGTCGAGTGATAAGATGCGGTTTTTCATTTCCATGGCCGAAAATTAGCCATTTTTATACTAAATCAATATTTAATTGTAATTTGAAGGCCAAATAATTGTCATCAAACATGCCCAAAATCATTGTCGTAGGAAGTTCAAACACTGACATGGTCATTCAATCCGCACGGATTCCAAGACCCGGCGAAACCATTTTAGGAGGCTCCTTTTTTATGAATCCGGGAGGGAAAGGGGCAAATCAAGCAGTAGCCGCTGCGCGCTTAGGTGGACAAGTTCATTTTATCTGTAAAGTAGGACAGGATGTGTTTGGAGATATGGCACGCCAACAGTTCATCACGGAAGGAATTCATACGGACTATGTCATTTCAGATCCTAATTTACCTTCGGGAGTAGCCTTAATTAATGTGGATGCACAAGGCGAAAACAGTATTACCGTGGCTTCTGGAGCGAATGGGAACCTTGGTATCGTCGATATTGAACAAGCAGACGCACTTTTTCAAGTTGGTGATATCTTGTTGATCCAATTGGAAATACCGCTCGAAACGGTTTGGCACACGATTAAAAAAGCACATAACAAAGGAGTCAAAGTCATCCTAAATCCCGCGCCAGCCGCCGAAATTCCCGATGAAATATATCCTTACCTATTTGCGCTGACGCCAAACGAAACCGAAACGGAATTATTAACAGGCATCGAGGTGAATTCCTTAGGAAAAGCCCAAGAGGCCGCCACGATTTTATTGAACAAAGGCGTAGCACACATGCTCATCACCATGGGTTCACAAGGTGCCTATTACCAGTCGGCGGAAACCAAAAACTTCTTCCCCACAAAACAAGTGCAAGCCATAGACACAACCGCAGCGGGCGATTGCTTCAATGGGGCACTGGCCGTTGCTTTAAGTAATCATTCCAATTGGGAAGATGCGATTCCCTTTGCCTGTGCTGCCGCAACCATTTCTGTCACGCGGCCAGGTGCTCAGGCATCCATGCCCTCATTAGCTGAACTATCATGAAGAAACTGATATTATTCTTGTTCATTTCGCTGCAGGTCTTCGGTCAGCAAAAACAAAAAGTCATCTTTGATTGCGATTTGGGGGATGACATTGACGATGCCTATGCGCTGAGTTTGTTGCTTACCATGCAGGATCGCTATGAAATTATGGGCATCACGACCTGTTACGGTCGGACAGAAGACCGCGCGCGACTGGCTCAAAAATTGTTGGCAGAAACCGGTCAAGCCAAAATTCCAGTGTACGAGGGGCGCAATACTTCAAGCCAAAATGAACGGGCCAACTGGTTTGCTGAGCAATTTTATTGGGCTGAGGGCTTTAAACCTGCTCCGAAAGTAGCCCCCGTCTTCGCGAATCAATATCGGCAGACGATTGGCTTAAGTCCCTTGAAGCAAAAAGAACCTGATGCCGCAGAATTTATTCGAAGTACCTTGACGCAATATCCGGGAGAAGTAATCATTTTTTCCGTGGGCCCTGTGACGAATTTCGCGGACATTATCGATCAAGATCCACAGGTGATGAAAAAGGCCAAAGCGATTTATGCCATGTTTGGTTCTTTCCGATTGGGTTATTCGGCGAAAGCGCCGATCGATGCGGAATGGAATGTTGTGGTCGATATACCTGCGGCTAAGAAATTTGTCCATTCAGGTGCGAACATCATTTATGCGGGTTTGGATGTGACGGCGATGGTGAAATTAGACCGCAACAATCGTGATAAAATTAACCAGCGACAATCCCCGTTAACGAATGCCTTAAGTGGACTGTATGTGCTTTGGGGAAATGAAACGCCTACTCTTTTTGACCCGGTTGCCATCGGCATGGAAGCCTATCCGGCATTATTCCAAACAGAAAAGGTGCATATCGACGTGGATGACAAAGGCTTCACGCACATAATACCGGAGAAAACACCCAATGCGGAAATCGGAACAAGCATCGATTCGGCCGGATTCATAGACCGCATCATGAAAAAATACCTCTATCAAAACCTACAACCCAAACGATGAAAAAGCTTTTCAGTTTAGTAACATTTTTGCTTTTTAGCCTAGTCACACTAGCGCAAACGCAGCTATTCAACATCACCCCGGCTGCCTTGCAAAATAAAATCAAAGGCGGCTGGGCCGGCCAAACCATCGGGGTGACTTTTGGTGGGCCGATGGAGTTCCGTTACAATGGAACGATGATAAACACTTACCAACCGGTGCCTTGGTATGATGGTTATTTGAAAAAAACGATGCTCGAAAATCCGGGATTGTACGATGATTTGTACATGGATTTAACTTTTGTAGAAGTTTTTGAACGGGAGGGTTTACAAGCACCGATCGCCTCGCACGCGAAAGCTTATGCACAAGCGGGCTATGCGCTTTGGCATGCGAATCAAGCCGGCCGATACAATATCTTGAATGGAATCATGCCGCCTGCGTCGGGACATTGGAAGAACAATCCGCACGCGGATTGCATTGATTACCAAATTGAATGTGACTTTGCGGGATTGATGTCACCTGCGATGCCCAATGCCGCTTCGCAAATCTCAGATCAAATCGGGCACATCATGAACTACGGCGATGGTTATTACGGAGGTGTTTATTTAGGTGCTTGCTATACTTTGGCCTTTGTTCATAATGACATCAATAAGATTGTCAATGAGGCATTAAAAACCATTCCAGCACAAAGCAATTATTACAAATGCATCTCCGATGTGATTCGTTGGCATAAACAATACCCCAATGACTGGCGTAAAACGTGGCTCGAGGTCCAAAATAAATGGTCGGACGACATCGGTTGCCCGGACGGTGTTTTTGCACCTTTCAACATCGATGCGACGGTTAATTCGGCCTATGTGGTCATTGGTTTATTATATGGCCAAGGCGATTTTGGTAAGACCGTTGAAATCGCAACGCGGTGTGGCCAGGATGCAGATTGCAATCCTTCCTCAGCTGCGGGGATTTTAGGAACGATGCTTGGCTATGACAAAATTCCAGCCTATTGGAAACTGGGATTAAAGGAGGCGGAAGATATTGATTTCAAGTACACAACAACCTCATTGAACAAAGTCTATACAATCGGCTATCGCCATGCCTTAAAAAACATTGAAATGCACGGTGGGAAAGTGGGGGCCAATCTAATCCAAATTCCGCTCGAAGCCCCTAAACCTGTTCGTTTCGAGCAGAGTTTCACGGATGTGTATCCGGTGGAACGCTTGTGGGTGAACAAGCCGTTGAAAGATGAATATAGCTTCCAATTTGAGGGTACAGGATTTGTGGTGAAGGGCGAAATGGCCAAATGGGCATCCTTGGATCCGTATGCCTTTGACCTTGAAGTTTGGGTTGATGGCGCGTTGATGGAGCATGTGAAATTGCCGGTATCCTTTACGACACGCCGACATGAAGTAACCTGGAAATACGATTTGGCCCATGGGAAACACGATGTCAAATTGAAGTTAGTGAATCCAACGGCGGGTTATGAATGCAAATTGACCGATATTTTGATTTATCAGGAGAAGGCCATTCGCGTGAATGATCAGAAAAATTATCGATTAGGAAATTTATAAACGACAAGCATATGTTCATCATTGAAACCTATTCAACAGCTGTTTTTCTTTGCGTCATAACCATGTTATGCTGGGGATCTTGGGCGAATACGCAGAAATTAACGACCTCCACCTGGCGATTTGAATTGTTTTATTGGGATTATTCCTTGGGAATATTGTTGGCTTCATTGCTGCTGGCATTCACCTTAGGAAGTGCAGGAACAATGGGGCGCGGTTTTTTAGCCGATGTCGCACAAGCAATGCCTGAACACATCCAATCCGCATTGATTGGCGGTGTGGTATTCAATGCGGCTAATATTTTATTGGTGGCCGCGATTGGCATCACGGGAATGGCGGTGGCATTTCCGGTGGGGATTGGAATAGCTTTGGTGCTTGGGGTATTGGTTAATTATTTAGATCAGCCAAATGGCAATCCATTAATTATTTTTGGTGGCGTGGGACTGATCACCTTGGCGATTATCTTGAATGCATGGGCTTATGGCAAACGCAGTTCGACGGGCATGTCGGTCAAAGGACTGTTAATCGCGTTGGTCAGCGGCTGCATGATGGGTTTGTTTTATAAGTATGTCGCGAACTCGATGGTGCTTAATTTCAGTATGCCGGAAGCGGGGAAATTAACTCCGTATACGGCATTGGTATTTTTTGCGGTGGGGATTTTAGCGAGTTCTTTAGTGTTTAATACGTTACAGATGTACCGGCCATTTCAGGGAGATGCGGTTGGTTTTGTGGATTATTTCCAAGGTAGCCTTAAAGATCATGCCGTGGGGATGCTGGGAGGCGCCATTTGGTTTATAGGTATGGCCTTCAGCATTATCGCCTCAGAAAAAGCGGGGACGGCGATTTCCTATGGACTCGGTCAAGGCGCCACGGTCGTTGCTGCTTTGTGGGGGATTTATATTTGGAAAGAATTTGAAGGCAGTGATGCCAAAACCCAAGGAATGCTCAAGCTCATGTTGGCTTTCTACATCCTCGGGTTAGGGCTGTTGATTTACGCGAAATAAGCGCTTATAATTTCACTTTTTTCCATTCGCCATTGATGAATACATCGACGGTGCCTCCTCCTGGTTTAACGAGGGTGTAGTTTTGGACTTTCCCGTTTGCCCATGTCATGTTAAGCGTGTAGCCTCCGCGGGTTTTCAGACCTTTGACTTCACCGGATGCCCAAGCTTTCGGTAAAGCAGGGAGCAAATAAATTTTGGTTGCGGTAGACTGCACGAGCATTTCAGCCACGGCAGCGGCGCCTCCGAAATTTCCGTCAATTTGGAACGGAGGATGCGCGTCAAAAAGATTCGGATAGGTCCCACCGCCGCGTTGGTAATTAATTTTCACGCCGTCGGGCTCCACGTATTTCAATAATTCGCGATACATTTTGTAGGCATGGTCGCCATCTTTGAGTCGGGCCCAAAGGTTAATGCGCCAGCCTTTTGACCAACCCGTTGTTTCGTCTCCTTTAATTTCCAACGTTTTCTTTGCGGCATTCGTTAAAGCTGGCGTTTCTTCCACCGTCAAATGGTTACCTGGGAATAAGCCGTACAAATGACTTTGATGGCGGTGTTTGGGATCTTGATCCGGCCAATCGTGGTACCATTCTTGTAGATTGCCCAGTTTGCCTATTTGATAAGGATACAATTTCGAAAGGGCATCTTTCACTTGTGCTGTGAATTGAGGGTCATTTTGCAAGACCTCTTGAGCAGCTACAATATCTAAAAACAGTTCGCGGATCATGGCTAAATCCGCCGTTCCGCCATAAAGCGTTGAGCCGATATACCCAGAAGGAGTAATGAATTTGTTCTCCGGAGAAGTAGACGGCGATGTGATGAGGTTTCCTTTGGCATCCTTAATCATAAAGGCCAAACAAAATTCTGCCGCGCCTTTCATTAATGGGTAGGCCTTATTTTGCAAGAATGCTTTGTCCTGCGTGAACTGATAATGCTCCCAAAGATGCGTAGATGCCCAAGTGGCGCCCATCGGCCAGTTGGCCCAACTAGGCTCTCCATTCCCAAAATCACCCACAGGATTGCTCATCGCCCAGATGTCGGAATTGTGATGCGTGACCCAGCCGGGTGCATTGTAAAAGGTTTGAGCGCTGATGCGTCCTGTTTTTTCAAGGTTTTCAAGGAAGCCGAGGAAAGGCTGGTGCATTTCGGAGAGGTTGGTGTTTTCGGCCAACCAGTAATTTTCCTCAGCATTGATGTTCATGGTATAATTACTGCTCCAAGGCGGTCGGATGTGTGGATTCCAGAGCCCTTGTAGGTTCGCGGGAACACGCGGTGTACGGGAACTACTGATTAATAAATAGCGGCCATACTGAAAATAAAGTGCTTCCAAATAAGGGTCAGACGCTCCCGTTGCATAGCGGCGTAAACGCTCGTCGGTAGGTAATTCAGGAGCTTCTTTCCCGCCCAAAGTCAGCGAAACGCGTTGGTAGAATTTCTGATAATCTTTCAAATGGCGCGTATAAAGTGATTTGAGAGGGATCAGACTTGCGTCTTGCAATTGTTTTTGAGCGAGTGAATCGTCGTTTTTCCCCTCGCGAGAAGGGCTTTTTTCGAAACCATTAAAGCTTGTGGCCATGGAAACGAGGATGACGGCTTCGGTTCCGTTTGTCAACACGATGGATGAATCGGTACGCGTAACCTTCCCATCAGTAGATTGCAATAAAATATCGGTGGAAAAACGCGTGCCTTTATCGGCTAAAAACATAATGGGATTTCCTTCTTTCCTGACATAATTTGGATCAGCCCGGACGGGTGCTGTTCCCTGCATGTGTAAATGATTGGTCGTGGAGTGGATTTGGAATTTCAATTTAGAATCCATCCGAATCGCGAAAGACAAAGCACCTTTTTGTTCACTGCTGATATGAATAGCAAAGACTTTATCAGGATGCGAAACGAAATACTGTCGTTTTATGAGATTGCCGTCCGCGCGGTATTGGACTTTAGCGATGGCTTGATTGAGGTCGAGTTCGCGGTAATATTGCGAGATCGTTTTTGTTGGGAAATCCAGGTACATCGTACCTAAAGGCGCATAGGATTCGGAGAATTTGCCTTGAATTTTTTTAACGAGTGAATCTGCAGCACGGTAGTTTTCGGCTTTGAGGGCTTCACGCACGGCGGGCAAGTGTTTATAAGCCTCGGGATTCATGCGTGGGTTCATGGGTTCGCCGGACCAGAGCGTGAGGTCATTGAGGTAAATCTGTTCGGTTTTTGTTCCGCCAAAGACCGTTGCCCCCTGAGTACCATTCCCTAGGACGAGGGTTTCTTCGAAATAATTGGCCGGTTTATCATACCAAAGTTTAAGATTTTTCTGTGCAAACAGCGGTGTGCTTAAAAGAATCAAGAAGCAGATATTTTTCATCAGTTTTTTGCTAGGTTTTGCTGTGAATATTTTATTTTTTTATAACCCTGCCGGGGTCGTTGACCCCGGCAGGGTCACCACCCACCTATAAGACTATACGTTGCATTTTCGCGAGGCCATTTTTGGCGACGGTTAGTGGATCTTGTGTGTAAAGTGTTTTATTGAATAATTCTAGGGAAATCACTTCGGGTTGAAGGATTTGCAAAATTTTTGAGATGGGAGCTTCTCCATCACCGGCATAAATGCGATCGGCATCCGTGATTTGACCTGGAGCAATCGATTTGACATAATCATTCACGTGGAATACATCGACGGCATCAAGCCCTACGAGATGCAAGGCATCCACGGAAGATTCGCCTTTATAAATATGGAAAACATCGAGTAATAATCGAGCATCAGGGTGACCAGCTTCAGCCGCGACGAAAAGTACCTCGGAAACTTTGCTTAGGTTTTTGGAGTGGCCCCACATTTCGAGAATTGGTTTAACGCCCATTTGAGCCCCTAATTCCAAGATAACCCGATAACGTTCCGCGGCTCTATGCAAATCCAACCCTGCTTCTTTTGTGGCACCCATGGGAGGGGCCGCGGTGCGCGGACAGCCGAGCTGGGCCAACATATCCATTTCGCGTTTCATTTGTTCAAGGCCTTGGGCACGGACTTTTTCGTCGTCGACAATCCATTGCGCGAAACCAATGGCATTTTGGATTTTCATGCCCAAATCATCCGCACGTTTCCGGGCTTCTTTTAAGGTTCCACCTGATTTTAGATAGGCTTCCAGCGTGGGCATCCAAATCTCACAGGAGCGAAAACCCGCTGCTGCAGCAATTTCGATTTCGCGGATATAACCCAACTTTTGACCCATGATGGTGCTCATGTTCAGGCAAAGTTCAGGTTTGTATGATTTTTTGGCCATTACTGGGGAATCCAGTGAAAGGGTGGACATGCCCGCTGCGATGCCGGAGGCTTTTAGCAGGGATCTTCTTGAGATAGTATTATTCATAGGTTTAGCGTAGGTAGTAAAAATAGTCATTTCCAGTAATTTTCTCGTAGGAGAGAAACATATTTGGATGAAAAGTTTATTTTTGACGTTAAATTAGCATAGCAAGAGCGGCAGATGAAAAAAATTTTACTTACTACAATTGCAATTATTCTCATTGCAACGGCTCTTAGAAATTTCACCCAACTAGCGAATAAATCCATTCCTTTAAATCCCATCGAAAAATCTGTTAAGTCGGTATTGGGCAAATTAAAGCACCCAACCAAATTGGCTTATTATTCAAATACAATCGAAGATGGACTATATTTTAGTACGCAGTTAGTTGTGGCCCCACACGTTCTGGTAAAATTTGGGAAAGAAGATACGGCATTGTTTGTCATTGATCGCACCAAAAGAGACACCCTATTTAATCCTCATCGCTTGGCATATCAAATCATTGATTCAGCACAATCTGAAAATGTCAAATCTTATTTATTAATTCGTCAAAGATGACCCTATTATTGATTCTGACTTTTTTAGTAAGTGTTTTGTTTTGGGAAAAACAAATTGGAGGCATTCCGCTGACAATTCGTATGATCATTTCAGCATCTATAACGATGGTGCTATTATCCTGTTTATATTTCATTTTTATCTGGACTCAAATTGATTTTCTTTGGGGATTATCAATAGCATTTGTTTTATTCTTATCCTATTTGATAAGAATACGCAAAGAATTTAGCTTTTCAATTCAATTTCCAAATAGTCATTCCATACTTTGGGTTATCCTAATTAGTCTTGCGATTATCTATTACCAAAAATATGTAATTCCTTGGGGCGGGTGGGATGCCGTAGCAATTTGGAATTTACATGCCAAGTTTTTGGCAGACAATAATCATTGGCATGATATGTTTCAACACCCCCTCGCATGGTCGCATCCCGATTATCCTTTATTTTTACCATCTCTCATAGCCATGGGATGGAAAGCTTTAAATGAAATAAATTACATTGTACCCGTGGTACTCGGAGTGATACCACTTATCGGAGTAATTTCAATCTTGTTTTTCGCCTTCAACAACAAATTCATTGGAGTTATTGCTGCGTTTATTATTCTTTTCGACCATCACTTTATTGAGCAAGCTGCATCACAATATGCAGATACATGGCTTGCTTTTTTCATTTTGATGGCTGTTTATTTGATTAGCCAACTTCCCAAATATCCGCAATTGGCATGGGTTTTAGGTTTGCTTGTAACTACTTGTGGCTGGATTAAAAATGAAGGATTATTGTTTTTTATTTTGGCAAGCGGAATCGCGCTTATTGCATTAAAAAATGAACGAAAAGCGTGTTTTAGATATTTGATTAGTTGCAGTCCCGTACTCCTGGTTTTAGTCATGTTTAAAATTACTTGGAGCCCAACTAACGACATGGTAAGCGAGTCAAATACTAGTATTTTTTCAAAACTCGGTTCATGGGATCGTTACGAATTAATCTTACAGTACTTTAAAAAAACAATTTTAAATGATTTTCCATTTATCCCAGGATTAATCATTTTGGGTATCTTTTTAATCAAAAAAATGTCCCCAATCATTCTATTAATTGGAATATTAATTGTGCTCATGTTCGGCATTTATATGGGGATTTATGTCATTACACCCAAGGATTTAGCTTGGCATTTGAGTACTTCGTTTTACCGACTCATGCACCAAATCTATCCTAGCTTTTTACTTTGCTATTTTTTAGCTGTTGAACAAAATACGAAAGCCTTCCTGTCCGAAAACTAATTTAATGACTCAGAATAGCGGTTTTTTCCCTATATTGCGATGCTTTACAACTTGAACACTGCTCATTTATGACTTTCAAGAAACTATCCATTGTCATTCCTGCCTATAATGAAGGCCCTACGATCCATTTAATATTAGAAAAGATTGATGCTGTAAAGGTCATTCAAAACCTAGAAAAGGAAATAATCGTGGTAGATGATTGTAGTTCTGATAATACCGTTGAACGATTGCAAGCATACTCGCAAAGTCATGCACATCAAAAAATTCAATTGATTCAACATAATAAAAACCAAGGGAAGGGCGCCGCTTTACACACGGGAATTAAACATGCTACAGGTGATATTGTCGTGATTCAAGATGCGGATTTGGAATATGACCCACAAGAATATAATATCTTAGTAAAACCAATTTTAGATAATTTTGCAGATGTTGTTTATGGCAGCCGATTTATTGGAGGTAAGCCGCATCGAATCTTATTTTTTTGGCATAGTATCGGAAACAAGATTCTAACATTCTTGAGCAATGCAATGACAAATTTAAACTTGACCGACATGGAAACCTGCTACAAGGTATTCCGCAGAGAGATTATACAGTCATTGGATTTGAAAGAAAAACGATTCGGGTTTGAACCAGAAGTAACTTCTAAAGTCGCGCGAATTAAAGGAATTCGAATTTATGAAGTTGGCATCAGCTATTTTGGCAGAACATTTGAAGAAGGAAAGAAAATCGGCTGGCGCGATGGATTCCGTGCTATATACTGCATATTAAAATACCGCTAATTTTTTCTTTGGTATATCTTAAATCCAGGAGCATTTTGTGCTACAAAATAATTTGCATCAACATATTGGGTGAATTCCGTATTTTTAATTTTGCTTAATAAAGCTTCAGAATCGACAATATAAAATGGAGGCGTTTTTCTCAAATCTTCCATTAGATTAGCTTCTTCGTGATTAAAAAACTCCCAATTTTTATTTTCATAGGTCAACCTATACCAAAAGAAATTGGCTGAACGATAGACTGGGTCATATGATCTACCTAACTCATAATACACCATTTGTGCATTAAACCACCCTAAGTATAGGATTGTGTTTTTACTATTAATATGATGTGAATTCAACCATTCCGCCAAATGATTATCAAGTTGATAACCTTTGGGATAACCTAATTTATATTTGGGACGCTCTATTGGTTTAGCAATTAATAAATGAATAGATTTCCCTAAATAGTTATAGTTAAAGCCTACTAGAAAGCACATAAAAATCCCAATGGAGTAAAAAGATTTCCATTTCGATGATAGTTCTTTCGAAATACAATAATATAATTCTGAAAAAAATATGGCCATTGGGAAAAACGCAACAATAAAATAATGGCCAAAATTATTTTTTGAAAATAAAATCGTAAAAAGGCTCACAAAAAATAGACAAGCACTCAGAAATAAGCGGCTAGTAAAAAAATATGATGAAATTTTGCTGAGCTTGAGGCGCTTAACAAAAATAAATAATAGTGTTAATGTGCTAGCAACTAAAGCAAGTGAGTTATATCGAAATTGATGAAAAAAGCTACTAATTATTCTTTTAGCAACAAGGAACCAATCAATTTGCTCACCTGAAATATTCGACTGATACATTATATTTTTTTCGACATAAATATAAATAGCCTCAGATAGCGTGTTGGTTACCGATAAATAAGTAAAAATTGTAGCTAGCAAAAAAAGCACAAAACCTACGTATAGAAAAAGTAGATTGTATGCACGCATTAAAGCCAGTTTTACCAACATGGTTAGGCCAAAAATAGCACTAAAAAAACAACTTGAATTTTAACAAAAAGGAATAGAATAAGAATAAGTGAGAAGGCCAATACCGTTATTCTACTCGGGTTAAATACCAATAAATTGTATAGCAATGCCGTAAAAAACAGAATTTGGAATTCAGTATTATAGCAAAATAAATCCTCGAAGTACCATTCAAATTGTTGGAAATTAATGGATAATAAGGTCGTAAAAAATGCAAGACCTGCGAAATTTAAATAATTTCTTTTGCCCCAAAACAATAACGCCATCGTGGGGACAAGCAAGAAAAAAAAGCAAAAAAACCGCAAATGAATCGTTTGGGGCTCAGAAACAAAAAGATTGATTAGGGACAAAAAATAAACGGATACCGGTCCAGACGTATGCGCTTCAAAGCCAACAAATGGGCGAGGATCTATTTGCGTTCGATGTATCCCATAGAGCCATTCTAACTCATCATGATTGAGGACATTGTAATTAAAGGAAATTAGCCTAACGCCGAACAATAAAAGAATGGCGAATCCAAACCATATATACGGAAGCGATACTGTAAACTTTTTAAACATGGGAATTATTTTAGTGAATCAAGCGATTCAATTCCGAATTTTTTTCAATTTTCTTACCCTTTAAAATAACAGTATCACGAATAAATTTTGGTCTATTTTTAGACTCGTCCAGAACTTTTGCTAAATATTCCCCGATGATAGACATCGCCAATAATTGGATTCCTCCAAAAAACAAAATCAACACAATAATGGTTGAAATTCCATGCGGAATATCTGGGTGAACGAATTTCATAAACGTTTGAATACCAATCGCGAAAATGGATAAAATTGTCAATCCCATGCCACCATAGCTCATGATTTCCAATGGAGCATAACTAAATGAAAAAATCCCTTTTTTAGCCCACCATATATTTTTCCAAATATTGTTTGTTGTCACTCCATATGCACGCTCAGGCCGGACATAATCAACACCAATTTGTTTGAATCCTAGCCATGCTCGAAGGCCCCTTAAAAACTGCTCCTTTTCAGGTAAAGCAATCAGATGTTCTACAACTTTACGATCAATCAGTGAGAAATCTCCTGCATCTTTAGGAATTGCTATGTAGGACATGCGGCTAAAAACTTTATAAAATGCTTTGTAGGCAAAATTCATAAATATTGAAGCCTCGCGCTTAATTCTCCTTCCGAATACAACTTCGTATCCCGCACGCCATTGAACTACAAAATCTTCGATTAGCTCAGGAGGATCTTGTAAATCCCCATCCATCAATACGACAGCATCTCCCGTTGAAATCTCCATACCACTAGAAAATGCAGCCTGAGAACCAAAATTACGAGAATGCTTAATAGCAATTACGTTGGCATCTTTGGCACAAATTTCCTCCAATACTTGTTGGGTGTTGTCTGGCGAATTATCGTTAACAAATATAATTTCGTAATTACAACCAATCTTGCTGTAGGTCTTTATTAATCGATTATACATATCAGGAATTGCTTGAGCATCTTTATAACAAGCAATGATAGCTGATATCGTCAATAATTTTTGTGGTTCATGAAATGCAGGTAAAATGGCTTGCTCATATTGGTTTTTCACTTGCCAATCAGCATATTTTGAAATACCCTCTCTTAGCGCGATTTTTGGTTTCCAACCGAAATCTTTTAATGCCCGCGTATGATTCCCTACCCATTCTTTTGTGTCCCAATTTCGGGCTTCCATATTTCCCCAATTGGGTTTGTCTGCTATTCCAAACTGTTCTTGAGCAATTTCAGTCAACTCCAATAAAGTGGTTTTAATTCCCGAACCAATATTATAAGAATTTCCTGCAATTGTTGCGTTAACATTTAGGGCCGCCTTTATAAACGCATGTACACAATCAAGTACATAAACAAAATCTCGGGTTGTTTCAGGGCTAACTAAAGGGGGATATTCACCCTTTCTCCCGAGCTCGACAATCCTAGGCACTAAACGATCTGGTTCCTCCCAAGGACCATAAATCGAATAAAGACGGAAATTCAAGCAGGGTACTTTTAAAAATTTACCGTAATAGTTAATTAAATAGGAACTAGAAATTTTGGAAACGGCATAATGTGAATTTGGAATAAGTGCACTTTCCTCATCGGGATTTGTACAGTTTAGCCCATATTCCGAACTACTGCCTGCATGAATGTAAGCGCGAATATTTTGGCAGGCGTCTAATATGTTTAATGTACCTATAAAATTGGTTTGATAAGTTAATGCGTGGTTCGTTTGTTTTGAATAAGCGCCATAGGCTGATAAATTAAAAACAGTTTTGGGTTGATATAACTCAAAAATTGTTTCAATAGAACTCCTGTAATTAATATCGCAATATAAAAGATGTGCATCATCAACTTGCATTAATTTCAATCTCCAGGCCGACTTCGGATTGTGGGAGATTGCATAAACATCAGAACGATAAGTACGTAATGTCTCAACTACATTGGCTCCGATAAAGCCACTGGCACCAAAAACAAAAATAGGGCCTTCCAGTTGTAATATGTCGCTTTCTATACTCAATGTAATTTGTGTTAATTGTTTACTAGATAATTTTGAATACTTTCAACATCCAACCCAGATTCTTTCCAATGAAAATCTTGACTGCCATACGTTTTTGAAGGATATCCTTTTGCATTAAACGCTTCAAATTGATTCAGCCTTAATTTTTCGCGTGTTAATCGCATTAATAAATGTTCTGCAAGCCCTCCACGTTCCGTATGTTCCTCAATGACTAATACATTTTGAGTTGATTCAATACTATTTTTTAGTGCTGGCGTCAAATCAAAAATTGGTAAAGTCAACATAGAAAATAAGTCAACATCCTCAATGCCTGCTAATGCTTTGATGGCATTTTTAACAACGGGACCTTGCGTAATTATTGTTAACCTTGGCTTTTTAGTTGATTTTACGACTTGATTGATTAACCCAATTTTTATCGGCTGAGGATAAGAAACACCCAAACCCAATCGTAAATAGGCCGGACCTTTCCGTGTTACAATTTGATCTAAACAATATTCTACATCTTCCGAGAATGCAGGAACCCAACAAATCATGTTGGGAAGTGGACTTAAACAAGCAAGGTCTTCATTGGCATGATGCGTCGCGCCCATGATACCATATCCATAACCGCCTCCGTTCCCAACGATGCAAACAGCGTGATTATGTATACAAACATCCAACCGAATTTGCTCCAAAGTACGATAAACTGCAAATGGCGCAATACTATATACGAAACTTGGATGACCTTCATAGGCTAAGCCTGAAGCTAATCCAACCATATTTTGTTCTGCAACCCCTGCGTTGATAAATCGATCTGAATACTTCGCTTGAATTTCCTCTAACGCGTTATAACCTAAATCGCCTGTCAAAAAAACGAGTTTATCATCCGATTCAAAAAGTTGGCCAATTTTAGCAGCAAATTCTTTACGCATAATATACCTTTTCTAGTGATAAAATTGCATTTTCATATTGCTCCTCGTTCATCGGCAAATAATGCCATTCCATTTTATTTTCCATGTAATCAACGCCTTTCCCTTTAATTGTGTTCGCAATAATTACGTGTGGCGAACCTAAATTTTCTTGCTTACATCGCTGAATACTTTTTTCTAGTGCCTTTAAGTCATGGCCATCTACTTCTTGTACATCGAATCCGATGGCTTGCCATTTTTCAACCGCCGCGGTATCCCCTAAAACACTGTCTGTTCCACCAAAACCTTGCAATCGGTTTCGATCAATGATTACGATCAAATTATCTAATCGATTAGCAACAGCGAAATGTGCTGCTTCCCAAGTTGTTCCTTCATTAGTCTCTCCATCCGACATTAACACATAAACAAAGTCGGAATCTCGATTAATTTTTTTGGCTTTAGCCATTCCGGAGGCAATTGGGAATCCGTGCCCCAATGAACCTAGCGCAAATGGAATATTCGTAAAAGAATTTGCGGAAGGGTGGGCGGAGAGTTTAGTGCCATTTTGGTAAAATGTTGTCAACATGTTGTCTGAAATCTCACCTATATGATTCAACATCACATATAGTGCTCCAGCCGCGTGACCTTTAGATAGAATAACACGCTCATCCTCCTTTTTTTGACCAAATAAAGCGATCAATAAATCCAAACAGCTTAGCGAACAAGCGATATGGCCACATTTTGCATCAAAATATAATTTCAACAGCCTGCGTCTTAAATCTAATTGCTTCATGCTAGAATAATAGTCATAATATAAGTTACAAACTTAATGATTTTACCTGTTAATCTGCTTGTGGAATTACGCAAATGACCCTTAAATTCTATGTTGAAAACCCAACTATTTATTTAACGGCTGTTTATTTTCCATTACTAGCCCTACTTTGTTATAACCTACTTTTATTCTTCAAAAAACTATGCACAAAGTGTCTAAATTTTTACTGTTCAAATTAGAACATCCATATTTTGAAATTTATTTTTCAATCTTTGTAAGAATAAATAGGAAGCATATTTCCTTAACCCAAGTTAAGCCAAAATACATAAATCATGACTTCAATTAAAGACGAAAGAGGATATAATCAAATTTTCAATGATAGCACAGCATCTCGCATTCGTAAGAATAGAAGATTTGACTACATGATATCCAAAATGGATGTGAGCAAACCAAATCTTTCTGTCTTAGAAATTGGCTGTGGAACAGGAGAAGGGATTGCCTATATTGTTGAAAAAACAAATTGCAAAGGTACGGGGCTCGACTTATCTGAAAAATTCCTTCAAATGGCCTCTGAAAAATATACGTCACCCAACCTAACTTATGTAAAGGCTAACTTTAATGACCAGCAGGTAATAAATCAATCGCTAAATAATGAAAAATTTGATTACATCGTAGGGAATGGCATCTTACACCATCTCTATTATAATCTTGAAGAATCATTAATCAATTTGAAAAAATTATTAAAGCCAAATGGGAAAATCGTATTCATTGAACCTAATTTATATAATCCTTATGTTGCAGCAATTTTTTCTATCCCCTACCTACGCGAAAAAACATTCTTAGAACCCGACGAAATGGCTTTCACGCGCGGCTTTATAAAAGAAAAATGCAAAAGCGCTGGATTCAAGAATATACAAGTTGAAATCAAGGATTTCCTTTTACCGAATACATCAGATCGTTTAATAAAACCGCTTATTATATTGGGGGACATTTTAGAAAAAACACCACTTACCTTAATCGCTCAGTCACTTTTTATAACGGCGGAATAATTCTTAAACTTCCGATAAACAACAAAGCCCATCCTGCATATGCAAGAAGGGCTTTGTTGTTTTTAACGTGGTGGTAGATCCCGGACTCGAACCGGGGACACACGGATTTTCAGTCCGATGCTCTACCAACTGAGCTAATCCACCTCGTTGTCCCATTCGTTATGGGACTGCAAAAATAGAACTAATTTTAATTATTCACAATATTCGATTAAAAAAGAAAGAAAAAAACTGTCCCATGCGCTTTACCACATAATAAAATTAGTTGCAAGATTGACCAATAATAGGTTATTTGCATAACTATGTTGACGCTATTAATTTTCTCATCCCTCTTCTTACACAAGCCACTTGTGAAAGATTCCACCTTTAAAACTCAGGTTGAAATTCGTGGAAGCTTTGCAGCTTCTGGTAATTTGCCCTTATGGCAAAGAAGCCTTCAATATGGCCAAATGCCCTTACAGGCAAATACAGTTGTAGGAATTATTAAACATGAGAAAACAGATAATCTAAAAAATAATTTAGGTTGGAAATATGGTATTGAAGCGACGGCTTGGGGTGGCAAAGCAAATGACCTCATGCTGACACAAGCTTATGTCAGTGGTCGTTTCAAAAAATGGGAACTATGGGCAGGTCGCAGAAAAGAAGTTTACGGTATCGGCGACACAAGCAATACAAGTGGTTTCTATGCCTGGTCAGGTAATGCAATCCCTACACCTAAAATTCAATTTGGAACTCGAGACTATATTAATTTTTTCAATGATTGGATTGGGGTTCACATGACCTACTCGCATGGTTGGCTCGACAATCAAGGCTCTGTCATTAACAGCTATTTACATCAAAAAACACTTTATGGGCGGATTGGAAAACCCAATAGTCTATTCTCACTATTTGGTGGCTTAAACCACAATGCAACCTGGGGAGGAGAAAGCAAGGTTAAAACGGGGGGGATTTTTGACACATACCCAGGTGGCCTAAATACCTATTTCTATGTAGTAACATTATTGAAAGATAGAAATGTTGTCAAAATAGATACGAATTCTACCTGGGATGACACCAATGGATTTTATGGAAATCATCTTGGTTCATTTGATATGGCTATTAAATACCAACCACAGTGGGGTGAAGTTTTACTTTACAAACAAACAGCCTACGAAACAGGAAGGGCATTGTCATTGGCGCAATTCAACGACGGCCTAGTTGGCCTTTCTGTTAAACTAAAAAAACACAGATTGATAAATGCCATTACAGTAGAATACCTTTACACGGCTAATCAAGGCAATTTCATTTCCGGTTTTGCGCAATTATTTAAAATAAGAGATCCCCATTTGGTAGAAATAGAAAACTATTACAATAATACCCGTGGCGGATGGCAATATATGGGTAAAGGAATTGGCTCCCCGCTAATTATCATTGACCGAGAGAGTAGCCAAGGAGGTGGGAATTATTTTACATTGAATGCGGTAAAATCCTATTACGCTGGAATTAAAGGGGTGCTCCCTGGCGATGTAAACTATCACCTTCGATTTTCTCAGTCTTACTATGCAGCTCCTAGAAACCATTTAAAACCTCGGCTACAGGCAGATGATTTTATTCCTCAACTCGCTTGGGGAATAAATTTAGAAAAAACTATTTCATCATCATTCACAGCACATGCAAATATAGCTGGTGACCAAGGTGAGAGATCTCCTAATACCTTAGGCGGCTTGGTTGGAATAAAATATCGCTTACCTTAATTTCTCATCGGGATTTTGTAATTTTAAATTCTGCCTGAATTGAAGGGCAAATGCTATGATCCTACGAACCGAAAATCTGGTAAAAAAATACGGCCAACGCATGGTTAATGACCATATTTCCTACCAAGTAGCCCAGGGGGAAATTGTTGGATTATTAGGCCCAAACGGTGCCGGGAAAACAACTTCTTTTTACATTGCCACAGGCCTCGTAAAGCCCAATGAAGGTAAAGTTTTTTTAGATGATCTTGACGTGACAGACTTACCTATGTATAAGCGCGCGCGCTTGGGTGTAGGCTATTTAGCGCAGGAAGCGTCTGTTTTCCGCACCTTGACCGTGGAGGAAAACATCTTAGCCGTGCTCGAACTAACGGATTTATCCAAAGCCGAACAAAAAGAAAAAACAGAGAGCTTATTAGAAGAATTTTCATTAACCCATGTGCGTAAAAGCTTAGGCCAAGTGCTATCGGGTGGCGAACGTCGTAGAACCGAAATCGCGCGCGCATTGGCCGTTGACCCTAAATTCATCCTACTGGATGAGCCTTTCGCCGGTGTAGACCCGATTGCAGTAGAGGAAATCCAAAGTATTGTGGCCAAATTAAAATACCGCAACATTGGTATTCTAATCACAGACCACAACGTTGATGAAACTTTATCTATCACAGATCGTGCCTATCTGCTTTTTGAAGGAAAAATCTTAAAAGCAGGAACGCCGCAAGAACTCGCTGATGATGAGCAAGTTAGACGACTATATCTCGGCAAGAATTTTGAGTTGAAAAAGAAATAAGCATGAGAAAAGAAACCCTTGCCATCCATGCAACCCATTTGCAGGATGAAACGGCCGCTTCGATCGCGCCACCCGTATTTTTAACTACGACATTTGAGCGCTCCGAAGATGGTTCTTATCCCAAAGGGCATATGTATTCCCGCAATTCAAATCCGAATCGCGATGCGCTAGAAAAAGGACTCGCCCAGTTAGAGGGAGGGAAAATTGCCTTTGTTTTCGGCTCAGGACTTGCTGCCGTTTCGGCTGTTTTCCAATGCATGAAATCAGGCGACCACGTGTTAATGCCCAACGTAGGCTATTATGCCAGCTATAAATTAGCCGAAGAAATCATGGGCCCTTGGGGCTTGCAGGTTTCGCAAGTGGACATGACCAATTTAGCGGCGATTGAAGCGGCCATCCAACCCGAAACGAAATTAATTTGGGTGGAAACACCAGCAAACCCATTGTTGACGTTAAGTGACATTGAGGCAATTTGTAAGATTGCGCATGCCCACAATATTTTAGTGGGGGTTGATAACACATTAACAAGCCCCATTTTACAGAATCCGATTCAATTTGGCGCAGACATCGTAATGCACGCAACCACGAAATACATCGGCGGACATTCAGATGTATTAGGAGGAGCAGTGATATTCAAGGAAGCTTCTGCGTGGTCGGAGCGCGTTAAACGCGTTCAAATTTTGATGGGTGCCACGCAAAATCCATTGGATTGCTATTTACTAGCCCGTGGACTTAAAACATTGCCCTTGCGCATGCGGGAACACAGCAAAAATGCGTTGGAATTAGCGACACATTTGGAAAAACACCCCGGCATTGAACAAGTACATTATCCAGGATTGCCCTCGAATCCCAATTACGATTTGGCGATTAAACAAATGCCCAATGGCCAAAGTGGGATGATTTCCATACAGATCAAAGGCGATGAAGCAAAGGCAAGAAAGGTTGCGAATCGCTTGCAATTATTCCAACAAGCAACCAGCCTGGGTGGTGTGGAAAGTTTAGTGGAACATCGCAGATCTATTGAGGGACCTGAAAGCAAAACACCCGGGAATCTATTGCGATTATCCATCGGTTTGGAACATGTGGAAGATTTGTGGGAAGATTTAAATCAGGCGATACTCGGTGCATGAAAAGACTTTTTGATTTAATCGTTGTATTCGTAGCGGGTATCATTTTTGCAATCCCCATGGCGCTCGTCGCAATCGCCGTTTGGCTCAGTTCCAAAGGTCCCATGTTATATTGGTCAAAACGCGTGGGCAAGGAAAATGTATTATTCGATATGCCAAAGTTCCGCACGATGCAGGTGGAAACTCCCGTGTTACCTACGCACTTATTAGGGAATCCAGATGCTTATTTAACGCCCATTGGATCTTTTTTACGCAAAAGTAGTCTTGACGAATTGCCTCAATTGTGGTGTATTCTCCGTGGAGATATGTCGGTGGTAGGTCCCCGACCAGCCTTATCGAACCAACAAGATTTAATCGATGCGCGTACCACCAAAGGAATTCAGGTCTTGAAACCCGGCCTAACCGGTTGGGCCCAAGTGAACGGTCGGGATGAGATCCCTCTAGAAAAAAAGGTGCAACTAGATTATGAATATCTTGATAAAAAATCACTCATTTTCGACGTTTACGTCGTGCTATTGACCTTTTATAAGGTGGTGAAGCGTGAGGGGATTCAGCATTGAGCGGTGTGACGCTGCCGGGGTCTGCGACCCCGGCAGCGTCTACCCCCACCTAATTTCCGAAATTGTCCTAAAAGTTTCCTGATAATCTTTCCTAATCCTTGCATTAGCACAATCGCGAATGCAAATTGCCAAAAAAAAACCAACATGTTGCAAGCGAAAAAAAACTGGATCTATGTCCCTGAACCCAATCCCCAAGCGGTAAAAGCGCTGGGAGATGAATTCCAAGCCAACATCAATCCCTACTTTTTACGCTTGCTCGTTTCACGCAAGCTCAACACCTTAGCAGCAGCAAAAACATTTATGGTCCCTACCTGGGAACAATTAAATGACCCCTTTCTCATGAAAGACATGGATAAGGCCGTGGCAAGACTTAACCAAGCACTCGAAACCGGCGAAAAAATCCTAATCTACGGCGATTATGACGTCGACGGAACCACATCGGTCGCATTGGTCTACAGCTACTTAACTTTGGAATTAGGTGCCGATTGCGATTATTACATTCCTGATCGCTATGCAGAAGGATATGGAGTTTCCCAAGCCGGGGTTCAATATGCCGCCGACAATAGTTACACCTTAATTATTTCATTAGACTGCGGCATCAAAGCCCATGAACGCGTGCAATGGTGCAACGAAAACGGAATCGATTTTATCGTTTGTGACCATCACCTTCCTGAAGCAACCCTACCAGAAGCATACGCTGTCCTCGATCCCAAACGCAAAGATTGCGGATATCCCTTCAAAGAGCTCACCGGCTGTGGCGTAGGATTCAAATTATTACAAGGATTCATCCAGGAAAATGATTTGGACATGGACCCTCTGATGGATCGAATCGATTTATTGGCCGCATCCATTGCGGCCGATATGGTTCCAATTATTGATGAAAATCGGGTTCTAGCCTATTTCGGCTTACAAAAATTAGGCACGAACCCTAGTCCCGGGTTGGGCTATTTATTGCAAAAAGCCAACAAAAAAGCCCCGATTCAAATTTCGGATATCGTTTTTTCCATCTCGCCCATCATCAATGCCGCCGGTCGCATGGATCACGCCCATGGTGCCGTTAAATTGCTATTAGCGGTAGACGAAACAGAAGCAGGTATGATGGCAGAAGCGGTCATCCAACAAAATTTGGATAGACGGGTGGTGGAAAAAGAGATTGTCCAACAAGCCCTACAATTATTTGAAGGAAATGATTTTCTACAAAACGCGAATAGCACCGTGCTTTTTCAGTCGGGATGGCACAAAGGCGTCGTGGGAATTGTAGCTAGTAAAATTCAAGAATATTACTACCGCCCCACTATCATTTTAACCGAATCACATGGTCAAGTCGTGGGATCTGCACGATCCGTTAAGGGATTTGACATACATCATGCACTCGAACAATGTGCGGATTTGTTGGCACAATTTGGAGGCCATACTCATGCCGCAGGTTTACATTTGACCAAAGAAGCATTACCCGCATTCATCGAACGATTCGAAAGTTTGGTTAAAGCAGGAACCCCTGAAGGTGAACAAAAAGCAGATTTAACAGTCGACATGGAAATTCCTTTGCAAGCTTTGAGTCTACAATTTTATGATAATCTGCTGTGTAGGCTATCTCCTTATGGTCCTGCCAACATGCTCCCGAATTTCCTAAGCAGCCAAGTTTACCTTTGCCGAGCACCCTTAATCATGAAAGAGGAACATTTGAAAATTGTCATTTCAGATCAACCGGGAGGACAGGCTTGGGAAGCCGTAGGATTTGGAATTCGAGGAGATTATTATGAAGGATTGGTGGATGCCTATGAGAAGCAAATACCTATCAAAATCGTTTATCATTTGGATATTAATGAATTCAGAGGTGACCGAAAACTGCAATTGCGCATATTAGATATGGCACAATAGATGGTAAAAATTGACATTTTTGTTAACTTTGTCTTTTAAATAAATTTGAGATGTCTAAAAAATTAATCGTAACAGGTTCGATGGGTCTTATTGGCTCTGAAGTAAGTGAATATTTCTTAGAAAAAGGATGGGAAGTACACGGGATTGACAACAATCAGCGTGCTATTTTCTTTGGCCTACAAGGAGATAATTCTTCCAACAAAGACCGATTGGCAAAATATGGCAGTCAATACAAATTGTACACGAACATTGATATTCGTGATCGTCAAGCCATTTTAGACATCATTCCACAAATCAAACCTGATGCAATTGTTCATACGGCAGCTCAACCGAGCCATGACCGCGCTGCATCGATACCCTTCGAGGATTTTGACACAAACGCCGTAGGTACATTCAATCTATTAGAATCCCTTCGTCGCTATTCGACTGAGGTGCCTTTCGTACATTTATCGACAAATAAAGTTTACGGAGACGCGCCTAACAACATCAAAATGAAGGAGTTAGAAACTCGCTTTGATTACGATGACGCGGCGTACGAACATGGAATTGCTGAACATTTCAGCATTGACCAATCGAAACACTCCTTGTTTGGCGCATCCAAGGTTTCAGCGGATATTTCTGTACAAGAATACGGCCGTTATTTCAATATGCCAACTGCTTGTTTACGTGGAGGTTGCCTAACAGGACCCAATCACGCGGGTGTTGAATTGCATGGCTTCTTGAGCTATTTGATCAAATGTAACATTGAAGAACGTGAATACAGCGTTTTTGGATATAAAGGAAAGCAAGTTCGTGATAACATTCACTCATACGATGTAGCTCGTTTCATCGAGGAATTCATCCAAGCGCCACGCGTAGCTGAGGTGTACAACATCGGTGGAGGAAAAGACAATTCAGTTTCAATTTTAGAAGCATTTGACTTGATCGCAAAAATTTCTGGTAAGCCCATGAAATATAAATATGTGGACCAAAACCGCATCGGTGACCACATTTGCTATTACAGTGATTTGCGCAAAATGAAAGCGCATTACCCAAATTGGGACATTACGAAATCATTGGAAGATGTTTTTGTTGACATCTACAACCGTTACATGGAAGCATGAAAATATTAATTACAGGAGGTTGCGGCTTCGTAGGTTCAAACCTTGCCGTTTTATTCAAACAATATTACACGGATTCTGAAGTCTATTGCTTAGATAATTTATCGCGCAGAGGCTCGGAGGTCAACTTGCAAAAAGTCATCGCTGCCGGCGGGCAATTTGTGCATGGCGATGTTCGTGTAAAAACGGATTTCGATCGCATTCCTGCCGTTGACATCGTGATTGATGCAGCTGCAGAACCTTCTGTTTTAGCGGGAAAAGTACCGGGAGAATTAGAAAACTTAATTGACACCAACTTAAACGGGACAATTAACACGCTCTATTTTGCCAAAAAACATCAAGCGGCAATCATTTTCCTTTCAACTTCACGCGTTTACCCTTACGATACCCTCGCTGAAGCCAATTTAGTTGCTTCTCCCAAGCGCTTTAATCTATCAAACGACCAAGCACTGAAGGGCTTGTCGGAGCAAGGCGTAGCCGAAAACTATCCTTTAGAAGGTTTACGTTCGTTATACGGAGCGACCAAATTAGCGTCTGAATACTTCATCCAAGAATTCGCCCATAATTTTGGCCTACCCGCCGTGATTAACCGTTGTGGTGTATTAAGTGGCCCTTACCAAATGGGCAAAATTGACCAAGGGGTTATCGTACTTTGGATGGCCAAACATTTCTGGAAAGGTCGTTTGGGATACATTGGCTATGGTGGTTTAGGCCAACAAGCGCGCGATGTGTTGCATGTTCGTGATTTATTCCGCTTGGTTCAATGGCAGATTGCCAATTTGGGATTACAAAAAGGTCAAATTTTCAACGTAGGAGGAGGTCTTGAAAACACCGTTTCCTTAGCTGAATTGACTGATTTATGTACGCAAATCACAGGAAATACGATTGAAATGGGCTCATCGCTAGAAAACAGACCTGGCGACTTACCTATTTACATTACAGATAACAGCAAAATCGCGGAGTTTAGCGGCTGGAAACCTGAAATCAGCGTTCCTACCCTACTTCAAGAAGTTCATGAGTGGTTTATCGCAGATGAAGCCTCATTAAAAGCCATTTTAGCCTAATGAAATTAAGCATCGTTCTCCCAGCATATAATGAAGAAGGTTCCATCGAAGAGACCCTACGAACGCTTTATGCCAAATTGCAGGAAGAACAAATTGACCACGAAATCGTCGTTATCAATGACAATTCAAAGGATAATACACTCGGCTTACTGACAACAATTCAGCAAACCATCCCAAGCTTAGTTGTTCATACAAATCATGGACCGAATGGTTTTGGTTATGCCATTCGTTATGGCTTAGAACGTTTTCAAGGGGATTGTGTGGCGATTATGATGTCTGATTTATCTGATGACCCAGCAGACCTTGTTGCGTTCTATCGGAAGATGGTCGCTGAAAATTTAGATTGCGTATTTGGTTCTCGGTTCATTCGAGGGGGAGCAACCTATGACTATCCAAAGCACAAATACTTAATTAATCGATTTGCAAATACCTTGATTCGCTTGCTACTAGGCATGTCCTACAATGATTCAACGAATGCGTTCAAGTTGTACAAAAAATCGACTATTCTAGGGCTGAAACCGTTCCTGTCAGCCCATTTTAATTTAACCATCGAATTGCCATTAAAAGCCATTATTCGCGGTTATTCTTATGGCGTTCTCCCCAATTCATGGCGAAATCGGAAAGCGGGCGAGTCAAACTTAAAGATCAAAGAAATGGGTAGCCGCTACCTATTTATATTGCTTTATGTCATTATCGAAAAGTATTTATCGCGGAATGACTATTTGAAAAGAGAAGCCTAGAACAAGTACATTCTTCATCGCATATTGCTTTCAATTCATTCGAATAAAAACATTGCATAAAATTACTATGAGCGATTTCTCGTAAGTTTAAATGACCTCGGAATTAAATAAATCAGTTCCGAAGATCCCTGAAATATGTTGGAATTCTAAAAAGATTATCCTTATTTCGAAAAAATTAAACCAAAAACTTACACACATGAAACTACTTAAACACGTACCTGCCGTATTATTAGGGCTACTTTTCCTAGCGGGAGGAATCACTTACTTCTTACATGTGGGCGCTGATCAACCCATGCCAGGAAGAGCTCCAGAATTCATGAAACTATTTGGAGGAACAGGCTACTTAGCCGTTATTAAAGTGTTAGAAATCATTGGAGGTGCATTAATCTTACTCCCAGCGCAACGTGCAAAAGCGCTTTTAATTCTTGCTCCGATTGCCGTAAATATCTTATTATTTGATATCTACATCGCCGGAACAGTGGGCGTAGGAATTCCAGTTGTTGTTTTGATATTAATGCAAGCTTACCTTGATAAAGACAAATTCAAGGCACTTTTATAATGAAAAAGGCCATCCCTCAATTGACGGATGGCCTTTTTTTTATCCAAGCAAGTATTGCTTAAAACCTTCAAAGTCGGTACCCATAGGGATCGACTTTTTTTGTTTGTCCAAAAGCTCAGCTAAACGCGCAGGAACCTCTACGCGCGTTCCTAGCGTTGACTCAACGGTAGGTAAGAATTTCGCATAATGCGCCGTAGACAATAATACACCATAATAATCACCTGGGTATTCAGCAGCATATTGCAACAAGCCATCATAAGCAACGGCCGTATGTGGACACATCACATAGCCTGTTCGTTGGTATACATCCAGCATGATTTCCTTAGTCTTTTCGTCGGTGGTATCGTAGCCCTTGACGATTTTACGTACTTGGTCAATTTCCTCGCCTGCCAATAAACGCATCCGAATAAAATTGGAAGGAGCACCTACATCCATCGCATTTGAGATCGATTCGACCGATGGTTTTGGTTCATATTTTCCTGTTGCCAAATAATCGGGCACCGGATGATTCGCATTACATGCCGCTACAAATGCATGAACGGGTAAGCCCATTTGATAAGCCATTAATCCTGCGCTCAAGTTTCCGAAATTACCCGACGGCACACTGAATACCACCGGCTTCGCAACTCCTTGCTTACGCAATGCGGCATAGGCCGCAAAATAATAAAAGGACTGCGGGATCAAACGAGCAATATTAATGGAATTCGCAGATGCCAAATTAAATGCTGACCGCAAATCTGCATCCAAAAACGCCTGCTTGACTAAGCGTTGGCAATCATCAAACGTCCCATCAATCTCCAAAGCTGTTACATTGCCACCTAAAGTCGTCAACTGCTTCTCTTGAATATCGGAAACCTTGCCTGTTGGATACAAAATCGTTACCGAAATACCAGGAGTATTGTAAAATCCCTGCGCAACCGCACCGCCCGTATCACCTGAAGTAGCGACTAAAATGCGTATCTCACGTTTGGCCTTCACTAAATAATGCGACATAATCGCCGCCATAAAGCGCGCACCAAAATCTTTAAATGCCATGGAAGGACCATGAAACAACTCCAGTACACCTACATTTTCTTCCAAGGGTACCACCGGCGCCTCAAAAGTCATCGATGTGTCTATGATTCTATCAATTTCAGCATCCGTTAAGTCGGCCCCCAACAAATTCTTGCAAACGGCTTTGGCAATTTGCGGCAAAGAAAGTGTGTGGATGGATTCAAAAAACGAAGCCGGCATTGCAGGAATTTCATAAGGCATATACAAACCGTTATCCGGCGGTAAGCCTCTAAAAATCGCTTCCTGCAAATCTACATCGGCACTTTCGTGTTGTGTGCTGTATAATTTCATAATACTAATTTATCGCCTTGTAAGTGCGGTAACACGTCATAACGATCCCGCTCCAAACAAAACGTAATATCTTTTTCTATACCCAATCCCAATAAACGATTCACGTGGGATGAATGCTTCACGGCCGTAATTAAATCACTCGAGGCCACATTAAACTGTTTCCAAGCCATCAATGCCGCATCGTCTGCGACGCTGTATTGACCCACAAGCTCATCAATGAGCGCCCCCGCAAATAAAGTATCTTCTAAATTCGGTTTCCCTTTCCAGCCTGCGCAAACGACGATGGCATCCCCAGCCCAAGCTTTCAAAGCTCGAACCACCGAGGAAATATTCAAAAATGCTCCAACAAACACTTGAGCAGCCTGCACGGAACGACGCAAAGCGACAGTTCCATTCGTCGTCGTCACACAGATTTTCGCACCTTTTACGCGATCTACCTGATAAGAAAAAGGAGAATTATCAAAATCAAATCCCGCCGGCGTCACACCATTGCGTTCCGCTGAAATCAAATAGCCTTGCTCCCGATGCGACGCACAAACATCCACATCTTCCACAGGAATAATTTCGACAGCACCATACGCGAAAGCAGTTACCATACACGATGTGGCACGAAAAATATCCACAACCACGACCGCTTTCCCCACTAAATCATAGAGGTGAATTAAGTCAGGCGATAAACAGACATCGATTTTCTGCATATTATACAAATGGCATTTTAACGATTTCAGCCTTCAAAGCCTTCTCTCGAATGGATATAAAAATTTCTGAACCCTCGTGTGCCGTGGACACATAACCCATTCCGATTCCCCTCGAAAGCGTAGGCGATTGTGTACCTGAGGTAACCTCTCCAATCACCTCACCCGCAGCATTTAAAATCGGATAATGCTGACGCGGAATCCCACGATCAATCATCTCAAAGCCTACTAATTTCTTCGAAGGACCTGCCGCTTTAATCGCCGCATGGTGATCTTTCATGATGAAATCTTTATTGAAAGAAGTAATCCAACCCAAGCCCGCTTCAATCGGTGAAGTCGTGTCATCAATGTCATGACCATATAAACAATAGCCCTTTTCCGTACGCAAGGTATCCCGCGCACCCAAACCGATCGGCTGAATACCTTCCGAAGCTCCTGCCGCAAAAATGGCATTCCACATCGCTAAGGCATTTTCATTCTTCACATAGATTTCAAATCCGCCAGCTCCCGTATAACCCGTATTCGAGATGATCACATCATCAAATCCGGCCATAGAACCAATTTTGAAGGTATAATAGGGCATTGTCGACAAATCAACAGTCGTCAATGTTTGTAAAACACCCGCTGCCTTAGGACCTTGAACGGCAAATAATGAATATTTCGAACTTGCATTCGTCATCTCAACCCCGAAGGTATTGTGCGAAGAAATCCAGTTCCAATCTTTATCAATGTTGGAGGCATTCACGACCAATAAATATTCGTTATCTCGAATTTTATAAACCAATAAGTCATCTACAATACCGCCTGTTGCGTTTGGCAAACAAGAATATTGCACTTTACCATCCACTAATTTCGAAGCGTCATTGGAAGTGACATATTGAATCAAATCCAAAGCCTTCTCCCCTTTCAAGAAAAATTCTCCCATGTGACTCACATCAAAAACACCCACTCCATTGCGAACACAATTATGCTCTTCGATCAGGTTTGTGTAAAGCACAGGCATGTTATATCCCGCGAAAGGAACCATTTTCGCACCCAAAGCTACGTGCGTATCATTCAAATGTACTTGCAATAATTCTTCCATTATTCTCGGTATAAAACTTGTAAAAGTGTTTGGCCCACGGTTTTCAACGTGGATTTGTCGATGTTCGATAAATTATCTTGATGGGTGTGGTGGTAGGATCCAAAATCAAATCCGCCATTCACGGGACGTAAATCGATGATGTCTATCATCTGAATTTTGGCAACTTCATTCACAGCCGTATGGTCATCGGATATACCAAAAGCATCCGCGTCAATGAACTGACTCCCATATCTTAAATCTGAGGCCGTTGACCAAATCGAGCGAACTAAACCCGGTGCATATTGCATCGAAGTGCCTTCATGCGGGAAAACCGCACCTTTGGCACCCACCATATCCAATAAAATCCCATAGTAAGGTCGGTAGTTTTCCGGCATCAAATGTGCCGCCCAATATTGTGAGCCTAGGGCCCAACTTAATGGATTCCCCGCCTCCATGTCATGCGGTTCCCCATGATCTTCCAAATCAAAAAACACGAAATCAACACCTACCGCAGGCTTATCTTTTGTCTCTGATAATACGCGCGCCAATTCAATCATAACCCCTACACCCGATGCACCATCATTCGCAGCATCAATCGGTTCATCTTTGCGAACAGAATCCTTATCGGCGATCGAACGTGAATCCCAGTGTGCGGCAATCAATATGCGTTTTGTCGCGGCAGGGTTAAACGATGCGATGATATTAAGGCCTTGCAATTTTTTTCCATCATAGCGATTCGCCTCAAATGGCTGCTCCGAAACTTGTAAACCATAGGATTTCATCTTCGCTACAATCCAAGCTCCACAGGCTTTTTGCGCAGGAGAATTGGGTACACGAGGCCCAAAAGCTACTTGTTTGGCAATAAAGGCATAGGCCGAATCCGCGGCAAATTCCGGTGTTGGAACTAAACTAGGAGCCGATGCGGTTTCTTGAGTACCTGTTTGGAAAGATTGGTATCCGTAATAAACTCCAGAAAGAACGAGGAGTACCAATAACAATAGCGCAATGCGGGAGCGATTCATCCCGTAAAGATACAAATAAGGTTTTAAGATTTGAAACGCTGTGAAGGTTATGTACCTTGCAGGCTAATAGAAAATAATTATGGGAAGGAACCCAAAAGAGGAGAAGTTTTTTCAAGGACTCCAACAAGAAGTATTGGACTTTTTCGAATTGAACGACTACCGTTCATACTCGTTAAATCAGATTCATAAAGCGTTCGCGATTCGCGATCGCAAGACAAAAGAAATTTACGGCGATGTATTAAATCGCTTGGCTTCGGATGGCCGATTAATCCGCCAAGAAGATGGCAATTTTCGCTTTGACAACGAATCATTCGTTGTGGAAGGTCGCGTAGACCACGTCAATTCGCGTTTTGCGTTTGTCGTGGTAGAGGGAGAAGGAAAGGATATTTGGGTGGCAACTGCCGACTTAAATAATGCCAAAGATGGTGACCGAGTACGTGTACAAGCACGTAAACCTTCAGAAAAAAAGAAGAACGACCGCCCTGAGGGAGAAGTCATTGAGATTTTAGAACGCGGATCAACGGATGTAGTTGGCGTAATTCAGGTGACACCACATTATGCATTTTTGATCCCGGATTCCAAGAAAATCTACGAAGATATCTACGTGCCGCGCACAGAAGTAATGGGCGCTAATCATCTAGACAAAGTGATTGTCGAAGTTACCCGTTGGGGTAGCCCAGGCAAAAAAGCAGAGGGTCGGGTGATTAAAGTATTAGGTAAAGCAGGCGAAAATGAGACAGAAATGCACTCTATTTTAGCGGAATTTGGCTTGCCTTATGAATTTCCTGCTGATGTAGAATACATGGCAGAATCCATCAATACTTCAATACCTAAGGAAGAAATCAAAAAACGCCGCGACATGCGGAAGGTTTTGAGTTTCACGATTGACCCGATTGATGCCAAAGATTTTGACGATGCATTAAGCTATGAAGTCTTGAAAAATGGCAACGTGGAAATTGGTGTTCACATCGCCGATGTTTCCCATTATGTGAAACCGGGTAGTTTATTGGATCAAGAGGCTTACAAACGCGCAACTTCTGTTTATTTAGTGGATCGCGTGGTGCCGATGTTGCCCGAAAAATTATCTAATGGACTTTGTTCATTACGCCCTAATGAAGACAAATTAACGTTTTCAGCCGTATTTGAATTTGACACGAATGGTGTAATTCTCAAAGAATGGTTTGGAAGAACCGTGATCCATTCCGATCGTCGATTTGCCTACGAACAAGCACAAGAATTAATTGAGCACACGGGTGAGGTGACGGATTCATACGAGCCCATCATCAAGGCTTTGAATCAATTAGCTCACAAATTACGTGATGCACGTTTTGCACATGGCTCCGTGAATTTTGAGACGGCAGAAGTTCGTTTTGAATTGGATGCAGCTGGCAAGCCGATAGCGGTACATCCTCGCGTTCGTAAAGATGCGCACAAGTTGATCGAGGAATTTATGTTATTGGCTAATAAGCGTGTGGCGACTTATGTGCATGATTTAAAGAAAACGGATCCGCGCAATACGATGGTTTACCGGGTGCATGAGGCTCCAGATCCAGAGAAATTGCGGGTATTCTCGACATTCGCGAAGAAATTCGGATATCAAGTAACCACAGAACCTAAGCAGGTTAGTAAATCATTCAATGCTTTGATGGAATCCATCGAAGGCAAAGGCGAGGAGCATGTCTTGCAGAGTTTAGCGGTGCGGACCATGTCCAAAGCGCGTTACAGCACAGATGCGATTGGGCACTTTGGTTTGGCATTTCCATTCTATTCACACTTTACGAGTCCGATTCGTCGGTACCCGGATGTGATGACACACCGTTTGCTCCAACATTATTTAGATGGAGGTGCTTCTCCGGAGCGCGCACCTTTGGAAATTCAATGTAAGCACTCATCGGATCGTGAAAAATTAGCAGCTGATGCGGAACGTGCGTCGATCAAATACAAGCAAGTGGAATACATGAGCTTGCATGAACCTCAGATTTTTGATGGTATCATAACAGGCGTCACAGAATTTGGTTTGTTTGTGGAAATCGGCGATACCTCTTGCGAAGGATTGGTTCGCATGGTGGATTTAAATGACGACTTCTACGATTTAGATAAGGACAATTACCGGATTGTAGGGAAATCGAACGGTCGCGTATTTACTTTTGGCGATGCTGTAAAAGTCAAAGTGCGTGATACGAATTTGGCTAAAAGAACCATCGATTTAGAAATGGTGGGGATGCGTGGAGCGGGAGCTTATGCGAATAACCGCTCACGGAAACGTGATATGCCACGCGGCGCGCGAAGTTCGAAAGTGATTCCGAGAGGAAAACGAAGAAGATAATAGGAAGCCCTTGATGAAAATTGAGGGCTTTTTTTATAGAGGTACGCCAGCTTGAAATGTGATTTCAGTCGCGATGCCCATTGCACTAAAACGAAAGGCGATCGATTTGGCTTGAGAAGTTTTTTGATTACAATGAGGGCCTAGCTCTAGGAAATAAATGTAATATTCTTGATTCCGATCGGCTAATTGCTGGATATCAGGTTTGCCGAGAATATCCTCCATGTTATTTGACGTTGTCCCACGCAATTCCATCTTATGCGCTTTTAACCAGGCCACTTGCTTAGCACGTTGGCCATTGCAGCCGCCTCTATCCATTTTAAACGCTTCCGCGTCAAAACCTGTCAAATCAGGCTGGTGCGTACAAGCGGAAATCAAAAAAGTAATGAGGATAAAAAGTAGGTACTTCATGGCTGGGGGTTAGCAATACAAATTAAAGAAATGTCCCTAACTTGCACAAGTGAACATATTAATCTGCCCCGACAAATTCAAAGGATCTTTAAGTGCCCATGAAGCAGCCGAAGCGCTTGCCAAAGGTATCCTTAATAAACGGAAAAAATCCAGTATTCAATCTATTCCTTTGGCTGATGGCGGGGAGGGAACCTTGGAGGTAGTCCAACAAATGCATGGGGGACAATGGATTTCCGTTCAGGTCAATGATCCACTCTTTCGGCCTATCGAGGCATCTTATTTATGGTTGGCCGACCAAAAAACAGCCTACATCGAAATGGCGCGTGCCTCCGGCTTAGGCTTATTGCTGAAAAAAGAGCAGAATCCCTTAAAAACAAGTACGTTCGGGACGGGAGAATTAATTCGTCATGCGGCGGAAGCCGGTGCGACGAGTATTGTGTTAACCATAGGAGGATCCGCAACCAATGATGCGGGAATCGGGATGGCGGCAGCCTTAGGTTATTCTTTTTTAGACGCCTCGGGTGCCGCGCTTGAACCCATTGGTTCAACACTTGAAAATATCACAGAAATCAAGGGATCAACCCCCTATCCCCATATTCAGTTCATTGTCTTGAGTGATGTTTCCAATCCCTTACATGGATCTCAAGGAGCCGCACAGGTTTATGCCAAACAAAAAGGAGCAAACGCCACGATGATTAAACAATTAGACAAGGGTCTAATTAATGTAAGCAAATGGCTTCCTGCCGACATGCCAGGTGCGGGAGCTGCTGGGGGAATAGGAGCTGGAGCTGTCTATTTTTTAGGCGCAACGCTGGAGCCAGGTGCGGAATGGTTATTGAACAAGATTCACATCAACCGCGCTATTCGCAAGGCCGACTTTATCATCACAGGAGAAGGAAAAATCGACCAACAAAGCTGGTCGGGGAAATTAGTATCCAACATCGTGGAACGTGCCGACAAGCAATTAAAGCAATCTATATTAGTCTGTGGGCTGTTTGAGGACCCGGAAAAAATACCTTTATTTTTGGATCCACGGGAGGTTTACAGCATTACAGATGTTGCCACGAGTCCAACAGATGCTATGGAAAATGCGGCGCAATACTTGACGCAAATTGGGGAGGCGATCGCCTTGAAGTACCTATAAATTCGCGAGTCTTTGGGCGGCTTCTTGAAGCATGTCATCGTTTTTCGCGAAACAAAAACGCAAAATACGATCCGCTGGAGGCGTTTCATAAAAGACAGAAACAGGAATGGAGGCTACCTTGAGTTCTTGGGTCAGTCGGACCGCCAAATCTACATCCGCCTCATCACTAATCGCCGAATAATCCAAACATTGAAAAAAGCTACCCTGTGAAGGCAAAACCTTCCAGCGAGAACCTGCAAAAAACGAAGCGAATAGGTCCCGCTTTTTTTGGTAAAAATCGGATAAACCTAGATAATGTTCTGGGGTTTTCAGGTAATCAGCTAAGGCATATTGCAGTGGTGTCGCACTTGAAAAAGTGACCCATTGATGGAGCTTTCGAAACTCACTTGTCAAATATTCGGGCGCTAGGCAATAGCCTATTTTCCAACCCGTAATGTGGTACGTTTTTCCGAAAGAGCCACAGACAAAACTACGTTTGCGCAACTCAGGATGCAATAAAACGGAGGCATGTTGGGCACCATCAAATACAATATGTTCATACACCTCATCGGAAATAATCAACATATTCGTTCCTTTCACGATGTCTGCAAAAGCTTCTAAATCTTCCATAGACCAAACAGATCCTGTCGGATTATGCGGCGTATTCACCATGATCGCGCGCGTTTGGGGCGTAATTTTGCGAGCTAATTCAGCCCAATCGATTCGAAAACCTTTGCTTGCTTTTAATTGAATATGCACCGGAACACCACCCGCCAAACGCACGATGGGATCATAAGCATCATAAGAAGGATCGAACATAATCACCTCATCTCCCGGTGAAACACAGCAATGAACCGCGGCAAAAAGAGCCTCTGTCGCACCGGAAACGACGGTTACTTCGGAATTTGCATCCAGGTCAATTCCGTAAAAAGCCCTCGTTTTCTCGGCTATGCTATTTCGCAAGGCCGGAACACCCGCCATGGGAGCATATTGATTAAATCCTTTGGAGTAAAATTTGAGCAACTCTTGCAGCTCTTCGGAACAGTCGAAACCCGGAAAACCTTGCGAAAGATTCAGCGCCCCTTCCTCCAAGGCGAGTTGAGACATTTTGGTAAAAATCGTTGTTTGAACCTGCGGCTGTTTGGAAGGGAAATGAATCATACACTAATTTATCAAAGCTTCTCCATCATACCAAACTTGCTTCACCTGCAAATCGTCTGATAAATACACAAAACAAGCGCGCTTCCCGACCTCAATTGTCCCTAAATCATGCAAATTCGCCACTTCCGCGGGATATACCGTTGCCATGCGAATGGCCTCCTCGGTGGAAATCCCTGCTTTATTAACACAATTTCGGATGGCCTCGTCCATGGTTAGCGCGGAACCGGAGAGGACACCGGCCTCATTCGTGAAACGTGCGCCATTTTTGGAAAAAACATAGGGCCCCGACTCGTCATGAGTAACGGCGTCCGTAATTAAAAAGAGCTTTTCGCCTTTGAGTTGTTTGGCTAAACGTAAAGACTCAAAGTCACAATGCAGTCCATCGGCAATGATACTTGTCCAAGCATCCGAACGAAAACTTGCTCCTACCAAGCCTAAAGCCCGACTTTGCCATTGCGACATCGCATTAAACAAATGTGTGATGCGTGAAATGCCGGCTTTTTGAGCTTGCTCAAACGTCGCATCCGAATGTCCCATGGAACACATAATGTGGCTGTTTTTCAATAAATCCAACACCTCCGGTTCAAACATTTCTGGAGCAATCGTCATGTAGGTGGGAAGACCGTTCGTGCGTTCAATGATTTCTTTCACAAAATCTATGGTGGGTTCTTGCACATATTCCTCTTGATGAGCGCCGCGTTTTACCGGATTAAAAAAGGGTCCTTCGAGATGTAGGCCAACTAGTCCTTTTCCTTTATAATTTTGACAAGCATCGATGGCAGCCCACATGCTACTTTTAGGAGAACAATTTAGGGTAATCTGAAAAGCGATTGTACCGGTTTTCGCATGCTCATCGAAGGTGGCTTGAATCGCCTCTTCCGTCTGATGATTCGAAAAAAGAATTCCTCCACCTCCATAGACTTGTAAGTCGATGAAGCCCGGAACCAAGAATCCATCGGCTACTCCGTCGGCCACTCGTTCGAGTGATTTGATCCGCCCGTCTTCGATTAATATGGCTTGATTTTCCAACCAAGCATGTCCGGTGAATACCTTTTTGAATATCAGTTTACTTGTCATTTTTGTCGTTTTTCACCACTACCTTTGGCAAACCTTGGAGGATTGCCAAAGGTAAGGGGGAGAGGTTAGTAACCGGCAGCTTGTCCATCTTTACGCGATTCCGTCGCGCCGAAATACACCTTGCGAATAGGATCCCATTTGATACACTGATAGCCTCCGTAAATACCATTTAAATAACCCACTTGGTGGCCTTTTTGAAGCAATTCACGAATCACTTCGTAAGGGTAACCATATTCCAAGGAAATCATACCGCCGGTTGGCTCCATCTTTTCCCCCGTAGGTTCTGAAGAACCCTCATGATTAATCCGCGGAAAATCTCCTGCCTCTTGCACATTCATCCCAAAATCCACCACATTCATCACAATTTGCACATGTCCCATCGGTTGGAATGCTCCACCCATCACCCCAAAACTCATAATCGGCTGACCGTCTTTCGTCATAAAAGCTGGAATAATCGTATGGAATGGACGTTTCCCTGGCGCATAAGTATTGTTCTCCCCTTCCGTCAAACTATATAATTCCCCGCGATCCTGGAACATAAATCCCAAACCGTCTGGCATCATCCCCGAACCAAAACCCCGGTAATTACTTTGAATCAACGAAACCATATTTCCATCCTTATCTGCCACCGTCAAATAAATCGTATCGCCATCTTTCAAAGCTGGGTTACCCGCATCGAAATGTTTGGATGCGCGATTCGGATTGATCAATTTCCGACGCTCAGCCGCATATTCTTCTGAGATAAGACTCTTTACCGGAATTTTGGCAAATTCTGGATCTGCATAATATTTCGCACGATCTTCGAAAACCAGTTTTTTGGCCTCAGTAAATAAGTGGACATGCTCCGCGGAACCAACCTTGATTTTGGAAAAATCATAGCCTTCCAAGATATTCAACATCTGTAATGCGGCAATGCCTTGACCATTGGGTGGCAATTCCCACACGTCGTAGCCACGGTAATTCACCGACACCGGATCAATCCATGTAGACGTATGCGTTGCTAAATCCTCATAGCTCAAAAAACCGCCATTTTTCTTCATGAATGCATCCATCGTCCGCGCCATGTCGCCTTTGTAAAATGCATCACGACCTTCCCGACCAATCTTCTCGAGTGTATTCGCAAGGTTCGGATTCTTAAAAATATCTCCTTCGACAGGCACTTTCCCAGTAGGGTAATAGTGCTGGGCTACGTTCGGAAATTTACCATAATTCGCTTCGACGCGTGCTAAGGCAGAGGCAAATTCACCGTGAACCGGGAAGCCATTGCGCGCATAGGAAACGGCCGCATTTAGCACCTTGTTCATGGGCATCGACCCGAATTTTTTATGTAATTCAAACCAAGCATCCACAGCACCGGGAACAGAAACAGGAAGGGGTCCCAAAGAAGGAATATGCGTTAATCCGCGCTTTTTAAATTCGGCTAAAGTCAGGGATTTCGGTGAACGGCCAGAACCATTTAAGCCATATAGTTTCTTGGATTTGGCATCCCAAACGATGGCAAATAAATCGCCTCCGATTCCATTCACATGGGGTTCCACAACACCTTCCATGGCATTCGCCGCAATAGCCGCATCGATGGCGTTACCACCAGCTTTCAAGACATCTAAGGCAGCTTGCGTCGACAATGGGTGTGAGGTTGCCGCCATGCCATTTTGGGCGATAACTTGCGAACGGGTTGCCCATAATTTTCCATAGGTTCTATCTTGTGCCTGTCCTAAAAAAGGCAATACGAATAAGAGGAGAAGTTTTTTCATGTTGTTGATTTTGAGGGGGTAAATTAAGTTTTCATTCGTTGAAATACAATCTTTTTTTAATTAGTCGAAAATAGAATAACAAATCAACCTCTTTAATGTTAGCTTTCCATTCAAATCATAACCTAACCTAAAAAAACAAGTAATGGAGGCCCCCGAAAAACCAATCAAGAGTAGGGAAATTATTATTTATTTATCATGAAAACATACCTAACTACACACAAAACAATCATCTTTTTTTCATTAATTATTGGATTAATATTCAATCAAGGATGTGTTAACAAAAATGCTTTAGAATCCTCTGATGTTAGGAATAGAAATCAAATCAGAAGAAGTCTCTTTTGACTCTGTAAAAACCGATATCTCTAAGATTAGTTATTTATTAGGAGTTAATAAATATACGAAAAGTCGACAAAGCCAGCCTGATGAAATGACATTGGTCGTTGGGGGGAAAAACAACATCATAAACGGAGAGATTATCAACTTAAATAATTCAAAAATAGTTTTTAAAAAAATAACTGCACTAAGTTATACTCTTAATACCTATTTCAAGGATTGGGGAGTAACTGCAAGTCTTTCAGTAGATAATGCAACAAACTCATTCATTATGAAATTAAATAATGTTTCATTTAACCTTCAAAAGAAGTTAGACATGACAAGTCGGCAGCGTTTGGTGGCAATAATTTTATTAAACTACTATGATGAATTTCGCGTATCTAATCCATACCTTGTAAATGGTTCAAGCATACGTAGTGAGAATGAATCCCCAATTGGTAAATCAATCTATTCATTTACGATTGGTTGGGGATTTACAAGGGAGCAATCTATTGATGATGAGCTCTCGGCTAGAGGTGGTTCTGTTGATGAAATAAAAAAATATGAATGTACATTACTTGGCACTAGTAATTCTTGTTTCTTTGAATCCTTAGGATGTGTTACGATTTCAACCTTCAAATGCAATATAGCTAGCTAATCATGAATCTAATTTCACCCGAATCCGCTCAATTATTTAGAATAATTGTTGGGGCAATAATTTTCTTATATTTCTTCATCGTCGCGCGGGCTATCAGGCAGATTTTGCAAACGAGTACCTTTTCCTATGTTCAAAAAATTAATTGGATCCTACTCGTCTTGTTCCTACCATGTTGGGGAATGATCATCTATTTTGCTGTAAATGCCTCCAAGAATTAAGGCCTTGAAACAAAAAACCCCCGAACATTGTTCGAGGGTTTTTACATTTTGAACCACCAAATTAATAAACACGTTTTGGAAAAAACTTCTGCTTAATGCGCTCCGAGATGTAATACATACAAGGCACAATCACCAGGGTCAAGACCGTCGAGAACGTCAATCCAAAAATGATCGTCCAAGCCAAAATCCCCCAGAAATCCGCAGATTCCGATCCAAAGAAAATATGTGGATTCAGCTCCGTAAACATCGAGACGAAGTCAATGCTCAAGCCTACTGCCAATGGAATCAAACCTAATACCGCAGCCGAAGCGGTCAACAATACCGGCGTCAAACGAATTCCACCACCTTCAATGATCGCTTCTTTCAATTCATAACCACGTTTGAAACGTAGCTCCTCAATGAACTCGATCAACAAAATACCGTTTTTCACCACGATACCTGCCAAGGCAATGATACCCACTCCGGACATAATCACCGAGAATGTCATTCCAAAGGCCATAAAGCCTAAGAACACACCAATCAAGGATAACAAAATCGTCGCGAAAATAATGAATGGTTTCACCGCCGAGTTAAACTGCGTCGCTAAAATCAAATAGATCAACACCAAGGCAGCCATAAAGGCCATTCCCAAGAATTCACCTGATTCTTTCTGCTGCTCCTGCTCGCCACCCATACGGATTTTGTAGCCCTGCGGCATATCAATCGTCTCAAACAATTGCTCCAATTCACCCACAATCTCATTCGCATTATAACCCTGAACCACATCGGATCCCAAGGTAACTACACGCTCCTGATTCTTGCGATTAATCTGACTAAATGAAGTCGCATAACGAATATCCGCAATCGCATTCAAAGGCACTTGACGCAAGGCTCCCCCCATATTCATGTCACGGTAGGTAATGTTCATCGACAATAATTTCTCGATTTGATTACGAGAATCCCCTTTCAATCGCAATTGAATTGGATATTCATCCTTGATATCGCGGAACTTCGAAATCTCAGCACCGAATAATCCCGTACGAACAGCCATCGCAACTTGTGCGGATGAAATTCCTTCCCGACTCGCCTTCTCACGATTTACATCAATGATAATTTCTGGCTTATTCGTCACCAAATCCGACTTCAATTCTTGAATTCCTTCAATGCCCGACTTCTGAATAATCTTCCGAACCTTTTGCTCTAATTCCTGAAGAACAACAAAATCATCGCCCGCAATCTCAATAGAAATCGGCTTACCCGTTGGCGGCCCTTTAGCCTCCCGCTCAATCGCCATTTCCACACTTGGGATAGGTTTTTCAAAGAACTCTTTTTGAATCTTTTCCAACATGTCGCCTGAAGAGATTTCTCCACGCTCTTGTTTCGGAGCAAATGCAATCGTCACCTTACTCTTATGTGGTGTCGCACCGCGATCAGGTTGCATCGGATCTCCCGCATTTTTACCTACGTTTGAAATCACCGAGTTCACAGCCTTACCCGCATTTTCCTTTTTGATGAAAGCAAAAACGCGTTGCTCAACAATCTTTGTAACAGAATCCGTCACTTTGGAATCCGTCCCAATCGGCATTTTTGAATAGATATAAATGTAATCCGGATCTGACGCTGGGAAGAAAATAACCTTCGGCTTCACAATACCCATCAATACGATCGTCGCAACCAATAATCCAAAGGCAGCAATAGTAGCATAAACAGCCCGGCGACCCTCCAATACCCACGAAATAACCCGACGGTATGCATTTTTAAATGCTGGTAAGGTTTCCTCTTGGAAAGGAACAACCCATTTTGGCGTCACAATAAAGTGATTGAAAACGTACAATACCAAGGCCAAAAGGCCAAAGTTTCCGAATCCAAAATGTCCTAAACCAAAGCCTATCACATATCCGAAGATAGTTAAGCTCAAAAGAATAAACACAGTCCGACGGATATCCGCAAACTTAGGTTCTTTCACATCGTTCACCTCCTCATCATGACGTTTCATAAACGAAACTGCAAACACCGGATTCATCACGTATGCCACAAACAAGGACGCAAACAAGGTAATGATCAAGGTAATCGGCAAGAATTTCATGAATTCACCCACGATACCCGGCCAGAATAACAAAGGCAAGAAAGGAGAAATCGTTGTCAATGTTCCCGTTAAAACTGGAACAAATACTTCAGATGCCGCCAATTTAACTGCTTCCGTGATCGATAATTTTTTGAAATTATTGAACAAACGGTGGGCATTTTCAATCACCACAATCGCATCATCCACCACAATTCCTAAGCCCAACAAGAACGCAAACAATACTATGGTATTCAACGTAAAGTCCAAACCTGGCATGAACAAGAAAGTCAATAAGGCAGACAAAGGCACTGAAAGACCTACAAATGCCGCATCACGCACACCCATAAAGAACATCAATACTACCACCACGAAAATAAATCCAAGGATTACCGTGTTAATCAAATCCGCAAGGTCACCACGCGTACGCTCCGACTGGTCAGCTGTCACGGAAACAACTAAACCCGCAGGAAAACGACTCTCGCGATATTCTTCAATCGTCTTTTCAATGCGGTCCGCCGCGTTAATTAGATTCGCGCCACTACGCTTAATCACGTTCAAGGTAATAACCGATTTGTTATCCAAACGCGCAAAATCTTGCTTCTCCTCAAATCCATCACGCACATCCGCCACATCTTTCAAACGTACGCGAGCTCCCGTCGAAGAACCGACCATCAAGTTGGCCAATTGATCCACCGACTTAAACTCTCCTACCACACGTAACGAACGACGAACGCCATTCACGTCTAAATCACCTCCTGAAATGTTCACGTTTTCACCCTGAACAGCTTGTTGGATGTCATAAAAAGTCAAGCCATAACTCTGCATCTTGTACAGATCCAAGTTCACCTGAATTTCACGTTTCAAAGCACCTACGATATCCACACGCGTGATTTCAGGCATACCCTCTATCTCGTCTTGTAAATCTTCTGCGTATTTCTTCAACTTATCTAATGGATAATCCCCAGCGATGTTGATGTTCATGATCGGGAACTCCGAGAAGTTCACCTCGGCCACAGCAGGATCACGCGTTAGATCTTTTGGTAAGTCATTACTTGCTTTGTCCACGGCATCTTGCACACGTTGTTTGGCAACGGGAACAGAAACGTCCGTATTGAATTCAACAATGATTACTGAGATATCTTGCAATGCATTCGATTTGACACTTTTAATGCCTGAAATCGACTTCAATTGCTTTTCGATCGGTTTGTTGATCGTATTCTCAATATCCGCCGGAGTCGTTCCCGCATAAACCGTTTGAATAACCATTTGCGGAACAACGATATCCGGAAACTGCTCTTTCGGAAGGCGCGAATAAATACCCAAACCTGCTACGAAAATGATAAACGTAAAAATGTAAACAGTGGTACGGTTTTGGCCTAACCAGCCGACCATGTTATAAATCAAGCCTTTCCCCTCGGGCAGTTGCTCGTTCTTTAAATTCTTTTCCATGCTTGACTTAGAATGAAATTGCTTGTCCGTCAACTAAATCTTGGTAGCCTTGTGTGATAACTTGATCACCAGCTTGTAAACCTGTAGCAATTTCTGCTTGTCCGTTGTATGTCAAACCGATTGTTACGACACGTGCCTTAGCCACTTTTTTGCCATTTTCTTCAACAGCCACATAGACCAAATTACCTTTTTCTGTTTTTTGAATGATGTTTTCATCCAAAACCAAGGCATTTGCCTTAGACAAATCATTGATGTTGATGACAGCTAATTGATTCGGTTTCAAATCACCACCTGCGTTTGGAATGCGCGCCTCGATATCAAACGTACGCGTCAATGGGTTCACCATTTTAGAAACCAAAGAAATACGTGCAGTAATTTCCTTATTGATATCTGGAAATTTGATGTTGATTGGATCACCTTGTTTCACAGAACCTACGTAAGCATCTGCAATTTTCGCAGCGATTTTCAAGTTACCTAAGTTGACAATTTGCACAATTGGCATCCCTGGAGCTGCCATTTCACCTGCTTTTTGACGCACGATTTCAATCGTTCCTGAGATAGGCGCCACCACACGTGACAAGCCTAATTGAGCACGTAACGTAACCAAACGCTTCTCCAAAGATTCCTTATTCGATTTCGCGCTTAAGTATTGAACCTCGGTACCAATTTGTTGGTCCCAAAGCGTCTTTTGCTTTTCAAACAAGGTCTTCGCTAATTCCAATTGGTGTTTCACCTCTTCCATGGATTCCTTCAAGATGCTGTTATCCAAGGTCGCAATCAATTGTCCTTTAGAAACTTGTTGGCCCGCTACCACTGGCAACGAAACAATCATTCCGCCTGTTTGTGGGCTAACCAAAACGGTATTTTCTGCAACTACATTTCCTTGAGCTTCAACAAAATGTTTGAAGGCAACAGGTGCGATGGGAGTAACCGTAACCGCAATTACTTTCGATGATGCAGATTCTTTACCTGCGCCTAATTCCTTTTCCAAGGAAGCGATTTTCGCATTAATTTCTTTGGCCTCTGCTTTTAAGTTGGCCAATTCTGTTTTCTTATCTGCCGACTTATTGCATGCCGCAAATAAGACAATGGAGCTTAGGAGGATAGTTAATTTTTTCATGTTCGTATTATTCTGAGTATAATGTTCCGTTAGATTTTGCTAGCTCTACTTTGGCGATTAAGGCATTGTAAAGTGCGGTAAAGTAATTTCCTTGAGATTCCTTGATGGAAGTTTCAGCATTCAGAACTTCCAAATTCGAACCTACCCCTTGTGTGTATTTCACACGCGTTACGCGGGAAATTTCGTTGGCCAAGTCAAGATTTGCTTTTTGTTCTTTCAATGATTCTAAAGCATTCTTCAAAGAAATGATGGATTGACTACGTTGTAAATCGATCGACGATTTCAACAAATCATAGCTTTGACGAACTTTTTGAAGATTGTTTGCTGATTGTAAAGCCTTGTATTTCTTCGAAAATCCGTCGAAAATTGGGATTTGAATCGACAAGGTGATCGCTGCATTATCGAACCATTGTTTGCTGAACAAATCGCCAAGCGCATTTGCCCCAGCATTGTATCCATAATTACCAGCCAACAAAACCCGCGGAAGATAACCAGCCTTGATGCTTTTCAAATCTAGCTCTGCCAAATTTTCTTGTGTTTTTAGAATCGAGTATTCGATGCGATTACCGTAGTTGAAAGGCAAATCTTGATCTTCCAATAAGCGATGGCTCAATTCGATTTGCTCCAAGGTTTCAGCTAAACGAATCGGCGTTTCCATCGGATATCCCATTTGGAACTTCAATAAGGAATAGCTCAACTCTTGCAAACGATAGACGTTTTCCAATTCCGTACGCAAATTGTTCGCTTGAACTTCTAAACGTTGCACATCAATTTTCTCAACAAAACCTTGCGCATTAAGGGCTTTGGATTCTTTCAACAAGGTATCCAAACGGCCCACGTTCGCTTGCAAAATCGATAAGCGTTTTTCGTTCACCAAAATACCATAATATGCTTTGGTTACATTTTCTGCTACTTGTTGTTTGCTTTGCGTTAAGGTTTTTATGGAAAGGTCCTTATACACTTGAGATGCTTTCAAGCCTAATAAATAACTTCCGTCAAAGACGAGCTGGTTAATTCCTACGCTAGAAAAACCTGAATTTTCCACACCGAATTTAGCAGCGATTAACTCTCCTTCCGCAGCAGCTGGATTAAAGATTTTTGCGGGGATAAACATACGTTGCATGATTACGTTGTTCGTTAATGCCAGCGAAGCATTCACCTGCGGCAGGCCCATTGCCTTGATTTCATTGATTTTCGCACCTGCATTTTGCAAGTCGATCTGGCTATTTTTCACTTGAACGTGATGTACAATGGCATAATCTACAGCGTCTTTTAGGCTGAAAGATTGCGCATTTGCTGACACGGAGCAAAGTAAAAATAGACCGGCATAAATTTTTCTTAGGCGGATCATGATTTTAAATTGTTTTGGTAAGATGTATAAAGTGTTAATCCTTTTTCCGTTAAAATGCCTCGTAGGAAGATATCCATCAGAGCCATTTGTGTTTCGTATAAGGAAAGTTTGTTGCTCGGGTAAAAATCAAGGTTGAAAGCGAGATCAACTTCTGCCATGCGCAAGCGCGCAAGTAATTCAAAATCGATATCATTTCGGAAATAGCCAAATTGGGCACCTTTCTTAAAATCTGCTATGAGATTTTCATGGATACAATTTTCTCCATGCGCTTTAAATAGTTGGAAGGCCTTCGGGAAGTATTTTTGTATTTCGAAAAGTAAACGCGGATTCATGGTTAACAATAAATCCTTCGTCATTTCGAACGACTTAAACATCTTCTCGATCACATTGGAATACAATCGATCAAGTTCCTTCCACTTCACTAGATCTTTTTCAATGAAGACCTGAACGACTTCAAAAACCATGGAGTCTTTATCTGGGAAATGTTGATAAATCGTTTTTTTCGAAATGCCCAAATCTGATGCAATGGCATCCATCGTCACCGTTTTCACACCGTAACGAAAAAATAATTCAGTTCCTTTTTCTAGAATACGCGATTTCATTTGCTCAACCCCTTGATTAATCGGGAAGCAAAACTATGGAAACTTTCGAAGACTACAAAGTTTTCTTGTACTATTTTTAGATGAGTGGCGGAAAATTACGACGAACGGCCAAAGTCGTCTTGTAATCTGACGATATCGGATTCGTCGGAAGGATTTGCAACATCCGTATGTTGCCAGATTTCTGCCACTATGCCCCATTGATCTAAACCCACCAAGCGGTGACGTGTACCGATCGGCAATGTGATGATGTCATTAACTAAATAAGTATTAGGTAGCGATTGTTCGTCGGTTTCGGAAATCGCAACGCCTACGGGGCCGGAGGTCACCGACCATAATTCAGCACGGCGGAAATGGTACTGCCAGGATAAGCGCTTATTAGGGGCAACTACTAAAAACTTGGGACTCAGCTTTTGGGTAATTTGAATGGAATCAAAATCAACGGATGGGAAAAACTGCTTGGCAAACTTGGCTGCTTGATCTTCTTGTAACACAAAAAAACCTCCCCATGGACGGTCAAAATCATATGAAGCAATTTCATATCCCTCCTGTTGGATAAAAGCGTTCACTTGCGTGAAAACATGAGCGGCCTGAAGGGATGATTGAAACGTAGGGAGCATAATAAATCTTTTCACAAAAATAAAAAAAAGACGGGAGAGAACCCCCGTCTTTTCAATTAATCAAGTAATAACTTATTACATGGTCCAGCCCGCACGGTATTCGCGCTTCACGAATTGATTCGCTGCTTCGAAATTGGTAATGCGCATATTCGCCGCATCCCACTCGAGTTGTTGGCGGCCAATGTACTTCGCATTCCGGCCTTCGCCTTCACGCAACATGTACGAACGGATAGCTAAGTTACCCATCAATACAGATTCCGTAAATGGACCTGCATAATCGAAAGGAGAACTTACTTCCATATTTCCGTAACCTGCTTTACAAGCCTCTACCCATTGCGTATTGTGGCCACCAGCACCGCCTTCGACGCGCGCTAATTTTGGCTTTGGAAGCTCCGATTCGTCTACACGCTTGCCGTCTTTGAACACTTTCGGATACATACCATAAGTTCCACAAGTCATGATACCTTTTGTACCAATCAAGATTACACCATTCGTTCCATCTGGATCTCCGATGATTTCAGTCGCTGGGATACCTGCAGGATGTGGAGCACGGAGACCACCATCAAACCAAGTTAATTTTACATTCGATTTATTCTTTGCAGATGGTCCATAATTCAAGGTTACCATCGATGATGGAGGGCATCCTTCTGGAATCCACTCCGGAACCCAGTCATTTAAGAATACAGAACCTACTGAACATTCTACGTTTAAGGCATCACGGATACCCAATACTTTGAATGGAGGATCTAATAAGTGGCAACCCATGTCACCTAAAGCACCTGTACCATAATCCCACCAGCCTCTCCATTTGAACGGAACGAAGGCTGGATTAAATTCACGATATTTTGAGGGTCCTAACCATAAATCCCAATCCAATTCAGCCGGTACGGGATGTCCCGCAGCTGGATACGAAATTCCTTGTGGCCAAACTGGACGATTCGTCCAAACCAATACTTCAGATACTTTACCAATTACTCCACCATCAAACCATTCAACCATTTGACGAACGCCATCACCTGAAGATCCTTGGTTACCCATTTGAGTCACCACTTTCATCTCACGTGCCTTTTCAGTCATCATACGCGCCTCATAAATGTCATGCGTCAATGGCTTTTGAACATACACGTGTTTTTTGCGACGCATGGCTTCCATGGCAATCGTTGTATGTGTATGGTCGGGAGTTGATACAATCACCGCATCTACATTATCTCCTTCAGCTTCCAAAGCTTTACGGAAATCCCGGTAATAGTTCGCTTTGGGAAAATCTTTACGCGACTGAACAGCGCGACGATCATCTACATCGACAAGGGCAACGATGTTCTCTTTGCCTTTATTGAATGAATTCATGATATCACTCTGGCCTTTTCCACCAGCACCAATACCCATGATGTTTAATTTGTCGGAAGGAGCCGTAAAACCCTTTCCCAATACATGCCGCGGTACAATGTAAAAGCTTCCTGCAGCTAATCCAGCTTTTTTAAGAAAGTCTCTCCGTGAATTATTTCCCATAATTTAAATGATTTAGTTTGATTGGACGTGGCTGGACTCTTTTTCCATTCACAGTCAAGCCCCTAAGTTGTCAAAATACCTCGAAATAAGCAATTCTTTTCTTGATATTTTACAAATCTGTGTGCTTCGGTCAGGATAGCACAAAAAAAGGGGATTCGTTTCCGAATCCCCTTTTGATCAAAACTTAAAACAAATATTATTCTGCTTTCTTAGATTTCTTCTCTAATTTTTTGATCGCTTGCTCACGCTCAGCACCTTCCATTTGCTCTTTCAAAGCAGATAAAGCTCCGATATCTCCCATTGTCGACTTCTCAGCTGTAACTGTAGCCGTCTTCTCTGTAGATTTTGTTGCTTTTTTCTTCTCTACTTTTACTTCTTCAACTGGCGCACCTGAGAATGTACGTGTGTGCGAAAGAATAATCTTACGATCTTCTTTGTGGAATTCCGTTACAACGAAATCCAATGCCTCACCCGCTTCAGCTACTGACTCATCTGCTTTCGTCAATTGTTTCAAAGCAGCTAAACCTTCGATACCGTAAGGTAATTCCAAAGTAGCCATTTTGTCATTTTTCGAAATAACAGTTGCTTTATGTATTGAACCTACTGTGAACACACTTTCAAATGTATCCCAAGGATTCTCTTCTAATTGCTTGTGACCTAATGCCAAACGACGGTTATCCGCGTCTAACTCAATCACGATAACATCCAATGAATCGCCTACTTTCACGAATTCAGATGGGTGCTTGATTTTCTTTGTCCATGACAAGTCGGAAACGTGAACCAAACCATCGATTCCCTCTTCTAACTCAAGGAATAAACCAAAGTTAGTTAAGTTGCGAACAGTTCCTTTGTGCTTCGTTCCAACAGCATATTTAGACAATAAATCTGTCTTGTTCCAAGGATCTTCAGTCAATTGCTTGATACCTAAAGACATCTTGCGCTCAGAACGATCTAATGTCAACACAACTGCTTCCATTTCATCGCCAACTTTCAAGAAATCTTGTGGGTTACGCAAGTGCTGAGACCATGACATCTCAGAAACGTGGATCAAACCTTCAACGCCTGGCAATACTTCTAAGAAAGCACCGTAATCCGCAACGTTAACGATTTTACCTTTTACTTTTGATCCAACCTCAACCTCAGCAGCTAATGCTTCCCAAGGATGTGCTTGCAATTGCTTCATACCTAATGAGATACGTTTCTTGTTCTCATCAAAGTCTAAAACAACTACTTGGATTTTTTGATCTAATTTCAACACCTCTTGTGGGTGGTTGATACGTCCCCACGAGATATCTGTAATGTGCAATAAACCATCCACACCACCTAAGTCGATGAACACACCGAAATTAGTCATGTTTTTGATCACACCTTCTAATACTTGACCTTTGTCTAAGTTGTTCAAGATCAATTGACGTTGTGCCTCAAGATCTTTCTCGATCAATACTTTGTGAGAAACAACTACGTTGTCATTTGTATGGTTGATCTTAACCACCTTAACTTCCATATTTTTGCCAACAAAAATATCGAAATCACGGATTGGCTTCACATCAATTTGAGATCCTGGCAAGAATGCCTCGATTCCAAAAATATCCACAATCAAACCACCTTTTGTACGACGTTTTACGAAACCATTGATGATTGTATCTTCTTCCAAAGCTTTCTCAATGTTCGTCCAAGCGCCCATTACCTTCGCTAACTTGCGAGATAAAATCAATTGGCCGTTTGCATCTTCTTGATTCTCAATGTAAACTTCAACTTCATCTCCAGCTTTCAAATCCGGCATATCGCGGAATTCAGATGCAGATACTAAACCATCAGATTTGAATCCAATGTTTACGATTACTTCACGGTCTGTCTTGCTCACAACAACCCCCTTCACAACTTCCTTCTCAGTTACCGAGTTAAGAGTAGCCTCAATAGCTGCCTCCATTTGTGCTTTTTGATCAGCAGTATAATTACCACCGAATCCTTTTCCTTCAACTAAATCCCAGTCGAAATCTTTTTTAACTTTTGACATATTTGCTTGCCCTAGATACATCAACACGCTGGGCTAACGTGCTGAAATTAAGTGTAAAACAATTTTTAAATTGGGGTGCAAAGATAGGGAGAATAATTTTATTTTCAAGCAAATTCTTTAAATTGGATGTTCAATAACCTATTTGCCATGAAAAAATCAGTTTCCAGGCTCGCGACAGCCATTTTTGCTTGCACCTTTTTTATGGGCATGGCACAAACTAAACCTCTTATAACCAGCATGTTAATTAGCGAAAAACCTTTAGGAAAAACTCCCTCTAATGAAGACGTGACACTCTACACCCTGAAAAACACCAAGGGAATGGAGGTCCAAATCATGAATTACGGTGCCATCATTACCAAAATTATCGTACCTGATAAAAACAAGGTCATGGAAGACGTCGTATTAGGTTTCGACAAGGTGGATGACTATATCAAAGATTCTCCATATTTCGGCGCGGTTGTAGGACGATACGGCAACCGAATTGCTGCCGGAAAATTTAGCCTAGATGGAAAAACGTATACGCTTGCAGCTCAAAATAATGGCCAACATCTGCACGGTGGCTTAAAAGGTTTCGATAAAAAAGTATGGAAAACAGTTGCCAAAAAAGATGGCAGCATTACCCTAAGCTATTTATCCGTAGATGGCGAGGAAGGTTTTCCTGGTAACCTCGAAGTTCAAGTAACTTATACGTTGGGCGATAATAATGCCTTGTCCATGGATTACGTAGCAAAAACAGATCAGGCAACGGTTCTGAATATTTGCAATCACTCGTATTTCAACCTTTCAGGAAATGTGAAACGCGATGTATTGGATCACAAAATACAATTGAATGCGCCGTTTTTTATACCAATTGACAAGGTTCTTATCCCAACGGGCGAAATTAAATCCGTAAAAGGTGGGCCATTCGATTTTACATCCGCTAAAAAAATCGGCTTGGACATTAATGCTGCTGATGAGCAAATTACATTTGGAGGTGGATATGACCATTGCTATGCTTTTGATAAAGCTCCTGGTGCCTTCGGAAAAATCGCACGCGTGGAAGATCCTTCTTCAGGTAGAGTTATGGAAGTGTTCACCACAGAGCCAGGTGTACAATTTTATACAGGAAATAATCTAGATGGACATTTGATTGGTAAATATGGTGCCGTTTACAACAAACGTACAGGCTTCTGCCTAGAAACACAGCATTACCCAGATTCTCCAAACAAACCCAACTTCCCGTCGACGGTTTTACGCCCTGGAGAAACCTATACCTCGAAAACAGTTTATCAGTTTTCTGTGCAATAATCGACTTTTATTTGCGTTCGGCGGTAGACGCTGCCAGGGTCATGACCCTGGCAGCGTCACCTTCGCTTCATTCCAAAGTACATCCATCTCAGCCAGCGTCATATCCTGCAAATTCTTGCCCATTTCGGCCGCACGACGCTCTAAATGCTGAAAACGATAAATAAATTTCCGATTTGTCCGCTCAACTGCCTGATCTGGATTAATATCAATAAAGCGCGCAAAATTCACCAAACTGAAAATCAAATCACCCAGTTCCCCTTCCGCCTCCTCTTTTTGAACCTCCGTTAATTCTTTGCCCACAAAGGTTTCCTTAAACTCTCCCAGCTCCTCTTCCACCTTCTCCCAAACCTGCTCCTTTTCCTCCCAATCAAAGCCCGCTCCCCGCGCCTTCTCCTGAATCCGCATCGCCTTCACCAAAGCCGGCAAGGAATTGGGCACGCCTGATAAGACCGACTTATTTCCCTCTTTGAGCTTCAAGGCTTCCCAGTTGGCCTTCACCTGCTCCTCCGTCTCAGCCACCACATCTCCATAAATATGCGGATGCCGCGAAATCAACTTCTCACAAATGCCATGCAAAACCGATGTCACATCGAAATCACCTGTCTCCGACCCAATCTTGCTGTAAAACACCAAATGCAACATCACATCGCCGATCTCTTTGCGAATTTCAGCCATGTCTTTGGAGAGTATGGCATCAGCCAACTCATAAGTCTCCTCGATCGTCAAATGACGCAAGGTTTCCATCGTTTGCTTCTTATCCCACGGGCATTTCTCCCGCAAATCATCCATGATGCACAATAATCGATCAAAGGCCTCCGCCGCTGCTGGGTATCTCATTTCTATGGGTTTAATCCGTACACGCGGACATAATCAATCAAAAACTTATTCGGGAAGATCGTGTCGTCTACTCCTTTTTGGCCACCCCAGTTTCCTCCAATAGCCAAATTCAACAAGATATGTTGTTTCTTGTCAAACGGCCATTCCTCCCATCCTCGACCCGTATTTTCAAAGGTAAAATACAACTTGTCGTCAATGTATGACTTAATCGACTGAGGTGTCCACTCCAAAGTATAAACATGAAAGGCCGTATCAAAATCATCAATACGTGTTGTAGCCGTTTTTTGTGTACCAATGACATGATTGAAGGCTTTGGTATGCACCGAAAAATGCATGACCGCAGGGTCATAACCCACATGTTCCAAAATATCAATCTCGCCATTATCTGGCCAATAGGTAGATCCGTAATCTGATTGGCTTGCCAACATCCAAATTGCCGGCCAGTTTCCGCGACCCGCAGGAATCTTAGCGCGAACTTCCACTTTGCCATACAAGAAATCTTGCTTGCCTTTGGTGACGATACGGGCGGATGAATAATTCATTGCCCCCATAGATTCTTTACGTGCCTCTATCGTTAATAGGCCATTTTCAATATGCGCATTATCTAAATCTGCTTTGGTATAATATTGTAGCTCATTGTTACCCCAACCCGAACCGCCTACATCGTAAGACCAAAATTTTTCATTAGGCAAACCCGGCGTTTCAAATTCGTCCGACCAAATCGGATCTTTTGTAAATGTGTACACCTTGGGTGCAATGGGCGTAGTGGGCTCCGTGGGCAGAAATGGAGAAGAAACCTCTTTGGATGCACATCCTAAAAAGCCTACGCCTAATAAAGCAATCGTTTTGATCATCTGTTGATTTTTTTACCCTCAAAAATAACCCGATTCCCGCCACATTTCCTATTCTCCGCAAGCGAATATTATGTACTTTTGAACATGGAATTTAAAATCGCTTCATCCTACCAACCTACAGGGGATCAACCCAATGCCATCAAGGAATTGGTGGAAGGGCTTAATAAAGAAGAAAGATCACAAACGCTTTTGGGGGTAACCGGTTCCGGAAAAACCTTTACGATCGCGAATGTCATCAAAGAGGTCAACCGCCCTACCCTGATTTTATCCCATAACAAGACACTTGCAGCTCAATTATACGGCGAATTCAAATCTTTTTTCCCAGAAAACGCCGTCGAATATTTCATATCCTACTACGATTATTACCAGCCAGAGGCCTTCATTGCCTCCACAGGTACCTACATCGAAAAGGACCTCTCCATCAACCAGGAAATTGAGAAATTAAGGCTCGCAACCACTGCGGCCCTGATGTCCGGTCGGCGAGATATCATCGTCATCGCATCCGTTTCCTGCATTTATGGTATGGGGAATCCCGACGAATATAAGAATTCGATTATGCGAATCGGGGTTGGAGAAACGATTTCAAGGAATCAATTTCTTTTCCGACTCGTCGAGATTCTTTATTCCAGAACCGAAGGGGAATTCTTACGTGGAACTTTCCGCGTTAAAGGCGATACCGTGGATATCTTTTTAGCCTATGCTGATTTTGGGTATCGCATCATTTTCTTTGGGGATGAAATCGAAGAGATTCATCGCATCGACCCTTGGACGGGTAAGAAAATTTCCAAAGAAACGATGGTCGCGATCTTCCCCGCGAATTTATTTGTGACAGGTCGCGAAACCTTGAACAATGCCATTTCAGATATTCAAGCGGATTTAGTGAATCAAATCTCATATTTCGGGAAAGATGGCCGACTGCAAGAGGCGGAACGCATCAAGCAGCGGACGGAATTCGATTTAGAAATGATGCGCGAACTGGGTTATTGCTCCGGCATCGAAAACTACTCACGTTATTTTGACCAGCGGAAACCGGGGCAACGTCCATTCTGCTTGCTCGACTTTTTCCCTGATGATTTCCTCATGGTCGTGGACGAAAGCCACGTAACTATGCCGCAGATTCGTGCCATGTACGGCGGGGACCGTTCCCGGAAAGAATCTTTAGTCGAATACGGCTTCCGTTTACCATCCGCGATGGACAACCGGCCGTTAACTTTTCAGGAATTTGAGGATATCGTAGGCCAAACGATTTACGTGTCAGCTACACCTTCTGATTATGAATTAAAACAATCCGAGGGTGTGGTGGTCGAGCAAATCATTCGACCAACGGGACTTTTGGATCCGTTAATCGAGGTTCGTCCGACAAAAAATCAAATCGACGATTTACTAGACGAGGTCTATGACCGCATCAAGAAAAAAGAGCGTGTATTAATCACAACCTTGACCAAACGCATGGCGGAGGAAATGTCCAAATACCTTGATCGGGTGGGCGTCAAATGTCGATATATTCACTCGGAAATTAAAACCTTGGAGCGGGTAGAAATCCTGCGAGAACTACGCTTAGGTGTTATAGATGTATTGGTGGGTGTCAACCTATTACGCGAAGGCTTGGATTTGCCGGAGGTTTCTTTGGTAGCCATCATGGATGCCGACAAAGAAGGTTTCCTACGAGATATTCGTTCCTTGATTCAGACGATTGGTCGGGCAGCCCGGAACGAAAATGGCCGTGTGATTATGTATGGGGACAAGATGACCGGCTCGATGGAACGTGCGATTAGCGAAACGAATCGTCGGCGAGAAAAACAAATGGCCTATAACACGGAACATGGCATCACACCGAAAACCATTTGGCGCAGTCATGATGAAATCATGGAGCAGACGTCCATTGCGGATCGTATGGCGAAACCGATGAAATCGTATGGCATTACACCAAAAGAATCCTTACAGGCGGCAGATCCACTATTGGCCTATATGAGCAAACCCGAGCTCAAGAAACAAAAAGAGGCGGTTCAAAAAGAAATGGAACGTGCGGCACGGGATTTGGATTTCCCATTAGCGGCGAAGTTCCGAGACGAGATTTTGGCTATCGACAAATTACTGGTATAATAAAAAAGGCGCGGAATACATCCCGCGCCTCTCATATAATTGTCTGTAAAATTACTCGGCGATGAACGGATAATCTTGCTGTACATATACATCTTTGTATGCTTCATCCGCTGTAGGGAAAGGAGAAACCTCAGCAAAATCAACAGATTCTTGAACCTGAACTTTGATTTTTGCATCGATTGCATCTAAATCTGCTTGTGTCGCGATACCAAAATCCAAAATGCGTTGCTTTACTTGCTCGATCGGGTCACGCTCTTTGTAAGCTTCAACCTCTTCTTTTGAACGGTATTTTTGTGGATCAGACATGGAGTGTCCACGGTAACGGTATGTTCTGAATTCCAAAAACGTAGGACCTTCACCCGCACGAGCACGCGCCGCAGCACGAGAAACCGCTTCGTGAACTGCCTCTACATCCATCGCGTCAACCGCTTCTGATGGCATGTCATAAGCTTCTCCCAATTGGTATAATTCTGTTACGTTCGATGTACGAGCAACCGAAGTACCCATTGCATAACCATTGTTTTCTACGACGAAGATCGCAGGTAATTTCCATGTCATTGCCATGTTGAACGCTTCGTGCAAAGCTCCTTGACGTGACGCACCATCACCGAAATACGTGATTGAAACATTACCTGTTTTCTTATATTTTTCAGCAAAAGCTAAACCTGCACCTAATGGGATTTGCGCCCCTACGATACCGTGTCCGCCTACGAAACCAACTTCTTTATCGAAGATGTGCATCGAACCACCTTTTCCTTTGGAAGCACCCGTAATTTTACCGTATAATTCCGCCATGATTGCATTCGGTGAAGTACCTAAAGCTAACGGGATACCGTGGTCACGGTAAGCTGTAATGTATTTATCGCCTTCACGTAAGGCAGATTTAGAACCAGAAGAACAAGCCTCCTGGCCAATGTATAAGTGACAAAAACCTTTGATTTTTTGCATCCCATATAATTGACCGCATTTCTCTTCGAATTTGCGTTGCAATTGCATAGACTCATACCAATACATGTAGGTCTCTTTGGAATACTTAGGTGCTTGTGTTTCTTTCTTTGCCATCTGTCGATCGGAAATTTTTTGTTGCCTAGGGAAAATGCCCCAGTCAAAATCAAGGCGAAATTAAAACAAAACACGCAAGCAGCCAAAAAATCGCGTATTATTCTTTATTTTTACAGCATTGTGCCCATTCACTCGTCTCTATGTACCTAAAATCTTTACAGGTCAAACAGTTTAAATCCTACGAGGAGGCGCAATTTGAATTTATTCCCAACATCAATTGCATCGTAGGCGAGAACGGAATCGGCAAAACGAATCTCCTCGATGCGATCCATTTTCTTTCCCTGACCAAAAGTGCCCGAGGTGTCGCAGACCCCTTATGTATCCGACACGGCGATTCCTTTTTCATGGTTCAGGGCAGTTTCATCTTCCAAAAGGATGAGCATGTTCCCGAGACGGAAACACAAATCACCTGTGCCGTGCAAAAGGGCCAGAAAAAAGCCTTATTAAGGGACCAAAAACCCTATACACGCCTCGCAGACCACATCGGAAACTTCCCCATCGTATTGATGGATCCCCACGATACGGACTTGGTGCGCGACAGCAGTGATACGCGCAGACGCTTCTTCGATGGTGTGATGGCCCAATTAGACCGCGGATTTTTAGAGAACTTGATGCGCTACAATCGCATTGTCCAGCAGCGCAACAGCCTCTTGAAAATGTTTGCCGAAACGGGCACACATGACGCTTTGATGCTTGCAAGCTACCATGAGCCGCTGGTTATCTTGGGCGAATCCATTAACCAAGCACGAATTGAGTTTTTGAAGGACTTTTTACCTCGATTTCAGGCGCATTATGCTGCCCTATCGGATGATCGAGAGCAAGTCATGATTCGTTTGGAATCTACGTTTGTGGCGGGTCAATTAGACGAGGCCTTGAAACAGGCGGAGCGGCAGGATTTTGCAGCCCAACGAACGACGATCGGTATACATCGGGATGATTTTGATTTTGAGATTAATGGATATCCCTTGAAAAAATACGGTTCCCAGGGCCAAACCAAAAGCTTTGTTGTGGCATTAAAACTGGCACAATTTGATGCGTTAACCGCAGTCAAACCACGGAAGCCGCTCCTGCTGTTAGATGATATTTTTGATAAATTGGACGACCGACGGATTCAACGATTGATTGAAATGATGGCAGAAGATCATTTTGGTCAGGTGTTTATTACGGATGCCCGACCTGAAAGAACGAAGAATTTACTGAAGGATCTTAGTACGAAGATTCAATACCTAGCCTTATAGTATCACCAAATTTTTGAATTGAATTTGAAGATGCAAATGCGTCGCAAGAGGAAATATCCAAGGATACTTTATTGCCTTGTAATTCCTCAATTGCAGCCTTAATTGCAGATGGAGATGAGGAATCAACCGCCAAACCAAAATGGTTTTTTTGAATTAGAGCTCCGATTTGACCCTTGTCAGAACCTAACATCAACTTCTTCGCCATGGCTGCGCGTACAAGAACAGAACTAGAACCTAGGTGTCCTTGATATAATAATAAAACCACATCAGACGCTTCAAAACACATCTGTACCTCAGGGGCGGGCAGATACCCAAATCGACAAATTACTTGTAATCCCGGTACTCGAGCAATTGCAGCTTCGATGACTTGTTGGTATGCTGGCCGTATAGGACCCACGAGCAACAAGCACATTGATTCTAAAACCGAATTTGGCAGATTTTCACATCCTTTTAAAAAGGATTCAATCCCTTTTCGGTTATCAAGGTGTCCAAAATTTAAGTATACTTTTTTATTCGCAGGTAACTGTAATTTCTCCTGAAAGTCCGAATGGTCTTTTTGATCAATATTGAATAATCTAACGGGATCACATAGATCCTCAACATTAACCTCTTGCGATAATGCCTGGATGGCAGCCAATGATTCCGTCCCAAGGCAAAACAAGTTTTTTAATTGGCCAGATTGTAACGATTTTTTCAGAATCCATTTTTTCAATCGGGGATAAAAACCCTTTTGATTCGCTAAAAAATTAGGTCTAAAATAGATCCCTGAAACAGGAATAGACGCTCTTTTACCCAGCCATGCCCCTAACTGAAAATAATCAAAATACATGAGGAGTGAATGACTTGCATGAACCTGATTGGCCAAATCTAACATCAAATTCCACTCGACAAAGGAGCGTTTGTAAATCGACAGTGCATGGATACCTTGGATTTTCTCCATGGGAATAGGCAAAAATGTTATGTTTTTACCCCAAACGAGCTGCTCTTGTTGTTTCCTAGATTCAAATTGTTCTTGAAATAGAGCCCCCGTTGCAACAAATAAATCAATTTCCGGAAACGCGCTGTAATAGCCAATTAGATTGAAAAGGTAATCTGGATGATGACCATCTAGAATCGTATCAAATAAAAGAATTCGCTGTTTCACAAAACAAAAATAGGCTAAATAAATGAAAAGGTCGGCAAATTGCTTTGCCGACCCTCCCAAGAATAAACACAAAGCTTACAAGTTATACTTGTACTTGTAACGATTGTATAATTGCGTATGCTTGTTATTCAAATCGACAGCACGCCCTTGAATGAACGCATGTGTCACAACACTGGATTTCATATCTAACAAATCCCCTTGACAAATTACGATGTTCGCATCTTTCCCATTTTCCAAACTTCCTGTGCGATCAGCGATGCCTAGGATTTTGGCTGGGTTTAGGGTAATTGCCGACAAAGCTTCTTCACGCGTTAAGCCATAAGCAGCCATCGTTCCAGCCAAGAAAGGCAAGTTACGAATCTGTGTATAGCCATCACCTGAGTCTTGACAAATGGTAAACAATACGCCTGCTTTTTGCAATTGGGCACCCGTTTTATACGGTTGATCTACCGCATCATCTTCTGCAGCAGGGAGCGCGTGAGGTTCGTGCAAAATAACAGCCACTTGGTTCGCAGCTAAAATATCTGCAATCATCCAGCTATCCGTACCGCCCGCGATCACTAATTTGAAGTTAAACTCCTTGGCAAAATCAATCGCCGTGAGCATTTCCTTCACCAAATCACAATGCACATACAGTGATTTTGAACGATCAAAAAGGCCTTTTGTTGCTTCAAATTTCAAGTTGACCGACGCATGTGATTTCTCATTCAAATACGCTTTTGCCTCACGGAAAAATACTCGTGCCGTTTCGATTCGCTCCAATCCCGCTTTCACGGGATCTGAATCACCACCGCGACGACCGCCTCCGCCATTTGGACGATTGATCAACGCAGGAAAAGTCATGTGAACGCCATTATCCAAGGCATACGCTGCATCTTCCCAGTTCCAAGCATCCAATTGAACGATTGTAGAAGAACCTGAAATCAAGCCTCCTTGCGGAACGATTTGAGCTAACAATACGCCATTTGTACGCAAGGTATTGATCACTTTACTATCCGTATTGTATGCGACAATCGAACGAATATTCGGATTCATTTCGCCTAATTCGTCGAAATCAACGGTCGATTTCGTGGAGCTTACTTCCACCAAACCTAAATTGGTATTCGGTGCAATGACACCTGGATAGATGTGTTTTCCTGTCGCATCGATGTGCTCAACATCAGCAGATATAGCCGGAGCTGAGGACAAAATCGTCAACTTCCCTTTATCGATAGAAACGGTTCCATTGGAAATCACTTGGCCATTGCCGATATGCAAGGTTGCCCCGGTAATCACGATTTTTTTCGTTTGTGCCGGGGAAGGATGCATGGTTTCTTGAGCCATCAATGATAGGCCCAAAAAGCAAAATATAGGTATTAATAGCTTTTTCATGTTCTTATTCATTAATATGGTCTTCATCAATAAAACGACTTGCGATACGCTCCCAAAGGCTCTTATCATGGTTGTGATCTTCTTCACACATGTTTTGCTTTTTCACTGACGGAGCAGATGGTCGCGTGGAAGCACCCCCTTTTTTCGACGCAATCATCTTTTGAATCAAGCGTTGTTTTTCCGTTTGTAAGGCCACTTGTAGTTTCGCATCTTCCGCACGATCAAACACAACGGTTCCGTCTACGATGGTCTTCTCCGACTTCGCATAAATACTTAATGGGTGATCTGACCAAATAACTAAATCGGCATCTTTTCCGGGTGCGATGCTACCCACGCGATCAGCGACGTGCAACATTTTGGCAGGATTCAAGGTCACCATTTTCAAAGCATCTTCTTCCGACATGCCTGCATATTTGATTGATTTAGCCGCTTCTTGGTTCAAACGACGTGCCATTTCCGCATCATCCGAATTGATCGCAACATTCACACCCACCGCCTGCATGATAGCCGCGTTTTGTGGAATGGCATCCAATACTTCCATTTTGTAATTCCACCAATCCGCGAATGTAGAGGCATTTGCTCCGTGCGCTTTCATTTTATCAGCTACTTTGTAACCTTCCAAAATGTGCGTCAACGTATTCACCGTAAAACCGAATTTATCAGCCACTTTCAAGATAGAATTAATCTCACTTTGTACATAGGAGTGACAAGTAATAAAACGTTTCTTGTTTAAGATTTCCAAAAGCGTTTCTAACTCCAAATCAATCCGCTTACCTGGACCTAATTTCTCATAATCTCTTGCACGTGTAAACGCATCCGTCAACACTTGCTCAACCCCCATACGCGTATCCGGGAAACGTGGATTAGATGTGTTCCAAGAACGCTTCACGTTTTCACCTAAAGCGAACTTGATGAAAGGATCCCAGTTGGCAAATTTCAACGCCTCCGCGTTTTGACCCCAACGGAACTTCAACAATTGTGTTTGTCCACCGATCACGTTACAACTTCCGTGTAGAATATGACTCGCAGTCACACCTCCACTTAACTGGCGGTAGATATCCACATCATCGGGATCGATGACATCGGCGATACGTGCCTCCGCCGTAACAGATTGTGTACATTCATTGATTCCGCCGGTAGCACCCACGTGTGAGTGCTCATCGATGATACCCGCTGTCACGTGTTTTCCCGTTCCGTCAACGATACGTGCAGTTGGGTCTTTTAAGCCTTTGCCTACTTGGACGATTTTACCTGCTTTTACGAGTACGTCGGCATCTTTCAACACCCCTTGTTTTTCGTTCGTCCAAACCGTAGCGTGTTGAATTAACAAGTTCTCTTGCTTAGCAATCGTCTTTTGACCAAAACCATTGAAAGGGAAAACTACATCACCTACAGCTTCAGGTTTATTCGTTTTTACTTGAACAGAATCTGATTTCGCAGCTTCAGAACGAACGGCTTTCCAAGAAATCCAATTGCCTGATGCTAATTGGCCTGTACCTGAAATGCTAGATCCATCAAATGATCCCGTCAAACGAACACGTTGTGATTTATCCGCTTTGCTTGCATAGCCAAGATTCACTAATTGCTCTTTTTGAGTCAAATCTACTTGCGTCGTATCACTAGCGATCAAGGACGCTTTGTAAGAACCTGGCTCTCCCTGAATGACTAATTTCGCTGGTGAACCTAAGTTGATTTGGTAAGTTCCGGCTAAATTCGTCCATAAATCGGACTGAACGGCGTAGCCACTGCCTTGCACCCAGTTTTCGATGATGGCTGATTTCTCAGCAAAAACCGGTCCGTTTGCAATGAAAAAATTGGCTACTTTGCCTTGATCTAGACTACCCACTAAATCCGAAACACCTAATAATTGTGCTGGTATTGTCGTCAATGCCTCCATTGCTTTTTGCTCCGACAAACCATATTGAATGGCTTTGCGAAGGTTTGGCATAAACGAGCTAATGTCTTTCAATCCATTCGCCGTTAAAGCAAAAGAAATGTTTGCCTTTTCAAAAGCGGCTGGATTCGTGGGAGCTAATTCCCAATGCTTCAATTCCGCCACGTTCACAAAACGCATGTCGGTCGGGTCATCCACATCAATTGTCTGTGGAAAAGCTAGTGGCAAAATGAAGGACGCTTTCGTCGCTTTCATTTCATCGATTCGTTGGTATTCATCCCCAGAACCTTTGATAATGTATTGCACACCAAATTCATCACCGATTTTATCGGCACGTAATACATTCCATTTTTCGGTCACCGCAAAAATCTGTGGAAGGCCAGCGTTTTGATTGAATCGGTCTAAGCTTAAGTTCAAACCTTCTTGTGCAGGCTTTGATTTATACCATTGCGCATCCAAGAAATTTTGGCGAAGCAATGCAACGCTACCCATCAAAGAGCCTGGATAATCTTGCGTAGAAGAACCTTTTTCAAAAGAGAAATGAGCGGCCGTTTTTTCTTTTAGAATAACCATATTCTCTCGGTCTTTCGCTAAAGAAACTAGGGCACTTGTTCCGCGAGAGATTCCATCAGGCTGCAAGGTAGAAACTGCACCGAATCCCAATTTGCGAAGTTCTTTCGCTTTGGATTCGTTCACAGCGAAATGTTTCGCATGTTCAACTTCTGATTTTAATGCTTGATTCCAAGAGAATGGCCCTTTAGTATTGCTCAGCATTTGTGAGGGAGCGCGGTAGCTATAATTGCTAGCTGTCACAGCATCCATGCCATAATCGCTGAATGCATCCACGAAACTTGGGTAGATAAATTTGCCTTTGCATTCGATGACAACGGCATCTTTTGGGATGGCAACCGAAGTTCCAACTGCCTCAATGCGTCCTTGTTTGATAATTAGGGTCGCATTTTGCAAAGTTGTTTTGGCATCTTTTACGACAGTCGCATGAACGAAGGCATAATAACCTGCGCGTGGATTGGCGACATCGTTAATAGGAAAAGTTACTTGGGCTTGAAGTCCATGCACGAGGAAAGCGAGTAGGACCCCGAGACTCCGATAGGAGAATATTTTCATAGGTATGCTTTATTGATGAACAAACAAGTTAGTTAAATTTTCAATATTTCGCTCCATCTTGTTGTGAGCGGCGATATTCATTCTTCAATTATTATTAATACCCGATTTATTGTAAATTGTGGGCGAAAAGAAACACCTTCATTTAAAGGACAGCTATGCTTCGTAAATTATTGCCATTTTGTGTTTTCCTATTTTTCGGAACGACGAATATTTCTGCGCAGCAAATTGGTGACTTTTCTTTTTCAGCCTTGCCGCAAGATTTTCAGCTATATCCAAGAAAATCAACCAATGAAGCGACAATTTCGATTGTCGGCAAGTCAACTAAAAACACTTATTCTGACATAGGCTTTTTTCTGTTACGAAATGGAAAATTGGCAGCTCAATCAAAACAAAAATTAACATTTTCTGGTAACTCGGCGCCATTTACGCAGAAATTTCAAATTAAAGCTGAGCTAGCAGAATATGGCGTTGAGGTATATGCATATACGGGGAAAGATTCAACCAAAATCACATCGAGGACTAATTTAGTCGCAGGTGATGTATATTTTGTTACTGGGCAATCCAATGCATGGACTGGGGGGATTGACGAAACGGTTTATATGAAAGAGTGGGTTCGCTCATTTGGCCTGGTTCAGCCACCCAATAATTATGGGCCCTATAATAAAGCAGATACATTATGGTCAGTTCCAAACGATGTTTCGACGAAACAAGTCAATCGTATAGGACCATTTGCCGCAGAAATGGCCAGGTTAATTATTGAATCCGAAAACATCCCGGTTGCCATGATCAATTCTGGCGCAGGCGGAAGTTACATAGACTTTCACCTACAATTAGATGGTAAAATAGATGGTAATATCGATGGGGGTAATATCATGTATTACAAAGCACTGAAGTCGGGTGTCCTAAATGATGTAAAAGGAATCATATACCGGCAAGGAGAAAATGAAACGGCGGAAAAGGATGCAGCATTACTTTGGTCGGGGAAACTCAACCAGTTATTGGCTAAATACAAGCAGTTTTTCCCATCGGTGCAGTATGTATTCGCGCCACAATTAAACGTGTATGAATTCACCTGTTCTGAGGCTTCAAAATTGCGTGAAACAGTAAGACAATTACATACGAGTAATCCGTATGTCAAGTCTTTTGCAACGGTTGGGACCGTTGGGTTTGACCGACTTCATTATTCGATTAAAGGATACCAGCAAACGGCACTCGAGCAATTTAGATTAATCTCGAAATACATCTATAAAAAAACATATAGTCCACAGATTGAAAGCCCTAACATTAAGCGTGCATATTTTGAGTCTGAGCAAACAAGAAATAAGCTCTTTTTGGAATTTGATGAAGGTCAAGAGATCAGTATTACGCAGGATACCACGATCATAGATAATCAAGGGAACCGTGTAACGAGAAAATTAGCCAAAAATTTCTTTTGGGATTCCATCAATATGGGTTCATTTGAGCCCTACATTAAATCGATTGAGGCGACTGAAAACAAAGTTGTTATTACATTTACACAAGACTACTTGGGTAATGTGATCGGATACTTACCTGATTATAACCGCGATTTTATTGGCGGGAAAAGCGAATTTGCATTCCAAGGCCCCTTCATCAAAAATAAGTTAGGAATGCGTGCTTTCGCATTTTCCGCTTTTCCTGTTATTTCGTTGGATAAGTTAAATTTTGATTTTAATTGTACCCCGAACCCAAGCACTGATCAGGTAGAACTATCGTGGGAAAACCCTGCGAATGGCGAATTGGAAATTTATGATATGGCCGGTAAAATGGTTTATCGAAATGCACTGACGAAGGCTAAATATCTAGCAATCAATACGAGCGCTTGGATTTCGGCTAATTACTTCGTCTCGTTCAAATCAAACACAGGAAGAACTTATAGCAAACGTTTGGTTGTGTTACATTAATTCCTCTCCTGGAGCTAGTGTATAACAATGTTCATGATGCTGCATGCCGATTTTCGGATAATAGCCCTCGGCGGCAGGAGCAGCTAATAGAATAATCTTGGCTTTAGGTATCGCTTTTTGTACCTCACGAATAAGCTGTTTACCAATTCCTTGATTTTGGTAGGCTTCGTCTACCGCTAGGTCCGACAAGTAGGATGTAAAAACAAAATCAGTCATTACGCGAGCCAAACCCACGAGTTTCACCCCTTCATAAGCCCCTACATAGACATTCCCATGGCTAAACATTTGTTCCATGGCCGCTATATCATGTAAGGGCCGGCGCTCACCTAAGGTAGATCGCTGCAAAATGTCGATGAAATGGGAGGCCGTGATGGGTGGATTAACTTGATAAGTGATGGACATCGCAAAAGGAATTAAGTGAGTCAAATTTAATTTATTTTCTCATTTCAGCACAGAGAACTTATCTTTACAACGAATTAAAATCCGCCTTCATGACACAATTGCTAAAACCTTTAATCGAACAAATTACGAAAGACCCCTTTGTCCATGCGCAATGGTTAAATACACTATCGTTTATGGAGAATACTGGAGCAAAAAAAATATCCCGTTTTGAGTCTAAGACAGATGTGAGTTTGCTCATCCTAAAACATGCCGCAGAGGAACATCGCCATGCATATTATTTAAAGAAGCAGATTTCGAAATTAGCTACCAAAGGCTTTGAAAATTATGATGACGCATGGTTAATCAGCCCTCAAACATCGAAATATTATTTAGATATGTTAGATGTCTGGGTAAGTAAATACATCAAAAAAACCTTGGGTTTAAGTGGGTATGAGCTAAAATGGGCTTCCTACCTTTTAGTTACTTATGCCATCGAGGTGCGCGCAGATGAATTGTATCCTATTTATCAAGATATTTTAACGGCCCAACAATCCAAAATCCAGGTGAAATCAATCATTGTGGAAGAGGTAGGTCATTTGAATGAGATGAAGGCGCAGTTGGCGGAATTCTCCCCCGACTGGGAAACACATGCCGCGGTGGCCTGTGACTTAGAAAACAAATTATTTCAAGCCTGGATTCAGAGCTTGGCTACATTATATCCTTTAAACTAATTGGCTATGTTGGTATTCATTCACACCTTGATTTCATTGTTTAGCACACCCGCAGACACATTGTTAGTGGGCTCCTACACCCAGCAAGGAAATCCGGGCATTGCATTTATGGATACCAAAACCAAACAGGTGTTAGAATCCTTGGACGTTCCGCAGGCGTCGTATCAGTACATGACGCCCGACAAGCAATACTTATTTTCGGTTTCCGAGCAAGTGAACAATGCGGGTGCTGTACATAGTTTCAAGAAAAATAAGCAGGGCAAATGGGAATTTGTCAATCAGCAATTGACTGAAGGAGATGCACCCTGCCACATCAATTTTCGGAAGAAAAGCCAAACACTTTACACGGCCAATTACATGGGAGGTAGTGTGTCGGTGTTTCAAACAAAGGAGGGGGAAATTAGTGCCATGAGCCAAAAATTGGAGTATTTTGGCAAGGGAATTTATCCCCAACAAAGCGAATCCCATGCGCACATGGTTGTATTATCCGCCAAAGAAGATCAATTACATGTCTCGGATTTGGGCGCAGATAAAATTTACCATTATGCCATTCGTCCGGATGGATTATTGGAGACAAAATACAGCATCACGCAATTCCCGGCAGGAACGGGTCCGCGGCATTTTGTTTTTTCTGCCGACGAAAAATTTGTGTACATCGTGGGAGAACTAAGTGGGACGGTTGATGTTTATGCAGTCCAAAACGGAGAATGGAAAGCCATTCAACGCGAGACAATTGATTTTTCCAAAGGGACAGAACCTAAAGCAAGCGCCGATATTCACATCTCACCAAATGGCCAATGGTTATTAGCATCGAATCGCATCACGCAAAATTCCTTGGTTGTGTTTCGTATAGGGGAGTCAGGTAGACTAAATTTTACACGTGAAATTATGGTAGGTAAAGTTCCTCGAAACTTCCAATTTGACAGATCAGGTAAAAAGATATTTGTTGCTTGTAAAGATGAAAACCGAATTCAGCAATTTTCATTCAACCCGGAAACCGGTGAGATGGCTGATTTAAAAGCTGATATTGAGGTGAAGAGTCCGGTGGCGCTATTGGACATTGGACTTTAGTTAAGAGTTAAGAACTAAGAGGTAAGAGATGAAACTATACTTGTGACGCGATGCCTCATTTTAGACGTTGGACGTTAGTTTAGAGGTAAGAGTTTAGAAGTAAAATGTAGCGCGAGAATTATTGCAACTACCTAAAAATTACCTTGGGTCTCTTCTTAGAAATTAAATGAAGAACGAAGAGTTAATAATTAACAAGGAGCAATATTGAAATAGGATGCTACTCAGTTTACCCCTTAACTCTTCGTTCTTATCTCTTAATTATTTTACTAATGAATATCTTAGTGCAATCTCATGCGACTGCAAACTCATCTTGCTCATCGCCGAGGTAGGCATCTCATATACATAACCTATATAAATCTTCTTAGTGGCTTGAACGCCCAAACGAACGCCCCAACTGTCTTGGTGGCGGTAGTTGAATCCCACATCAAAACGATCATGCAGATGTGCATATACGTTGGCATCCCAACTCAACGGAACATCTTTCGCGCTGCGGAATAAGGCTGAAGGATATATACTCACATGGTCGTTCAACTTCAATTTCGTTCCAATCATCGTGTAGAAGTAGGCAACATCTTTATAAGAACCACTGCCTAAATCATATTTAAATAAACGAGGTTGCGATAAGCTGACAAAAAAGCCATCTCCTTTGTTAATTTTCAAGCCCCATCCTGTGTTAAACATCAAACCCGTCGAGCGACTGCCACTGAATAAGGCATCCCCGTCATGAACTAAAGACAATCCGGAAAAGTCCAAACTCAAGTTTGATAAGCCTGCACGGATACCCCCTGAAAAACGCCATTGATCGTTTAAGCGGATATGATAAGCATAATCCCCACTAAGCGCTGTTACCTTCACAGGACCTGCTTGATCGTACATAGCATTGAAGCCAATGCCACTTTGTTGCTTGAATTTAAAATCTCCGGAAATTGCATAAGTTACCGGAGCGCCTTCCACACCAACCCATTGCTGGCGGTTGATGACCGTAATATCACTCACAGAATCGCTCCCCACATGAGTTGGAGATAAAATCTGTGGATTCAAGCGGTAAGATGAATACATCGACTCCACTTGTGCCAAACTTGTTTGAGCAGTTAAGGTCAACAAAACAAGGGAAACAAGGGTCAAAAGACCCTTGGTCCACTTAAATTGATCTACTCTCTGATTAAAATTTATATTTGCTTTCATGCTATTGCTTGTTCTTAATGTGATCCGACGATTACTTTTCCAATCGGTTTACGTAGATAAATGACTTCACGTTTGATTTGTTGCCTTTGTAATCCACGACATAATAGTACGTTCCATCAGGTACTAGTCCATCACTCGCTAATAAATCAAAAGCACGATCTGTTTGGCCATGCCAATCGTTTTGGTAATTGTCTTTCTCATAGACAATATTACCCCAACGGTTGAAGATCGTTACCGTATTCGGTTGCGAAGACAATATCCCTGGAATGATGAACGTGTCGTTCTTACCATCACCGTTTGGTGAAATACCTTGTGGCATGAAGCTTGGACATTTATCAGCATCCAAACGGTTTGGAATACCGTCACGGTCGCAATCCGCTAAGCCACTTATATTCAAATTGTCCTCATCCCTATCCAAAATACCATCGTTATCCGAATCGATATCTCTAAAGTCATAAGTCAAATCCTTATCAGTATCCAATGGATTCTTTGGATCTGGACCTGCCTCTACTTTATCCGTGATTCCATCATTATCAGAATCCAAATCTCTAAAGTCCGCATTGCCATCTTTGTCCGTATCGACTGGCGTAGACGTTGGTCCTTTTTCAATGTTATCTGAAAGCGTATCGCTATCTGAATCTAAATCTCTGTAATCCGGTAAACCGTCACCATCCGTGTCGATTGGATTAGCTGTTGGTCCTTTCTCGATGTTATCCGAGATACCATCGTTATCTGAATCTAAATCTCTGTAATCCGGTAAGCCATCGCCATCTGTATCTACTGGTGTAGATGTAGGCCCTTTCTCAGTGTTATCCGAGATACCATCGTTATCAGAATCTAAATCACGGTAATCCGGTAAGCCATCGCCATCCGTATCTATCGGTGTGCCTGTTGGACCTTTCTCGATATTATCCGAGATGCCATCATTGTCTGAATCTAAATCGCGGTAATCAGGTAATCCGTCACCATCCGTGTCTATCGGCGTGCCGTTAGGTCCTTTCTCGATGTTATCGATGATACCATCGTTATCTGAATCGATATCACGGTAATCTGGTAAACCATCTTTGTCAGTGTCTATCGGCTTGCTTGGATCTGCACCTGCTTCGGTTTTATCTAAGATACCATCATTATCACTGTCGGTTTCCCGGAAGTCGTAAATGCCATCGCCATCAGTATCCAAAGGTTTCGTTGGATCCACTCCCGCTTCGATTGCATCAGTGATGCCGTCGTTGTCAGAATCTAAATCTCTGAAATCAGGTGTTCCGTCTTTGTCGGTGTCAACAGGTACCGAAGGATCTTTACCTGCTTCGATCGCATCTGGAATACCGTCGTTATCGGAATCCAAATCTCTAAAATCAGGAGTGCCGTCTTTGTCCGTGTCTACTGGGTTCAATGGATCTGAACCAGCTTCTACCGCATCAGGAATACCATCGTTGTCTGAATCGATATCTAAGAAATCAGGCGAACCATCTTTATCTGTATCAACTGACCAGCCACCTTCTACGAATTGGGAACGATCATCCCAACCATCTTCATTGTTATCAACGCGATCTGTACAAGTTACGCAAGCTGTAGGTCCTTCGATTCGATCCAAAATTCCATCACCATCACTATCTAAATCTAAGAAATTAGGTGCACCGTCTCCGTCTTTGTCGGATATGCCTTCAACTGAATCGCCCAATTTATCGCCATCAGAATCTAAATCACGGTAGTTTGGTAGGTTATCACCATCCATATCGCCACGAAGTTCGATGCGGTCTAATATTCCGTCGGCATCTGAATCTAAATCCAAGAAGTCGGCAGCGCCATCACCATCCGTGTCAGGAACTTCATCAGATGCTCCACCCATCGCGGTTTCAACACAATCTAATAAACCATTTCCATTGGCATCAATTGTGCAATCTACACGACCATCGTTGTTGTTGTCAACTTGATTACGGAATTTAATCAGGCCTTCGAAGCTATCTAAGATCCCGTCTCCATCTGAATCCAAGTCAAGGAAATTAGGTGTTCCATCTTGATCGAAATCAGCAGCCGTTTCGCGGCTATCTAAGATACCATCGTTATCAGAATCAATATCGATATAATCAAAATGTCCGTCACCATCTGAATCAACACGCTTTTCTGAAATATCTAAAATTCCGTCATTATCAGAATCTTGATCTAAATAATCAGGAGTTCCGTCACGATCAAAGTCTTCACAATTTGAACCGCCATTATGACACTCTAAACCATTAGAAATGCCGTCGCCATCACAATCAGCATCACGGAAAAAGTCATACGCTGGAGTACCCACTTGTGGGGCGAGGCCAGATCCATCTTGGCAATAATTCAATGGCGCTGAATCCGTACCGTTTGGATTACCGTCACCGTCACAGTCTGCATTTCTCCAGGCTGTTGAGGTATTAGCTAGCACTTGGCTGCTTGCATTATAACTACATCCATTATTGGGATCTGTGCCATCTAAAGCTTCTTGTGTGTCGGACACACCGTCGCCGTCAGTGTCAAGTGAGCCCAACGTAACTGTTACGTTTGCTGATGAAGAACATGCGCCAGAAGTACCTGTAACGGTATATGTAATTGTCGAGGTCGGCGTGGAAGTGACTGTAGCACCCGTTGCAACCGATAAATTGGTTGAAGGAGACCATGCATAACTTGAAGCACCTGATGCGGTTAAGGAAACCGACTGGCCGAGTGTAAGTGTAGCGCTTGAAGGGCTAACAGCCATAGTGACTGTTGGCGATATGGTAACCGTTACAGCCAAACGGCTAGCACTCTCCACACTGCTGACGGTTTGAGTGGCATAATAAGTTGTTCCGTTCGTTAATGCAGTTGAGCTTGCTAATGCTGAACCACCTGATGAGGCGGCGTACCACTGAATGGCAGTTCCACTTGCCACAATTGAGGCCAGTGTAGGCGATGCATCTATACAAAAAGTTTGACTTGCGGCTCCTGTAGGGGCGGATGTTCCTCCGGAAACAAAAGCTACTGACGCAGTATTCGTGCCATTAGTATTATTAAGAACGTAAGTAATATTGGCGGTCGTTGCCGTATTTGAACTCGTCAAAATGACCGTATACGTACCGTTATTGTTATCTACAACAGTTCCAAGTGTTCCGGCAGAAGTTGCAACGGTTACAGTTCCACCTGTTGTTGTTAAGTTATTACCTGAAGCATCTTTCAACTGAATAGTAATCGTTGAAGTAGATGAACCATCCGCATTGATACTTGTTTGGCTGGCTGAAATAAGTGACGTAATAGGACTTGCTACGACGGGAATAGAGCCGCAAATATAAAGGGAGGGCGTATTACTACAATCAAAATTTGTAATATCGGCATCAACGGCCGACCCATCTCCCATACTTCCTTTTACCTTGTGACCAACGTAACAAAACTGCGTAGTTCCTTGTTTCAAATAAACCAAAGTATGTCCACCAACTTCTGCAAAAATAGCTAAATCTGTTCCTTGGTTAAAGGATGAGGGAATTCCCGGATCATAAATTGTATTAGAGGTTGGCCGACCGATCATATTTCTAGGATTCTCACCCCAGGTGTATAAATCACCAGAATTAGTAACCGCTACAGCGGCAGAGAAATTAGCGTCATGTTCTTGTACGGAAAATGTTGCAATTCCCGACATGTTTGTCGTAGCATTCTGTTTTACATTGACCCAAGTTAAACGATCAGTAGTTGTAAAATCTCCGACTTGCCTGTTGTTGTTTTCACCCATGGCGTACAAAAAGCCTTGGTTGGAAAGAATATAATAGGTGTTATTTGTCGAATTGGTTGTTTGATTACCTCCATTCACACCGATCATTTTTACATCAGAGCCGACTACACCTGAAGGTAGACTCATGGCAGTTGCATAAGTTCTAGCTGATACAGCAGATCCGTTACCCAAATAAGTAGAAGCACCCCATGTGTAAATATCCCCACTTGTGGATACGGCCATTAATGCATTATGAGCATCATCTGCAACTTGACCACGAATTGCTTCTATGTTGGCCAAATCTACACCCGCACTCGTTTTAACCTTGTACCAAGTTTTCGATTGTGCAGTTGTTGGTACCCCTGTTAAACCATTTCCTGTTAATTGCATAGCTGCTTGCGTTAATACCCAAACATTACCAGCATTAGTTACAATAGCGAGCGTTTGATAGCTCGTAAACAACATTTTTACATCTGTTGGCGCAACTCCAGTAGGAAGTCCTGTAGAACCATCGCCTCCCGTAGGTGTTGTAATTCTGCGAAAACTATCGCCCCCACCTGTCAAGGATGATTCCAAAACAGCCCCAGCCGTTCCCCAAGCGAACAAACCAGAAGTTGACAACAATACAGCTTGAGCACTTAACTGATTAAATCCATTACTACCAACAGACGCTTTTAAAACAGTTCCAGTTAACGCAGGATAATTTGTAGAGTTAATATCTTGAGGCGAAAGAACCTCTGTAGTTCCATTATTGGACATCTTATCACCCCATACGGAATATGTACCATCGGTTTTAATTGCCAATGACTGATGAAAGGAACTGATGATTTTATCGTATTTGTCCGTGGGGATACATTGACCGACTAATTGTGTCGTGTTCAATCCCAAAACGAGCGAAAAAAGAAAGAATTTAATAACATGAGACTTAAGCACTCGAATTAGTGCCAAACCCCCAGAGGATCTCTGTGTAGACTGATCAATCATTTTTTATTATAATTTAGAAAACGGAGCTAATTGGAAGCAAACGTTATATTTCACAAAAAGTAAAATTAAGTGAATCAACTATAGTAAAACAAGTCAAGTCGCATCGCGAGCCTAGCTATCGAGTGTACCAAAATCAAAAAAAGGCCATGGGAGCGAAATTAAGGCATAAACGGGGAAAATTTACATGTCCTGTTTTCGAAAATCCGGACATGTGACCATCCTGATCAGATCTATTTTACCCTATGAGCATGCCAAATTTCAAAGATTTAGGATTCTATAGAATTGAATTACTCGTCCGTTTTGATCTGAGAATTGAAAGGAATACCCAGTTGAAAACGTATATCAGCCGTCGTTTCATCGGGTAAAACATCTAAGCCATACTGAATTTGCTCAATGGGTGTGACGTTGAAAGTCCCAAAAATACGATCCCAAATCGCGAAAATATTTCCAAAGTTTGAGTCCGTTTGTGGCCGCGTGACATGGTGATGAATCTTGTGCATATCAGGCGATACAATAATGTAAGAAATGGCCCGGTCCAAGCTTTTTGGCAGACGAATATTTGCATGGTTGAATTGAGAAAGGAGCGCACTGATGCTTTGGTATAACATGACCAGCCACATAGGAGCACCACAAATCAAAACACCTAGAAGCGTAAAGATGGCACGGAAAACACTTTCCCCAGGATGATGGCGATTAGCCGTTGTCGTATCCACCATGGTATCTGCATGGTGAATCATGTGAAACTTCCACAAAACCTTGATTTTATGTTCAATCCAGTGAATAAAATAGGCCCCTACTAAATCTAGGAGTAATAAGCCCACAATCAGTTGAGCCCAACCGCTAAGACCAAACCAAGGCAACAAACCCCATTCATGCTGAATAGACCAATCACTTGCTCGTACAATCAGCGTGGCAAATGCAAAGTTGATGATGATCGTTGTGAGCGTGAAAAACAAGTTGAGCCCCGCATGTTTCCATTTATTATATTCGAAACGAAAAAGAGGAATCCCTCCTTCTACCAACCAAAAAAAGGCAATTCCTCCGGCTAAAATGAAGGCGCGATGCGCGCTGGGAATTGTGTTAAAATAATGAGTTAAATTTTCAAGCATAGGTCTGGTAGGGGTTGACGCTGCCGGGGTCTGCGACCCCGGCAGCGTCTAAGTTAGTAGCTTTTTATAAAAGTTTCTTGATATTGTATCATTATCTACGAAAACATAGCCTAAAGCCGCTCATTTATATGTATTATGATAAACTGCCTAAACAAAATCAAAATTGGGCAGAAAGAAAGATTTGGCTATTTTTGTTCACCCTAAAGATAACAAGATGATGAGGTTTTTGTTTTGCCTGCTTTCGGCATTCGTCGTATTCCCAAGTTTAGCCCAACAAGTTGCGGTGTTAAATTCCCCAAATAAAGGAATTCAATTAAGTACCGTAAAAACAGTCGACGGATCCTTGACATATCAAGTTCAGCTAAAAGGGAAAGAGGTTATTTCGAACTCAACCTTAGGATTTATTCTGAAAAAGCCGGCAATAGAGCTGAAGAAGTTTACCGTGCTCAGCATCGATTCTTCCGCCGTTTCATCGACGTGGAAGCCTATTTGGGGCGAAGTGAAGGAAATATCCAACCAATACAATGAATTAGTTTTACATACGACGAGCAATGGAATTTTGATCGATCTGATATTTCGAATTTTCGATGATGGTGTGGGGTTGCGCTATCATTTTCCAGTACAGGCGAATTTCCAACATTTCATTGTTGATCAAGAGTTGACGCAATTCAACATGTCCGGCGATCATACTGCTTTCTGGATTCCGGGGGATTATGACACAAACGAATATACCTACAACAAGACAAAGCTAAGCGAGATTGACGCGACGACAGCTGCGGCGAAGGAAAAGGATATTGCAGTAACGGCATTGATGGGGAAGAATGTGGTTCAGACACCCTTGATGATGAAGTCGGCAAATGGCTTTTATCTAAACATTCACGAAGCGGCTTTGGTCAATTATCCGGCAATGCATTTGCGTTTGGACCAAACGACACAGACCTTCCAATCCGTTTTAGTCCCGGATGCTGTGGGAAATAAGGCTTATTTACAAACGCCGTTTTCGACACCTTGGCGGACGATGGTCATGAGTGAGAAGGCGGAGAAGATTTTGGAATCCAAATTGATTTTGAATTTAAATGAGCCTGCCAAATTTGGGGATTCCACGTGGATTAAGCCTCAGAAATTCATGGGAATGTGGTGGGAGATGCATATTGGGAAGGCGAATTGGCCTTTGGCAGGAGGAAAACATGGGGCAAATACAGCGAATGTGAAGCGTTACATTGATTTTGCGGCCCAACATGGTTTTGATGGCGTTTTGGTGGAAGGCTGGAATCAAGGTTGGGAAGACTGGTTTGGAAATTGGAAAGAGGAAGTATTCGATTTTGTGAGCCCTTATCCGGATTATGCGATAGATTCCTTGACGCAATATGCGCAGGCCAAAGGTTTGCGTTTGATCATGCACCATGAGACCTCGGGTTCTGTAACGAATTATGAGCGCCGGATGGATGAGGCCTATCAGTACATGGTTTCAAAAGGAATTAATACGGTGAAAACAGGCTATGTAGGGAAAATCATTCCGCGTGGGGAGCATCACGACAGCCAATGGATGGTGAATCATTACAATCGTGTGGCGGAAAAAGCGGCTAAATATCACTTGATGGTTGATTCCCACGAGTCGGTGCACCCAACCGGCTTACACCGCACCTATCCGAACTGGATGGCAGCTGAGGCAGCACGCGGCTCCGAATTTAACAATGCCCCTACGTTGGGAATTATACCGGAACATACAACGATTCTCCCCTTCACGCGTTTGATGGGTGGACCGATGGACTATACTCCGGGTTTATTCCACATGTCCTTAAATCAATTTGATTCGACTCGTACGCAGAAGGTTCGATCGACATTGGCAAAGCAATTAGCGCTGTATATTACGGTTTATAGTCCCTTGCAAATGGCGGCAGATTTACCGGAAAATTATGAGGGTCATTTGGACGCATTTCAGTTCATTAAAGATGTAGCAGTAGACTGGGATGATACGAAAGTACTTTCGGCTGAACCAGGGGATTATGTAAGCATCGCGCGCAAAGCTAAAAATAAGGATACTTGGTTCATCGGTTCCATTACGGACGAGAATGCGCGGAATGTTTCGTTGGCTTTGGATTTCTTGGATGCAGGAACGGCCTATGAAGCGATGTTATACCGAGATGCAGATGATGCCGATTTTGAAAAAAACCCGGAAGCCTATGTTATTGAAAAGAAACTAGTTTCCAAAAGCTCCAATTTAACCTTCCGCCTGCAACGTGGGGGTGGATGCGCAGTGGTGTTAAAAAAATTGTAGGGTGGGTTGACGCTGCCGGGGTCTGCGACCCCGGCAGCGTCTAAGTTAGCGCCTTACTTTAAAAGTTTCCTGATATATGCAATCCATCGAAACAAATCGGCTTCTATTGCGCCCAATCGGCCTTGATGATATCGATTTTATGCTGAAACTGATAAACTGCCCGGGCTTTATTCGTTTTATTGGTGACCGAAAAGTCCGAACATTAGATCAAGCAAATTCATACCTACAAAACATGCTTTCCAATCCCTACATCACCTATTGGGTTGTCGAAACAAAAGATAAGCAAGAGCCTATAGGGGTTGTAACCTGGGTCAAACGCGATTTTCTACCTAGTCCTGATATAGGCTTTGCGCTTCTACCTGAATATGAAGGGAAAGGATATGCATTCGAAGCGAGTAAAGCGTGGTTGGCCTACCAACAAAAAACGCATAAAACCGTACTAGCTATTTGCCAGGCCAACAATCTGGCATCCATTAAATTACTTCAAAAACTAAATTTCATGCAAGAAGCAGTTTTCGAGAAAGAAGGAAAAGCTATGCATCGATATTACCTGAATCAATAATCACGAAAGAGAGGGGGGGGGGGTTGAGGGGGGCGGGGGGGGGGGCCCCCGCCGCGGCGACAGTTGGCGCGTTG
>NZ_JBBKYA010000001.1:60051-347954 GCF_042714525.1 Aquirufa echingensis | reverse complement strand
CCCCCCCCCCCCCCGCCCCCCCCCCCCCCCCCCCCCCCCCCCCCCCCCCCCCCCCCCCCCCCCCCCCGCGCGGGGGGGGGGGGGGACGCGGCCGGGGTCTGCGACCCCGGCAGCGTCTAAGATAGCGGCTTCCTATACAAGTTTCCTGATATTCCTCTATTTTCCCATAAACCTCGTCAGAAAAGCACTCTTTTATAAACAAGTTGATAAACCGCTTAAAGCATTAAACCGTATCAATGCCCATGAAACTGCTCACCGGCACGTATTTCAACGGCCAACTTATTTGCAGGAGTCGGCAGCGGACAAGTTGCAAAAGGAGTAAATGCACAAGGGGGATTATAAGCCTTATTGAAATCAAGGACAACCTTTCCTTGCGCATCAGGCAAGGAAGTATCGATAAAACGACCAGCACCATAGGTCTGTTTTTTGTTCGTCAAATCCCCAAAAACAATAAATAAATTATTTCCTTCCTGACTTGTTTCCAACTCGTAAAAGCCCTTCCCTATTTTAAAACGCAACAAGCCTGGCGACTCCAACTGATAAGCCCTACCTGTCACATCAATTATCGTCATCATTTTACCTTTGGTCGGAATGAAATCCGCTACAATCCGGTAACTAGAATCCGTCGGAAAACAATCAATCCCTTTAAAGGCCTTCAAATATTCCCCCTCCAAATCACGCAAACGAACAGCAAATTTATCCCCCCGTTTGATGATAAACCAGCGCAAAGAACGATGCGAAATCACCGGCACTTTAATACCCGCTTGAAAAACGAGCATTGTATCGCTTACTGTTTGATAGATAACCTTGCCGTCTTTTAGTACTAATTCGCCTAAAAATGGATCGGAATGTTCGGAAGGAAAGACAAAATCATTTTTCTCATCTCCCCCCAGCGTATTTTTTCCATCTTTCAACCAAAATAGCCCAGCCAAATTAAGCCAACCCGACTCAGATTTAAGGCTGTTGATTCGTTCCTTGCGAAACTCCTGAATTTGACGGGTATAGGAATCCTCTGATCGAAAACCTAATAGGATAAAACACAAAATCGAATATAGCGAAAATCGAATCATAGAGGGAGAAAATGGTAACGTTGCCAGGGTCTTCAGATACCGGCAGCGTTTACTCAAATTTGGAAAAATTATCTCAATTAACACAAGCAATTCATCGTTTTATAAGTAAATTGTTGAGTCTAAACCCTAAAAAAATGAAAAAACTACTCCTCGGACTTGTTGCAATCCTCATCGTCATTCAATTCATTCACCCTGAAAAAAACGAAAGCAACGACAACACTTACGACGTTTCGACAAAATATAGCATCCCCGCACCGGTACAAGAAACCCTAAAAAATGCCTGTAACGACTGCCACTCGAATCAAAGCACCTACCCTTGGTATTCAAACATTCAACCTGTAGGCTTTTGGCTCAATCATCACATCGAAGAAGGAAAAGAGCATTTAAACTTTTCGACATTTACCAAAATGCCAATTGCCGTTCAAAACCACAAGTTGGAAGAGGTTATCGAAACCGTCGAAGAAGGCGAAATGCCCATGCCATCGTATACCTATTTTGGCTTGCACCCGAAAGCGAACCTAAGCGCAGCGGATAAAGATGCACTAATCGCCTGGGCAAAAGCGCAAATGGATACCTTGAAAGCAAATTACCCTGCGGATAGCCTGAAATTAAAGCCCCGTAAAAAAGTATAAACCGATTACGAGCATTAAGCCAAGCACAAGCCATATCATTCCGTTAACACGCTTTTTCTTCAAGAAAAGCAACAAAATGATGCCTGTCAAGGAAATCAAGCTCATGAAAATAGCGGAAAAATCAATGACCCATTTCCAGCCTTGACCCGTGTCGCGGCCCTTATGCAGATCATTGATCCAGGCCACAAAACCCAGGGATCTTTCCGTCAAATGAAAGGTCCCTGAAGAACGGTCAATAAACGCATCCGCCGTATATCCTGGCCCTTGAAACGAAACAGAAAGCTCCGTTTCATCGATGCGAAAATCATTCAGAATACCATGAACTTGATATTGCGATCGGAATAATTCCACAATTTCCAACTTCTTCACCTGAGCGGTATCAGTCACATTCACCCAAGCAGGATTCAAATGACCGTCCACCTCATGCAAGGTTTCTTTCTCCGGAAACCATTCCAAATGATTCAAGGTCAAGCCCGTCACCGCGAAAAAAAACACAATCACGAAACTAAACATCGACAAATAAATATGCAGCCATCGCGACCACTCCGCTAATTTACGCTTCATCCTATTTCGTCTTGTAAACTAAATTCGCTCCTGAAATCTCCTCATTTCCTGCCAAAGCCTGCGACTTCGCCTTCCCATCAAATTTCATCGTCTGCTTCATCAATTGGTACGAACCATGCTCCCGTGCCGCCTCAATATATACCGTATAATTACCCAAAGCCACATATTCTCCTTGGTCATTTTTACCATCCCAAATCAACGAATAATTCCCCGCCGAACGTGTCGCAGAAGCAATTGACATCAAGTCGATGGGTACCTCACGCTGCGCATCAGAGAAGGAACGCAAATCCGGCAGCCAACGAGGTTTGCGGTACCAAAGTGCCAAACGACGTACCGGTTTATGAGCCTCATCCTCAATCCAAACAGCTACATAAGGCCTCCGAGCATAACCACCCAAATCCGCTAATTCCACATTGATCAACAATTCTTGACCCGCTGTCCAAACCTTATCTTTTACATGCACTAACTCGATTGCAGATTCCGTAACCACAGAACGACCAGACCAATTTTCGCTGACATGTTGCGTTCCCGCAGCATCTACAAGCAAATACTCCGTTCCTGGATATTCGACTGCCAAAGCTTTCGACTCGTCCACCGAAAGCACATTAAATGCCGTCGCCAAAGCCCCTGCCGTCACCGCATCGGGATGAATGACCGTAGCTGAAATACTGCCAGAAGCCGTTTCTCCTGTACGAGGATCGATAATGTGCGCACCTCGCCGACTCACCCCACTCGTGGCAATCGCTTGATTTTGAATTAAAACCGTGCTCAATGAAGAACCGTTTTCCGCATCTGAATTCGGATCAGAAACACGAACCGTTTCGTGTAAATCGCCTTTGGCAAGCATGTCACCACCTACATTCAACATCACACCACGAACACCAGCCTCCGCCATCACAGCATCAGCAACCTGTTCCATAATAAAACCTTTCGTAAACGTATGTAAACGCAACTCCGCATCACTTAAACGCGTCGCCGTTCCTTCACCTAATTCCCAATGTGGCTGATTCACTCGATCCGAAAAACCGTTCAAACGCACATCATCCGCAGCCGCATTCAAAGCTCCCTTTGTCGCTTCACGCCACGTATCAAACAATCCTAAAACCGTATGTAATTCTTCAGAAACCGAAATTTCTTCCCCCCGCGAACGAGCCCATTCCCCAAACTCATGATTTTCTCCACTACCTAAAATTGCCTGCAATCGACGGAATTCCGCTAAGACCTTCGCCTCCGCTTTTTCCGCTAATTCAAACGAATTTGCTAGAATTTTCACGTCTAATGACGTCCCTAAAATATGTTCGAAATGTGCAGCTAAAACGCCCGATTGATTAGGTACAAAGGCCGAAAGGGCGGCTAATGGTAGCGAAAAAGAATGCATAATTTTATCAGTTTTTTGAATTTTGAATTTACGCCTTCTCAACACAAATACAAAAAACATATAGACCAAACCGGTGTTTTTTGCTACCTAAATAAACGCCGAAAATGGTGACGCTGCCAGGGTCTGCGACCCTGGCAGCGTCTACCGCAAAGCTAAATCCTTTTCCTAAAAGTTTCCTGATAATCTACAAAGTCTTCATATCAATCACGAAACGATACTTCACGTCCGACTTGATCACCCGCTCATACGCCGCATTCACATCCTGCATTGAAATCATTTCGATATCCGACAAAATGTTATGCTCCGCGCAGTAATCCAACATTTCTTGCGTCTCCGCAATACCCCCGATCATCGAACCCACGATGCTCCGACGTTTTGAAATCAATGTCGCTGCGCCAAATTCATTGGCTTCGGGCGGAATGCCAACTAACAACATTTTCCCTTCTACTTTCAACAAACCTAAAAATGCATCCAAATCATGTTTGGCAGCAACCGTGTTCAAGATAAAATCAAAAGAACCTTTCAATGCCTTCATTTGCTCAGGATCCGTCGACAAAGCAAAATGATGTGCGCCCAACGAACGTGCATCTGCTTCCTTCGATGGCGAAGTTGATAACATGGTAACCTCAGCACCCAATGACGCTGCAAATTTCACGGCCATGTGACCCAAGCCACCTAATCCCAACACGGCAACCTTATGTCCCTTGCCTACGCCCGCAAAGCGCAATGGCGAATAAGTTGTAATTCCTGCACACAACAATGGTGCCACGCGAGCCAAATCTTTTTGCTCAAAATTCACATGCAACGCATATTTCTCATCGATCACATAATTCGCTGAATAGCCCCCAAAAGTTTGCGTCTTTCCATCGCGGTAGTAATCATTATAGGTCGCCGTCATGTCCTCATCGCAATATTGCTCTTGACCGGATTGACAAGAAGGGCATTCCCGACAAGAATCCACAAATACGCCTACTCCGGCCGTTTGTCCTACTTTAAACTTCGTTACATGCGATCCAATCGCAACGACTTTTCCCACGATTTCATGTCCCGGTACAATCGGATAAATCGATGGCCCCCATTCACTACGCACCATGTGAATGTCGGAATGACATACGCCACAATACTCAATATCAATTTGAACATCATGAGGGCCTACCTCGCGGCGTTCAAATACGATTGGCGCCACCGGCACCTCCGCGCTCGTAGCGCCATACCCTTTAACTTGCATCTTGTGTTTGGTTTAATGTATCGATAAAAACTTGAATGGGTTCCGCTCCTGAAATGCCATATTTCCTGTCAAAGACAAAAAACGGCACTCCACGAACCCCTAAATTTACTCCTTCTTGAATGTCTTGACTCACGCGGTAGGCCAGTTCCTCCGAGTCAATCGCCGCACGAATTTCCGAGGCCTCCAATCCTGCTTCTTCGCCTAAGGCTACCAAGGTGTCAATTGACGCCAAATCCTTCCCATCGGTAAAATAAGCACGGAAGAAAATCTCCTCAATCGCATCATCTAAACCTTTTTCTTTGGCCAATTGAATCACGCGGTGCGCATACAACGAATTCGCCACCACAGCCTTGTCAAAATTGTATTCCAAACCGACAGAAGCCGCCATCTCCACGACACGTTCGTGCATTTGCGCTGATTGCTCTAATGACCAACCCTTCCGATCCGCCAAGTATTCATATACACCCACAGGTTCCTCAAATGACATCGGAATCGTTGGATCTAATTGATAACTTTTCCAAGTTATCTCCACCGTATCACGCCCAGGAAAGCTTTCCAAGGCCTTCTCTAAATGCCGTTTACCAATGTAGCAAAACGGGCACATGATATCACTCCAAATTTCTATTTTCATCTCAGCAATTTAATGTAATTTCGGCAGATAATTATCCGGCATTATGTTCTCCATTCGAACCTTTTTATTAACTATTCTTGCTTCCTCCAGCTTGTGCGCCCAAAGCCTCACGCAGCTCGTAAATGCCTTACCGCATATTGACGGAAAACAGTCCTACCTCGCCTCCCCCTTTGCCACCACTGGCGACCGATTATACCTTGTGGGTCATCAAAACGGGCAATTCCCTGATTTGGGCTGGCACATCACGGGCGAAATGGGCGGCATTTGGGCACATCCCATTAAACTCCTGGACGGATTTATTGTTTCCGTGGACGGACAAGATTTAACAAATGCAGCGAGTTTTCGGAATTTTCCCATGGCGAATCAACATCGCTACCAAACGAAAAACCTTGAAATTCTTCGCACGCAATTCGTTCCGGATGGACTCGCAGGTTGTGTCATTGAGTTTGAAATCGAAAACAAAAGCAAACAAACACAATACATTCCATTTGTTTTTCAAGCTAAATCCGACTTGCGGCCTACGTGGTTAGGAGAGCGGACCAACATGATCGACCAAGAAGATCATGCAGAATTTATAAACGACCAATGGGTTTTCAAAGACGCGAAAAATCCTTGGTTTGCTATCCTAGGAGCAAGCGAAAAAGGAATTCCCGGCGCCGCTCCGATTCCTTTTAATTCTATCGGGAAGGGAATCGCTAAATCCATCAATTACTCACTAAGTATCCCTGTCGGCGAGAAAAAAATCCTTCAGTTCTATATCGCTGGATCTGCAACTTCAAAGGCTCAGGCATTAAATACCTACGGAGAACTTCAGAAAAATACCGAAAAATTATTCCAACAAAAATGGGGCCGCGTTAACGCATTGGCACAAAAAAGTAAGATAAATATCCCCGACAAAAACATCCAAGAAGCCTATACCTGGTTGCAATACAATACCGACGGGCTGACACGCGATGTTCCGGGAATCGGTCGGGGCATCAGCGCCGGGCTGCCCGACTACCCATGGTGGTTTGGTGTGGACAGCGAATATGCCTTGCAAGGTGCCATCGCGATTGGCCAAAAAGACCTGACCCTAAACTCTATCCAACTCATTCATAAACTTTCCCAAAAGACCAACAAAAACGGTCGGGTCGTCCATGAAGTATCCACCAACGGCGCGGTGTATAACCCTGGAAATTTGAATGAGACCGCGCAATTTGCCTCGCTCGTATGGAAAGTATTTCGATGGACAGGCGACAAGAAGATGCTAAAAACCTATTTCCCTAGCATCCAAAAAGGATTACATTGGTTGGTCACTGACAACGATCAAGACCACAACTGCCTCCCGGATGGGTCGGGTATGATGGAAATCCAAGGTCTGCACAGTGAAATGATCGACGTGGCTTCCTATACGCAGAAAGCCTTGCAAGATGCTGCGGAGATGGCGCAGGTTTTAGGCGAAAATCGCCTAGCAAAAACATATATGGCCAAAGCCTCCCAACTAAAGCAACAGATCAATACGCAATTTTGGAATGATGATTTTCGGTCCTATGCCGACTTCCGTAGCCAAGACCGGGCGGCACTCGAATTAATCAAGCAAGCTATTGTTCGGGCAGATACCTTACAAAAACCATGGGCTGTAGCAGAATTAAAACAAACCGAAAAATACATCCAAGCAAATCCTAGTGACCAGGCGAGGCCCTTTGTGGTACATCATAATTGGGTCGTTAACACACCCATGGAAATGGGCTTAGCGGATTCCGAAAAAGCCATAAAAGCCCTCGAAACGGCTAATAAATACACGAACCCATTTGGATTATTCGTGACGGGAATCGACCGAGATGCCTCCGCTGGGAGCGATGCCGGATCTTACAAAGCACCCAAAATTTTTACCTACACAGGAGCGGTTATGACGCTACCCACCGGCGTGATGGCCGTGGCCGAAAACAATTACGGACGACCCGACCAAGCCCTGAATTACATTCAAAAACTCACTCGTTCATTCAGTTACGCCTTGCCTGGCAGCATGTACGAAGTTTCCCCAGATTTTGGGATGATGACCCAAGCATGGAATGTATTTGGCTTCGCGGTTCCCATCGTAGAACAGTTTTTTGGGATACAACCCCGGGCTGATTTACATGAGATTACCATTGCGCCACGCATGCCTTCGAGCTGGAAAGAGGCGCACATTGAGAACGTCGAAATCGGCGATAATCGAATAAGCGTATATTATCTACAAGGCCAAACGCCCCGCGTAACTCAAACCAAAAACTGGATAATTATCCTAAAGTAGCCTCATTTATTATTGTATCATTTTGCTACATTTGTAAGCTATTACCCTACCAACATGAAAAAAATACTTAGCCTATTAGCATTCTCCACGGCAGCATTCGCCCAACATGTGGAAATCAAACAAGCCAAAGGTCCAACCTTGGCCTATTCAACCCAGTCATCTGTTAAAATCATCAAAAAAGACGGCCTGTCTTTTAAGGATTTAAATAAGAACGGGAAATTAGATATTTACGAAGATTGGCGGAAACCCGTTGACGTCCGTGCCGCCGATTTAGCGAAGCAATTAAGCGTACAAGAAATCGCAGGTTTGATGTTGTATTCAGGCCATCAAGCGATTCCCGCGAGACCAGATGGTTATTTTGCCGGGACCTACAACGGAAAACCTTTCGATCCAAAGACGATGGATGCGAGTGAGTTGACGGACCAACAAAAGAAATTCCTCAAAGAAGACAATCTACGTCACATATTAGTCACAACGGTTTCATCCCCAGAAGATGCCGCGAAATGGAACAATAAAATTCAGGCATTTTGCGAGTCGGTGGGTAAAGGAATTCCGGCCAACAACAGTACGGACCCACGTCACGGGACACAAGCGCGCGCGGAATTCAATGCAGCAGCGGGCGGTTTGATTTCGATGTGGCCAAGTTCTTTAGGAATGGCTGCGACGTTTAAGCCGGAATTAATCCAACAATTCGGTCGGGTAGCGGCACAAGAATACCGTGCTTTAGGTATCGCAACCGCATTATCTCCCCAAGTAGACATGGCCACGGAGCCGCGTTGGTTACGTTTTGACGGAACCTTTGGCGAAAGCTCTAAACTTTCCGCTGCGATGGCGGAAGCCTATTGCAATGGTTTTCAGAATGAAAACTGGGGCGCTCAAAGTGTGAATGCCATGGTGAAACACTGGCCAGGAGGTGGAGCCGGTGAGGCGGGCCGTGATGCCCATTATGCCAATGGAAAATTTGCGGTTTATCCCGGAAATAACTTCAATGAGCATTTGATTCCTTTTACAGAAGGAGCGTTTAAATTATCCGGTCAAACCAAAAAAGCCGCTGCGGTGATGCCGTATTACACGATTTCTTGGAATCAAACGAAGGAAAATGTGGCGAATAACTACAACAAATATTTGGTGACAGATTTACTTCGCAAGCAATATGGATATGATGGGGTGGTTTGCACGGATTGGAGTGTAACTGGGGACCACAAGGCAATGGATGTGTTCATCGATGGAAAAGTTTGGGGCGTAGAAAACCTGAACATGGCAGAGCGTCATTACAAGATTTTAATGGCGGGCGCGGATCAATTTGGTGGAAATAATGACATGAAACCAATCATCGATGCCTATGCGATGGGCGTGAAAGAACATGGCGAAGCATTCATGCGTGCCCGCATGGAGCAATCTGCGGTACGTTTATTGCGCAACATCTTCCAAGTAGGTTTGTTTGAGAATCCCTACCAAAATCCTGCTGAAACTAAAGCAACGGTTGGAAAACCAGAGTTCATGCAAACAGGCTATCAAGCGCAATTGCAATCCATTGTGCTGTTGAAAAACAAGGGAAATGTCCTTCCGATTCAAACGAAAAAGACAATTTACATCCCAAAACGTTTTATCGCAGCGACGCGTCACTTCTTGGGATTCCCAATTCCAGCATCGAATGATTTCCCGATCAACATGGAATTAGTGAAGAAATATTTCAACGTGACAGATAATCCGACGGAAGCAGATTTGGCTTTAGTTTGCATCGAAAATCCGAAAAGCAGCATCGGCTATGACAAGGAAGATGTGGCCAAAGGCGGCAATGGTTATGTGCCTATTTCCTTGCAATACAGTGACTACGTGGCGAATGACGCACGTGAGGTAAGTATTGCGGGTGGAGATCCTTTGGAGAATTTCACAAATCGTTCCTACAAAGGCAAAACTGCCAAAACACGTAATATTACCGACATGGAATTGATCGAAGAAACGCGTCAAAAGATGCAAGGGAAACCGGTGATTGTATCCGTGAACGTATCTAATCCGATGGTTTTTGCGGAAATCGAAGGCAAGGCGGATGCGATTTTAGCAAGCTTTGGGGTACAAGATCAAGCGATTTTAGACATCATTTCCGGCAAGGCAGAGCCACAAGCCTTATTGCCCATGCAGATGCCAGCCAGCATGCAGGTGGTAGAAAAGCAAAAAGAAGATGTGCCTTTCGACATGGAATGCCATGTGGACGCCGAAGGACATCGCTACGATTTTGGCTTCGGAATGAACTGGAAAGGCGTGATTCAAGATGCCCGCGTTCAGAAATACAAATAGCACTTTTTCGTTCCCCTCTTTTAAAAACACCTCAAGGAAAATTGAGGTGTTTTTTTGTGGCTGACCAAAATCATATTTAGTGTGAATTTCTGCCCCGACCTTTGTCCTTCCAAAAATTGTACAATTCTACGAATATGCAAAAATCAGCCGCACATACATTTCACATACCGGTAATGGGATTGGGATTCACGATTGACACCCCTGTGAAAGTTGGGCCCTTTGGTATTTCTTCCGTCGTTTCCATCGTGGACGACCATTTAGTTGAAGAAATGCGCGAAGCCTACAGCAAAGAGAATAACCTAAATTTTACGCCTATCGCGAAAACGGAAGAGGATTTCCGTGCCAAACGCATCAGCGCCTATCTGAATTTAGTAAAGACGCTCGTGCAAGATAAGACCACAAGCATTCGCAATCAGCCTTTTGAACCCGAGTCGGACATCACGCGCTATTTTGAGTTATTACCCGAGAACGCCCCACAAAAAATGGAATACCAGGAGATGCTCGCGGAGACGGATGTCTGCCAAAAATTCGTCAAACAAGGCAATTTGCGCAAACATGTCCTCGCAGGTTCCATCGATGTCAACATCATGTCGAAGGTGAATAAAGTCAATTACGACAAAAAAGGGAATGCGCTGGAAAAGGAATTCGCAGACGCTTTAGCGGCCTTGCGCGGTTATGCGCAAAGCGATTTGAGCTCCTCCATCATCCTGTCGGCGGGTTATAACCCCATGCTCTACGGCTACATCGAGGCTTTCCCCGATTTTTTCCCAGACGCTGCAGGTAAGCTAAAAAAGAAGATCATTCTCAAAGTGAGCGATTACCGAAGTGCAGTAACGCAAGGTAAAATCTTGGCGAAAAAAGGAATCTGGGTTTCCGAATTCCGCATCGAATCGGGTTTAAATTGTGGAGGACATGCTTTTGCCACGGATGGCTTGTTGATCGGGCCGATTCTGGAAGAATTTAAGACGAACCGACAAGCCTTAATGAGCGAGTTGTTCGAAATGTGCCAAAAAAGTTTAGCCGAAAAAGGTCAAAACGTGTACCTCGAATATCCAACGATGCGCGTAACCGTGCAAGGAGGTATCGGGACACATGCAGAAGATGCCCTGCTTCAAGAACATTTTCATACCCAAGGAACCGGTTGGGGAAGTCCCTTTTTATTGGTTCCTGAAGCGACACAAGTAGATCCATCCACGCGAAAAGCCTTAGCCGAAGCAGAGGAAAGCGATTATTACATGAGCCATGCCTCTCCGCTGGGTGTACCTTTCAACAATTTCCGAAAAAGTTCATCGGAGAAACAACGCTTGGAGCGCATCGAAAAAGGTAGACCCGGCAGTCCTTGCACCTTGGAATATTTGGCAACAAATACCGAGTTTACAGAAAAGCCGATTTGCACGGCCTCGCGGAAATACCAACATGCGAAATTGAAGCAACTCGAAGAACAAGGTTTAGCAGCAGCGGAATATCAAAAAGCATTCGATGCAATCACGGAAAAGGTTTGCTTGTGCACGGGACTTGGCACGTCGGCATTGCAAAATTTTGATATCAAACCTTCGCATCACCAACATGCCGTGGCGATCTGTCCAGGACCTAATTTGGCCTATTTTTCCGGAACCTTTTCGCTTAAAGAAATGGTGGATCACATCTATGGTCGGGCGAATATATTGAATCAGCGAAACCGACCCAACCTATTTATGAAGGAGCTTAGCTTGTATGTCGACTACCTGAAACAAGAAGTGGAAAAAAGCGTCGAATCCATAACAACAAAACAGGAACGCTACCTCAAAACTTTCCGAGATAACTTGTTGGCCGGCGTCGCTTTCTACCAAAACCTAAGCCTTCCGAGTCTTCAAGACATGAAAGACGAATTAGCACTTTGGGAAGCTAAAATTCATAGCCTCCCTATTCCACAAGTGATCATATCTTAAATTAAAAACCCCGGGCAAAACCTGGGGTTTTTAATTTTCGTGGGATATTTTCTTAATTTAGCATCCTAACATCAACCTTTATATGCGTAACCTAACCCTGATTATCATTTCCTTATTTATCTCGATCTGTTCATTCAGTCAAGATACCACCCAAATTGTTCATGCGGATCGACGAAATGCTGCTTCCCAACAAGCCAAACCTTATGTGATTTTAATTTCTGCGGATGGATTTCGATCAGACTTTTCGGTGAAATATGGCGCTAAATTTTTACAGAGTCGGGAGGCAATAGGAATCAAGGCCAATGCCATGATTCCATCCTATCCTTCACTCACTTTTCCTAATCACTATAGCATTGTAACCGGTCTATACCCTTCGCACCACGGCTTGGTCGACAATCGTTATTTCGATGTGAATTCCGGAAAGGAATACAACATGGGAAACAAAAAGATGGTGGCCGAAGGAAAATGGTACGGCGGAACACCGCTTTGGGTACTGGCAGAGCAACAAGGCATGTTAAGTGCTAGTTTTTACTGGGTGGCATCTGAGGCCGACATTCAAGGAATTCGACCAACTTATTTATACACCTACAACGAAAATATTCCGATTGAGCAGCGCATTCAAGCGGTGAAAGATTGGTTATCCTTGCCGGCAGAAAAACGCCCGCACTTGATTACTTTTTACTTTCCACAAGTTGACAATGATGCACATGAGTTTGGCCCCGAAGACCCTCGCGTAGGTAATGCCGTTCATTTTGTTGATGAAAGCATTGCAAAATTACAAGCGGCCTTAGATCCATTGAAATTACCCATCAATTATGTGTTTGTTTCGGATCATGGTATGACCACAGTAGATACCGAGCACACCTTAGGGAAACCAGCCGCTTTAGATACCGCGGCATTTAAAGTCCCTTCCGGCGACGCTTTGTTGCATGTGTATACCAAAATTCAAGCAGCCGTACCGAGCACGCTTGCAACACTCAAGCAGAACTCAAGCTTTAAAACCTATTTGATGGACGAAACTCCGGCACACTGGCATTATCGCAAATCGGATGACCGATTTAATCGCTTGGGAGATATTTTACTCGTGCCTAACCATCCATCTATTTTCAACTTGGGCACGCGGAAAACGAGTCCTGGAAAACATGGATATGATAATCACCATCCCGACATGCAAGCAAGCTTTCAGGCTTGGGGACCAGCATTTAAATCAGGTAAAACGATTCCTGCATTCGAAAATGTGAATGTCTACCCGATGGTCGGCAAGATCTTAGGACTGACAATCGACGAATCAACGATTGATGGTCGATTAAGCCAATTGAAATCTATTCTGAAATAATTACATCGATGGCTTAAGGTTTTCCAAGGTAAATGGAAGACCTTTCGCCGTGGTAATTTTAAAGTTGTTCAAAGTTTCCGAAGGAAAATAAATCGTCGTCAATGCCGACAAGCCCCCATCTGCAAAAAACTCCGCCGAAGCAACATCTGTGATCAAGGTAAAGTCGATCGTATCTGTCTTAGCAAGACGTGGCGCATAAGCTTTCCCGGCAAACTTCGCACTGAAACTATGATCCCCTGCCGCATCGCGATCCACAAAATAGCGATTCGAAGCTGCTTCGTAACCAATGATTACTTGTTCACCTTTGTTGTTGGAAAGCGTGATAGAAAAATCCTGCACCGGTAATTTCCCCGACAAGCGTTGCAGCGCAGAAGCCGACTTCACAACTTTATTCGATTTAATCGTTTGTGTCCCCGTGATGTAGTTTGAAACAGCGGCAATAGGTGTGGAAGCCAACACATATTTCCCGTTCAGGTTATGTAATTTCAAATCCCGAGGCAAGGTATTTGCACTGCGCCATGTTGCAGTAGGTACAACCGTCGCATAATCCCAGTTGGACATCCAACCCATAAAAATCCGCTTATCGCCCGTTTCGTGGAAAGTCACTCCGGCGTAATTATCTCTACCATAATCCACCCAGCGGGTTTCTTCGTCTTGCGGAATGAATTGATGTCCATCGAAATCTCCTACAAAATATTGAGCTCCAGAACCACCATTCGCCGCTCCAGGATTTAAGTTGACGATTAAGACCCATTTGGTCTTCCCATCCACTTGCATCGGAAACAAATCTGGACATTCCCAAACACCGCCATGGGCACCTAATTTTGCACCAAACTCACTCTCCTTCGTCCAGTTTTTCAAGTCGGGCGAAGAATAAAACGTCTCCCGATCCTGCGTCGCCAAGACCATAATCCATTTTTTCCCAGGTGCAAACCAAGTCACATTCGGGTCGCGAAAATCTGCAATTCCAGGGTTTTTAATCACGGGATTACCAGCAAATTTCGAGAAGGTTTGGCCTCCGTCTAAGCTATAGGCGATGCTTTGATTTTCGCGGTCGATCCGACCGGCTTTTTCCCAAGCCATGTTGTGGCTCGTGTAAATTGCAACTACAGGCGCGATGCCCTTGCTACCTAAACCCGAAGTATTTTGATGATCGATGACAGCTGAACCCGAGAAGATTAAACCTAAGCTATCTGGATACAAGGCAATCGGTTGGTGTTCCCAATGCATCAAATCCTTGCTCCTTGCATGGCCCCAGTGCATAGGTCCCCAAACCGTACTTTCCGGATGGTATTGGTAATATAAATGATAGGTTCCATCCGCATAAAACATCCCGTTCGGGTCATTCATCCACATGCTCGGTGGCGTGAAATGTAATTGTGGGCGATGTTTTTCCTGCGCGAAAACGGCAAGGCTAATCAATAAAAAGAAGAGGATGTTTTTCATAATGGCAAAAAAATGGGTGACCCAACTGAGCCACCCAACAAAAATACGGGAATTCGTTACAAATTCTTCAAAAACTCGATGCTTCGTGGAACAAAATCAAGTTCTTGATTACTTTCATCTTCAATGAAGCAATGTTCGATGCCATTTTTCTTCGCAAGTTTGATGATTTCTTTCCAGTTTCCTTGGCCCGTTCCTACGGGAACATCATTTTCAGCAGGCGTGCCACCCGTTAAGTTGCCTTCCACACCTTTACGCAAGTCTTTGACGTGCATCAATTTCCAGCGGTTCGGGTATTTCTTCAATAATTTAACAGGCATATCAGCGCCTCCGCCGTGCATGGTCCACAAAACATCCATCTCAAAAGAAACATAAGCAGGATTCGTATTTTTGATGATGTAATCCATCAAGGTACCATCCTCATACGCATGAAATTCATAGCCATGGTCATGGTAAGTAAATGTGATCCCATTTTCTTTAAATACCTTGCCTGCACTGTTAAAAAGCGCAACGGCTTTTTGGGCGTCTTCAAGCGTAAAATCCGTGCCTTTGTGTGGAATCCAAGCGCACATGACGAATTTGGCACCTAAGGTTTTCGCCCGACGAACCGCGTCCATCGGATTCGTTAATTCGTCATATCCAACACCCGTCGACGGAATGCTGATGCCGCGTTCAGCACATAATTTCTTGAATTGTTCTTCGGTATAACCTTTTGTTGCACCCCCTTCTAATTCCGTAATACCCATTTTCTGAATGATATCCAAGGTGTTTTCGGTGCTTTTCGGGAAATGATTCCGGAAGGTATAAGCCTGCACACCCATAGGATAGGTATATAGTTTTTGTGCAAGGGCAGGGAGCGTAAACAAGAACGCAAAAGCGAATAAGGTCTGTTTCATTTTTAAATAGGTTGGTCCGTAAAAGTGAAAGTTTTTTCTGAATTATGCTAATTTTGTTGTCATGGAAAAACCCTACCACACGGATCAAGTTTTTGATAAAATTAACACGCTTGCATTAGGCGAATACGAAGGTTGCACGTTTCGTAATTGCCAATTCGAGTCGGCGGATTTTAAGAACTTCCAATTCGTGGATTGTCGGTTCGAGGACTGCAACCTAAGTCTTATCAAATTAAGCGCGGCGTCCTTCCAAAAGGTTTATTTCCAAAGTTGTAAGATGCAAGGTCTACGTTTCGAGGCATGCAATCCCTTTTTGTTTGAAGTTCATTTCAAGAACTGCGTATTAAATTTGTCATCATTTTACCAAGTAAACGGCAAGGGAACGAGCTTCGAATCCTGCAACTTGCATGAGGTTGATTTCACGGAGGCAAATTTCAGCGAGGCCCATTTTGAAGAATGCGATTTAGCGGGCGCGTTGTTTGACCGAACGAATTTAGAGAAGGCCGATTTCCGTAATGCCTTCAATTTCCGCATTTCCCCTACGATTAATCGATTGAAGAAAGCCAAATTTTCCCAAGACGGTTTGGCGGGCTTATTGACTGATTTCGGGATTGTGATTAGCTAATTGATAATTTTTTCTTGGCTTATTTGATTTTGCTTTTTTCCCTTTAGCTTTGTAAAGCTCTGAGGATGAAAGCTGAAGAGGTCTAAACCTATGAAAAAACTATTCTATTCATGCATGTTCTGCATGGCATTTTTCGTTGCACACGCCCAAAAAATTGAGTCGGCAAGTTTCATTTACGAATCCGCTCCCTTCCCATCTTGTCATGCATCCACCTTGGTGGAAACCCCACAAGGCATTGCGGCAGCCTGGTTCGGGGGAACCCATGAAAAACATCCGGATGTGGCGATTTGGTTAAGTTTTTACAGACAAGGTCGCTGGTCTGAGCCGGTGGAAGTAGCCAATGGCATTCAAGGAAATGGAAAAAGATATCCGCTTTGGAATCCGGTTTTATTTCAAATGCCGGGGAAGGAACTCATCTTGTTTTATAAGGATGGGCCGGCTCCCGACGAATGGTGGGGCATGTTAAAACGCTCATTCGATGGAGGAAAGACTTGGTCTGCCGCGGAACAGCTCCCCAAAGACATCTATGGACCGATTAAAAACAAACCAGAATTACTGGCTGACGGGACACTCATTTGTCCATCGAGTTCGGAAGATCATGATTGGCGATTGCACATGGAATTCACGAAAGATGCAGGTAAAACCTGGACTCGGACGGCAGCCTTAAATGATGGTGTAACGACTTCAGCCATACAACCTAGTATCCTAAAATTACCGGGCGGTAAACTCCAACTCGTTTGTCGGTCGGAAAACGACTACGTCTTACAAGCCACTTCAACAGATCAAGGTAAAAGTTGGTCAGCCCTAAAGCCTACGACCCTTTTAAATCCGAATTCAGGCATTGATGCGGTCACCTTACAAGATGGCCGACATATCCTTGTATACAACAATACCAAAAAAGGACGAAGCCCCTTAAATGTCGCGATTTCGTCGGATGGTCAAAACTGGCAAGACATTGCCATCTTAGAAAATGAACCGCATGGCGAGTTTTCATACCCCGCTGTCATTCAATCGACCGATGGGAAAATCCACATAACCTACACGTGGAAGCGAAAGAAAATCAAACATGTCGTGATGACGCTCTAATATGACTACACTCGATCTGGCAATCATAGGCATTTACCTCCTCAGCATGGTTGGGGTGGGAATCTATTTTTCCCAGCGAAACCGTAATTCGGAACAATTTACAACGGCATCTGGTCAAATTCCGGGATGGGCTTTAGGTCTGAGTTTTTATGCCACTTTTCTGAGTGCGATTACTTTTCTGGGTGACCCAGGGAAATCCTTTGGAAGCAATTGGAATCCATTTGTTTTCAGCCTTTCTATCCCACTTGCCGCTTGGGTTTCAAGCAAATTATTTGTTCCTTTTTATCGAAATGGGCAATCGGTGAGTGCCTATTCTCACTTAGAAGAACGTTTTGGCGCATGGGCTAGAACCTATGCGATGCTATGTTTTATTATGACGCAGCTAGCAAGAATGGGAACAATTTTCTATGGTTTAGCACTAACGATTAATGCCCTTTCAGGCATTGAAATGTCACTCATCATTATAATCGCAGGTCTCGTAATTATCCTATACACCGTATTAGGGGGAATGGAAGCTGTCATTTGGACGGAAGTCATTCAGGCAATTCTGAAGACCTTGGGAGCTCTTATGATAGTAGGATTGATCTTAAACCAAGTGGATTTCGGGGAAATTTGGGCAATCGGCCAGCGGGATGAAAAATTTAGTTTGGGGACTTTTCAACTCGACTTAACAACAAACTCCTTCTGGGTGATTTTACTCTATGGATTTTTCATTAATCTGACGAATTTTGGTGTAGACCAAAATTATATTCAACGTTACCATACCGCAAAAAACACACAAGATGCAGCAAAAAGCATTTGGCTCTGCGTGTTGTATTATGTGCCCGTTTCCTTTCTTTTCTTCTTCCTAGGTACAGCGCTTTATGCGTTTTACGAATTAAATCCGGGACTCATTGTGGAACTGAAACAACACGTTTCGGAAGAGAAAAATATTCCGCTCGGTAGCATCAAGGCTGTGGATTATGCCGACCGCGTTTTACCTTATTTTATGAAGACGCAAATCCCGAAGGGCCTTTTGGGATTGCTACTCGCGGCATTATTGTCGGCAGGCATGAGCACCATGAGTTCGGGGATGAACAGCTCTGCGACGGTTTTTCTGAAAGATATTTACCTGCGCTATATTCAAAAAGACCTGAGTCCACAAAAACAATTACGGGTTTTGCATATAGCCACAATCGTAATCGGTTGCTTAGGGATTGTGTTTGGCATCAGTATGATAGGGGTCAAAAGTTTATTGGATGTTTGGTGGAAGCTATCAGGCATCTTTGCCGGAGGTATGTTGGGCATCTTTCTACTAGGTTTTCTTGCGAAAAAAGTATCCAATGTGGCAGCGAAAATCGCAGCTTTTGTGGGAGTGATCATCATTGCTTGGATGTCGTTTAAGGATAATTTACCCGAAAATCTGAGGATTCCTTTGGATGGGAAAATGACGGTGGTTGTAGGGACACTCACGATTCTCCTTGCTGGTATACTCGTTCAACGAATCTTTAAAAAACAATGAAACTTCCCGAGGGATTTATTCCGGTCATGTTGACGCCCTTTACCGCCGACTTGCAGGTAGACTATTCCTGTTTGAGGAAATTGACGGAATTCTATTTGGAAGCAGGCGCTGTAGGCTTGTTTGCCAATTGCTTGTCGAGTGAAATGTACGAATTAAGTGACGAAGAGCGACTGAATGTAATAGCAACCGTGGTCAATCAAGTCGCAAATCGGGTCCCCGTGGTAGCCACAGGAACCTTTGGAGGTAACATCAACGACATGGCGGAATTTTCGAAAAGTGTCTATAGGCTTGGTGTTGATGCCGTCATCATCTTAAATAATCAGTTCGTCAGCGAAACAGAATCCGATGAAGTTTTCCTTGCCCGAGTACACGCATGGTTGGACCTAACACCTGGAATACCCTTCGGTATTTATGAATGTCCTATACCCTATAAACGATTGGTTAGCATTCCTGTGTTGGAAAATCTACTAGCGACAGGGCGCCTGTGTTACCACAAAGATACCTCGTTGCAAATTGATGAGGTGGCGGCCAAAATAAAGGCGGGGGGCCAACAGGTTTTTGGGGTATATGACGCCTATATTGAACATGCGATCGAATCGTTAAATGCCGGGTCAAAAGGCCTTTCCTGTATCCAAGGCAATTATTTCCCAGAACTAGTCGTGGAACTATGTCAAAAAACGGAACGCAGCCAAGCGATTCAGAATTTCATGTCTGAACACATGCGCCTTATGCATGAAACGTATCCAATTAGTGCGAAATATGTGTTACAAAAAATGGGCTTCCCGATTGACCTAGCGACACGTCGAAAAGTAGGCGAACTTAGTTCAGAAATGATGAAGAAGCTAGACGCCCTCATCGAAGAATATTGCGAACGATTTTGAGGTGATGTTCCGTGTGAATCCACAAAAATCGCTTCGCATGCTTGGTATTTAAATGCCCAAAAAGCGGATGCGGAAAGAAATGTTTGGGTTGTTGGTTCAACAAATTCAATACACTCAAACTGGCACGGTCTAATGCCGCATCCAATTCCTCTTTAGAAATTGTATCCGGAACTACGCCCTTAGGAGCACGCGCTTTCCCGCGAGGAATCTTTTTTGTGAATAACACATACCACTTTCTGAATGTATGTTTTGGTGCATATTCTGCTGGATTCGAAGCGGCCAAAGTCGCCACGACACCATTGATTACTTGCAGGTTATGCAACAAATGCCAGCCAACAGAACTCGAAGAAACAGCGGGATTTGTGGTTTCCCATTGCTCCGCTAAAGTTTGCATTTCTTTTAATTGGATGGCTAGTTGGTTGATCATAAGCGCATTTGGAAAAACAATCCGTGGTTCGACTTTTCAAATTTCATAGGACCGTAAGCATCAAAATTTGAACCTAAACCTACGGTAAATTTATCAAAGGTCAAGCCTACGCGTAAACTTGCCCCACTACGCGCATGCGTTCCCACTTCGATATCACGAACTAAAAGCCCCTGTAAACGGGTGTATAAACGTAATTTGTCCGATAATTTTGGCTTGTATTCAGCTAAAGCCACGGTTTCAAATGCATAGCCTGGTTTAAAATTTAGCGTAGGAAAAACCACGATCAAATAATCAGGGCTCGCTTTTAGGAACTGAAAACCTACTGTAGGAACGAAACCTAATTTATAATGCCATTGCAATCCCGATGCAGCACTAAACCCTTTTCCCAAGGCATAGGCGATTGAATTATTTAAGACGATCTCCGTCTCAGAAGGGGTATTTTGGTAGTCGGCAGCACCAACCGTCACATTGAAAAAATTGAATTTACCAGCGGCGTCTATTGGCCGATTGATAATAATTAACAAATTCGCCCGATTATTACCCGCCATCACCTCCACAGGCAAAGGGGCTTTTTGTGCGATTAAAACAGAGAAGGGGGCCAACAAGGCGATGAGTGCAAATAATTTTTTCATGACTACAAAAATACGGAAAACTTAGTTGGCCAACTTTTTTTGAGACCAAAAAGCAAAAACTGCCGCCGTAATAAACATGATCAAACTATAGACCACCGCTGGAATCGTCATCGCTCCATTGTTCAAAATACTCAATGCAATGTAAATCGCTAAGGATCCATTGTGAATCCCTACCTCCATCGAAATCGCCACGGCTTGTTTGGGCGGAAGCTTAAATAAACGCGGAAGAAAATAACCCACGAACAAACAAGCTAAATTAAAGCTAAGCGCCGCGCCGCCCACGGCTTTAATATCATGCACCAAATGATCGATTTCTTTTAGACCGGCTAAGACAATTAACAAAGCGAGGAATAACCCAGAAATCAATTTAACCTTCCCTTCCATCCGCTGTGCAAAGGCAGGATAGCGGTGCCGAATCCACATCCCCAAACTAATGGGCGTAATGATCATCGCACAAACCTCCAATACTTTCTGAAATTGCATGGGCACATAGGCCTCCGCTTGCATGAAATACGCGAGGGAAAAATTCACTATACCGGCAATCGAAAAGATGGAAAGCACGCTATTCAGCGCGGTTAAACTCACATTCAAGGCGACATCCCCTCCTGCCATGTGGCTGTAAAGATTTGCGGAAGGACCTCCTGGGGCAGCTGCTAATAGCATGAGGCCAACTGCCAAAGCGGGTTCCAATTGGAAGAAATCCGCAATGAATAGACAGATAGCTGGTAACAGAAGCATCTGGGTAATCAATCCGATAAGCACCGCTTTGGGGTATTCAAAAACCCGTTTGAAATCAGCGGGAGTTAAGGATAAGCCTAATCCGACCATGATGATGGCGATGGCCACGGGCATGAGATAGATCGAAAGAAAACTTGCTTGCATCCAATAATTTTTAAACCTTGCTCAAAATATTGAAATTTTGCTTGTCATCCTAAAATTATTTGTCCGTCTAGGCCTCTGGATCTTCGTTCCCAAGGTCCATATTCGCAACAAAAGCCTCCTCAAAAAACAAGGACCTTTGTTGGTCGTGGCAAACCACCCCGATTCCTTTTTAGACGCCGTCATCCTAGGTGCATATTACCCACGAAAAATGCATTTTCTCGCAAGGGGAGACGTTTTTCGGAAACCTTTCTTTGGCTTTTTGTTGCGCTCCATTGGGATGATTCCTATCCATCGGGCACGGGAAGGTCGAGAGCATTTGCACTTGAATGCTGGGACATTTGATGCCTCGGTTGATGTGCTTGCCCAAGGCGGTGGCATCTTGATTTTCATTGAAGGGATATGTTTGTTGACCCATGAATTACAGCCCTACAAAAAAGGCGCCACACGAATTTTGGAAGCCGCCCAGCAACGAGGTGTGGATCCGATGATTCATGTAGTCGGAATTGCTTACAACGATTTCAAAGCATTTGGCAAAGTCGTTGAAATACATGTAGAAGAGTTTGAGCAATCGCCGACCTTAGAACATGCCAAACATCGCTTGGACTTTAACGCAGCGGTGTTCGAACAAATGCGCCGATTAATTCATGTTCCTACGAAACATATAAGCATCAAAAGAAGCCTTTTTTACTACCTGAATCTGCCTTATTACCGTTGGATTCAAAAAACTGTGGATCAAAAAACGAAGGGGACAGTATTTTATGATTCGGTGATGTTTGCTGCGTTGCTTTTTACTTATCCGATTTATTTGTTGCTGCTCGGAACGGGCTTATGGCTTGTGGGTCTACCGATTTGGTACGTGCTATTTTTTATCCTGATGTTACCTTTGGGAATCAAAATTCAAATGCAAAGCACATAAAAAAAGCCCTGGAATTTCCAGGGCTCAGATTAGTCTTGTATCGACGAAATGGGTTTCGTCGCGTGGTACAATTCATACCAATCTTCGTGACTTAAACTGATTTGGAACGAATTCACAATGTTGCGAATGCGATTCTCTTCGAGGGTTCCAATTAAAGGCAAGGCGCCTAATTTCACCAACCAAGCTACGGCGATTGATTCGATGTTTGCATCGTAACGAGCCGCGATTTCCAATAATTTTTTACGCACCTTCAGGGCTAGTTCATCAGTCCCGTGTTCGATGCGACCACCCGCTAAAGGAGATGTCGCCAAGGGACGCATGTATTTTTGCTTGATGTAATCGATGGCACCGTTATCCAATGCCGCGGTGTTCAACAAGTTCAAATCGATGTGATTCGAAACAACCGGAATGTTCAAATAAGAAACCAACAACTGATGTTGGTATACAGAAAAATTCGAAACCCCGATGTTCTTCACTTTTCCGGAAGACTTCAATTTTTCCAAAGCCAAAGCTGTCGATTCCAAATCCGAAAGTGGATCCAATTGGTCTAACAAAAACACGTCCAAATAATCTGTTTGCAGATTACGCAGGGAATTTTCCACAGAAAGCGTAATGTGTTCCGCTGAAGTATTTACGTGCTTAACGCGATACAAAGGCGGTGTGTTCACCCCACATTTGGAAAAAAGAACGATGTCGGAACGTTTGAAAGATTGCTTGGCAAGCACTTCGCCAAAACGTTTTTCGCAGGTATAATTTCCATAGCGATCTGCGTGGTCAAAGGTATTCACGCCTAATTCCAAGCAAAGGTTGACAATTTTCTCCATGTCGCCCTTGCCCGCTTCCCAGCGCCAGAATCCGTAAATAGCAGGAGAAACTTTGGGACCTGCATCGCTTAAATAGACCTTGTTCATGCTAAAATAATTTTTGAAGCTGCTAATAAATCATCAACTAAATGGGTGGCTTTCGTTTCAGTTCCTTGCGGAGCCAAACGAATCGTCCGTAATCCGGCACGCGTTCCGGCAGTAATATCCCGCTCGTGATCCCCCACCATCCAGGAAACATCCATATCTACTTCGTATTTGGCTGCTGCTTTTTCAATCATCAAGGATCCCGGTTTACGGGTCAAAGAATGACTATCAAATTTTTCGTGGTAAGGGCAGAAATAAATATCGTCTAATTCCACACCTGTTCCATCTTGGATGGCTTGGTGAATCATGTAGACATCCTCGCGTTTGTAAACACCTTTAGCGATGCCACTTTGGTTGGTGATAATCACCAACAAATATCCAGCATCCTTCAAAGCGCGCAAGGCCTCTCCTACACCCGGCGGAATGATGAATTCCTCCATACGGTACACATAATCCACGCGGTCAACATTTAGAACGCCGTCGCGATCCAAAAAAATGCACTTATTCTTCATTCAAATTAAAATAAAAGCTTCCAAGGAATGCGGCTCAAGATTAAAACGAGCGCAGCCAAGGTGAAAATCAAGGCGTTTTTGTGTTTCGCAGCATCTGCGATCGCCTTCTTATTTTTCGCATTATTCACGGTTGCCAAAACAACAGCAATAATGTTCACGGAAATATGTTCAACAGCGATTAAACGCGTAGCTGGATCCTTCATTGCTGCACCGAAATCGGTAAAAGCAGCCGCCGTAATCGGGCTTAAAAAGAAGTAAAGCGCTAATCCAATCAGCAATTGGGTATGCAAGGAAATCATAAAGAACAAACCTGCTTTGCGATCTGATTCAGTAAACAAAGCGTTGTTTGAACGTCCACGAAGCGCGCGGGCAATCACATTAATACCTAAAATGAACACGAGTACAAAGAGTACGATGTGAACGGTTGAAACAATTGAATACATGTGATGATAAGTTTTAGTTTGGCGCAAAGATACAAAAAGCCCTTGGAACGTGACCTTTGTTACGAATAATCCTCCAATTTTCTTTACCTTTGGGACTCAAAATACCCACAAAAATGTCAGATTCATCCAAATTGAAAGCCACCATTAACGCTCGTTGTCCACAATGTCATGAGGGTCGATTATTCAAATTTAAGTGGTGGAATGTCTTCAATTTTGCTCAGATGGAGGAACATTGCTCTGAATGTGGCATGCGTTATGAAGTAGAACCCGGTTTTTTTTATGGGGCAATGTATGTTTCTTATGCCTTTACGGTGGGAATTATGCTCATAGGCGGTATCATCATTTTCAATTTATTTAATGATCCTGATGCGATGGGCTATGTGATTCCCATCACAACAGTGTCCTTGATTTTGGTTCCTTTCAATTACCGCGTCTCCCGCGTTATTTTCATACATTTGTTTTCCGGAGTCAAATACCGGCCGAATAAATAATGAAAATCCTTGACCTGTACATTCTGAAAAAATTCCTGAAGACCTATGTCTTCGCGGTTTTTCTCATCGTATTGATTGTCATGGTCATTGATTACACAGAAAAAATCGATGATTTTATTCGAAAAGAAGCGCCCATGCGGGCCATCATTTTCGACTATTATTTGAACTTTATTCCCTATTGGGCGAATTACATCAGTCCCTTGATGGTCTTCATCGCGACGGTATTTTTTACCGCCAACATGGCTGCCAAAACCGAAATCATTGCCATTCTCAGTTCAGGCGTTAGCTTCACCCGATTGATGCGACCTTATTTAATTGGCTCCTCTATCATTGCCTTAGGAACTTTCTTGATGATCGGTTGGGTCGTACCCAATGCCAATAAAATCCGCGTTCCCTTTGAACATGAATACATCAATGGAACCTACTTTTTCGATAAGCGGGATGTGCATATCAAGATTGCGCCGGAAGTGTATGCCTACATTGAGAGTTATGACAACACGTCGAATACGGGTTATCGATTCAGTTTAGAGCGAATTGCCGACAATGAAATCAAGCAGAAATTGATGTCGGACCGCATCACCTGGGATTCTGTGGCGAAGAAATGGACCATTCATGATTACCGGATTCGGACCTTTACGGGAAGCGCTAATGGGATTGTTTTTGGAACGAAGATTGATACAACCTTGAATCTGTTGCCCAAAGATTTTCAGAATAAACATTTGTTGCATGAGACCTTTACCTTGCCGGAATTGAACCGACACATCGATTTGGTTCGGTCGCGTGGGGCAGATGGAATTGAGGTGTTTTTGATTGAGAAATACTTACGATTTGCCAATCCCTTTTCGATCATTATTTTGACGATTATCGGCTTCTTGGTTTCTGCTCGAAAAGCGCGAGGAGGCGTAGGGTTCCAAATTGCTTTAGGGTTTAGTTTGGCCTTTGTGTACATCTTATTTTTCATGATGAGCAAGGGGATTGCAGAGGGTGGCGGGATGCCACCGATGTTGGCCGTTTGGTTGCCTAACATCGTCTTTTCTGGCGTAGGCCTCGGCTTATATTACACCATTCCGCGTTAAGATGAAGTCGGCCCCACGCTTGCTGGATTATCTGAAAATCCATTTCATCGTAGTGCTTTATGCGTTCACGGCCATTTTGGGCAATGCGACGCAGGCGAATGCGCTGACGATTGTCTTTTTTCGTTGCGTGATTGCGGCGGTGGGATTAGTCGGGATTCTGTATTATTCCAAAAGCACTTTTCGCATTAGCCAAAAAGTCTTGAGCGTCTGGCTCTTGAATGGCGTTTTCATTTCCTTGCACTGGCTATTGTTTTTTGGAGCTGCCAAAGTCTCTACGGTGGCGATGTGTTTGGCGGGATTATCGACGCAAACCTTCTGGACTTCGGTGATGGAACCTATCGCGAAGAAGACGAAGATTTCTTGGGAAGAGGTATTCTTGGGGGTGCTGGTGATTGTGGCATTGGGGATTATTTTTTCGGTCCAACAAGCGCAATGGCTGGGATTGTTGATGGGTATCGGAGCGGGATTTTTTGGCGCGCTGTTTTCGGTAATCAATGGCAATTTTACGCATACACATGATCCGAAATTGATTACCGCGTACGAGATGACCGCCGCGGGTGTTATGACTGGATTGGTTTGGGCTTATGGATTGCTCGAAGGAGGCGTGGGCTATATTCCGCTGGAATGGGACTGGTTGTGGATTGGAATTTTGGCAGTCGTTTGTACCGTATATGCCTATACGGAAACGATACATTTATACAAGGTATTCTCGGTCTTTTCGATCAACTTGGTTATCACGCTGGAACCGGTTTATGGCATACTCTTAGCCGTGTTTATTTTTGGACAAAAAGAGGTGATGTCGGCGGGATTTTACTGGGGTACGGCATTGCTGGTGCTGACGGTGATGGTGCAGCCGTTTTTGCAGAAGCGAAGTCGCTAGTCGTTAGTCACTAGTCATCAGTCCAGAGGGAAATAGTTCGAAGGGGATCTGGGGACTAGACACGACCCAAAAATCACTAGTCTAAAGCTTAGGGTTATAAACTTAACCCCAGGTTTTAACCTGGGGACTGTACACACGACCTCAAAACCCTATATATATATAACCCTAGACTTCAGTCTGGGGGCTATAGACGCGATATCGAAACCCCTAATAAACCTAGGAAGTAGTCACGACACTATCCCTTAGGACTCCGGACTTGGGACTCCGGACTCCTCTCCCTTTGCTCCTTCGTAAAAATAAAGAAGCGCAAACCAAGCTCATGTGTCTGATTACTCACCTTTGAAATCTCCGAAGTAGGCATTTCATAGACGTAGCCAATGTAGGTCTTTTTGCTCGCTTGAACGCCGAGGCGGAGGCCCCAACTATCCTGATGGCGATAGGTTAAACCCACATCTAATTTGTGTTTCACGTTTGCCATCAATTGCGCATCCCAGCTCAATGGAACATCCGTTGCAATGCGCGCCATCGCATTCGGATATAAAGTCAAATCCTCATTGATCTCAATTTTATTCCCGAGCATCACATAAACGTAACTTGCATCTTTGTATCCGCCCGATAAGTTTCCAAAATCATACTTGAGAATCCGTGGCATGGAAACACTGGCAAAAAATCCTTGGTTCTTCCGAGCGATCCTTACCCCCCAACCCATATTAAACATCATACCCGTACTGCGACTACCCGCAAACAAAACATCGTTCGGACTCGTTAATTCCAAATTGGCAAAATCCAAACTGACATTTCCCACACCTAAGCGAATACCGCCGGATAAATCCCAGTTTTCGTTCAACTGTGTATGATAAGCAAAATCACCTGAAACCATCGTTAACTTCACAGGTCCGGCCTGATCAAACATGGCATTTACACCAATTCCCCGCTTCTGTTTCCATTTGAAATTTCCGTTGAAATACATCGTCCGCGGCGCCCCTTCGATGCCCAACCACTGTTGGCGATACATCAAATGCACCTCACTGGTGTCCTTGCTACCCGCTTGTACGGGAGTCAAAACTTGTGGATTCAAGCGGTACAAATTATACATTGTTTCAATCTGCGCTTGGGACTTAAAATTCCCAAAACAAAGCAGGAAAACAAGGGCACAAAAACCCTTGATTCTACTTGATTGACTATAATTCAATTCTCTCATATTCATCCTATTTTTCTAAGCGATTGATGTACACATATTGGCCCACTTCTGGATATTTTCCTTTGAAGTCAATCACATAGTAATACGTTCCATCAGGCAATAAATGATCATCCGCGGTCATAGTAAACGCGCGGTCGGTCTGACCACCCCAATCGTTTTGGTAGTTATCTTTTTGGTAAACAATATTTCCCCAGCGGTTGTAAATTGTTAAGGTATTGTTCCCTTTACCCATAATACCAGGAATGATTAACACATCATTTTGACCATCTCCATTCGGTGAAATACCTTGCGGTGCAAAGGTCTCACATTGATCTGGGTCAATGCGGTTCTCGATGCCGTCGTGGTCACAATCAGGCAAGGCTCCGTAATTCAAATCATCTTCCAATTTGTCAGAAATGCCATCTGCATCCGAATCCAAATCACGGTAATCCGGAATGCCGTCCTTATCCGTATCGACTGGATTTGCTGGATTCGCGCCGGCTTCATGTTTATCTGAATAGCCGTCATTATCGGAATCAACATCCAAATAATCCGGCAAGCCGTCACCATCCGTATCACGTTTTCCTTCCACCGCATCTGGAATACCATCATTATCAGAATCCACATCACGATAATCTGGAATACCATCACCGTCGGAATCCACCGGATGTTTCGGATCTTTTCCTGCTTCTACCGCATCGGGAATGCCGTCATTATCCGAATCCAAATCACGGAAGTCGGCAATTCCATCGCCATCCGTATCACGTATCCCTTCAACTGCATCTGGAATACCGTCATTATCCGAATCTAAATCGCGGTAATCTGGCGTTCCATCGCCATCGGTATCTACCGGATTGATTGGATCTTTGCCAGCTTCAAACGCATCTGGAATACCATCATTGTCGGAATCTAAATCCAAATAATCGGGGATACCATCTTTATCTGTATCCACGGGATGCATAGGATCTTTTCCTGCCTCTACGGCATCTGGAATACCGTCATTATCGGAATCCAAATCGCGGAAATCTGGGATGCCATCTTTGTCTGTATCCACAGGATGTGCAGGATCTTTTCCAGCTTCTATCGCATCTGGAATACCGTCATTGTCGGAATCCAAATCACGGAAATCAGGGACACCATCGCCATCCGTATCAACCGGATGTGCGGGATCTTTCCCAGCCTCCACAGAATCCGGAATTCCATCATTGTCAGAATCCGTATCCAAATAATCCGGCTTCCCATCGCCATCCGTATCGCGAATTCCTTCTACAGCATCCGGAATGCCATCATTGTCAGAATCTACATCTAAGTAATTTGGAATACCATCGCCATCCGTGTCCACCGTCCCTTCAATCGCATCTGGAATACCATCATTGTCTGAATCTAGATCACGGAAGTTTGGTACGCCATCACCATCCGTGTCTACGATTCCTTCCACTGCATCCGGAATACCATCATTGTCGGAATCTAAATCCAAATAATCCGGCAAGCCGTCTTGATCAGTATCAATTGTCCAGCCCAACGAAGAGAACTCATTTCGGTCATCCCAACCATCTTCATTATTATCCACGCGATCAGTACATGTAACGCAAGTGGTAGGACCTTCAATCCGATCCAAGATTCCATCGCCATCACTATCTAAATCCAAGAAGTTTGGAATTCCATCTCCATCTTTGTCAATGGTGGTTTCTACAACGTCCCCCAACTTATCTCCATCTGAATCTAAGTCCCGGTAATTAGGCAAGCCATCGCCATCCGGATCACCTCTTAATTCAATGCTATCTAAAATGCCATCATTGTCGGAATCCAAATCTAGAAAATCAAGTATGCCGTCACCATCGGTATCAGGAACCTCGAAGGAAGCACCTCCCATCGCAGTTTCGACGCAATCCATCAATCCATTTCCATTGGCATCTATTGTGCAATCCACCCGACCGTTGTTATTGTTATCCACTTGGTTACGGAACTTGATCAAGCCTTCAAAGCTATCCAAGATCCCATCGCCATCAGCATCAAAATCCAAATAATTCGGAACACCATCACCGTCCGAATCTCTTGCCGTTTCCCGACTATCTAAAATACCATCATTGTCGGAATCCAAATCCACATAGTCCATCCTGCCATCACCATCAGAATCAATGTATCGCTCCGAATAATCTAGAATTCCGTCCCCATCACTATCGATATCCATGTAGTCAAATGTTCCATCGCCATCCGTATCCTCGCAACGAGTTCCTCCATTGTGACATTCGAGTCCATTCGATATCCCATCCCCATCACAATCCGCATCGCGGAAATATTCATAGGCTGGCGTACCATATACAGGTATTTGACCCGACCCATCCACACAGAAATCCAACGGCGCCGAATCCGTTCCATTCGGATTACCATCGCCATCACAGTCGGCAGCTAACCAACCCGAGCTTGCATTCGCACGCACCTGGCTCGTCAATAATAAACTACATGGATCCGTTGGGTCCGTGCGATCCGTGCGCTCGACGCCATTCGTTACACCGTCGCCATCGCAATCGGCGGCCAACCAAGCGGAACTTGGAATTAAGGTTTGTGAACGGAAATTCAAGCTACATGCATCGTTTGGATTCGTTCCATCGATGGCCTCTTGACCATTCGTCACGCCATCCCCATCACAATCCGCTGCCGGATCATTTGGATTACAGAAACTCAAGGTAATCGTCGCCGTCGCGCAAACCGAATTATTGCATACTTGGTACACAATCGTCTTCGTCCCACTCGTCTCACCCACCGCTGGTGTATACGTCATTTCACCCGTCACATTATTAAAACTAACGGTTCCTTGTGCTGTTCCGCCCGCATTTCCAATCAATCGCGACATGGTCGAGTGGCCCGCCAAGAAATCATCATTTGCCAAAATGTTGAAGGTCTGTGCCCCTGTTCCCGCAATTTGAACTAAATCATTATTGGCAACAGCGGTAGCCACGTGTGGATCCGTACTGTTTGGGTTACCATCGCCATCGCAATCCCCTGCCGACCAAGACGCACTTGGTGTCAGCGTTTGACTGCTACGAAGCAATGAGCATGCGTTTAACGGATCGGTTCCATCAGTCGATTCCTGTCCGTTCGTCACCCCATCGCCATCACAATCCACCGTAGGGTCATTCACATCGCAGAAATTCAAATAGGCCGTCGCCGTTGCACAAACGATGCCTTTACACACTTGATAAACCACCGTTTTCAAGCCGGATATTTCGCCTGGCGCTGGAGTATAGATCAACATGCCCGTGTTCGCATTAAAGCTCACCGTTCCCAATGCCGTTCCACCTGCAGACCCAACCAAACGATTAATCGTAACGCCTCCACCAGCTAAGAAATCATCATTCGCTAAAATGTTAAAGGCTTGTTGGCCCGTACCCGAAATCACGAAATTATCATTCTGTGCCGTTGGCGCATTCATGTGCGGATCCGTACTATTTGGATTGCCGTCGCCGTCGCAATCGCTTGCCGACCAGCCTGGTGCCGACACGGTCTGATGTGCAGGAATTAATGAGCAAGCATTGGTTGGGCTCGTTCCGTCAGCTACTTCGGTGGCATCCAAAACACCATCGCCGTCGGAATCCAAATCTCGGTAATTTGGAATGCCATCCCCATCCGTATCCACATTGCCTTCGGCAGCATCTAAAATTCCATCATTATCGGAATCCAAATCCAAGTAATCCGGAATGCCATCGCCATCCGTATCGCGTGGAATATTTCCGTTGGTTCCTTTTTCAGCTGAGTCTGGAATACCATCGCCATCAGAATCTACATCGTATGGATTCAATCCACCCGTTCCATCGGTGTTTGGCGGCGTTAATCCACCATTCGCCGCGGTAGGAACACCATTCGCATCTACCGGACCATCCACAATGCCGTCCGCATTCACATCTAATCCATTTGCCTCACGAACATCTTTGATGCCATCACCATCCGAATCTAAATCAAAGCGATTCGGAATGCCGTCGCCGTCCGTGTCGCAGTTTAACGAGGCAGGACTACATGCCGCATTTTCAATCGTATCTAAAATGCCATCATTATCATCGTCATAATCTAATGAATCATTGATGCGATCGCCGTCGAAGTCGGTCGGACATCCGTTGTTCGCGACATCCCCTACGTTGACCCGACAAGTATCCGTCGCATCCAATACACCGTCGCCATCGGAATCTAAATCCAAGTAATCCGGCATGCCATCGCCATCCGTGTCCACATTTCCTTCAACAGAATCTGGAACTCCATCGCCGTCTGAATCCGTATCCAAATAATTCGGGATACCATCACCATCCGTATCGACCGTTCCTTCGATCGCATCTGAAATACCATCGCCATCTGAATCCAAATCACGGAAATTCGGGATGCCATCTCCATCCGAATCTACCGTTCCTTCGATCGCATCCGAAATACCGTCGCCATCTGAATCTAAATCCAAATAATCCGGTGTTCCATCGCCATCCGTATCGCGCGCTCCTTCAATCGCGTCGGATATGCCGTCGCCGTCCGAATCCAAATCCTTGTAATTTGGCATACCGTCACCGTCGGTGTCCATCGTACCTTCGATCGCATCGGAAATACCGTCGCCATCTGAATCCAAATCTTTGTAGTTAGGAATGCCGTCGCCATCCGTATCGACTGTTCCTTCCACGGCATCTGGGATACCATCGCCATCGCTATCTAAATCGCGGTAATTCGGGATGCCATCGCCATCCGTGTCGATAGCTCCTTCCGTTGCATCCGGAATACCATCACCATCGGAATCCAAATCTTTGTAATCTGGAATGCCATCACCGTCCGTATCGATCGGACTCAATGGATTTGGTCCTTTTTCAACCGAATCTGGAATGCCGTCGCCATCGCTATCAACGTCCAAGTAATTTGGAATGCCATCGCCATCCGTATCGACCGTTCCTTCGATAGAATCAGGAATACCATCGCCGTCAGAATCCACATCGCGGAAGTTAGGAATGCCATCACCGTCAGTATCTGTCGTTCCTTCCACTGCATCTGTAATCCCATCGCCGTCGGAATCCAAGTCTAAATAATCTGGCGCTCCATCACCATCTGTGTCAGCAATCGCCGTCCCTGTTCCGCGTTCAATCGAATCCGAAATGCCATCGCCATCCGAATCGGTATCCAAATAGTTCGGGATACCATCGCCATCTGAATCCAAAGGCGCATTGCCGTTCGGTCCTTTCTCAATGCTATCTGGAATGCCATCACCATCCGAATCGGTATCGTATGGATTTGAAGCACCCGTTCCATCGGTATTCGGTGGCGTTAAACCGCCCGAAGCTGCTGTAGGCACACCATTCGAATCCACGGCGCCATCTACCACACCATCTCCATTCACATCCGTACCATTTGCTTCACGCACATCCGAGATGCCGTCATTGTCTGAATCTGGGTCCAAATTGTTTGGAATGCCATCGCCATCCGTATCGCACGTAGCTGCCGCGGGTACGCAAGCTGCATTTTCTACCGTATCTAAAATGCCGTCATTGTCATCATCAAAATCCGTTACATCCGGAACTCCGTCGTTATCGCTGTCGAGTGGACATCCGCTCGCCAAGTTTCCAGCAAGAAGCGGACATTGATCCACCGCATCTAAGACACCGTCGCCGTCAGAATCTAAATCTAAATAGTTTGGAGTACCATCGCCATCCGTATCAACCACGCCTTCTTGTTGGTCTGGCTTCCCATCCCCATCCGAATCCAAATCACGGTAATTCGGGATGCCGTCCCCATCCGTATCGGTTGTTCCTTCCTCGGCATCCGATATGCCATCGTTATCCGAATCCAAATCGCGGTAATCTGGAATACCATCACCGTCCGTATCAACAGGGTGTAACGGATCTGGCCCTTTTTCAACTGAATCTGAAATACCATCATTGTCTGAATCTGTGTCCAAATAATCCGGCGTTCCATCGCCATCAGTATCCAAAGGATGCAGAGGATCGATTCCTTTTTCGATCGAATCTGGAATACCATCGCCATCTGAATCTGGATCCATGTAATTAGGTAGACCGTCACCATCGGTGTCGGTCACTCCCTCAATCGAATCAGGGATGCCATCGCCATCCGAGTCCAAATCTTTGTAATCTGGGATGCCATCGCCGTCCGTATCTCGAGGGGACAATGGATTTGCTCCTTTTTCAACGGAATCAGGAATGCCGTCACCATCGGAATCCGTATCCTTGTAATTCGGGATGCCGTCGCCGTCTGTATCGATTGTTCCTTCTACGGAATCTGGAATACCGTCACCATCAGAATCTAAATCCAAGTAATTCGGAACGCCATCGCCATCTGTATCCGTTGCGCCTTCCGTTGCATCCGGAATACCATCGCCATCAGAATCCGTATCCAAGAAATTTGGTCGGCCATCCGTATCGGTATCCACAATACCTTCCGTTGCATCTGGAATACCATCGCCATCAGAATCTAAATCGCGGTAATTCGGGATGCCGTCGCCATCGGCATCGGCGGATCCTTCGATCGCGTCTGAAATGCCGTCCCCGTCTGAATCTAAGTCTTTATAATCGGGTGTTCCATCACCATCCGTGTCGCGCGTTCCTTCGATGGAATCTGGAATTCCGTCGCCATCGGAGTCAACGTCGTAAGGATTCGAAGCACCTGTTCCATCCGTATTCGGAGGCGTTAAACCGCCATTCGCGGCTACGGGAATTCCTTGCGCATCTACCGCACCGTCTACTTTTCCATCTGCATTTCCATCGATTCCGCCCGCCTCAATCACATCGGAAATGCCATCGTTATCGGAATCTAAATCCAAGTAATTTGGAATACCGTCACCGTCAATATCACAAGGCATGACCGCTGGAACGCAAGCGGCATTTTCTACGCTATCTAAAATTCCGTCGTTATCCGAATCCAAATCCTTGTAATCCGGAATGCCATCGCCATCCGTATCCGGCGCGACACCTGGTCCTTTCTCCACCGCATCTGGAATACCGTCACCGTCAGTATCGAAGGTAATCGTTAAAGCCAAAGTTGCCGAGGCTGTACCGCCCGCACCATCCGAGATGTTATAGGTAATCGCCGGTAAGGTGCCCGCATAATTCAAGGCCGGCACAAAGGTATAAGTACCGTCGGCGTTCATCGTCACGGTTCCTACATTTGGAATCGTAGCCGTTTGACCAGCAGGATACGTCGTACCGTTAATGACAAAGTCAACGACCGATAAGGTACCATTTTCTACATCGGTATCATTCGTCAAGACATTACCTGCCACATTCGCATTCACTTCACCCACCTTCGTGTCATTGACCGCGACCGGTGCATCGTTCACGGAAGTAACTGAAATTGTTAAGCTTCCCGTGGTTGTCGCCTGTCCATCTGAAACCGTGTAAATCACTGGAGGAACATTACCAAAATAATTCGCCACTGGGGTAAATACATAAGCACCTGAACTCGAGATTGTCACAGTTCCCACACCTGGAATGGTAGCCGTTTGACCGGCTGTATAGCTTACACCACCTACCAAGAATTGCGTAATGCTCAAGGTAGTTCCTTCCGGATCGGTGTCATTTGTCAAGACGTTTCCTGTTGCTGGGGTATCTTCCGGCGTGATGACCGTTTCAGAAACAACCACCGGCGCATCGTTCACATTTTGAATCGTAACGGTCAAGGTTCCTGTGCTCACTCCACCTGTTCCATCAGTTACCGTGTAGGTAATCACAGGAACGGGACCACTGTAATTTGCTACACCTGTGAATGAATAAGTGCCGTCTTCATTCATGACAAACGTGCCCACGTTAGGAATCGCTACGATCGAACCATGCGTATAAATGACCCCATTAATCGCGAATTGAGTGACCAACAAGGTGCCATTTTCCACATCGGAATCATTCGTCAAAACATTGCCGGTTCCCGTGGTTCCTTCCGGTACCGTAATCACATCATTCACCACGACTGGAGGGTCATTCACCGGAGTTACCGACATGTTCAAGGTGGCATTGGCAGATGCACCTGAACCATCCACGGCTGTGTAGGTAATCGTAGGAACTGGACCAAAATAATTCGCCAAAGGCGTAAAAGTAAAGGTCCCATTCGCATTGATGACCAAGGTACCTTTGCCTGGAATCGTGGCCGTTTGGCCTGCAGTAAAGGTGCCCACCACACCCGCAATCGTAAATTGCGAAACGCTGATAGGAGTACCATCTGGATCCGAGTCATTCGCCAAAACATTGCCGGTAATAGGGGAATCTTCTGGTCCCGAAACGTTGTCGTCATTCACGGCAATTGGAGTATCATTCACCGCAGAAACCGTGATATTCAAAGCGGGCGTTGATATACCACCTAGCCCATCCGTGATGGTGTAATTCACCGCAGGAACCGTGCCATTATAATTCGCAAATGGGGTAAATGTAAAGGCCCCATTCGCAGCAATTGCAATCGTTCCCACGTTTGGAATCGTCGCGGTAGATCCTGCGGGATAGGTCGTTGAGCCAACCACAAAACTGACGACTGAAATCGCATCGCCATTTGGATCGGAATCATTTGTCAATACGTTGCCGGTTCGTGGCGTATCTTCCGTCGCTGCCACAACATCATTCGTAGCCGTTGGCGGCGTGTTTGTATCAATTACGGTAATGTTCAATAAGCCCGTATCCGTGCCACCGTTTCCATCGCTGACGGTATACGTCAAAGCTGGAACCGTTCCTGAATACGTGGCCAATGGCGTAAACACATAGGTTCCATCGGCATTTACCCGCATGGTTCCCACACTCGAAATTGTAATAGTAGACCCTAAGGTAAATGGCCCCGTTACACCGTTGATGCTATACGAAGCAATCGTCAAGGTATTCGATTCTGGGTCCGTATCATTGCTGACCAAATTCCCAGAAACCACCACATTTTTACCTACTGTCGCTGCATCATCCGTGGCGACTGGCGGCTCAGGCACATCAGTTACCGTCAGGATAAAGGTTCCCGTCGCGGTTCCGCCATTGCCATCAGAAATCGTGTACGTGACCGTTGGGACAGTTCCCACATAAGTGGATAAAGGTGTGAAGGTATAGGTTCCATCGGCATTAATGACCAAGGTTCCTACGCCCGGAATATTCGCCGTAGTTCCCGCTGAATAGGTCACTCCGCCGATGCTGAATTGCGTAAGTGTCAAGGTATTTCCGTCCACATCCGTATCTGCCACAGTCAAAATATCACCTGTTTTCACAGAACCTTGCGGCGTTGTTTCTGTGTCATTCGATGCAACAGGCGCGTCATTCACAGCCGTAATATTGATCGCTAAATTCGCCGTAGCCGTTCCGCCATTGCCGTCGGAAATGGTATACGTAACTGCCGAGAAGGCTCCGTTGTAATTCGCCGCCGGGGTGAAAGTAAAGCTTCCATCCGCATTCATTTGCAAGGAACCTACGCCAGAAATATTGGCTGTTTGGCCAGCGGTATAGGTTTGACCTCCCACGGTAAATTGGGTTAAGGTCAAGGTATTTCCATCCACATCGGAATCGTTGGTTTTGACATTACCTGTCAACGCCGTGTCTTCCGGCGTGGTGGCTTGGTCATTAACCGCCACGGGCACATCATTCACCGCAGAAACCGTAATGCTGAGTTGGCCCGTCGCCGTAGCCCCTGCACTATCCGTCACTAAATAGGAAATTGAAGGAACCGTTCCGTTGTAATTTGCTAAAGGCGTAAAGGTGTAAGTACCATCCGCATTCACGACCAACGTACCCACGTTCGGGATGGTTGCGGTCGTTCCAGCAGGATAGGTTTGGCCGCCAACGGTGAATTGGGTAACAGATAAAACATCACCTTCCGCATCGGTGTCGTTACTTAAAACGTTGCCCGTCGCAACACCATCTTCTACAATCGAATTGGCATCTGCCATCGCAACGGGTGCCGTATCGGTCGGTTGCACGTAGACTGTCAAAGTTGACGTTGCAGTAGCCGTTCCGTCACTCACCGTATAGGTCAATGCCGGAGTCGTACCTACATAAGTATTCAGTGGCGTAAAGGTATAATTACCGTTAGCCGAAACAACATAAGTTCCCACACCCGCCAAGGTATAGGTTCCCCCATTTGTTGGATCCACCAGTGTGGTTACGCCATTAACCACAAATTGTATAATGGTTAAAGCATTGTTGTCGGAGTCGGTATCATTGCTCAATAAAGCACCTATCGCTGGAGTATTTTGATTGATCGTTTTCTCGTCGCGGGCTGCCGCAGGAGGATCATTGACATCCGTCACCGTGATGACAAAATTGCCCGTATCCGTTCCACCGTTTCCATCCGAAATGGTATATTCCACGGTAGGAACCGTTCCCACATAAGCCGGAACCGGTGTGAAGGTATAGGTTCCATCCGCATTGATTTGCAAGGTTCCTACGCCTGGTATATTGGCCGTAGAACCTGCCGCATAGGTCAAGCCGTTGATTTTAAACTGGGTTAATGTCAAGGTATTTCCATCAACATCCGTATCTGTTACGGTCACAATATCCCCCGTTTTCACGGTTCCTTGTGGCGTGTTTGCTACATCATCGGACGCAACTGGAGCGTCATTGACCGGTGTAATATTGACGGTCAAATCACCCGTATCCGTTGCTCCATTTCCGTCGCTAAGCGTATAAGTTACCGTAGGAACAGCTCCCGAATAATTTGCATTTGGGGTAAAAGTAAACGTCCCATTGGCGTTCATAACGAATGTCCCTACGCCTACCAAGGTGGCTGTTTGGCCGGCAGTATAGGTCGTTCCGTTAATCACAAATTGCGTGACGCTAAGCGTATTGCCCTCCACATCCGAGTCGTTCGTCAAGACATTTCCAGACACCGGACTGTCTTCCGTCGCCGTCGCCACATCATCTGTTGCAACCGGTGCATCATTCACAGGAGTGATGCTGAGCGTCAAGGTTCCGCTGGCCGTTCCGCCATTTCCATCGCTAATCGCATAGGTAATCACGGGAACGGATCCTGCATAATTCGCCAAAGGCGTGAAGGTATAGGTTCCGTTCGCATTCACAACGATTGTCCCTACGCCAGTAATTGTTTCCATTGTGCCGGCAGGATAGGTCCGACCGTTCATCGTAAACGACGTGACGGTCAAGGTATTTCCTTCGGCGTCGGTATCGTTCGACAAGACATTGCCGGTTGCTGGGGTATCTTCAGTCGTGATTTTCGTATCTGCTACCGCCACTGGGTTCGCATTAACTAAGGCCGTTACAGCAACTTTCAACGCTGCCGTTGAGGTCGTTGTTCCGTCACTCACCGTATAGGTAATGACTGGCGCCGCACCCGTAAAAGTTGAGGTCGGCGTGAAGGTATACGTTCCGTTGGCATTCACCACAACCGTCCCCACATTGGCAATTGTAGCCGTCGTTCCGGCTGGGTAATCCACGCCCGCAATGGTGATTTTGGTGATGCTTAAGGTATTATTTTCCGGGTCTGAATCGTTGGTCAACACGTTGCCTGAAACCGGAGTATTTTGTAAGGTCGTTGTGATGTCATCAGCTGCCAAAGGCGCATCGTTAACGTCCACCACATTGATGGTCAAGGTTCCATTCACCGACGAACCATTGCCGTCGCTGACGGTATATCCGATCACAGGAACCGCACCTGAATAGGTGGCGATTGGGGTGAAGGTGAAGGTTCCATTCGCCGCAACGGTGATTGTTCCTTTGCCAGGAATTGAAACCACATCGCCTACGTTATGTGCCACACCGTTCACGGTGAATTGGGTAATAGTCAAAGTATTTCCATCGGCATCGGTGTCATTGGTCAATACTGAACCCGTTGCTACGGTGCCTTGATTCGTCGATACCGTTTCATTTACCACGACCACCGGATCATTCACCGCGGTAATGGAGATGCTCAAATCTCCCGTGTCCGAACCGCCGTTGGCATCTGTCGCCAAATAAGAAATCACCGGAACCGCGCCATTATAATTGGCCGCCGGGGTAAAAGTATAGGTTCCATTCGCACGAAGAGTAAAGGTTCCTACGTTTGGAATGCTTGCTGTTTGACCGGCCGTATAAGTTGTACCATTAATCGTAAAACTTGTGACCGTAATGGCAGATCCGCCGGAGCCAGTATCGTTTGTCAAGACAGAACCATTCAGCGGTGTATCTTCGATCGCCGTGGCAACATCATCTGTCACGGTAGGCGTATTCGTCATGATCAAACGCGCGGCGGAAGAAGTTAAGTTTCCGCAGATGTAGTCCGACTGTGCGATGTTCAAGCGGTAGCGGTATTCCTTCATCGCAATGGTCGCGGTGCTGATGGTTAAGCTAGCCGTTGTCGCGCCGGAATAGGTTGCGTTGTTTGTGATGTTCGTCCAGGTACCTCCCCCGTTTGTACTGACTTGCCATTGGTAAGTTGTCGTTCCCGAACCTGGGGTTACGGTTGCAGCATAGGTAATGTTGGTGGCATTGGGCAATGTGTTGACATCCACGGGCTGAGCGGTAATAACCGAGGCGCGGCCAACGGTCAGGGTATTCGCGCTCGTCGCGGTATAGCTTGCCGTGGTTACTTTACCGCTTGCGTCTACCGTAGGTGGCGTACCCGTTCCGTAATACGAATTGCCGTCGGTGCCTTGCGCCGTCGCGTTATTGTATGCCTCGTTGGCATCGGAACATCCATCGCCGTCGGAGTCGAGGTCGAGGCTATTAGGGATGCCGTCACCGTCGGTGTCTAATTTCGTATTTAAAGAAGCAGGGGCATTGGTACAAACGAAACCCGATCCTGCTTCAATTACCATTAACGACAAATCCGTGCTAAGACTATTTATATGGGCAATAGCAATCGTATGAGTTGTTGAAGTCGCTACAAAAGACAAATTAACCGTTTGTTGTGTAGCTTGAAGCAGCTGATTGGGAGCTTGCGACACTTGGACTCCATCTTTTAGCAACACAAAACTTGCCGATGTTGGTGTTGTTTCGTAATTGACAGCTGCAACTATTCCTGGACTATGCGTAAATGCCCCTCTAAATGAAATGTGGTATGTTGTTCCTATGGTTAAACAGTTCAATGTTTGTTGAAATGATTCACCAAATGGCGCCCAGCTTCCTAGGGTTCCTCCCCCTCCTTTACTCATTCCATAAATAAAATACGTACTTGCGGTAGAATTAGGAAACAACGTTCTAGATGGTGTTGCTTGACCATAACTAATTTGCCAATTACCTTGATTTATATCTACAGATCCACCATTTGGAAAATTTGACCAACCAGATGGTGGTACTCCAATGCCTGAGACAGTCGAACTCAAAGAAGGATTTTGAATACAAGAAGGAGACAACATACAAGCCACAGGTCCATATTCAGCTGTATCTAAAAGCCCATCATTATCGTCATCCAAATCATCAATATCAGGCACACCGTCAAAGTCGGTATCTGTACATGCTTTGATACTCGCATCAGTTGCACGGGAATACAAGTAGGTTCCTGTATATACACCGCTTTCGGCGGCGGTTTCGATGGAATTGGCGAAACCGTTTGCGCCATAAGGAGATGCGACGGTCGACTGTGTTAATGCTGTAACAGTTTTGGCTTCGACGGCATCGAAGCAACCATCGCCATCGGAGTCAAGGTCAAGGCGATTGACTACGCCATCGCCATCTGAATCTTGGTCAACACATTTGGCAACAACGGAAATTTCATCTAAGTAAAAGTCGTTTCCTGAACCAGTGAATGTTAAATTGGCAATCGCCAAATCCAAACTCGTACTTCCTCCACTATTCCATAAATAGGTATACTTAACCCATGAAGTTGTAATTGTTACAGCATTATGTAGCTTGACTCCGTTAATCCATGTTTCTACTCGAGGAAACGATACACCATTCTGATCTTTCATGTAGTAACTCACTTCGTAAGTACTATATGGTTTTACAGTAATTGGTGTTTTGGTACCCCAAATAATATCGCCGGCAGCATAAGTACCAGCACCTGTATTGTCAAATAATGCTTTGTTTGTTCCATTGGCTCCTGGTGTCACTAATTGACCATTCATTGAAACCCCTGGCTGATAAAGTGGAGAAGAATCATAAGGATTGACAACTGAAGTTTCAAAATTCTCTAAAAACATTTGAGCAGCAGATGTATTACATTCATTTGTATCTAAGACACCATCATTATCATCATCTATATCATCCACATCTCGAACTCCATCATTATCTGTATCGGTACAGGCATTTACAGATGTGGTTACTGCATAGTTTGCATACGTTGAAACATAATTAATTTCACCTGCTGTCGAACTTTCATAAGCGTCTAATAGACCATTCCCGTTCGTGTCAGTCCCTGTTGGGAAAACAGATGTACTCGTGGCTGTATTAGAACTCGAGGCTTCAATCGCATCTGAACATCCATCGCCATCGGAGTCTAAATCCAAATGATTGGGGATATTATCTGCATCATTTGAAACGGTACACGCACTTGCTTTTGGATAGGCACTGGAAATGGATGAAGTATTCAGCATGATATTGCTTACGCCGCCATAACCAGAGGTACCCGCCACGCCAACTAATCGGAAATATTTGAATCGGGTAGACGGCGCAAGGCTATTCGTGATCGTAAAACTACCCGTTGTCGCCGTCGAATAGGTGGCTGCAGATAGGTCGGTCCAATTGGTATTGTCTCCAGAACCTTGTAGTTTGAATGTACTTGTAGTGGCGGAGGAAAGTGGCCAACTAGCCAAATCGAAAGTGATGCCAGAAATGCTTTCAAAAGTTGGCGCCGTCATGCGGAAAATCTCTTTACCTACCCAGTTTTGGCCAGTCGCAAAACCGGAAGTTGTCACAGTTCCAGTAGGCGTATCAATCGCATTTGCAAGTGCATAAGTCGAATAAGGGAGCAATTCAGAGCTAATGGCAGATACGACTTTAAGTTCATTCAAGCTGAAGAAACATGAAAATGATTCAATCGCATCTAAGACACCATCATTATCATCATCTATATCTGTTACATCTAAGACACCATCGCCATCGGTATCACGGCAGCTTTTGATCGCATTCGAAATCGCATAATCATAGGTATACAATCCGTTGAAAATTCCGCTTTCTGCGCTTGTTTTTTCCACAGCATTGTAGAAACCATTTGTACCAAAATCGGCATTCGCTCCGGTGAATTGAAAGTTCGACGATGTGTTTGTCGAAGACCCCGACTCAAAAGCATCACTACAGCCATCGCCGTCGGAATCCAGATCCAAGCGATTCACTATGCCATCACCATCGGTATCAAAATCTTGACAGGTAATTAAAGCTGGATTTGTAGCATCGGAAATAGAGACATTTGTAAATGTAGCTGGAGTACTCAAGGCTGATAATACCAAGCGATAGGCTGCATTTGTCCCTTGAAATCCTGCTTGTTGAACACCATTAATTTTAACCGTGACATAGCCCGTCGAGGAAATATCAAGGCGGTACTCATCATTTGCCGCCGCTGTATTTGTATAGGTCCATGCATTGGGAAATAATCCATAATCGGTCGCTTGATTCGGATAAAATTTATACCCCCCATCACTCCAGTTGGCCGGTGTTTGTGTTTCATTCACAGAAATCAAACCAAACATGGCAACACCGCTAGTCGGGCTTTGCCGTTTAAACACAAGTGAAATAGGCAAAGTAAGCGTTTCATTCGAATAAGAAGATATCCATGTTCCGGAGGTAGCTGATGAGATACTATTACTCGTCTTGGCAGAAACCGCTGTTCCATTAAAGGTGAATTTTGTCAGATCAATTCCTGTGGAAGTACATGTACCTTGTTCAATCAAATCCAATATTCCGTCATTATCATCATCTAAATCAAATACATCACGGGCACCATCGGAATCGAAATCAGAGCACGCATTGATCGAATTTCTTACTGCGTAGTTTGAATAATAATTGCGGTAATTCACGACTCCAGGAGTCGCGCTTTCATACACATCCAATAACCCATTTACCACGGTATCTGAACCCGTTGGATATGTGGACGTACTTGTTGCAGTAGTCGAACTACCCGATTCAATCGCATCGGAACAACCATCTCCGTCCGAGTCTAAATCGAATTGATTTAAAATACCATCGTTATCGGTGTCGGTCGTACACGTGGGTTTTGGATTCGCACTTGGTGAGACCGATGTTGCCAGATTGAAACGAGCTTCTTTTACCCCGCCATAATTTGATGTCCCCGCAACACCAAGGATTCGGAAGTATTTAAACTTGGTATTAGTGGCTAATGTATTGGAAATGGTAAATGTACCGGTCGTACCCGTTGAATAGGTCGGTGTAGATAAATCGGTCCAGTTAACATTATCGCCTGAACCTTGTAACTTGAATGTATTCCCTACAACACTAGATAATGCCCAATTGACCAAATCAAAATTCATGCCTGAAATAGCGATGTAATTATTCGCCGTGAACTTGAAAATTTCTTTATTAACCCAGTTTTGAGATACATCAAAAGCAGATTGCGTCGTACTTACATTATCGATTGAACTGGTAATTAAGTTGGTCGAATAAAGTACTAATTCTGTGCTCACTGCGGTAGGAATGCTCATCTCCTCCGAAGAATAAAAACAGCTAGGCGCTTCGATCGCATCTAACACACCATCATTATCATTATCCAAATCATTCCAATCCGGCGTGCCATCTCCATCCGCATCTGTACAAAAATTAATGGCATTATTTGTCGCAAAGAAATAGGTATACACACCATTATAATAGCCACTTTCTGCATTCATTTTTTCCAGGCCATCCTTGAATCCGTTTGCCCCAAAATCTGTTCCTGTAAAACTAAAATTGGTCGTTCGGTCTGTTGTCGTACTGGCTTCCAAAGCATCCGAACATCCATCTCCATCTGAGTCTAAGTCGAGGTGATTCGGCAATGCGTCACCATCTGCTGTTCCCGTTGTACAGGTAGGTTTGGTATATAGACTACTGATAACGCTGGTGGATAATACAAACTTAATATCGGACACACCGCCATAATATGTTGTTCCAGCCACCCCGATGACGCGGAAATAATTGTATTTCGTCGCTGTTGATAAGGTATTGTTTATAACGAAACTTCCGGTCGTACCGGTAGAAGCAACTGCAGTGGATAAATCAGTCCATGTTGCATTGTCGTTCGAGGCTTGTAGTTTAAATGTATTTCCAGCCGCACTAGAAAGGGCCCAAGTAGACAAATCCAAGTTTAAGCCCGAAATCAAAATCGGTTTCAATGCCGTTAGCTTAAAAATTTCTTTGTTGACCCACGAGACAGATGGTGCAAAAGCTGAAAGCGTAGATGAACTTCCGTCAGTCGAATTTCCAATCACATAAGATGAATATTGCGCCAATTCGGTACTAACTGCCATCGGTTGGGCTAATTCTGCTAGTGAGAAGAAACATGCGGGCGATTCGACGGCATCTAGAATTCCATCATTATCATCGTCGATATCCACTAAGTCTCCAATGCCATCAGCATCAGTATCTGCACAGGCATTTAGGCCTTTGTAAAAGGCATTGTCATAATTATACGTTCCTGTATAAATCCCAGATTCCGTTGCTGTCTCTAAGGCATCAGCAAATCCATTATCGCCATAAGTGCCATTCGCTATGGCGTTACTTACCCCTGATGTGGAAACAACAGTAGTTGTCGAACCGGAAGCCAAGTTTTGAATGGTGCCGGCCAACAAAGTTCCGGGAATGGATGTTTCTTTCGCATCCGGACATCCGTCGCCATCAGCGTCGAGGTCTAAATGATTTGCAATATTGTCACCATCTACATCACTGACGCAAGCAGATTTCGGATTTTGACTTGCTAACGTAGCTGCCGTCAAATTGAACGTCGCATTCGCTACTCCCCCATAGTTACTTGTTCCCGCAACTCCATACAGTCGGTAATATTTATATTTCTTGCCCGGCTGTAAATCGTTATTCAGCACGAGTGTCGCTGGAGGCGTGTAGGTCAAAGAAGAAACTGGAGCCGAATTTAAATTGTCCCAAATCACATTATCGGACGATCCCTGGAAGCGGAAAGTTGAGGATGCATCCGTAGAAATGGCCCTAAAGTCTAAATCTAGTTTAAGACTTGTAATCGCGATTTGACCATTAGCCGTGTATTTTAAAATCTCTTTATCAGCCAGATACTGTCCCGACGTAAATGCCGAATACGTCGTGCTTGACGCATCGATGCTATTTGATAAGGCATAGGTGGCTGTTGCGTTGTACAAAGTTAATTCCGAACTAACCGCGGTTGGCTTGGCTAATTCCAACAAGGTATAAAAGCAAGATGGCGATTCGATATCATCTAGAATACCATCATTATCATCGTCGATATCAGTTACATCTGGAATACCATCGGTGTCCGTATCCAAACAAGCTTTTACGCTTGCTGTGATGGCAAAATCGTAGGGATAATAGCCGTTGTAGATGCCATTGTCCGCTGTCGTTTCTTTGGAATCTACAAAGCCATTCGTACCAAAACCTGATGTAAATTTATAATTAACGCCTGTGTTCGTGGTCGTTTTAGCCTCATAGGCATCACTACAGCCATCATTATCTGAGTCTAAATCTAATCTGTTTTCAACGCCATCCCCATCCGTATCGCAGAATCCTGTGCCGTTAAAGGTGTTAAATTCGGCATTTAAATATGTGGGGTTAAAGCTTGGATTTTGGCCAAATACTACTGTATTGCTCCCGTTTAGGTTGATCGGAACTTGTTGATATTCAGCACTCACGAGCACCATTTCTTGGTAATTTCCGGTACCGTTAACCCCGTCCAAACCGAAAATTTTCACCTGGCCATTTTTGGAAATGCGCACACGCATCAAAGGTCTTTGTGCCCCAGCTGGATATGTCCAGACAGAACCTGTTGGCTGTTGTAGCGCGCGTCCACTTGGCAAAACGACATCCGTAAAATTCGGATAAACGGTTGTTGAACCCATAGGTGCAAAGTTCAATTCCGTTACCGTTGTGATATTGGTATTATTAACTTTTAAATTAAAATTATTGTCGAGCGTCCAAATATCTACATACAATTCTTCAGGCCAGTTACTTATGGTTTGGGTAAGTGTGGCTGTACCTCCTGAATTTAAATCAAAACGGGAAAGTAAAGGTTTAGCACCGGGCGCTGGGCATTCCACGCTGTCAAGAATTCCGTCGTTATCATCATCCAAATCCAAAAGATCAGGAACTGAATCGCCATCCGAATCTGTACAAGCATTGATGCTACTATCGATCGCATTGCCGTAGACATAGGTTCCGGTGTATGTCCCATTGTCGGCCGAAGTTTCTAATGCGTCTGCAAATCCATTCGTACCATAAGGTCCATTCGCTAAGGCATTGCTTAAACTTCCTGAAGTATTCAGCGTTCCGGAGACACGGGTTTCCTTCGCATCCGAACAGCCATCGCCATCGGAATCAAGGTCAACATGATTCAGTTTTCCATCGCCATCGGTGTCATTGCTACAATCTACTTTAGGGTGCTCGCCGGGTTGGTATCCACTGGCCACATCGAAATAAACTTCGTTGGCATATCCATTCGCGTTCACGCCGCCGCCACTCGACCAGAAAATATCGTAGTATAAATACTTGTTGGCATTCTGCGAAACCGTAAAAATATTTCCGCTCGTCGCGTATTGCGTCGTGGCTGGATATGGGAAAATGGTCGAAGTTTCTGTGGCATTATTGGCATCGACGGTCGCGTCATAGGTCACTTCAGGACTTAAATTCGTCCATGTCGTCCCATCATTAGAACCCCGAATGATAAGTTTAGTTCCGGCGTTAAATTGCGAAGCGGTTCCCGTATAACTCAAGGTTACTTTGGCTAATTTAACAGGTACTCCCATTGCAAATTTGTAGACTTGTTGGCCCGTCCCCACTGCCGTCGTTGCCACAAAGCGGACGTCATAACTCACTCCGGAATTCTTTCCATCTACCAATTTTGGGGTTTGATTTTGTGGGCTCGTCATGGCTAAACCCGAGGTCACCGTAATTTCCGGTCTATTGCCAAAGTGCCAATCGTTTTCTGTGTAGAAACAATCCGGAGATTCCACGTTGTCTAAGATTCCATCGTTGTCGTCATCGATATCGACGTTGTTCGGAATCGTATCGCCATCCGTATCTGCACAAGCGGCTAGATTGGAACTTAGGGCATAGGGTGTATAAATCGAAGTATAATTAATCGTTCCAGCTGTGCCACCTTCATAGACGTTTAATAAACCATTCGAATTCGTGTCAGATCCCGTTGGAAAAACACTTGTACTTGTGGCCGATACAGAACTTTTGGACTCGATGGCATCGCTACAACCGTCTCCGTCTGAGTCTAGGTCTAGTCGATTTAATTTCCCATCATTGTCTGTATCTTGGTCGTTGCAGCCGGCAAAAAGTCCGACCCAAGAATTATTCGCTCCTGCGGTTTTATAAACTTCGATTCGCTTGGCAACTTGGGGAATTCCCAGGAGCGCATTGGAAAGTGTGGACGTAGATCCATCATATGCGGTAGACCCCGCTGCGGTCAACATCATCGATGCACCAGCTGGATAAGTAACATTCACATAAGAGCCTTTTTCAATGAGGTTATTAGCATTTAACTGAATCAGGTTATTTTGATAATCATAAACCTTTAAAGTCACGGATTCTGATTGGTCTAGATCTGCTACCAAAAACTTCAATAACATGTATGAATTGTCTAAGGTAATTGACGTTGAACTTGTAGCAGCGAGTTGGACTACATCAATACTCGTATCGTACACGCGTGTGGAAACTTTGGATAAAGTTCCAGCGAGAGTTTTAAAAGTTGCTTGGTTGTTTTCATAGGTTGCCACAGCACCTGCAGCTGTAGGTGCAACTGCATTTAATGGGGAAACGCAGCTTAATTCAGCATCGTCCAAAACCCCATCATTGTCATCGTCTAGGTCGAGGTTATCTGCAATTCCATCCGAATCAGTATCGGCACAAACAGCTAAACTTTGGTTTACAGCAAAGGGCAAATACGTTGCATTGTAAGCAAGCACACCACTTTCTGGGGTTGTTTCAACGCCATCTGCCAAACCGTTTGCACCATAGCCGCCAGCAGCTATCGCGTTTGCGACTGAAGCCGTTGAGGTAACTGCACCATTAGTGCCATTACGGACATTCCCTGAGTTTAGGGTTCCAGTCACCCCGGCTTCTTTGGCATCGGGGCAATTATCGCCATCGGAATCTAAATCGAGCAGATTGGGAATACCATCATTATCTGTGTCTTGGTAACTTAGGCAAGAGCCGTAAATAGCTAAACCTCCTGTACCAGACGTCGCAGATCCGCCAATAATTTTAAAGCTAACCTCTGAAATTCCTATGGTTTCAACTCCAGGAATATTAAGTAAATGAACAATTCCCCAGGATTGTGCCGTTTGTCCACCTTGGGCTGTTGGTTTAAAATAAGGAACGCCAGGATTGAAAGGAGAACCGGTGAATTTTGAAAAATTTCCGGTAAAGTTACTTCCCGAATTTGGCTGAGGCGTCCAAATTGAATTGGTTGGGGCATAGCTAGTTAATAATTCAAAGTCTAGGTTATTAAAAATGGTGCCGTTGCTAAGTTTAACGGAAAAATCCCCAACTCGATCATCTTGATAAATAGACGCAAATTCAAAAGCTAGGTCGCTCACAGGTTGGTCAAATATCACTTTGAACCCCGCTTCCGCCTCCGTATATGAATTTTTCATCCAAGCAGGAAATGCAGCATTATAGCCGGCTGCGCCAGTCGTAGTTCCATCAATATTTTTGAACGTGTAGGTAGGCATGGCCGCACAAGTCGCTCCTTCCGTTAGGTCGAGAACACCGTCATTATCATCATCTAAATCAATTACGTCCACCACCGTATCACCATCAGAATCAAGGCAACGCGACGTTTGAGCATATACAGCGTAGGCATAATTGTAAATAGATGCATAGGTCCCACTTCCCGCACTTGTTTCAAGTCCGTCTGCAAAACCATTGGATCCATAAGGTGCAGGAATGGTCGTGGCTGTATATTTGGCTCCATTGCTAACGCCTGAAGTTGCAAGCATCGTAGTCCCCGCCTCCACAGCATCTGGACAGCCATCGCCATCGGAGTCAGTATCTAGTCGGTTGGGTATTCCGTCCGAATCTGTATCAATGTCCGCATTCCCACAAATAGCCCGGAATTCACCTAAGAACATGTTGTAAGCAATGTGGACGGTAATGCCTTCGGTTGATACTTGTCCAACACTATTGCCATTAATGTCATACCAGCCGCTTAATATATTCAAGCGGATTTTAGTCACATTAAAGAGTGCCTTTGGAAAATAGAATGTTTGCGCACCAGGCAATGCTCCGCTACTATTGGGCTGAGCAGTCGTGAATACCTGAGAAGTAAATGTACGCCCTCCGTCATAGGTCACTTCGACAGTAAAGTCTTTCGGTGGACCGTCGCCGCCGCCGTAGTTATAGGCATCCGGAGCCCAAAGTGCAACTCCACCCACATTTGATCCGGCAGGCATCACATATTCGATGAAACCGGAAGTTTCCGGATCTTTCAAAAGCCAGGCATCACTCAAGGTTGCGGGGGCAGTTGCTAATGCCGAAAGGCCAGATCCTGTGAATCCCGAACTATTAATTGTCATAACAGCCGTATTTCCACCATAGACTGGACTCGAAGTAGCAGAAGTAGGCGTTAGCGTAATGGGCGTATTACAAGACGTTTGCTCGATTGTATCCAAGACACCATCATTATCGTCATCCAAATCCACAGCATCCGCAATGGAATCGCCATCGGAATCCAATCCTGTGCAAATATTGATTCCACTCACCAATGCATAGGAACGATAGGTAGAGGTATAGCTCAAAACTCCACTCTCCGTAGTCGTTTCGACGGCATCATTCAGTCCATTGGCACCATAACTTCCTGTTGTTCCAGCGATCGCATTCGCGATAGTTGTTGTAGAGGTAACCGCTCCGCCTGATCCGTTTTTAACGGAACCCGACGACAGATTTCCGGTGACGCCCGACTCTTTGGCATCTGGACAACCGTCGCCATCCGAATCTAAATCGAATTGATTGATGATTCCGTCATTATCTGTATCACATACTTCGTAAAGCGCATCGGCCGAAACCGACACACTCGCATTTTGCATAGGAGATGGCGCTCCAGTATTTTGGAACTGCAAATCTTGACTCGTGGCTCCAGCTGTAAAGGTTACATAGCGAGTATCCCAACCGCAACCTGTGACAGGGGTGTATTGGTCAACAACCGTTCCTCCTACCTTTACAGTCACTTGACCTAAAGTCGTTGAACCAAAACGGGCATAATACACTTTTAAAATGTAGGTTCTACCTACAACAAGATTGGATAGATTCGTTTTAAATGCTTCTTGTGTATTGGAGTAAAAGTTCACCCAGGACTGATGGCCATTGGGAGGCGTGGGGACAGTTCCGGTACAGCTACCTACGACCCATCCGCCATAAATGGAATATGCAGTCGTCGCGATATCAGGAGAAGATTGAGCAATGGTCCAGCCAGTAGGTACTGTTTGTTCAGTTACTGCCGCAATGCTATTGGTAGCTGGTAATATAATCGAAGATTGACAATATTCATCCGAATCCGGTATTCCATCATTATCATCATCTAAATCGACAGAATTTATAATCCCGTCGCCATCAAAATCGGCGGTTGGCGCGGTATTCTGACCGTAGGCAGATGGACTAATATTAAAAATTAGAACAAGGAAAAACACAACTTGCGCAAGCGCAAATCGAAACGTTTTAGGGTGAACGTTAAGCATACTTTAAGGTATCAAAGAGTAAGTCTTTAGGGTGCCCCAGCTTCTGCAAATAGAAACTAAGGCAAACAAAGAAATAAAATTGACCCTTGGAGATGTGTCAAGAAATTTGACGGAAACAAAAATTGGACTAATTAATTAACCTTGTTTGGAGGTAAAATACTCCTTTGGCGTACATCCTTTGGCCTTTCGAAAAGCCGTGTAAAAACTTTGTCGGGAACCAAAGCCAGACGCTTCCGCAATCGCCTCAATGGATGTTTTTTGAAGCAGCTGGGGATCCGAAAGCATCTCTTCAATGTAGCGGATTCGATAATTATTTAAGTAATCGCGGAACGACATGTTGTATTTCCATTTAATGGCCTGCCCAATCATGCGATGGGGATATCCCGTCAATGAACCCAATAATTCTGCAGACAGTTGACTATTTAAAAAGACCTGTTCTGTCGAGAAACATTGCTCTACTTTGGTCGCAATTTCCTGCAGCCGTTCTTCATCGCGCGGCATCACAACCTCTTCCGAAGCATTATCTTCTTTCAGGTGCTTTGATAATATTTGTACATCCAGAAATTTAGGATTTGCGACTAAAAAAGCAATATGAAAGACAAATTCTGCGATCAGCAGATAGTCCGTATTGATGAAGGTTACCTTGCCATCTGTCGCTAAAATAAAGGTATATAATATGTAAACAACCGTAAATAAGCGGGAGAATAAAATGCCACCTACCCAATATATAAATACTTTTTGGGAGAAAAATGGACCATATTGCTGATTCAGTCGGAAGCGAATATAGAAGAAACACATCGCAAGGAACGACAAGATATACAGTACAAATTTGGTATAAACATGCCAAATAGGATCAAACCACATAAATTCAGGGCTGAAAGCAAAATAATCTCCTTGCTGCAACATCCAGTGAATCTCCTGAATTTTTACTTCCCGCGAACTGAAAAAGAATTTAGCATTTTCGATGAACTGCAGAAGCAATGGGAGAAAAAGCAGGTAAAAAGCCTTGTGAAATTTATCCCGGGGATGAAACAAATACCATAGGAATAAAAAATTCAATGGAGGTAGAGCATAAAACAAAGGAGCAATCGTCCGAAAAAAATGCGGGTAGTTTAAAATATTTTCTTTCAAGATTGCATAGGACGCAATGAACATGTAACCAAGCGTCAAAAAAGTCAGCGCGAGAATTTTAGAAACGACCAACTTACTTGGCCGGATTAAATAATTCAACCCAAACAGAAAACAGAGGGAACTTAATAAGGAGAAAAAATAAACCGACCCAATGTTTGACATAATTTTAGAACTTGTATAAATGTGTCACAAATAAGCAAAAGGTAGGCTAGTAGGTGTGTCAATAATTTTTTCATAGACAAAAACTTGACAAATTCTATTTCTCGAGCTGAGCGCTAAAATAACGCGCTGAAGTGAGCTGATACAGGCGATTGGTGGCATTGTTCAAACTTTGGCGTGAACCAAAACCCGAATACTCCGCCAGAAGCTCTTGCGAATAATTCCGCCATGTCTCATCTACTTTCTGATTTTCCACGATGTAAGCGATGCGCCAAGAATTCACAAAATCAGGAAAACTCAAATTATACATATAAACCGTCGCACGTGAAAGCGCGCGCGGGGATACGCTCAAGGCTGAAGCAACCATCTCTTGGGATAAATCTGGATTTAAGAAGATCCGCTCTTTAGAAAAATGATGCTCGAGGCGTTCGGCGATTTGTTGGTATTTGGCCAACTTCACTTCATCCTCACCCGGTTCGGCTTGTCGGGCGGGTTCATTCAAGCGCAACACTAAGCTATTGAGGGAAACACCGTCCAACAAAGATGGAAAAACAAAAAGGAATGCTACATTCAACATCGCATCCATATTCATCAACAAATCGGAATACGAAAAATTCAAATTATTGAAACTGATACCTCCGGTAACATAACTTAATGTAAAATACAAGGAAACTAAACGAATCGACATGCTGGCAGCAAGCCAATTGAGTAACAAGCGATTCTTTTGATAAACAAGTCTACCCGCTTTCCAAATAAATTGGATCAACATCCCTGCCGTCAAAAAACTATAAGCTACAGTGGAAATGACTTTTAACAAAACTAGTGTCCGAGGTGAAAAATAAGAGACGTCGCTCGGGTAATTAATCAATGATTTGTACTGCATGATTAACTCAGCCTCGTGAATTTTTGCTTCAACCGGTCCCAAATAAAAAGGGATCAATTCAATAAAATGTAATAGAAACGGCAAAAAGTGGAGCCATTGCCAGCGCTTGAACGAACGCTGAGGGTAAAGCATGAAAAAGAAAAACAAGAAGCCGATGGGAGGTGTCAAAAAATGAATCGGCGAAATCACTTTTATCACATGCGGATATAGCATTAACCGACCGTTTACCGTAAAGTATGATATGAAAGTACGAATTGCGAAAAACAAAAAATAAAGCCCTAAAAACTTAGTCGCCAATATACCTTTCCGACGCAACAGATGCAGTCCAAAAACCCCATACAGGGTGGATAGAACAAAATAATAGAAGAGTTCTACGAGGGTTATCAAAGGAGTATTTTTAGATCAATTTGTTGCCAAAGGTAATCTTATGTCCCGAATAACAAAAAACCCAAGCGAAAATATCGCCTGGGTTTTGCTACTCCGTGTTCTAAATTATAGTCTTTGGGGCACTAAACCTCCCGCTGAAATTCTACACAATCGAAAAAAAGCTCATCACTCGCATGAAAACGCTCCCAGCGTAATTCAAATAAAGAATATTCCTCCGGCGTAAGTTGGGCTTGCACCAACACTTCTTTGCCATCCTGCCGACAAAATCGAATACTCAAAACGCTTTGCTGAACATCGTATTTTTTGTACACCTCAACCAATTGGGATGCCATCAAAAAACTAACACGATACTGTTCACGAATTCGATAACATTTCATGCCGACTTGAATTAGCGAAACAAATAAACAAGGTCAAAAGGACTTACAATGTCAAAAAAATCGTGTCCGACAATTTTTGGACAAGAAAGTTTTCGGGTATCTCAGTAGATAATCGGATATTTGTTGACGCTTTTATTAATCCTAATGCGCTATACCCTTTTTTTCTTTTTACTCTTACTAAGTGCCTGTTTACAAGCACAATACAAAATTAATTTACAAATCAATGCCCCAAAAGATAGCATCGCCTACCTGCGAGGTGTGGTCTTTGACGATAAAAACTACTTCCCCAAGGATACCATACGAATTAAAAAGAATGTTGTTATACTTCAATCGAAAAAACCAATTGTAGGCGGGATGTATTATGTCCAATTAGACAAAAGCAAGCAACGTTTTTACTTCATTTTGGAGAATAATGATAACCTAAGTTTGGAGATTCGTGGCGGCGAAATACATAGCAATAATCCACGCAATCAGGTCTATTTTCAATACCAAAAACTAGCGAAATCCTTTGAAGTGATCGATTCATTATACGATGCGGAAGTTGGCCGTGGCCGGAAGTTTAGCTATTCGGACAAAGCCGCATTCTTTAAGGTCAAAACGGCGGCTTTAGCTGCCTTCCGTAAGAAAGCGCTGCCAAAATTAAATCCCTCAGAAGTATTACATATCTATTTTTCCGCGCTCAATCGGCTGGATGCCTCAGTCCCCGACAAAAAGAATTACGCCGCACGTTTGGCATTTCTCAAAGGCCTGGATTTCAACACCAATAAACTGCTGTTCATTCCTACTTATAAGGAACTCGTGAGCGAATACATGGGCTATTACCCCACCCAAGCTGATTCTTTGCTGAAGGGTGTAGACCAAATCCTTTCCCGCGTCAATTGCCAATCGAAATCGTATCCATATGTCTTAAATTACTTCGTGCAATTGATGCGCAATCGCAACGTACAAAACAACACGGAAGGATTTGTGAAATTTGTCAACACTTATGTTGAAAAGTCTTCCTGTAACGCCCTCTCGGCCACAGTGAAAAAAACGTTGATCGACGATGCGGCGCGCCTAAATAAAGTCGTAAATCTAGCTAAAAGTCCCGCCATTAGCCTTCCTGATACAACAGGAGTCACACAAGATTTACATCAATTTGCGGCTTCGTTTGATTATACTTTATTGGCCTTTTATGCCCCCACCTGCGATCATTGCCAGAAAGAAGTCCCCGAAATGGATAGCACGATGAAGTTAATCGAAAGCCGCTTGAATCTATCCCTCGGTCGCTTCTATGTCTGCAACGAACCGGGCGTTCCCCAAGCTACTTGGCGTAAATTCATCTCGGATTACAAGATTACGACAAATGCCAAACACGTGGAATTACCCTCCGTGTCAGACATCCGCACCCAATACGATGCCTTCTCAAACCCCGTTTTCTTTCTCTTGAACCGCGCAGGCGAAATCGTCGCGCGACGTATTAGCCCGAATACCTTGCGGAAGTATTTCGCGGAGATACAGCGGCAAAGAATGGCGCAAAACCCCTAGGCTGAAGCCTAGGGTTACAAATATCTATAACCCCAGGTTTTAACCTGGGGACTAGACGCGAAGTATCGCGTCCCTACACCACAAAAAACACTCCATAGATCCAAAGACCAAGCTCCAAAGTCTAATTTTTTCTTATCTTGCCTCCGCAAACCTATTCAACATGAAACACCCCATCGCAATGAACCTGCTCGTTTTCGGGCCGGAGATGGATCAAACCGTATTATCCGAATTAGCCTTTATCGCCGAAACCGGCTATCAAGGAGTTGAAATCCCTATTTTCAACACGGATTTAGCGCATTGGGAGGCATGGAAAAACGAAGCTGACCGACTCGGTTTGCAGATTTTTGCCTGCGGAATTGCAGGACCTAGCGAGAACTTGATTTCCCCAGATCCTGCTGTTCGGAAAGCAGGTTTGGACTACATCAAAGCCACAATCGACATCGCAGCCTATTTAGGATCTCCTTATATTTCAGGACCCATCCACTCAGCATTAGGTGTATTTACCGGAAAACCCGCGACGGAACAAGAAATCAACTGGGCCGTAGAAGGTGTTCGTGAGGCAGCCAATTACGCCGCAGCTAAAAACATCACCATTTGCCTTGAATATTTAAATCGATTCGAAAGTTATTTGGTATCCAGTGCGGATGAATTATATGCTTTGGTGGAAAAAATAAACTACCCGAATGTACGCATCATGTACGATACGTTTCATGCCAACATCGAGGAAAAAAACACCTCGGAAGCACTGAAACAGATCGCCGACAAAACGCCGCACATCCAAATTTCCGAAAGTACCCGAGGAATTTTGGGACAAGGGCAGGTAGATATTGCCGGACTGCTACTTACTTTAGATGAATTGAATTACCAAGGTTGGATCGTCGTGGAATCCTTTGGGATAAAACTTCCGGCAGCCCATATTTGGCGTAAAATGTTTGAAAATGAGCGGGAGCTGATTCGTGAGTCGTATCGGCATTTGATATCCCTAGGCTAAAGCCTAGGGTTATAAAACAAAAGCCTAGGGCAAAAAATAAAAGAAAACATATAACCCCAGGTTTTAACCTGGGGATTTAACAAGCGAGCCATCGCAAGCATAACCTAAACCTATGAAAAAATACAACGTAGCCATCGTCGGCCTGGGATTTGGAGCGGAATTCATTCCCATTTATCTGAAACACCCTTTGGCAAATATGTATGCCATTTGCCAACGAAACGAAGAAAAACTCAACTCGATTGGTGATGCATACGGCATCGAAACCCGTTACACGGATTTTGAGCAATTGATTCAAGACCCGAATGTGGATGTCGTTCACATCAACTCCCCGATTCACTTACACGCGGAACAAACTTTGAAGGCCTTGAACGCCGGAAAACACGTGGCTTGTACCGTTCCCATGGCAACTACCGTGGAAGAATGCAAGGCGATTGTGGAAGCCAGCAAGCGCATGGGGAAAAAATACATGATGATGGAAACCGTGGTCTATGCCCGTGAATTTTTGTACATCAAAGAGCTTTATGAAAAAGGTGAATTAGGGAAAATTCAGTTCCTGAAGGCATCTCACCAACAAGACATGGACGGCTGGCCGGATTATTGGCCGGGATTACCTCCCATGCATTACGCGACGCACTGCGTAGGCCCGGTGGCCGGTTTATTGCGTTTGGAAGCAGAATATGTGTCTTGTTTTGGTTCGGGTACAATCCGCGAGGAGCTGATCCAACATTACAATTCCCCATTCGCCGTGGAATCTGCGCATATCAAATTCCGGGATTCCGATTTAAGCGCGATGGTTTATCGTTCGCTGTTTGATGTCGCCCGCCAATACCGCGAAAGTTTCGAAGTATATGGTTCCAAAAAATCCGTAGAATGGCCATTAATCGAAGGCGAAGAATTGGTCGTACACACAGCAAAAAAACCTGAACCCGAGATTCCATCGAAAGTTCCTACACCTGATTTCGCCCATTATTTACCCGAAGAAATCCAACGATTTACGACCAAAGGTGTCTACGACGAGGATGAAAATACCCACTTATCCTTCACCCAAGGGGGCGGCCATGGTGGCTCTCACCCACATTTGGTGAACGAATTCCTTCAGGCATTAGCCGCTGACCGCGATCCATTCCCGAATGCACCGCAGTCGGCCAACTGGACTTCAGTAGGAATTTTAGCCCACGAATCTGCCTTACAAGGCGGTAAAATCATTGAAATACCTAAATTTTAAGCCATGCGTTTATTGCTATTTGCTTGCCTATTATTGTCCCAAATCACCTTGAATGCCCAAACCGGGCGTCGACTCGAGCTCCTCTTTTTAGGAGACAAAGGACACCACAAACCTTTCGATCGCTTGCCGGCATTGCAGTCGGCCATCGGTGTCAAAGGCATGAACATCACCTACACGGAATCGTTGAAAGATTTGAATCCGCAGTACTTGAATAAGTTCGACGCCTTGATCATCTATGCGAATCACGATTCCATTCCTGCCCCGCAGGAAAAGGCTTTGTTGGGCTATGTCGCAACGGGTCACGGTTTGGTGGCGATTCACTGTGCGTCCTTCAACTTCCGGAATTCGAAGGAATTTGTGAAGATGGTCGGCGGGCAATTCTGGCGTCATGGCATGGATTCTATCCGGGTTCAAAATGAGGCCAATACAAACGTGCAAATTAAGACCGTTGACGAGACCTATTTGCATTCCTATTTACAACCCGACAATCAGATTTGGCAAAGTCGAATTTTGGGACCTGAACAGGCCAAAGATAAACCCGGCGTGAAGACGGAACCATATACCTGGACGCGCTCGTATGGCAAAGGAAATATCTTTTACACGGCTTATGGCCACGATGAAAGAACGTGGAATACAACCGGTTTTCAAGACCTAATTACGCAAGGCATTTTGCATGCGGTTGGCCCTGAAAAGCGGGCAATTTTGGCAGCGCTTAACTTGCCTACCTTGAAATACCGCGAGGCACATTTACCGAATTACGAGAAACGCGAAGGGCCTCAATTGCAGCAATTGCCTTTAAGCCCGGAGGAATCTGCTAAATTCATTCAAGTTCCGGTAGACTTCAACTTGCAATTATTCGCCGCAGAACCGAACGTCATGCACCCGATTGCGATGGCTTGGGATCACAAAGGACGTTTGTATGTGTTGATTACCAAAGACTACCCGAACGAGCGCAAAGAGACCGGCGGAAGTGACTACATCTTGCTTTGTGAGGACACGAATAAGGATGGAAAGGCTGATAAATTTACCAAATGGGCAGATGGTCTAAGCATCCCAACCGGCATGGTATTTGCGAATGGCGGAATGATTATTTCGCAGGCGCCACACATGATTTTCTTGAAGGATACGAATGGTGATGACAAGGCCGATGAGCGCAAAATTTTATTCACGGGCTTCGGCACAGGCGACACGCACGCGGGACCGTCGAATTTGCATTATGGCTTTGATAACTGGATTTGGGGATGTATTGGTTATTCGGGATACAAGGGAAAAGTAGGGGCGGATTCCTTGCAATTTGCCCAGGCATTCTTCCGTTTCAAACCCGATGGTTCGAAAATGGAACACATGACGACAACGTCAAACAATACCTGGGGATTTGATTTCAATGAAGCGGGAGATGTGTTTGGTTCTACGGCAAACAACGCACATGGTTGGTACATGCCTATTCCACATCGCAACATCTGGCATGCCCCAATGTCCTTAAACGGTTCCAAAAACACGGATACGCACAAAGACATGCGGACGATTACGCAAAAAGTACGTCAAGTAGACGTTTTTGGTGGATTTACGGCCGCAGCAGGACATAATTTTTACACCGCTAGAGCCTTTCCAAAGAGCTATTGGAATCAAATCGCCTTCGTTTCTGAACCCACGGGACACGTGATTCACCAGAACCGACAAGTTGCCAAAGGCTCTGATTTTAGCGATCAAGAGGCCTTTAATTTGCTCGCTGGAGCGGATGAATGGGTATCGCCCGTATTTGCACAAGTGGGTCCGGATGGTGCCGTTTGGGTTGCCGACTGGTATTCTTACATCATTCAGCATAATCCTGTGCCACAAGGATTCAAAAATGGTGGTGGGAATGCTTATGATACGGATTTGCGAGATTTCACGCATGGACGGATTTACCGAGTAGGCTACAACAAGGCTCCGGCATATACGCCAGTGGATTTAAGCACACCCGAAGCTTGCGTTCAAGCCCTATCGAATAACAATTTATTCTGGCGCTTGACGGCTCAACGATTATTAGTGGAACGCGGAAATAAAGATGTAGTTCCTGCATTGATCGCTTTGGTTTCATCCGCTCGCATGGACGAAATCGGATTGGCGCCGGGAGCTATTCATGCCTTGCGAACATTAGAAGGCTTAAACGCATTGCCATTCGATGTAACTGTCAAAGCCTTGCGTCATCGCAGTGCAGCGGTTCGTAAGCAAGCGGTGCAGGTATTACCTCGTACGGAGGCGGGAGCGAAAGCAATTCTAGCGCTTGGTTTATTGAATGACCGTGATTCATTGGTTGTATTGAACAGCATTTTGGCATTAAGTGAGATGCCGAGCAGTCCAGTGATCGATGCTGCCGTGATGAAGAAAATGGCTGCAAGCCAACAAAACGAGGACCGTTGGATTCCGGATGCATTGACGGCTTGGGCGATGGCGGCGAATCAAAAACGTATCGATGGAATCATCAAAACGGAAGGAGCTAAATCGGCACAAACGGTCGCAGAGAAATTAGCCAAAGACTTGAAAAATCCATCTGTGGACGGCTCTACTTCGGGCATTGATTTAGTCATAGAAGAGGTTCAAGTAAAAGGAGGTAACTTCAAATTACGTGAAGGAGCCAGTTTTGTTGTTCGTGTGAAAAACCGCGGGACACAAGCACTAGCGAAGGAAATCCCGGTTCCTATGAGCATCAAAATTGAGGGAATGGGCAGTCGGATCGACATGGAATCTTATACCTTCAAGGATGGCATTGCACCTGGTGAAACGGTATCCGTGATTAAAGGAAACAATGGCCCGTGGACGGGAAATTTAGGTTGGACCGCAGAAAATCCGGGCAATTATACGATGGAAATTGCCTTGGATCCGAAGGCGAGCATCGCGGAATCGAATCGAGGAAATAACGGGTACCGACAAGCCATTGCGGTGAATAATACGTCGACTTTATCGAGCTACATGGTGGAAAAAATCTTCCGTGCTGGTGCGACCGAATGGACAGGAAATCAGGTCGTTGACAAATTGCGTTTAATCAGCAATCCGGAAAGCAACGCGATGGGCGTGGCCTTGAAAGGAGCGGCAGGCACTTGGAATACCCGTCGGGCGGCAGAGCTTTCGGAAGAAAATAAAGCTTATTTCGTGGCATTGGCAAAAGTGGTTCGTCCACAAGATGTGGAGATGTGGGAGCGCTTGGCGAATGCATGGAAGATTGAAATTCCAAATACAGGTGCCAAAGGCAATGTGGTGAAGGTCACGATTCAAACGATCAAGGAAGCGATGAAATATAGCCCGGCGGAATTCAAAGTTCCGGCTGGTGCGACGGTGGAATTGATTTTTGAAAATGTGGATGCAATGCAGCACAACTGGGTATTAGGAGCATTGGGAAGCCAAGAAAAAATAGGTTTGGCAGCAGATAAGATGATTACCGCCGCTGACGGCGCAGCGAAAAACTACATTCCTTCGATGCCGGAAGTATTAGCATTTACACCTTTGGTTGAATCGGATGGTCGGGTGAAAGTGGTCTTCAAAGCTCCGAGCGTACCGGGTAATTATCCGTTCTTATGTACTTTCCCGGGGCACTGGCGGATTATGAATGGGGTGATGAAAGTGGAATAGAGGTAAGAGTTGAGAATTAAGAGTTAAGAGATGTGGACGTCCTTCGGACGGAAATTTATAACCCTAGGCTTTAGCCTAGGGATTTCACGATCGCACCTACTCCCCAGACTAAAGTCTGGGGTTATAAAAAAAACCATCTGGACTAATCCCCTCCGGACTATTTCCCTTCGGACTTCGGACCAACCCTCTCCGAACTAACCCCCTCCGAACTTCGGACTATTTCCCTCCGGACTAGCGACTAGCGACTTGTGACTATTTTCGTACCTTTGCCGCATGAAGTTCGAAATTGAAAAGCTAGACCCGAATTCCAAGGCGCGGGCAGGAAAGTTAGAGACAGATCACGGGGTCATTGAGACACCCATTTTCATGCCGGTAGGTACCGCAGGAACGGTTAAAGCGGTCCACATTTCCGAATTATCAAAACCCATTAATGCCCAAATAATTTTGGGAAATACATACCATTTATACCTTAGACCCGGCCTCGACGTCATCGAAGCAGCGGGTGGATTGCATAAATTTAACGGTTGGGATAAACCCATCCTAACCGATTCCGGTGGCTACCAAGTCTATTCTTTGGCAGGAACCGGTCGGAAAATTCAAGAAGAGGGCGTCAAATTCAAGTCGCATATCGACGGCAGTACACACTTTTTCAGTCCGGAGGGCGTGATGGATATTCAGCGCACGATTGGAGCGGACATCATGATGGCCTTCGACGAATGTACGCCTTATCCATGTACCTACGAATATGCGCGCAAGTCAATGGACATGACGCACCGCTGGTTGGATCGTTGCATCAAGCGCTTCGACGAAACGACTCCTAAATACGGCTACAACCAGGCATTATTCCCGATTGTACAGGGTAGTGTTTATTCGGATTTACGTAAAGTTTCCGCGGAATACATCGCCTCTAAAGACGCCTTTGGTAATGCGATCGGTGGACTTTCTGTGGGTGAGCCGGTGGAAGATATGTATAAAATGGCCGATGAGGTAACTGATATTTTACCCAAAGACAAGCCTCGATATTTGATGGGTGTGGGAACGCCGGCGAATATTTTGGAAGGAATTGCGCTCGGAATCGACATGTTTGACTGTGTGATGCCTACGCGAAATGCGCGGAATGGAATGATTTTCACGACGCAGGGCTTTATCAATATCCGAAATGAAAAGTGGAAAAATGACTTTTCGGTGATCGACCCACACTTTGCAGAAGATATCCATGGGCAATATACCAAAGCCTATTTACGCCATTTGGTGCGCTGTGAGGAGCTTTTGGGACCAATGATCGCGAGTGTGTTTAATCTACGTTTTTACCTATGGATGGTTGGCGAGGCCCGCAAGGAAATTCAAGCAGGCACCTTTACCGCATGGAAAAATCGGATGATTCCGCAGTTCATGAACCGCTTATAGCCATCAAGGAATAGGCAAAACCTTGCTTTCTTTGAAGCTAGAAAGGATCACCATCGTGGAGGTAGCAGCTACTTCTTCGATTTCGTTGATTTTTTCCAACATCAATTTTTGGTAGGTAGAGATATCTTTCGAGATAATTTTCAACATAAAATCACCAGAACCTGTCACGTGATGACACTCGATCACCTCGGGAATTTGGTTGATTTGACGCACAAAAGATTCCGTTACTTGCTTTTTGTGACCTGTCAACGTTACCGTCACAAACGTGCTTACGCCTAATCCGATTTTATCGCGATCTACCTGAGCGTGATAGCTTTGTATGATTCCCAAAGCTTCTAATTTCTTCACCCGTTCCAAGGTGGGAGCCGGCGATAAACCGATTTCTTTGGATAATTGCGCATTGGTAATCTTCGCGTTTTGCTGAAGAATTTCCAATAATTTATGATCGATCTGATCGAGTTTGGTGATGCTCATTTGTTGATTTGAAAAAACAAAAATAAAGATTTTTTAAGGAAATTTTGCCTTAGGTCTTGCATAAATAACTTTAAGGTTCTACTTTTGTACCCACAAAACGCGAAAGTAGCTCAGCTGGTAGAGCGCGACCTTGCCAAGGTCGAGGTCGCGGGTTCGAACCCCGTCTTTCGCTCAAAACGAGAAGGCACCTCTAGGTGCTTTTAAGTTTTACAGGGCTGCCTGGGTGGTGGAACTGGTAGACACGCAGGACTTAAAATCCTGTGAGCCGAAACGCTCGTATGGGTTCGATTCCCATCCCAGGTACATAAATCGACTAAAAACCTTCTAAGGAAACTTGGAAGGTTTTTTTGTTTTTAGACGTTGTAGAGACGCGATACCTCGCGTCTAGTCGCTAGTCGTCAGTCTAAAGGGTTTTTTAAAACCCCAGACTTTAGTCTGGGGGTCAGGTGAACCTAGTGATCCCTAGGCTAAAGCCTAGGGTTATTAATTTCCGTCCGAAGGACATCCACACCTCTTAACTCTTAGCTCTTAACTCAATTCCCTTGCATCTCCCCCACACAATCCGTAGTTTGCGACGTCATAATAACCTATCCATGAAAAAAATTCTGTTTTTACTCCTAACGGGCTTTGCTGCCACGGCGCAAATCCTCTCCCCTATTCAAAAATCGCATCCACAAATGGATGACAAGCGTTTGGCCTACATCGATACCGTGATGGAGGAATACATCCAAAAAAACTGGATGGTGGGCTCCACAACCTTAGTCATCAAGGACAATTCTGTGGTTTACTTTAAGTCGAATGGCTATGCCGATTTGGCGAATAAAAAACCGATGACCAACGAGGCGATTTACCGCATCATGAGTCAGACGAAAGCCATTACGAGTGTGGCGATCATGCAATTATTCGAACAAGGGAAATTGCGTTTAGATCAACCCGTAGGAGATTTTATCTCAGAATTCGCGACCCAACAAGTGCTCAAAGATTTTAATCCCGCGGATTCTTCCTACACGACGGAGCCTGCGAAACGCAAAATTACCATTCGCGATTTGTTGAGCCATCGCTCCGGAATCGACTACGCGGCGATTGGTTCTCCCAAGATGCAAGCCATTTATGCCAAAGCGGGGATTCCTTCAGGCTTAGGTAATTTCAACGCGGTTTTACTCGATAAAATGAAATCCTTGGGGCGCTTGCCATTGGCACACCAACCCGGCGAAAAGTTCACTTATGGCTTGAATACGGACTTATTGGGTTGTTTAGTGGAGGTCATCACAGGTAAAACGCTGGAAGACTATTTCAAAGCAAATATTTTTGAACCGTTGGGAATGAAGGACAGCTATTTTACGGTTCCTTTAGAAAAATCATCGCGTATGCCAAAGGTTTACACGGAGAATGCCGACAAACAAATTATCCCTTGGGATCCTAATTTCCGCAATTTAGACCCGAATTATCCACTTTATCCGCACACCTACTTTTCAGGCGGTGCTGGACTTTCCATGTCGACTTTCGACTACGCAACGTTCTTGCAAATGTTGTTGAACGGGGGTGTTTACAATGGCAAACAAATCTTAGGTCGGAGAACGATTGAACTCATGACCAGCCCGCAGATCAACATGGGAAATGATGATTTTGGCTTAGGGTTCAGCATTACGTCCAAAAAATCTGCGCAACTGAATGTAACTTCCGAAGGCAGTTATGGTTGGGGAGGTTATTATGGCACCACCTACTGGGTAGATCCCAAAGAGAAAATAGTCGCATTAATCATGACGCAACATACGCCAAATTCACACGGGGATTATGGTGATAAAATCGAAAACATCATCTACGGCAGTTTGAAAAAATAGCCTTGTCACGCAGGCTTGGCGCCTGCTGGCCCGTGCGGTGGCGAACGCTGCCGGGGTCGCTGACCCCGGCAGCGTGGTCACGCCAGGCGCCAAAGCCCTAACGATTTTCAATTTACATTTCGTATTTTTGAAACTGATAATCTGAAGCATGCAAAAAATCGTCATCACCATCTGTTCCATTAACTACCTCGCCCAAGCCAAAACGCTCGGCGATTCGCTAATGAAACATAACCCCGATTATACGTTTTTAATCGGTTTGGTGGACAGAATTGATGCTTCGCATGTCGACAAGAACCTATTACCCCCATACACCCTCGTAGAACTGCATACAATTGGCGTAGAAGACCTCGACGAGATGTGCGCGCGTTATGACATCACCGAACTAAATACGGCCGTTAAACCGTACTTTTTGGACTATGTCTATCAACAATACCCTGAAGCACAATTTGTGCACTATTTTGATCCAGACATCATCATCTACCAACCGCTCACAGAAGTTGAAAAAGGATTGAAAGATCATAGCCTTTTCCTAACGCCTCATACGCTGCTAGCCTACCCGGATGACGCCTGTAGCCCCAATGAACGTGGGCTTTTAAACACGGGATTATATAATCTAGGTTTTATTGGAACCAAACGCAGCGATACAACGCATCAGTTCTTGCAATGGTGGAAGGACCGACTTTTTGATCAATGCTACATCGATTTGGCAAATGGCATGTTTGTGGATCAATTGTGGGTGAATTTTGCCCCTATTTTCTACGAAGATGTGTTCGTCAGCCGACACCTCGGGTTAAACATGGCCTATTGGAATCTGCATGAACGCCAAATAACAAACGATAACGAGCCCTACCAAGTCAACAATCAATATCCCTTGATATTCTTCCATTTCTCCGGTTATTCACCTGAAAAACAAACCGAAATATCCAAATACCAAGACCGTTATAGTTTCCAAGAAAAAGGGGACGTTGCCAGTTTATTCGATTATTACGCTCAAGCGCTCATCGCTAACGGCCACAAAGAATTAAAAAAATGCAGCTGCTACTACATTAAACCGGCTGCAAAAGCACCGGTTAAACGCTATTTGCGCGTCCGCAAATACGCCAGCATGCCCTTCCGCTGGATCATTCAGCTCATTGAGAACGCCTAGAAACAAAAAAGTCGTGAATTAAAAACGCACGACTTTTCTAACTCTGTGTTCTAAAATTTACTGTCTATTTCTTAGCCAAACGCACTCGCAAGGCTAGCTCATGCGATTGACTCGTCATTTTACTGATTTGGGAAGTTGGCAATTCATACACATAACCCAAGTAAAAAACTTTGGTCATCTGAACGCCTAATCGAATTCCTATACTCTCGCCTCCGCGGTACCCAAGGCCTGCATCCAATTTACCATGCATGTTAGCCACCACATTCACATCATAACTAGCCGGCAAATCTGTCGCTAATCGAATCAAAGCACTTGGATAAAGTGTTAACTTTTCCGAAACAGGCCATTTTGTCCCTGTCATCACGAAGAAACTCGGGCTGTCTTTATACGCCGCACCCGTTGTCCCAAAATCATAGCGAAACATACGTGGCTGTGATACGGAGAAAAATAGGCCATCACCTTTGTAAACTTTCACACCCCAACCGGTATTTACTTGCATTCCGGTGGAACGATCTGTCGCAAATGCCTCATCACCACTTTGAGGCAATCGAATACCATTGAAATTCAAGGTCATATTACCGACGCCGCCACGAATACCTCCTGAAAATGACCAGTCTTCATTCAAGCGTACATGGTAAGCAAAATCAAGGCCTACATGAACCGTTTTCATCGGGCCGGCCTCATCTAGTAAGCCCACAATTCCAACCCCCTTTTGTTTCCCCCACTTCATGTTTGCAGTAATACCCATGGTTTTAGGAGCGCCTTCAATACCCATCCACTGCTGGCGATTCATCACCGTAATTTCCGTTCCTTCATATCCTCCCACGTGCGCAGGCGTAATGTTTTGAGGGTTGAACCGATATAGACTGTATATCGGGTCAACTTGCCCCAGCGCAGGTAAACTCATGCCCACGAACACGATAGAAATTAATTGAACTAGTTTATGCTTTATCATATTATCTCTTCTTATTTCAATCAATTATTTCAACCGATTGATGTACACATAGGTCGACACCGTTGGATATTTGCCAAAGAAATCCAACACATAGTAATAGGTACCATCCGGCAAATCATGTCCGTCTGAGCCTTTACCCGCCCAATCATTTTTGTAATTTTCTGCATCATAAACCACCTGACCTGAGCGATTCATGATCGTCATTCGGTTTGGCTGCCGACTTAAAATTCCCGGAATAATAAAGGTGTCATTTTTGCCATCACCGTTTGGCGAGAATCCTTGCGTCGTAAATGTTTCACAAACGTCTTTATCCAAACGGTTTGGAATACCATCGTGATCGCAGTCTGGCAACGCACCATAATTCAAATCATCTTCAACGGCATCCAAAATTCCATCACCATCCGTATCTAAATCCAAGTAATCTGGGATACCATCTTTATCCGTATCTGCTGGAACCCCATTAATCAAATTAGCCTCCTCTTTATCCGAAACACCATCATTATCGGAGTCCACATCCACGTAATCGGGCTTGCCATCTTTGTCGGTGTCCACCGGATGATTCGGATCTTTACCAGCCTCAATCTGATCTGAAATACCGTCGCCGTCTGAATCCGTATCGGTGTAATTGGCCATCCCATCTCCATCCGTATCCAAATCACGGTAATTAGTAATGTCATCCCCACTTATATTCGAGGAAATACTTCCCGTTATGCCAGACTCCACCGCATCCGGAATCGTATCGCCGTCTGAATCCAAATCACGGAAATTATATACACCATCGCGATCTGTATCAACAGGTGCCAATGGATTAACTCCCGCCTCATACGTATCAGGAATTCCATCATTATCTGCATCTAAATCCACGTAATCAGGTTTTGAGTCAGCATCCGTATCTACAGGTGTCGCGGGTTTCAAACCGGCCTCGATTGCATCCGGAATTTTGTCTCCATCGGAATCCAAATCCACATAATTTGGTTTGCCATCGGAATCCGTATCCACCGTTTTCTCCACCGCATCCGGAATCATATCCCCATCGGAATCTAAATCGATGTAGTTTGCCAAACCATCACCATCGGTATCAATGGCCTTCTCAATCGAATCCAAAATCGTATCATTATCCGAATCCAAATCGCGGAAGTTCAACAAACCATCGCCATCCGTATCGATTGCTTTTTCAATCGAATCCAAGATCGTATCGTTATCTGAATCCAAATCACGGAAGTCGGCCGTACCATCCCCATCCGTATCCACATTGGTCTCTATGGCATCCGAAATACCGTCCGCATCGGAATCTAAATCATGGTAATCTGGCATTCCATCCGAATCTGTATCAGCAGGCATTTTAGGCGTTGGGCCTACTTCCACTAGATCTGAGATTCCGTCATTATCCGAATCCGTATCACGGTAATCAGGCTTGCCGTCGTTATCAAAATCCTGTGGCATTCTTCCGTTTGCTCCAGCTTCAAATGCATCAAGCATGCCATCATTATCCGAATCAAAATCTTCAAAATCGCGCGTGCCATCGCCATCGGTATCGCTTGGTTTGGCACAAGTTAGTGCCTCTACCGAATCTGGAATGCTGTCATTATCACTATCCAAATCCCTGAAGTTTAAAATACCATCACGATCTAAATCATTTAATCCATCAGCTCCATCTTGAATACAATCATTATCGCTATCCGTGTCCAAGAAATCAAATTGACCATCGCCATCTGTATCTTTTGGCGATGGATTTACAAACTGAATCCGATCATCCCAACCATCTTCGTTATTGTCTATTTTGTCCGAATCTTTGCACGTCCAGCAACGATCAGTTCCCTCCCAACCATCTGGAATTCCATCTTCGTCACTATCTAAATCCTCAAAATTGTATTTCCCATCACGATCCATGTCATTAGAGCCTTCATACATATCACCCACTCCATCGCCATCTGAATCATCGTCTCGATAGTTGCGCAAACCGTCTTGATCATTATCATTCATTCTTTCAAATAAATCGGTAAGTCCATCATTGTCAGAATCACGATCCAAATAATCAGGTGTGCCATCTCGATCCTTATCGTATGGAACAATGGGTCTTCCCCCAAATCGGGTCTCTAAATTATCTATGACTCCATTTGCATTCGCATCAACAAATGCGCCTGAAGCTACCGAAATGCGACCATCCCAATTATAGTCTAGATTTACATCATAATCATTCACGGCTTCCCAAGGATCAAATATTCCGTCATTATCACTATCATAATCTAAGTAATTAGGCGTTCCGTCTGAATCTAAATCGGTATTCCCTTCTAAGGCATCTAAAATACCATCATTATCACTATCTAAATCGCGATAATTCATCACTCCATCTCCATCGGTATCCGTCGTTCGCTCAGTGGCATCAAGAATGTTATCCCCATCAGAATCCAAATCCAAATAATCCGCTGTGCCGTCACCATCGCTATCGCGAGAAGAACTTGGACTTTGACTATTATAACCCTCGATGTAGTTTGGAATACTATCGCCATCGCTATCAGCAACCACGTCACCTGCGGCGTTCGGGTTCGTTCCTTGCCGACTCTCCACATAATCTGGAATACCATCTCCATCGCTATCCCGCGAAGATGCTGGGTTATTCGGGTTAGTACCTTGTTGGGTCTCAACGAAATCTGGCACGCCATCCCCATCGGTATCACGAACACTCGTTGAATTGAAAGGATCTGTTCCTTGGGCAATTTCTACATAATCCGGAACCCCGTCCCCATCAGAATCCTTGAAGCTTGCTGGGTTATTAGCATTGGTACCGTCCAACATCTCTTGGAAATCTGGCACACCATCCCCATCCGTATCATGCGTTAATTCCGTCGCATCTGGAATACCATCGCCATCTGCATCTGTATCTAAATAATCCGGTATACCGTCCCCATCTGTATCCGTCGAAGCAACGGGGTTATTCGGGTCAAATCCTTCCAAATAATCCGGAATACCATCCCCATCCGCATCATGCAATGTGTCAGGTGCGACCAATGGGTTTGTCGATTGCCGTGTTTCCACGTAATCTGGAATGCCTCCGCGGTCGGAATCCAAGAAACTTCCCGCATTACGCGGATCAGTACCCTGGCGTATTTCCACATAATCTGGAACGCCATCGCCATCGCTATCTAAATAACTCGAAATATTCGCTGGATTTGTCCCTTGGTGTTGCTCTACATAATTCGGAACACCGTCCCCATCTGAATCCAAGAAACTTGTCGCGCTGTTCGGATTTGTGCCTTGTTGGTTTTCAATATAATCCGGCACCCCGTCGCCATCTGTATCCAAGAAACTTCCCGCATCGTACGGATTCGTACCTTGCGCTTGCTCGTCCGTATCTGGCACGCCATCCCCATCAGAATCCCCAATCAACACCGTCATAATCGTCGTGATGCTCGCTGCATTGTAATTACTATCCTGCGCTTGCGTCGCTGTAATCGTCGTCGTACCGATGCCCACGATAGTCACCGTATTGCCACTGATTGTTGCAACGGCAGGATTGCTACTTGTGTAGGTAATAGCGCCTGTTCCCGCTGAACTTGTAGGCGCAGTAATCGTAAATGCCACATCTCGGATTGTTTTCGTGATGGCAGGGAAGTTCGAAAGCGTTGGGTTATCACGCGTGATGCGAACAGAGATTATCGCGGTTGCACATGTACTTGTCGACGTATTACACACTTGGTAACCAATCGTCACCACACTAGCTGGTTCATTCAAACCTGCCGTATATGTCAGCACCCCGGTCGTAGGCGTAAGCACAACAGTTCCCGTTGCTGTTCCTGCAAATCCTCCATTTAGACGAGTTAAACTGATATTCGCTCCAGGAACAAAATCGTCATTCAACATCACGTTACCCGAAATGCTTCCGTTGACCACAGGCCCAAAGAAATCATTTTGAGCAAGGGCCAACAATGGATTCGTATCATTCAAGTTGATTACACCATCTCCATCGCAATCCCCTTGTTGCCAAGCGGTAGATGTCGCAACAGTCCGGTGAATCAATAGGTACGAACAATTATTGCGCGGATTCGTATTGTCGTTGACCTCAGTCGCATCCAAGACACCATCCCCATCACTTTCTAAATCATAAGGATTACGGAGTCCATCTCCGTCAATATCCGAAGGTGTCAAGCCCGTTCCTGCCGTAGATGGAATACCGGATGCATTGACCGGACCATCTGCCTTGCCATCATTATTTGCATCGGTTCCACCTGCCTCAATCACATCTTTGATGCCATCGCCGTCAGAATCTAAATCCAAGTAGTTTGGAATATTATCCCCATCCGTATCACATGATATACTCGATGGGTTACATGCCGCATTTTCAATCGTGTCTAAAATACCATCATTATCGTCATCCAAATCCCCCAAGGTATCAAACACCCCATCTCCATCAGAGTCTACCGGACAACCGTTCAAAAGAACAGAACCGGCGACTAAACGACATTGGTCAACCGCATCTAAAACAGTATCACCATCTGAATCTAGGTCATAAGGATTGGCAATTCCATCTGAATCAGTATCAACCGTTGCCAAACCACTTCCTGCAGAAACGGGAATGCCGGGGCTTGTAATCGCTCCGTCTGCCTTACCATCATTATTTGCATCTGTACCTCCTGCTTCGATCACGTCTTTGATGCCATCGCCATCGGAATCTAAATCCAAGCGGTTTGGAACAGTATCACCATCCGTATCGCAAGACGCGCTAGCCGGATTACAAGCAGCATTTTCTGCCGTATCTAAAATACCATCGTTATCATCATCCCAATCATCAATGGCATCATAATATCCATCCCCGTCGGAGTCTACCGGACAACCATTCAATTGTGCTGTACCAAATAACAATGGACAAGAGTCGGCCGAATCGATAATACCATCTCCATCAGTATCAAGATTTGGATCATTGAATTCAAAGACACGAATCACGGCACCAAAGCTCGATGAGCCTCCCGTATTGGTCGCTGTAATCGTATACGTTGCTTGCGCCGTAACGGCGGTTGGCGTACCTGAAATAACCCCGGTTGTCGAGTTCAAAAGTAATCCTGCAGGCAGGGCCGGAACAACCGTATAGCTAATAACGGTACCGCCTATACTCGAAGGGCTTAAGCTCGTCATCGCTTGGGTTCGTACCAAACCTACCGGAGTCGCATAACTTAATTGCGATGGCGCTACATCGACCACGGTAATGTTCATGGCAAATGTTGTAAAGCCCGTTCCGTTGTTGGCGGTCAACGTATAATTCGCCGATGGACTTAATGCTGTAGGCGTACCTGAAATCACACCTGTGCTCGTGTTAATCGACAAACCTGCCGGCAACGCTGGACTAACGGTATAGGTAATGACTGCGCCTCCGCCGACGGTTGGAGTCAACGGACTAATCGCCACCGTTTTCGTTGCTGTAAGCGTTGCCGATGGATATACCAAATTCACCGGTGCATAATCCTTGACTTCAATCACGACGTTTTGGGAAACAGATCCCACGAAGTTGGAGGCTGTCACCACATAAGTTGCAGAACCCGTAATCGCGGTAGGCGTACCCGAAATGACCCCGGTCGATGTATTGAAACTTAATCCCGCTGGTAAAGCTGGCGAGATAGTATATCCCGCTGGGGTTCCACCGTTATTTGATGGAGTCAATGGGGTAATTGCGGTATTCAAATAATAAATAGGTGGCGTTGAATACGTGAAATTGACTGGCGGCGCATCATTCACAATGATGTCCATACTTGTAGTCAATGAACCAGTTACGTTAGAACCAACAATGGTATAGGTTGTCCGAGCCGTTACCGCAGTAGGTGTTCCTGTAATAACCCCTGTCGTCGTATTAAATGATAATCCGGCCGATAATGCTGGACTTATGCTATATGAAGTAATTGTTCCCCCTGATGTACTTGGCCCAATCGGTAATATGGCAATTCCTCTTTCCAGCACAATCGGTGAGGCATAACTCAAGGTACTTGGGGCGACATCATTGACGGTCAGAGTGAATGTCGTTGTGGTTGAGCCACCTGAGTTGGTCGCAGTAATCGTATACGTGGTAGCTGCTTTAAGCTCGGCAGGTACACCTGAAATCGTTCCAGTCGCAGGGTCGAATACCAAACCACCTGGTAAACTTGGGCTGATGCTGTAGGTATTCACAACACCTCCACTATTTGTAGGAACAACAGGCGTAATGCTTTGGCCTAATAAGTAAATCGACGGAACCGAAATGCTTAAAGCCGTTGGGGCAGGTTCTAATACCGCCAAACTCGTCACAACGGATGTTGATCCCCCAACATTGGATGCGGTAATTGTATAATCACGAGCAGCACTTAAGCTTAAAGGCGTTCCGGAAACTTCTCCCGTCGTCGTATTAAAACTTAAGCCAGCAGGAAGTGGTGGCGCAATGCTATAGGATGTTGCCGCAGCGCCCGAAACGAATGTTGGCAATAAATTTGTAATAGCAGACCCTCTTGTCCACGATGCGCTTGGCGCAAAAGTAATGATTGGAATATTCGGATTGAGTACTGTTAATGTCGCTGAGGTTGTACCTCCATTATATCCCGTTGCCGGATCTTGAATCGCAGAAATGGTCGTCGTTCCTAATCCTACTAACGTCACGGTTGTCCCGGAAATCGTTGCTACTGCAGGATTTGAGCTGATATACGTGAACGCCCCTGAACTGGCTGATGTTGGCGCAGTTATCGTATAAGTTCCATCCGTAATGGTCTTAGTTTGATTCGCAAATCCACTCAAGGTTGGGGTGGTATTGGAAACCAATCCTACGATCAACGGTGCACTAATCGACGCCGAACGATAGTTTGTTGTGCTAGCCTGAATCGCGGTCAAGGTTGTTTGTCCATCACCGATAATCGAAACGGTATTCCCAGAAACGGTCGCAACGGATGGGTTGCTTGAATAGTAGGTATAGGTTCCATTACTTGTTGAAACGGGCACTGGCAAGGCAAAGGACGGTTGGCCTTTTGTCTTATTGTAACCGGAAACCCAAGTGATCGTTGGAGCTAATTTCGAAGGATCCGATACCGTTACCGGAATTGTAGCCGTAGTTGCCGCGTAGATACCACTCGCAGCTTGCGATACAGTAATTGTCCCTGAACCAGCAGTCGTTCCCACCGTCAACGTTGTCCCGCTTACAGAGAACACATTCGCCACAGATCCCGAATAAGTTATCGCACCTGGCGAATCTGATGTTACGCCCAATGTAACGTTCGCATCCCCAATTAACTTATTGATTGGCGTCAAACGAATGGAGGCATATTTCGTAACTGTTACAGTGAAGGTTGTTGTTGCCTCCGCATAGTCTTCCGTCGCATTTTGCTTCGCTGTAATCGTCGTAACACCCGGTCCCACAAGGGTAACATTATTCCCGGATACCGTGGCAACCGCTGTGTTGCTGCTCGTAAAGGTGAAGGTTCCGTTACTATTTGAAGTAGGCGTTGCGATCGAGAAGATTGGATCGGAAACCAACTTATCTACATTGGCAAGCGAACCTAAGGTCGGTACTGTGCGTGTCGCACCATAGACCATAACGTTATACGCTCCACTTAGTGTAGGGTTCGTGTTATCTGTAGGACTATAATTATTACCATCAACAAGACTAAAATACTCGGTAGGATATCCTTGATACGCATAAATTCGAAATTCTATTGTTCCAGATGGTTGCGTAGTTATGTTAGCTAAATCTACTGAGGTTAAACCATATCCTCCACCCGCAGCGGATGTAAATTCCCCTAAAGAACTCGCGAAATTATCAACGCTTGAGCGCAACTGCAACCTAGAATTAAATCGACTATTTAATCCCCCCAAAACAAAACGGGTAAACTTCGTACCAACACTCGTTGAAACAGAATAGCTTACAAAAGACGATAAATTAATCGCCGAATAATTAGTACTTGCCCAATCATTGTATGTACTATTTGGACTCGACATACCCAATTGTGTTGTAGAAGCCGATGCAACCGCGCCCGATTTTGTATAGGTCGCTGCTAAAGGGTAAGTTGCAGAAGAGGTATTAACTTGGTTCCATCCTGCTAATAAATCAACCGACGAATAAGGGGTTCCATACGCGAATCCATTTAGGCTTGCTGTACCACCTGATGTTGTTACGCTAACAGACCCAGTAGTGCCATTACGTAAAACTGCTGTGACTGTGTTATTATCTACAACAGTGAAACTGTAAGCGGCCGTTCCACCAAAAGAAACAGCACTCGTTGAACTTAAGTTGGTCCCTTTGATTGTCACTGTCGTACCCGCATTCGCACGAATTGGATTAAAATAAGCAATCGTAGGTGCAGGGGCGAAAGTAAATCCACTTAAACTCGCGGATGTGGCCAAGGTACCTGGTGTCGTTACTTGTACAGAACCCGAAGTCCCTGTTCCTACAACAGCCGTAATTTGTGTATTGCTATTCACCGTGAATGAAGTAGCTGCCGTACCTCCAAAACTTACAGCTGTTGCACCGGTAAACCCAGCACCTGTAATCACGACACTTGTCGTTGCACCCGATGTAGTAGGTGTAAAAGATGTAATGCTAGGCGAGGGATTTCCAATCATGAATAAAGACCCGGCTAATGTCATCGTTCCTTTAAATCCGCGGAAAATCACACGCTTGTATGGCGTGTTATTGCTTGGATTTGAATTCACAGGATCATCCTCAAAGGTCGTAGAGGCCACGGATTGGGCAACCCAAGCACCACCTACATAGCTATATAAAACAGGATTTACGACTGTTCCACTCACGTCCGCAGGATCATAACTGAAAATTAAATCCGTACCTGTGCCTGTTGAGTTTGCAGAAGTTTTTCCTAAATACCAGGTTTTGTTCACAACATTGGTTAAAGCTGTGCCTGTCGTTCCCGCTGAAAGAACCCCGGTTGCGACCCGTGCAGCATAAATTTCAGAGGCGCTTGCATTATTAACCATGGTCACCGGAGCATAGGCGTTCCCAACACCAATCGGGAAGGTTGTTTCAAAATTTCCAACAGGCAGTTTCATCATACCCGTACTATTGGTATTTACGTAAGCAAGCACACCGGAGGCATTGACATTCGCCCCACCATCAGAAACAATTCCACCTGTATAATTTCTAACACCTAATGTTAACACTTTCCCATTTAAGCGCAATGTCCCAGGTACTGACCAATCAGAAGCAAAGGTATAAGAACCTCCTGCTCCATTAGCTAGCAAGAAAACGGAAGTAAAATTGCTCGGAGCAGCTGGGCCGATACCATTTGCATTGGAGCCCCAATTGGCCAAGCTTTGCAATTGCCCAGCCGCACCTGTTGCTGAAGAATAAAAGGGTGCAACAACGTTCAAATTAAAACTTGTGCTTACCTCACATCCATTGCCATCTGTAGCTGAATAAACCCATTGACCCGCATCGTAATTTGTTACAGATGATATGGTAAGTGTGTTTTGCTCACCGCCAAAGAAACTAAATGAAGGGCCCGACCAACCAGACCCACTTAAACTAGTACCCGGTGTAAATGGCGAAACTGTCACATTTACAACACCCCCCTCACTGGTTGTAATATTCGATGGAGCGGTTTTAATTGAAGGAACAACATTTAATCCGTAACCCTTAAATTGCAAATGACTTAATCCAGCACCAGAACCCCATTTGGTCGCCCGGATGTAACGCGCTTCGACTTCTGTAAATGTTCGGTCAGGAAAATATCCACTACCATATCCATTAAATGCCGACTCATATTCCGTATTAGACAAATTGTTCTCTAAGGTATACCAATTGACATTATCAGGACTATACTCAATCGATCCTCCATTCCAATCCTCTAAGCTATATTTACCCCAGTTACTTGCATATGGTGAATTGGGATCAGGTGTAAATCCTCCAATACCACCTATAACCATCGAATTAATTCGATAAATAGAGCCAAAATCTAAAGTAATTTGATTTGCTACGATACCAGACTTCGTATCGATACCCCCGTATTGTCCTTGGTCAGATAAACTTCCAGCACTAGAGGTATTGAAATAATAAGTTACGTCAGGATAGACCCAGTTCATATTATAATCATAAGTTCCCTGATCTCCAGGAACATTATAAGAGCCCGAACTTGGATTTAAATAGGTAATACCGGCATAATTAATGTAGTTATTAACCGAATAGGAATTGGAACAAGATCCAAATACATCTGCAACATTGACAACGGAACCATTGCTGTAAGAAGTACAACCCGCTGAGGCAGTCAAGGCAATCCGGTACATAAATCCATTAAATTCTTTTTTAACCGAAGATAAGGTTAAGGTAGAAGAAGTTCCTGTCGTACCCGAAAATCCTGAATAGGTAATCCCATCCATGCTAGCAGTAATATCTGTATAGGTTAAACCTCCATCCGTACTACGTTGCCATACATAAGAAGTTTGGCCACTTAAGCCCCCTGCAACGATTTTCTGATTCGTTGAATTCGTAACAAATGCATAATTTGAAATCGTATTTTGTATCGAGGCGCCCGTATAAGTAACCGCGACTGCAGAACGAGGGCTAACACAACCCACGGGGCTTGTTGCCATCGCCCAATACGTCTGAGGCATCGAATTACTCACGCGTGGCATATTACCAATCTCTGGTGTAACATAAGCGTTACCTGTTCCTAACGTAAATCCTCCGGAACTTGCACTGTGCCAAGTAATTGTTCCGGTGGCAGAAGTTGCACTAATCGTTGTGGAACCCGGCTTACATATCGATCCAGGCGTCGTACTGGTAATCGTAGGCAAGGCGATAATGGTTCCCGTAACGGCAGTGCGTGGGCTCTCACAAGATGCACCATTTCCAGTGACAAATGCTGTGGCATATTTATTACCAGTCGCAGAAAGCGTAAAGGAATAATTCAAGCCTGTATACAAGAGGCTTCCTCCAGTACTTTGATCGTACCAACGAATATTTCCTCCCGTTGAAGCAGTCGCGCGCAAGGTCACCGTCGTATTTTGACATACAGTTCCACCTGTTACAGATGTTACGGATGGCGTGTTTAAAATTGTAGCTACGACTGCGGTCCGACTAGAACTAATGCCATTGCAATTGGTTGCCTGTGCATAATAGGTTGTCGTCGCAGAAATAACAGGTGTAACAAATGATGTTCCTGTTCCCAACAAGGTTCCGCCCGTAAGAGCAGAATACCAATCAATCGTAACTCCACCAGTAGAAGCAGTCGCTGTTAATGTAACAGAACCTGCATCGCAACGCGTAGCGGAAGCCTGTAAATTATTTGTGGAAGATATTGTAGGCAAGCCTGTTATCACCGTCGCTAAAACAGCTGTTCTAACAGCAGATTTACATCCATTGGGTGTTATGGCTCCCGCGTAATAATTGGTTGATGAAGAAATACTTGGTGTTGTAAAATTTGCAGTACTTGCCAAAAAGGTTCCATTTACACTCGCCGTAAACCATTCAATCGTACTTCCTGCAGAAGCAGTTGCTGAAAGTGCCACGGTTCCGTTCACACCACATCTTTCCCCTGGCACCGTTGCATCCACTGTAGGCAATGCTGTAACTGTCACAAGTACAGGTGTTGTAAAATAATAATTATTCGCATCCCCCGGATTCGTCACCCCACGTCTAAACCAAGTGGTTTGTGTCAATGCCGTAGAGGCATAGGTTGTCGATGTCGCACCAGCAATATCCGTAAAGTTTATTCCATCTGTTGATTTTTGCCATTTATAAGTCAAGGTGCCTCCCGTATAACTCGCCGCAGCAATACTTGTAAATGCGGCTGGGGATGCCCCCGAGCAAATGGTTTGATCAGAACCAATTGACCCGGCTTCACCGGTCATGTTCCGATAAACATCCACCGCATTCGCCACTTGGGTCGCTACGATATCTAATTTATTGTCACCGTCAACATCCAGTAATTCCAACTGGTGATAAACTCGGTTTGCAGTCGTCGCAACAACCACGGCTGGTGCAAAAGAAATCGTTCCAATCGTTGAGGTATTTGCCAAATAGGCAATTTTTGTTGAGAATCCACCTGCTGAAGAATAATCAGATACGATAATATCTGGCTTCCCGTCCCCGTTCATATCCCCTACGGCCAACATATACGTATTCAATAAGTCGGGCGTTGCAAAATTACTCGCCGCTGATGGAAAACTTAAGGTCCCCGTCGCATTGTAGGTGTTCATTAACACAGATACTTGCTTGGTCGTACTATTTGAATAGACGATATCCAAACGACCGTCGCTGTCAAAATCGGCAACTTTGACCGAATTTGCTATTCCGCCATTTGAATTCATGCGAATCATGAAATTATCAAATTTGAAATCCGTCAAAGTCAATGAACCTGGGTTGGTGGTATTGTTCAAAACATTTATCGCAGATCCCGCCACCACAACATCAACCTTCCCATCACCATTCAAATCTGCCCGGTCGGCAGCATACATAGGCCCTACTAACAGGTAATCCGTACATGATTTACAAGCGCTCGCATTGGCAGACTTTCCGGTTGTACTCGTAAACGTTGTTCCTGAGGATGTATTTTGAGTTAAATAGTAACCGGAATTATAGTTAACCCCATTTGTGATATCTAGGATAGACTGACCATTGAGTCCAAAAATATCCAATTTACCATCGTTATTAACGTCCAAGGGAATCATCGCGGCATCCACGAAATAATCCCCATTGGGTGCTTTGATGCTTCGGTAAGACCCTAAACTGATGGAACCACTCGTGCTTGAATTCATATTCGCGAATCCTCCTGCAGCAGACAATCCATTACTTGTAGCCAAATCGATCTTGCCATCATTGTTCAAGTCGGCAGCCATCACCGACCGAGAAGCATTAGGGAAATACGTTTCTGTCACGCCAGCAACAGCTGTCACGCCAGCAAATGTGCTCGAATTCACAACACCCGTCGTTGCCGTATTTCGCAAAACTTGAGGAACGCCAGCTGAAGAATAAGTTGCCAAGTCCGGTTTTCCGTCTTGGTCAATATCAGCAACTGCCAATCGTTGGGATGGGTTTAAAGCCTCGGGAGTAGAAAATGAAATAGGCGCTAAAAAGGACGTGTTCGCCAAACTCGAATATTTGGCATTTGCTAATCCGGTGTTTTTGGGCAAGAATTTGGCTTGTGAAATCGCAGTCAAGTTAGTGGCGGTATTCACCACAGAGAAATGATCATATTTCGCGTGCGCCGGAATCGTGACCGTGATGCTTGTGGATGTTGCAGATGTGATCGTACATTTTGAACCTCCTAAGTACACAATATTATGAGCCGCATCATCGCCAAAAAACTGTCCATTTAATGTTACGGAGCTTCCTACGGCCCCCGAGGTAGCACTTGTCGTCAAAATCACAGGTGCCGCCACATAAGTCAATGCAACCTCATCAATCGCTAAATTACCTCCGTTATATCCGCCAAAGGTATAGGTCGGCGTAGGGCAATAAACTTTAACTCGGCTGTAAGATGTTCCCGAAGGAATAGAGCTATTTGTTCGCACCGTAACATCCTGAGTTCCTTGACCTGAGACAATTGTGGCATTGTCAAACGACCATTCAATAATATAATTGGCCCCGCCACCAGGTAAATCAACATGGTAAGTGTAAATAGTGTTAGCCGCCCATTGTTGTACATGGTTGGCATCATAAACAATATTGTTTCCCGTTGGAACAATCGTTGCCGACGTAGGCAATGTACAAATAGGCGGGTTTTGAATATAATAATTTTGATCAAATGCCGCCCACTCAAAAACTACCCGATACGTTGTACCCGGCTTTAAGTTATAACCCGTAAAGAATAGGTAAGTTGAGGTTCGATCGTTTTGTAAAGGATCGCTGTTTGTATACGTTTGCCACGTTGATTGGTTTTGCAAAAATGTGGTCAAGGCCGAGGTACTCGTTCGGTAAAAATCCCCGCCCGTAGGCAAATACTGCAAATCCGAAACTGGCATGAACAACACGCGCGGAGGGAAGGAAGACCCATCCGGGTTTTTCCATTTGAATGATAAATTAATCGAAGTAGCATTGGAAGGGACCGCGATGTCCTTATACATATAGACAATCGAGTTTCCCGCTTGCGGGCTTGTCAATGTTTGTGTACTTGCATTGTTCGAGACATAAGCTCCATTTGAACCTGCAGATTTAACAGCTGGGCCTACTTGCCATTGATTGGCTTGAATGCCATTTAAAAAAGTCCAACCATGCGCACCTTCGAAACCGCCATCCGTATTAGGATTGATGATATAATTAACCGACTGAGCAAAAGTTTGTTGATGAAGTGAGCCCAATAAAAAGATTAGGGCAAGTAAACGCGTAAATCGAATTGTCATGTGTAATTAATAGAACATTGGATTATTCCCACACAAATGTCTTTTTTTGATGCCCAAAATCCGCTTTAAAAATTAAGTACATGTCCTACTTTTTAAAATCAGGACATCTCAAGCGGATTATTCGACAAATCTGATAACTTTGTAGGTGTTTATTCAAACCGTGTTGTTCTAAAAAATATGTTCTTATTTAACTCCCTGTTGAGTTTATTTATTTCGGTCATTCTCGTTATCTATAATTGGAAGGAAAATAAAAACACCATCTATTTAGGGGGATTTCTATTTCTTATATCCATTTACAGTCTAACACATTACTTTTCGGTATTCGGAAATTCAGCTTTTTGGCTAGCCATCTTTTATGGCAATTTTTCCCCTTTCATGATGTTGGCCGGCCCCTTACTGTATTTCTATGTACTCGGCATCATTCGAGATACCTATATATTGAAACCGACTGATTTCTTGCATTTCATTCCTGCAGCCATCGTTTTCGTCGGAAATATACCCTATTACCTGACTCCATTTTCTGAGAAAATGGAGATCGCACAGCGTATATTAAATGATATAGACCAACTGAAATTCGCACGTGTTAATTTCATTTTTCCAATATCTGCGAATTACATTCTGCGCATTTCCTTATTGATGATTTACACACTCATTAGCTATTACAGGATTTGGAAATACAGGCCTCAATTAAAAAAATCCATTCCGACCCAGCAGTATTTATTGACCTATCGCTGGCTGAATATGTTTTTTATCACGCTCATTATCCTATTAATTGCATTTGGGATGATTACGATTGATTTTATTGAGAAAACGCCAAAAGAAACCTATAATACGCTGAATTTGATACATAATCTAGGAGGAATTATGTTCCTGCTACTTTCGGTTAGCCTCCTAATATTTCCGCAAATTCTGTATGGATTCCCGACCTACAAAGAGACGTCAGAACGACCTAAAGAAAAAAATCCGACTCCACAGTCGCTAGAAGATATCGACGAGGAAGACAATCCATTTTTAGAATTAAGGGATCAAATCAACGTATATTTAGCGGAAGAGAAACCCTACCTAAATCCAGATTTCTCCATAGGAGACTTGGCGGCAGCGCTCAAAGCACCGCAGCACCACATTTCATACTGTATTCGGGTATTATTCAAACAAAGTTTTCCCAAATTAAAAACGAGCCTTCGAATTCAATATGCAATACAATTGATGAATTCTGCTGAGTTTGAGCACTTGAGTATTGAGGGTATTGGCCAAATGGCCGGATTCAGTTCCCGCTCAAGCTTTTATTCCGCATTTCAAGCTGAGATAGGTTGTTCCCCGGGGGAATACCTGGAAAAGAGGGAAGAGTTGGGAGCTAAGAGTGAAGAGATGTCATCTGGTAATGACTAATTTCCTTCGGACTGACCACTGACGACTAGCAAAAGCACCTGCGTACACCAACTTCATAACCCTAGGCTTTAGCCTAGGATCCCCAGACTAAAGTCTGGGGCTAATAACAAGAAACCATTCTTTTTTCCTCCTGACAGACCACTGACGACTAGCGACTAGCTACTGCGTACACCAACTTCATAACCCTAGGCTTTAGCCTAGGGATCCCCAGACTAAAGTCTGGGGCTAATAACAAGAAACCATTCTTTTTTCCTCCTGACAGACCACTGACGACTAGCGACTAGCTACTGCGTACACCAACTTCATAACCCTAGGCTTTAGCCTAGGGATCCCCAGACTAAAGTCTGGGGCTATAAACGATAAACCATTCTTTTTGCCTCCGGACTGACCACTGACGACTAGCGACTGATGACTTACAAAATCGAAAACTCCACCCGTCTATTCTGCGCTCTTCCTTCCTCCGTATCATTCGAAACCTTCGGACGCTTAGAGCCATAGCCCTTCGATTGTATTCTTCCCGCCGGAATACCTGCATTCAATAAATAAATCTTAACTGCATCCGCACGCGCCTGTGACAAGGCATCATTAATTACATCGGTTCCCGTATTATCCGTATGCCCACTAATCTCGATTCGCAAAGCCACATTGTCCAACATCACCTGAACCATTCGTTTCAATTCCGGCTCAGATTCCGCCGTTAAAGTTGCCTTATTCAGCTCAAAGAATAGATTATTAACCGTCACCGTACTTCCTTTGGCAATAGGAGACATGGCTAAATCCCGACCATCTAATTCCAAATACCGGCCGCGTAATTGGCTTAAATCCAAATGCGTCGAACTAGGTAAATAGCCATTCGCCTTCGCTGTAATCCCGTAATTCGTTCCATAAGGTAAGACCAATTTATACTGCCCCGTTCCCGGATCCGGCGTCGCTTGCCCAATGATCTTACCCGTTTTCAAATCCTCATAACTCACCGAAGCACCCGAAGGCACCTTGCCTGCAGCATCACTCACTTTTCCGGTTAGCAATACAACTGCCTCCGATGTCTCCGAAGAACCAATTCGTGGACTCGATTTAACATCTTGTTGCAAGATGGGCTTTGGCGCCTCCGCAACAACAGGCTCCGGTTCAGGCTCGATCGCAATCCGAAAAATATCCTTCTTCCCTGTCTCCGTCGATGATAAAAAATAAGCATAATCCCCTTTAGCAGCCAAAGTATAATAGGCATCATAACCGCTTGTATTCACCGGCGGACCGATGTTAACAGGCTTGCGCCACGATGTCCATCCATTGCCTAATCGCTTCGACATGTAAATATCCTGTGAACCTAGGCCGCCCGGTCGGTCCGACGAAAAATACAGCGTCCGACCATCCGCCGCCAAAAATGGCGTTGTTTCCGAAAACTCCGTATTTATTCCGTCCCCTAAATTCTCGGGTTTCGACCAACCCGTATCCCCCAATAAACTCACATAAATATCATCCCGATCACTGTTTTTCTTCTCTGCGAAAGCTAATAAAAGCGCCTTCCCATCCATCGCTAAATAGGCATATTCATTCTTACCCCGACTCAGCTTTTCATAGCCCGGAATGTTAATTTTCTCGGGAATAGACCATCCACCGATAATCTTTTTGGCCGTAGAAAAACCACGCGATTCATAAACACCATTGATATAGGCACCCTTCAATAATATCGTTTGGCCATCCGGAGAAATCGATAAAATCGTATTGTATTGATCTCGATTCAATACATCCGGCATTCGACGCGCCGTACTCCAAACATCCCCCACACGCTCACTAAACCAAATATCCTGCGATCCCGCCACCGTCTCTGAACCCTGCGTTCCAAAACGATTAGATGGATGATTCTTCCGACCAAAATACAGCGTCTTGCCATCTGGAGCCATAACGGGGTTCAACTCCGCGTATTCCGAGTTCACAGCAGAGCCTAAGTTCTCCGACTTTTGCTGCCCGAAACCCACAAATGACACCAATAAAAAAAGGCAAATTAGCCGCGATAAATCCATTTTTTCTCCATTTTCTCTGGCTCATAGGCCATGATGTAATCGACCAAAGCCTCTGGATTTGTCTCCACCTGCAAAGCTTCTAAATTAGGCGATTTCAAAAATCCTTCATCCACCATGTGCTGCAATTGCGCTAATAAATGATCATAATAGCCATTCGTATTCAAAATGGAAATAGGCATTTGGTGTAAATCCAATTGCTTCCAAGTCAACATCTCAAACAACTCATCCAAGGTGCCAAAACCTCCCGGCAAAGCAATTACGCCATCCGCCAGCTCAGCCATTTTCTGCTTCCGACTGTGCATCGTTTCCGTGACATAACATTCCTGAATACCTGTATGCTTCACTTCCCAAGGCTCCATAAACGACGGAATCACCCCGATCACATGACCGCCCAAACGTAAATATTCATCTGCCAAAACGCCCATGATTCCCACACTCCCCGCACCAAAAATCAATTTGCAATCGTGCTTCTTGAACGCCTGCATTAAGGCTTTTGCTTCTGCTTCGTAAATCGGGTTGTGCCCTTTTGATGAGCCACAATAAACTAAAATTGTTTTAGACATGTATAATTTGTGTTAACGCGTCCGCTAGCCGCGTGTATGTAAACGTAAAATTTAACTCTGTTTGTATTTTCTCCGAAGAAACAAAATTTCCTCCTGTAACTAAAACGGCCATCTCGCCCAGTACCAAACGCAATGCCCAAGCCGGAACTTTAGGCCACCAAATCGGTCTGTGATAAGCCGCCGCAATCTGTTTTGTCATCTCCGCATGTGTTACCGGATTTGGCGCCACCGCATTATAAACACCGTGTGCATGCTCATCCGTCAGCGCACATGCAAACATTTTAACTAAATCCTGAATATGAATCCACGATTGCCCTTGGGTCCCCTTACCTAAAATCACGCCGACAAACCAACGAATCGGTCGGGCTAATACGGGGAATATTCCCCCATTCGCACCCAAAACCAAGCCTATGCGCAATTTCACCACGCGTAAGCCCTGTATTTCATCCACCGCCTTTTCCCAGGCAACCGTACAAGCACTTAAAAAGTCGGCGCCCGCCGAAGTATCCTCCTTACAAAGTACATCCCCAGAATCCGCCCCATAATACCCAACCGCCGATGCAGACACAAAGGTATGCACCTGATGATTTCGCGTTTTTAAGGCTTCTGCCAACAAGCGAGTAGAGGCCACTCGCGAATGAATCAATTCCTTTTTTCTTTCCTCCGACCAGCGTTTATCGGCAATCCCAGCACCGGCCAAATGCACAATCGCATCAATGTCATCCAAAGCATCCGCCACCAGAAATCCTTTGTCGATATCCCAACCACCCTGACGCGATAATACACGCGTTTGGTGTCCCAGCGCATGTAAATATGTCTGTAGTTCTTGCCCGATAAAACCCGTTCCGCCGGTGATGAGAATGCGCATTAATTCCCTTTTTTAATCGCCTGGTAAATCACTTCATTAATCCCTGTGCGGATATTCGCATCAGAAATTTTGCTATTATTTCGGGTTGGGTAAACGCGATTCGACAAGAAAACATAGACCAAATCCTGATTCGGATCTACCCAAGTATAAGTTCCCGTAAATCCTGAATGGCCAAAGCTCGCCCCGCTCGCAGATGGCGCCGCTGATATGCCAGGTTTCTTACGATCCGGTTTGTCGAAACCAACTCCCCGACGGGAATTTTCTTCCACCGAAAGCGGATACGAAGTCCATTGCTTCATCGTCTTCTCCTCGATGAATTGTTGGCCTCCATAATAGCCATTCTGCAAATACATTTGCATCAATTTCGCTAGGTCATTTGCATTGCCAAACAAACCCGCATGGCCACTAATACCGTCCAATAATGCTGCACCTTCATCATGCACTTTGCCATGAATCAAGGTCTTGCGAAATAGCGAATCATATTCAGTTGGGACAATGCGTGCTAACGGAAAATACTTCTCCGCCTGATACACCAAAGTACTCGCTCCTAAAGGTTTGTAAAAAGCCTCGGAAAGGTAATTTGTCCAGGTTTTACCGGTGATGCGCGGAGCGATTTGGGGCAATAAATAATACGATAAATCCGAGTATACATATTCTTTTTTCTCCCGCAGTGCCGAGTTTTTAATCGCATCGTTTACTTGCGCGCTGATGCTGCGATGCGCCCAAAGGTTCGGGGCAACTTGAATTGGATATTCTTCTGAAGTGGCATATGAAAGCGTTCTCGGCTTCCAACGTGTTACTTCGGACTTAATGTCGACACATGAATCCCACAGGTTTTTCTGTGTACGAATGATTTTTTTGATGCGCTCCTCACCTGCCGCTTTCGTCAAATATTTTTCCACAAACGAGTATTGCAAATCGTTTTTGGCATAACGCTGATTGAACTTTTTACTGTGGACAATCATGTCGGTGCTATCAATGTAATCCTGCCAAAAAGGAATCCATGCCCGCAAGCGCGCTTGATGCGTCAAGACATCCAAATACTTCAAATCCTTCTTGTTGCTTTGCGCAAATTCCGGAATCAATTCCCCCATGGTCGTTTCCAAGGTAAATTTTCCTTGATCCTGCCATTTCATCAAAGCCGGAATCGAGGTAGAAATTTTGGTAATAGATGCCAAATCAAAGATATCCGTCTTTTTCAAAGGTTCTTTGGATTCATAAGTTTGAGTACCAAACGCCTTGTGGTAAATCACCTTGCCTTCTTTGGCAATCAATACCACAACCCCCGGAGCACCTTTGATATCGATCGCTTTTTGTGCCAAAGAATCCACTTGCTTATTCAAATATTTACCCGAAATGCCCACCGCTTCCGGAAGCACATTGTATTGCAAACGGCCCAAACTAGGTGTGATAATCCCCATGCCAGCTGGGTAATCCGCAGACGCGCTCACCGGCATTTTACCTTCTGCCGCAATTCCACCGAAAATCACGGATGCTGCTGCTTCTTGCTGAGCCACTCCATCCTGATAAGTTAAAACCAAGCCTCCCAAATTCTTCAAGTTCTCAAAAGACTTCAGGGTAAATGGATTCGCGAAATAAGACAATATGGTTTTCGGGGTCGCAAAACGCTTCACCAAAGCCTGAATCTGCGGTTTAATCGCATAATTATTTGCTGGTCGGTAAGAAATTCCGTGCAAGCCCATCAACACGACATTGTAATTTTTCAAGGCATTTTCTACGCGAGTAATCGTCGAGTCGGCACTCGTTTCATCCAAATAGAAATGCTCCATTTCGACGTAATTTTGGGCCAATTTCTGGAACTCTGTTGGGAATACCCCGCCATAATTTGCCTTTCCGATCGCCAGGGTGGCAATTTTCAAGGTATCTAAACGGCGCAATGGAATTAAGTCAAAGGGGTTTTTAAGAACTGTGGTTGATTTCTCTGCCAAGCTACGTTTCAACAAATCCGCTTGCAATGGATTGAGTTCGTCAATTAAGTTTTTGGTTTCGATCGGTTGGTACTGATCTAAGCCCGCCCAGGCTTTGGCATTCAAGATGCGGCGAACGCGTTTGTCGAGTTCTGCTTCTGTGATTTCGCCTTCTGTTAGGGCTTTTTTGATGGCATTAAATGCGGCAGGGACATCCAAAAACGTTTCTAAAATATCGTTTCCGGCTAGGAACGCTTTCACGTTCGCTTGGCCTTCCGGGAACATTTTTGTCGCCCCTTTCATGTCCATGGCATCCGTAAAAACGAGGCCTTCAAATTTCAACGAATCGCGCAACAAACCTGTTACGATAGGCTTAGACATCGTCGAAGCAAGCATGGCTGTTGTGTCCAAGGAAGGAATGCTTAAATGGCCCACCATGACCCCTTGAAGACCTTTATTGATTAATTCCCGGTAAGGGAAAAGTTCTAAAGAATCTAGTCGATTGCGGCTATGCGTCAACACAGGAATATCAAAATGGGAGTCGACGCCCGTATCTCCATGGCCTGGAAAGTGTTTGGCAGAGGTAATAATTCCACCTTTTTGCAGGCCGCGCATATAGGCCAAAGACTTAGAGGTTACCGCCTCACGGTTCTCGCCGAAAGAGCGGAAATTAATGACAGGATTGTTCGGGTTATTATTCACGTCGACAACCGGTGCGTAATTGATATGCACACCCATCCGTTTGCACTGTTGGGCGATTTGAAAACCCATTTTCTCGATGAGCGCATCGTTGCCTTGAATCGCCCCGAGCGTCATTTGGTAGGGATAACGGACCGTGGAGTCCAAACGCATGTTTAGTCCCCATTCCAAATCCATCCCGATGAACATAGGCACTTTAGACATGGATTGTAGCTTATTAACCAAATTCGCCTGATTAGTCGGATAGCCCGCAAACAGCACAAATCCCCCTACATGGTAATTTCTCACGATGTCGTAAAGTCGGGTTGTGTCATACGTTGCATTGGTATTTCCACGTGGCATGAGGACCTGGCCTATTTTTTGGTCGACCGACAAGCTTTTCATGACGGAATCTACCCATTTGGATTTGGTATGAGGAAATAGGTCGGTTTGACTGTATGCGCTTATGCCTGAGGCGATGAAAATGAAGGCAAGTAGAATGCGTTTGATCATGTGTAAAAAGAGGTAATGGATTGTGAAAATACGGAATCTTTGCGATTTTATTGCTTGGATTTTCGTAAGCGGGAAAGGAATTGTATTTTTGGAGCTTAATTAGATGAACGTATGAGAAAAAAAATTGTTGCTGGAAACTGGAAAATGAATAAGACGGCTGCTGAGGCATTCGTTTTGGCTACTGAGGTAGCGCAATTAGTGAAGTCGGAGGTTCCGGCGGATGTACAAGTGATTATGGCGACGCCAGCCTTGTATTTGACAGGTGTTTCTCAGGTGATTGAGGGCATTGATAATTTGGCTGTTGCGGCACAAAACTGCCACGAAAAAGCATCAGGAGCGTATACAGGTGAGATTTCAGCGGTGCAATTGGCATCAGCTGCAATTCCATATGTGTTGATCGGTCACTCGGAGCGTCGTGAATATTTCGCGGAGTCGAATGAACAATTAGCTGCGAAAGTGGATGCAGCATTAGCGAATGGAATCACACCGATTTTCTGTTGCGGAGAGAGTTTAGCTTTGCGTGAAGGCGGTGAGTTTTTGGCTTATGTAGCGGATCAATTAACAGCGAGTTTATTTCACTTATCGGCTGAGGAGTTCGGTAAAGTGGTGATTGCATATGAGCCTATTTGGGCGATTGGAACGGGTTTGACGGCTTCGGCTGAGCAAGCGCAGGAAATGCATGCACATTTACGTGTTCACATTGCTGCCAAATACGGCGCAACGGTAGCAGATAATTGTTCGATTTTATATGGTGGATCTTGCAATGCGAAAAACGCACAAGAGATTTTCGCAGGTCCGGATGTGGATGGCGGATTGATCGGTGGTGCTTCGTTGATCGCGGCGGATTTCATTACGATAGCGAAGTCGTTTTAATTTTGTTTGGCGGGTAAACGCTGCCGGGGTCTGAAGACCCCGGCAGCGTTACTCCTCCGAACGTTTTATAGTCGAAAAAAGTATATCAGTATGTTGGTAATCGCATTTGATGCAGATGACACGCTTTGGGTAAATGAACCCTATTTTCGTGAAAGCGAAGAGACCTTTGCTGCCTTGTTTGAGGACTATTTACCGATGCATCAAACCCAACAAGAATTGTTTAAAACCGAGATGGACAACCTGGCGCTTTATGGCTATGGGGTAAAAGGTTTTATGCTATCCATGATTGAAACAGCCATTCGAATTACGGGTGGAAATTTATCCGCTGAAGGTACAGATCGAATCTTGGAAATAGGGAAAGAACTACTCGAAAGACCCATTGAAATCCTTCCGCATGTAGAGACTGTTTTAGAGGCGCTGTCAACAAAATACCGCCTTGTGGTTGCTACCAAAGGTGATTTGCTCGATCAAGAGCGAAAATTAAAAAAGTCGGGCCTCGCCAAATATTTCCATCACATTGAAATCATGTCGGACAAAAAGCCGGAAGATTATCAAAAATTAATTCGTCATTTAGACATTGCTCCGGAGCAGTTTTTTATGATTGGAAACTCGTTGAAATCCGATATTTTACCTGTCTTGGAATTAGGGGGACATGGTGTTCATATACCCTTTCATACGACCTGGGCACATGAAATGGTGAGCCATCCGGTGGAACATGTGAACTTCCGCGAGATCGAACAATTGGACGAGGTTCTCTCATTTTTATAATTAGAAAATTTTAAGGGATTGGGGTAGGCAGTTTATCAACATCTTGATAATAATGAGAATCATTATGCCATTTAAGCAGCCTGGAGGCGGGAAATAATCAGTTTGTTTAGCAGAAAGGTTATTCCGGTAAGTGGGGGTGAAAAGGTGACGCTGCCGGGGTCTGTGACCCCGGCAGCGTCTACACCGCTTCAACGCTCAAGCCAGAGCTATATTGTCCAATAAACTTATTTAAACGCCCTCTGCGACAACTTCTTTGACCGAAGGTACCATTCGGGTCATCAAGGTTTCAATACCGGCCTTAAGCGTCATTTGAGATGATGGGCATCCAGAGCAAGAACCTTGCAATAAAACTTTCATTTGACCTGTTGATTCATCAAATGAATGAAACGTGATAGCACCCCCATCTGATTCAACTGCAGGCTTCACATACTCCTCTAAAACTTGTTTGATTTGGATGATAATCTCAGAATCCGAAGAATCCCCCTCTGCCGCAAATTCAGACGCAGGCAACGAGAATACAGGCTGTTTCTCCGCGAAATATTTCTTCAAGTATTGCTTAATCCCAAACAATTCATCCTCCCAGGCTGCATTTTCCGTCTTCGTTAACGTGATAAAATTATTCGTGATAAACACCCGACGAACAAATTCAAAGCCAAATAATGCTACCGCTAAAGGCGAGTTTTTCTCTTTGGTCAATCCATCTGCTGGTTGGGTATAGTCAAATGACATGCCCTCGGGCAATAATTCCACATTAAAAACGAATTTCATCGAATGCGGATTGGGCGTAGATTCTGTATAAATGGTAACTGTCGAGGTAAGCATAAAATGGAGTTATAGTCCCTAAACCACCGAATGGCCAATAAGGTTTCGTAAAATAAAAAAAACCTGACACTTTCATGTCAGGTTTTCTCAGAAATTTACAATTGATTACTCAGCTGCAGCTTCTTTTTTCTTAGTAGGCGCTTTCTTTGCTTTTGGAGCTGCTTCTACCGCAACCTCAGCTACTGGAGCCGCCTCCACTGCTGGAGCTGCTTTTTTCGCTGGAGCTTTCTTCGCTACCGGTGCCGCTGGTGCTGCCGCTGCCACTGCTGGCAATACGTGCACAAATGAACGACCTTTAAATCCTTTTTTGAATGCTACTACACCATCCGCTAAAGCAAATAATGTATGATCTTTTCCAAGACCAACATTTTCACCTGGGTTGTGCGCTGTTCCACGTTGACGAACAATGATGTTCCCCGCGATAACTGCTTGGCCTCCAAATAACTTAACGCCTAAGCGTTTACTATGTGACTCGCGCCCGTTTTTCGACGATCCGGCGCCTTTCTTATGTGCCATGTTTTTTTATTTTATGCGTATTAAACGCTAATTTTCAATTATTTAACTGAGATACCTTCGATTAACACTTGCGTCAAATCTTGACGGTGTCCATTCATTTTTTGGTAAGACTTTCTACGTTTCTTTTTGAACACCAAAACCTTTTCGCCACGAACGTGTGCTACGATTTTAGCTTGAACAGTCGCACCAGCTACTGTGGGTGCTCCTACGGAAATCTTTCCGTCATTGTCAACAAGTAATACCTTGTCGATAACCAGTGCAGCGCCTTCCGCTCCCGCCAAACGGTGGGTATATACGGTACGGTCTTTTTCTACTTTAAATTGCTGCCCGGCAATTTCTACGATTGCGTACATTTTATATGTATTTAAGTGAAACAATCCCACGAGGCCAGGTCGTTACCTTTACAAAGCCTTTTAAATGGGGTCGCAAATATAATAAGGATTTGCTACAAAGCAAAGCCTTATTCGTAAATAAATTCTCCGTAAGTACTTTTTATCGTCAATTTCTTCGTTGGAGCCGCCTCCACACGCCCCACAATCTGCGCTGGAATACCAAATGACTCCGAAATCTGAATAATCTCATCCGCAAACTCCGGCGCCACATAAATCTCCATCCGATGTCCCATATTAAACACCTTATACATCTCCTGAAAACTCGTACCACTCTCCTTTTGAATCAAATCAAACAGCGGCGGAATCGGAAATAAATTGTCCTTGATCACATGAACACCCTCCACAAAATGCATCACTTTCGTCTGCGCACCGCCCGAACAATGCACCATCCCATGAATCTGCGCTCTTAATGAGCCCAAAATCGCTTTGATTACCGGCGCATACGTCCGCGTTGGGGACAAAATCAATTGGCCTACGTTCAACGGTGTTCCTGGAACGGCTTCCGTCAACGAGCGTGAACCGGAATAAACCAAATCAGACGGCACCGATGGATCAAAACTCTCTGGATATTTTCCAGCCAAATAGTTCCCCAACACGTCATGACGCGCAGAGGTCAATCCATTGCTACCCATCCCACCGTTATATGTCTTTTCATAAGTCGCTTGCCCATCCGAAGCCAATCCCACAATCACGTCGCCGGCTTGAATATTACCATTCGAAATCACATCCGAACGCTTCATCCGACCAATCACCGTACTATCCACAATAATGGTACGCACCAAATCTCCCACATCTGCCGTCTCTCCTCCTGTGCTATATATCCCTAAACCATTCTCCCGCAACATCTCCAGCACCTCTTCGGTCCCATTAATAATCTCCGCAATCACCTCACCTGGAATCAAGTTCTTGTTCCGACCAATTGTACTCGAAAGCAACATTTGATCCGTCGCGCCCACACAGATTAAATCATCTGTATTCATCACGACCGCATCCTGCGCAATCCCTCTCCAAACCGAAATATCCCCCGTTTCCTTCCAATACAAATATGCCAAAGACGATTTCGTTCCTGCCCCATCGGCATGCATGATGTTGCAATAATCCGCATCTCCACCCAAAATATCAGGTGAAATCTTGCAAAAAGCCTGCGGAAACAAACCCTTATCTAAATTGGCAATAGCCTTGTGAACATCTTCTTTAGAAGCCGAAACTCCCCGTTGCATGTAGCGATCGGTTGACATATTTACGCTTGATTTAATTGAGCAAATTCTTTGGCAAAATACGTCAGAATTACCTGCGCACCCGCCCGTTTAATTGATAATAAACTTTCCAACATCGCCTTCTCGCCGTCCAACCAGCCATTTTGCGCAGCTGCTTTAATCATGGCATATTCTCCAGAAACATTATACGCCGCAATGGGCAAATGACTATTTTCACGCAACAATGCAATGATATCTAGGTAGGCCAAAGCCGGCTTTACCATCAAGAAATCCGCACCTTCCGCCTCATCCAATTCCAATTCGATTAAGGCCTCCCGACGATTCGCGGGGTTCATTTGATAAGTCTTTTTATCCCCAAATTTAGGTGCCGACTCCAATGCATCCCGGAAAGGGCCATAAAATGCACTCGCATATTTAGCCGTGTAAGCCATAATGCCCACATTCGAGAATCCTGCACAGTCCAATGCCTCCCGCAAATAGCCCACACGCCCATCCATCATGTCCGAAGGTCCAATCAAGCGAGAACCCGCTTGCGCTTGTGCAATCGCCATCTTGGCAAGTACCGGCAAAGTTTCATCATTCAAAATTTGACCGTCTTTCACAATCCCATCATGCCCATCTGAACTGTAAGGGTCCATGGCAACATCAGTCAACAAAGAAATTTCTGGAAAACGGCTCGAAACGGCGTGAATCGCATCTAAATACAAAGAACCCTTTCGGTAACTTTCAGAGGCAACGGAATCCTTAAACGACTCCTCCACTTGCGGAAATAAGGCGAACGAGCGAATACCCAATTCAACACATTCCTCAATCTCCTTCAACAATAAATCAAGCGAATAACGATGTATGCCCGGCATAGAAACAATCGGTGTCTTTTTACCCGAACCCGACTGAACAAACAAGGGAAATAACATATCCTTCACCGACAGGCGAGTCTCCTCCACCATGTCTCGAATGACTGCACTCTGACGATTTCTACGCGGCCTTTGTAACATATCGAATGATTTAAGGCACAAAGGTAGGAATTATTGCGGCAGTTGGGAAAGGATATTGCTTAATTGTCGCTCCAACAAATGTAATTTATCAACATGCTGGACAAATTCCGCGCGCGTTACAAATCCATAGCCCGCATAGACATTCTCTGCCACTTGTACTTCGGGCTCCTCATCAAAAAATTGGGAAAGATTAAATTGCAAAATCTCCGACAACTGCACGAGCCGTGTCAAGGTCAGCTCTGTCTTACCTTGCTCTAATTTGGAATAGGTCGAAATCGCCATACCCAATTTTAATGCCATATACTCCTGGCTATACTCGTGAGAAATTCGAATCTTCCGGAGTCTTGATGCATATTTTTTCATAAGGCAAGATAATGAATCGTATATACTCAACCGTTATGACTTCGCCGACAAAATAAGTCGTTTATCGAAATAATTTTTCCTATTGTGATGCGCCGAAGGCTTGAAGCCGAAGCGAGTCTGAAATTGTCAAAATGCCTTCCGACTCAAAACGTAAGCCTACACCTTCCAAAAGTGCCGCAATTTCCCCTTGTAAGGGCTCCGAGGATTCTACCCAACGAGTCCAGAATTCCGACAAGGATTCTTCGTAAACTTCTTCCACCAAAGCGTAAAATTCTTGACGAGTATACCCATTTTTTAATCGGCCATAGCGTTCCTGCATCAACAACATAACGTCGCGGAGCGATTTGGCATGTTGGAATTTCCGACGAATCAAAAGATCCAAACCTAAAGCCACCAAAGCCCCCTTAAAATAGATTGAAACTCGCTTACCCGGCAAGGCTGAACCATAACCGTCCAACCACAAATCAATCGAACTTTCAATCAAAGACTGCTTAGAGGCTCCATCCCGCTCAAAATGTAATTTCAAATTACCGGCCAATAAATTCACATATTCCTCCGCATTCACCACACCCGATGCCCACAAAAACCAATCCCCCAAATAAGTCGTAATCCCCTCAACAATCCAACCCGTGTCAAAAATAACCGCTTTGGTATAATTATAGGGCAATAACGCTTTTGGTCGGATCGTCGCCACATTCCACACATGATACAATTCATGCGAACCCAAACCGATCAAATCCTCATAAGAATCCCGATCCTCCGGACCCATGACCATCATTGTCGATTTCGTATGCTCAACTCCGTGATAAAATGGCTTAGGGCAAATCCACAACATAAAACGATATTCTCGAACAGGAAATTCCCCCATATAATCGAGCTGATAGGCAACAAATTTTTGGTAGGCCTTGAGCAATCGGTCCGAAAAATGCGTCTTTGGGCCCAAGCCTTGTAAATAGAATTTCACCCCATGGGTTTTCCAAGCATGTGTATGGATTTGAGGCGCAGCCAGAAATGGCGAATCGACCAGTTCGCGATACGATTTTGCCCGAAATTTATTTCCGTAAGTCCTTAATGCACAGGATATTTCGTAACCCCCTGCCGGCGTGATTTTCGCCGGTAAAGCGCCAGCAAATGCATGCTCCTCCGTCGGCGAAAACCCCGCCGGCGGTAACATAACCTCCACCTCACATGCCCGATTCTCCCCGCGATGTGGAAACAACAAACAATTCACAAAATTGATGTAAACCATCGAATCATCCACCCAAGATCCCCCCGCATCCGGCTGCTCCGCATGGTAGCGATAGGATACCGTGATGGGTTTCAACTCCAGAATATCAACTGTCCAAGAGGACAAATCCGACTTCACCACTGGTGCATCTGAACAAGTCACCGTCGCAATGTTTTTCGCAAAATGTTGCACCTGATAGCGCCCCGGCCGCCAAATAGGCAAATGCAATGCCATCGGCCCAGTGCGCGAAGGCATAAATGTCAACTCAATATCCAACGCATGAAACGATGGCTTTATTCGATATTTCAACGTCCTCATGACAATACTTCTTGTAAAACCTGCAATGACCGCAATTCCCCAAAGGATTCCATGTGCAAGCCATAATAATAAATCAACGCCCGCAAAATCGCCGCACGCTGCACCCGATTAACCCCTACGCCATCCCCATAATCCGCATCAAACAATTCCTGCACAGTCGAAGCTTCTAAATCCCCCATCCCCTGAACGCCAGCCTCCCGCAATTGATCCAAAAACTCCGCCACCTGACCCGCATGGAATCCCAAAAACTCACTCAAACGCCACAAAAACTGCAAATGGAAATTCTCCAAATGCCCCTTCCCTTGATCCAATATTTGAAAAGACTCCTCCAAAAATGAAAACAACACCGGATTCGCCTCTTCTTCCCGCAACACCTTGCTCAATACCTCCGTCAAAAACAGGGCGATACTCGATGAAGCAATATCAAAGGGAATCTTTCGATAAGGATAATAGCATTTGGCCTCTGAAATCCGATGCAAACCCTTTCCCGGCTTGTGATATACCTCTAAATCCAATAAGGTCAATGGCTGAAACAAGGCAATTTTATGTTTGGCCTTTGCTGAACGCACACCATTTTCCACATAGGAACTGATGCCAAATTCGGCGGTGTATATGGTCACCAACAGGGATGATTCCCTGTATTTCATGTATTGAATGACGATTCCTTTGGTCTTATTCAGCATGATCCAAGCCTATTTCCTGCTGCAAACGAGTCAATATTTCCTCTGTCGTCGCATCTGCCGAAAAGCGAATCGGCTCACGGAACTCGACCGTCAGCGTCGTATTACGCTTCCGCATCAATAATCCCTTTTTGTCAAATGCCCGTCGGAACCCATTAATACGCACCGGCACCACAATCGGATTTTCTCCTTTGATCAAATGCGCCGTTCCCTTCCGCAAAGGAGCAAATGCACGTGTCGTTCCCTGTGGAAAACTAATGACCCAACCGAATTTTAAGCCTTTCCCAATCTTCTCGACCGCCGCCAAATCTACCTCGCGCTTCACATCAACCCCCTCGGCTCGCCAAGAGCGGTTCACCAAAATCGCTCCCGCCTGCGCAAAAACCCTTGGCAATAAACCATCATTTTTCATCGTTTCAGAAGCCGCCACATAAAAAAGATTGGAACGAGGGGCCAATAAATAAAACGGATAATTTAACGTATTCCGAAAACCCCATTTGACCGAAAAAAAGATATGATACAAACACACCACATCCATAAAATAAGTCTGGTGATTGGGTAAAAAAAGCACGCCTTCATTGGGCAAATTTTCCAAATGCTCCGTTCCCGTAATCTTCGTTTTGTTGTAAACCGTTAATCGATTATAGGAAATAAAGCCCAAAATCATCATCACAATCCGCTTAAACAATATGGGATTGCCAAAGGGGTCTCGCTCTCCCAATCCGAGCGTGTCCATGAAACGAAACACTTTGGCCAACTTTGACTGACTCATATTAAAATCCTCCTTTTTTCGACTTCGTTGCAGGTGCCGTTGATTTAACTGGGGCTGCTGCTTTTTTCACTTTTTTCGCAGGCGTGGTTCCTCGATAATATGCCAAGAATCGCTTCACAAATGCATCTTTCTCATCTCCCGCAGCTTCCACAACGACCAATTTACCTTTTTTATCTGATTTAACCGCTTCTCGAATACTGGCCAAAAAGGCGGGATCCGAGGAATAAACACCTAACTCGCCATTGAAATAGGCAAAATAATACCATAAATCTTCAGATAGTTCCCAATACCCATAAAACTCCTCTTTGCTCGGTTTCTTAATCACTTCCATATACCCTCGAACCGTCGCATTCACGTCCACCGGACCCACATTTACCCAAGGAATTCCGCCAACCGAATAAAAAGCAGATGTGTTTGGAGACCAAACCCATGAAACCCCCGAAAAGTTAATCGAATTAGCGAATTCCGGTGCCACTTTATCCAAGGCCATGTGCACCTGATCCATTTTGGTCCGCATTGCCTCCGGAATCGCTTTTCCTAATACTTGTTCTGCTCGGTTTAAATAAGCATCCCGACGCTCTGGGTCATCCGCAGGGTCACTTTGAATTCCCTCGTCCAACAAATATTTGACGATGCGATCGCCCATCACCTTCAACAATTTGGCTGGATACGGAAATTGTAAATTCACCCAGGTATCCAAACGCGGCAACAAACTATCCGTTGACATATTTAAATGCCCAAAGGCCCGAATGGACTGATTTCCCGTAAACAATTGGATCGGACCCTCTGCTTCTACTCGATGCTTATCAATAAACAATTGCATCTGCGTCTGCTTTCCCTTTACCTCATAGCGATCATTCGCCTCAATCACATCCCCTTCCGCCTGAAATAATACGGGATCCAAATCATCCGATTGAGGACTTAAAAATGTCGGATACAATCGGTTTTGCGCATTGATAAAAATTCCAGCGGTAATCGGCCGACCGGCCTCATCATGTAAATCTTTGTTCAAGACCAAATGCGGTTCTTCACCTTTGTTGCTCTCAAAAGGAATCCACGCCGCGCGGAAATTAGGCAAACCAATCACCGGTCGAATAAATCCTTTAAAGTTCAAATTAGGCAAGCGCGTATCCAAAGAAACCTCCCCTTTGAATTGCTGATGTTTACTGAAACGCAGCGGCACTTTCTCCGACAAAAGTCCATCAGCCGTGATATAGCTTTTCCCTTCAAAATGAAAGTTCCGCAATGCAACCGCCACGGTATCCCCGTCGCTGCGTGGAAATTGGTAATTAGCCTCCCCTTTCCAGCCGGCGGAATTTCCTTCAGAAATCTTTAAATCCTTCAACAAATGTTTGCCGTTTAGAACCGCTTTGGCACCCGAAAAAGGCTTGAAAGCCCCATCTTTTTGAATACCCAGAATACCTTTTTCAGGATACAATAATGCCGAACCAACCTCAACTTCTTTCACACCACTTAATGCCAAATACTGCGCTTTCAGATCATAAGACGCATTTGTTGCCTTAATCATAGACCCCGCAACACCCGTACTATCCAAACTTTTTAGCTCGAAACCCTTTTGGCCCCCCATCAAAAACTTCTGATTCGTCAAATCCCAAGTCGCATCAGCCAATGAACTTTGATATGCCACATACGGAAATGTAATCGCCGACCCCATGTCGCCTTTCATAGGACGAATCATGACTTTATGAGTTGACATATTTGCCTCGAGCGCCACCCGATCCATGAAAACAGAGGGCGGGAATAGCGCCATTTGTTTACCGATTTTCAAGTTCGCCTCCGATGCAGTCCACAAAGAAGCATCAAACCGGAAATTGGACGATTCCATAATCCCGTCTTGCAAGGTTAAATTCCCCCGACCGAAAACTTGTTTTTGGTGCATGCCCAGCGACCCAATCAATTGCACTTCTTTTTTATACAATGAAATGGATTGTTTAAATGGATGCATCCAAAGGCTATCGCTTTCTTGCGTCCATGTGAAACGGTGCTCCCCCATTTGCATATCAGGAAACCCTTTCCCTTGCATCGTTGCCTCGATGCTTGTTGCAATCAGGGAATCCGGGTAAAAATGTGACTCTTTTTGATTCGAAATGAGCCCTTGATACGTCATCGAACCCGCCGCAGAAAGACCTATTTTATTCATCAACATGGGACTTTTTAGTTGATAAATCGCCTTGTTGCGGTAAATGCTAAACGGCAATTTTTGATTGTACGAAAAGCCAAAACTCTGATCTGGCATCAATACCAAAGAAGCCTTAAATGTGGGAAACAGGCCATCCGAATAGAAACTTCCCTCGAACGTAATTTCCTTCTGGGTTAAACTGTCTAGCTCGATGCGTGGAACTTGAAAATAATGTTTTTTGCTGTAAACGCCTGCCGCGCGCCAAGGCTCATCAAAATAGGAGACAACCCCTTTCGGAATAATCAATTTAGGAAATGCAGCAAGACCTAGTCGGCCAGATTTATTGTTCGGGGGTGCTAATAGAATATGACCAGCCTCGTAGCGAAACTGCCCCCCCAGCTCACGATTCGTCCCCTTTCGAACGAAGGTAATCGAATCAATCTGAGGAAGATTAATCGAATAATCCGTGAAATTAAAGCGGAATCCCTGGCCACGGAAGCGGTAATTCCCAATCTTAATTTCTCCCATGAAATCAAAATCGCGCCCTTGACCAAACACAATCTGATTATCCGAAGGAATAAAATTCGCCTTCAAAGAATCCGACACCATGACTTCCTTAATGCCGCGAATGACGAGTTTTTGTTGGCCTAAATCCAAGGAAATATTCGCCGTATCCTTTGCCAACATCCCCCCAAACGAGGGTACATAAAACCGATCAAAATCTTTTTGTGCATATTTCACTTGGGCATAATGACGGCCCAAACGCGTGAAAGAAACGTCGCCACTCAGCTCGTCAAAATTCAAATATCCAGCATGTTTGAACTGCTGAAAACCGCCTTGTAGAAGTTTGGGGTCCTTTTTATTAGCCTCGGCGATATCATACAAATTGGCATGACTTCGTTTAATCATAGCCAAATGGTTATACAATATCCGAATCGGATCATAGGTTAATATGCCCTGCTGGCTATCCAATCTGCCCGCATCAAAAAAGTCAAAAGACTCGACCCAGGCGGGGTTTTGGCTTTTCCCCGACAAACGGAAAAAATCCATTTTTTGTGTTTCTGCGTGTAGAACACCTAAGTCGGCAGAAATCGAAACCTGATGAAAACTATCTTCAAAACGAATTTCTTCTTGCGTGGGTTTGAGGTGCCAAGCAGCCTCTGCTGGAATCCAATTCGCAGTCACAAACCCGTGGTAAAGCGAATCCTTTTTCCCGACATAACCAATAAATGCACCTTCTTTAATCTGAATGGATTCGTTAGCCTGCATCAAGGCTTGCGACGTCAAAATTTCACCCAATTTCCGTTGGGGGCCCCATATCTCCAACCGAGCGGGTTTTTCTTTGGAACCAAGCAAACCTAATTGATTGCCACGTACCAGCAAGCGACCAAAACCTTTGAAATATTTCCCTTGTAAAGCCTCGCTAACAAATTGTTTGGATCGAAACTCTAGGTCAAATTGCTTAGCACCCGCCTTCTTTTTCAATTGCATCCGCAGTGCCCCCACAATGGAACGATCTCCTACTTTCCAGTTCATTTCCTCGCTGAGCAAATAGCCTTTGCGCGGGTTGATTTGAAATAACGGTAAGGCCAAATTTCCTTGTTCCACGAGCCCGTTTTGACCAAAAAACAAACGATCTTTTACTGAAAATAAGACCTGTTTCGCAGTTATCCGAAGACTATCCTTTCCAATGAGCGATTCACAAATTGCATCTGTCCAAACCAAAACCGGCCCCGGGCTTTTCACTTGATATTGAATCCACGTTTCCGCAGGGCTTTCATCGGAAGGCGTATCCCAATTGTCGGTGGGCGCCAAGGTACTATCCGCATCTTGCCAACGAACCGACAGGTTTCCTTGCACACGGATGGCATAATTTCCCGTTTGTAACAGCTGTTGATTATACTGCCAAGCATCCACTTGTTCGTAAAAATCAAGCGCGAGTTTGCCTACTTTTCGCTCAGCGAAAAGGGGTACGAGGTTTAATAGCTCCTTCTGTAAATTGGGATTTGCTTGCAAAAACGTTCGTGCAAACAAATAAGAAAACGAAGGAGTTTTATAACCCGCCGCGCGCATTTGTTGGGCCCGCATAAAAAATTCCGCTTGCGGTTGCTGTGCATAAAGACTTTGCAATTGGTTGACAACAACAGGCGCGTCTGAAAACTTACTTTGGCTAATGCTCGAGCATAAATCGGCGACAAGAGAGGCGTTTGCATTTTGTTGGGCATGGGCATAGGTAGGCAAAAATGCCAAAGAGCCAACCCAGAAAATTATTCGCAAAAGCCTCATAAGGGGTAAAAATACAAAAAAGCCATCACGAATCGCATCAAGTCTTTCCGCAGATTTATGTAAATTACCATTCAAATCAATCAATATGTCCAACGTACTCACGCAATTTGCGCAAATTAAGGCCTTTGTATTCGACATTGACGGCGTCATGACAGACGGAAGTGTTCATGTCTTGGAAACCGGGGAACATTACCGAACTTTTCACATACGTGACGGATATGCCATTGAGAAGGCTCGAGAAGCGGAATATAATTTGTGTGTCATTACTGGCGGAGGCCATAAGGGCGTCAAAAAAAGATTGGAAAACCTGAAGTTTCAGGACATTTATTTTGGTTTGGGCGGCAAGGATAAATTGGAAACTTATTTAGGTTGGTTGAACAAAATGGGAATTGACGAGTCGGAGGTTTTATACATGGGCGACGACGTTCCAGACTTAAAAATTCTTTCCCGACCGGCATTATTGAGTACTTGCCCGGCAGATGCCATTCCTGAAATTCAAATGGCTTGTAAATATGTCTCGCCTTTTGGCGGAGGCAAAGGAGCCGTGCGAGATGTGATTGAAAAAGTGATGAAATTACAGGGCAAATGGCCTGCTTAACAATACGAAAATGGCATTAATTGTTCCAATAAAGGGTATTTCGCCGCAATTTGGGGAAGAAAATTGGCAGGCAGCGAACGCGACCATCGTAGGTGATGTGACGTTTGGTACACACTGCACGGTATGGTATAATGCGGTCGTTCGTGGGGATGTGAATCGCATCCGCATAGGCAATTACAGCAATATTCAAGACGGTGCGGTGATTCATTGTACCTACCAAAAAACCGAAACGCATATTGGAAATTACGTGTCCATCGCACACAATGCCATCGTACATGGCTGTACCATCGAAGATTATGTCCTCGTGGGCATGGGTGCCATCATCATGGACGGTGCGCTAATCGAGACGGGATCCATCATTGCCGCAGGTGCTGTTGTAACCCAAAATACTCGCGTTCCTGCCGGTAGTATCTATGCCGGAAACCCAGCCAAATTACTCAAACCTGTGAGCCCTGAAGCCGCTGAGGTTTTCATGCGAACCGCGATGAATTATTTGGAATATGCGGGGTGGCAGAAGTAGACGTTGGACGTTAGACTGATATTTATAACCCTAGGCTTTAGCCTAGGGATCCCACGAACGCACATAACTCCCCAGACTAAAGTCTGGGGTTATAAAATACTCCGGACTATTTCCCTCTGGACTGACAACTGATCACTGACAACTGCCTCTCCTACCTCCCCAAGCCATTCGCGATCACACGATCATTCGCCAAACGTGGAACCTTATTTTGACCCCCTAATTTCCCCTGCGATTTCATATAATCAATAAAAGCATTGGGCTTCAAAATCGTGAGTTTTAAAGGCTGCAAAACCTTTCCGGTAATCAAATCCTTGTAATAGATGTTTTGAGCGGTCATAGATGCCTCTAAAACGGCTTGAAAACGCGTAGGATCCTGCGGTGCCTGAGCAAATTCAACCAGCCACTCGTGGTAAGGCAATTCACCAGCCGATGGATTAACCTGCGGTGCTAAAGTAAATTCAACAAGACTTGACTCCGGGCAGGCCTTTAATGCCTCAGCCATCGCACGTACCGCCTCTTCCGCAATCACATGCTCCCCAAATGCCGATATAAAATGCTTAATTCGACCCGTCACCACAATACGAAACGGATTCAGGGACACAAACTTTACCGTATCTCCAATCGAATATGACCAAAGTCCCGCATTCGTCGACATCAATAAAGCATAATTCACGCCCAATTGAACCTCCGAAAGCATTAAACGCTTTGGCGTCGCCGTGAAATAGGTATCAGTTGGCACAAACTCAAAGAAGATTCCTCCATCAACATTCAACAATAACCCCTCCTCACCCGTTGAATCCTGAAATGCGATAAAACCCTCCGATGCTGGATAGGTTTCTACGACATCAATTTCCCGACCAATCGAATCCATCAATTTCTGGCGATAAGGCTCGAAATTTACCCCTCCCGTGACAAACAATTGAAAATCAGGGAATAAATCTCCGATCTTTTGACCCGATAAAGTTTCCAAACGATCAAAATACATCTGCACCCAAGGCGGAATTCCCGAAATCAAACCCATACGTTGTTGGATGGTTTCTTGCACAATCGCCTCTAATTTCTCCTCCCAATCTTCGATGCAATTTGTCTCATAAGATGGCAATTGATTACTACGCAAATAGCTAGGAACGTGATGATTGACAATCCCCGACAAGCGACCTGTCGGAATTCCATGCTTCGACTCAAGCTCCGGAGAGCCCGACAAAAAAATCAGTTTTTGGTCTAAAAATGCGGAATTGCCTGAATAGTGCACATAATGCAACAAGGCGTCGCGTGCACCCGTAATGTGAAATGGCATCGACTCTTTGGAAATCGGAATGTATTTCGCACCGGAAGTTGTACCTGAAGTTTTGGCAAAATAGGCAGGTTTTCCCGGCCATAAAATATTGGGAGAACCCAATACCATTTCATCAATATAAGTCTTTAAATCCTCGTATTCAGCGATGGGAACACGGATTTTATATTCTAAATAATTACGAATTTTATCGAATTCATAGGCCTGACCAAAGATGGTTTGCTCCGCTTTTTTGAGGTTATTCTTCAGCCAATTTTCCTGAATTTGAATCGCCTGCGCGTGACTCTTTTGGTGTTTTTTTACCACCTTGCGCGCAAAAGGTTTCGCAAAAAAGGATCGAATTCCCATGGTAATTTACTTAAACACGCCTTGCGGATCAGGCAATTTTTCCGCTAAACTGTGTCCTAAATTTAAATCCAACTGCGTGATATCCAGCTTCCTACACTCATGCAAATAGGCCCAGGCATTTTCATATTTCTCTTGTAAATAGGCCACTTGCGCTCGCTTCATCCAAGCCGTTGCATAATTCGGTGTTTGTAACAGAGCTCTTTGCAATAATGCATCTGTCTCATCCAAAGTACCACAATCCATGGACTTCAAATAACAACTCAATTTTACAATCGCTAAGTCAACGCGAAGAATACTTTGCGTACTATCTAATGCCAAACCTTTGGATAAAAACTCGATGGCCTTAGGAAAATCTTGTCGTTGAAAAGTAATCACGCCCAATCCCCAATAGGAATCAACAGCCTGATTATCAAGCGCTTGAACTAGATTAAATCGATAAGTTGCGGTGTCCAAATGTCCCGAAGAGACGAATTCCCAAGCGCGCTCAGAAAAGAATTCCACTGCCTCTTTACGTGAACCAAAACTGGCATCACAAGACTCCACGAATTGGGTTAATTCCTTTTGGTCTTTGGCGGATAAGGCCTTTTGACCATATAGTGGCAAGTATTTTGCCTCTTTAGGCGCTGCTGTTTGTTGGGCCATCGCTAAGCTTCCAACGAACATAAACAAACTAATTAGTAGTACTTTCATCGCTGCAAATCTACCTTTTCTTTTTAGATGATGGTGCTCCTGGGCGAAATTTTGCGTTTTTTCCAGGACGATTATTCCGTTGGGGTGGTTTTGGTGTTGAAACCGCACCCCCTTTTGGGCCTGTTTTTGTCACCGCTTTACGCGTAGGAACCTTTTGCCCACTCGCACGTGCTTTGATCACCCATTTTTTCTCGTGGAACGCGCCTTTAAAATCGGGATCCTCGCGTTTCCGTTGATCGTCGACCGCCCGCAACATATCTTGTTGCTCCACAAACGGAGTCTCTTCTCGGCTGATTTCCGCCGGAAGGTCCTGAATTTCAATCTTTTGCTGAATTATTTCCTCAATCTTTGCCCAGTGATATTGCTCCGCTAGGGTAATAAAAGTGATCGACTCGCCTACCTGATCCGCCCGACCCGTCCGACCAATCCGGTGGACATAATCTTCGTAAATCAAAGGAACATCAAAGTTGATGACATGGGAAACTTTGGGAATATCAATGCCACGCGCTGCCACATCTGTCGTCACCAACACCCGAATTAAGCCTTCGCGAAACTGCTGCATTGCATTGATACGCGTATTTTGGCCTTTATTCGAGTGAATCGCACGCACTTGGTCTTCCGATAAAACCTTGCGGATCAAAAACTTTTCAACCTGATTGGCAACGTCCTTACTCCGACAAAAAACCATCACACGTTCAAAACGATCTTGCTTAAGAAAATAGGCCAAAGCATTGATTTTCGTACTTAAATTCGGGGCCTCATAAACAAATTGGGTCACCTGACTAGCTGGAGTGGCTTGTCGGGTAATTTCCACTTTTTGAGGAAACTCCAAAAACTCATGCGATAAGTTCTCTACTTTCTCTGGGAAAGTCGCGGAAAACAACCCGTTTTGACGCTTTTTGTAAGGGATTTTCTCGAGTATTTCGCGGATCTGTGGCATGAAACCCATGTCCATCATTTTATCCGCCTCATCCAAAATCAAAATCTTTAATTCCTTAACGACAATCGCGTCCTTGCGGTATAATTCCAAGAAACGACCGGGGGTAGAAACCAAAATGTCAACGCCCGCTTCTAAGGTTTGGATTTGGGTTTTAGGTCCCAATCCGCCATATAATGCCAAAATGCGTAAATCCGTCTCAATTGCTAAGCCGACCATCACCTCATGAATTTGCATGACCAACTCACGTGTGGGTGCTAAAATTAAGGTGCGAGGATTTTTCCCTTGGGCGTATTTACAACGCATTAATATCGGCAATGCATAGGCAGCCGTTTTTCCTGTGCCGGTTTGTGCGATGCCAAGGACGTCGTGTCCTTGCAACATAAGAGGAATCGCCTTCTCTTGTATGGGGCTTGGAGTAACATAGCCCAAAGCGTCACAGGCGCGACACAATTGAGGGTTTAAACCAAGCGAAGAAAAATCAGTCATATGATTAATTTTGATGAAGGGACAATTTCCTTCGTGGAACTCCGTTCGCGAACGCTGCCGGCGCCCAATCACAATTCCACGACAAAGGTAGGCAAAATAAAATTCCCTACCTTTGAAACAAAAATTCTCTTAATCATGCGAATTTGGGGCATTAGATTCCTATTATGGGCCATCATCTCCTTCGCCAGCGGTAGTGTTGCATCACTTTTCCTCTGGGGCTTGCAACTCATCGCAGAAAATCGACAAACTTATTTTTTACTAGGACTTCCTTTGGTTGGTTTAATACTTGTATGGATGCGCAAATGGTCTTTCACCACATTAGGAACAAACGACCTCATCAAGCAGCTACACGGGGATACCCAGGTTACTTCTTTTTTCCAAGCACCTTATACTTTGGCCAGCACCTGGCTAAGTCATTTGGTTGGAGCATCTGTAGGTAGGGAAGGGGCAGCAGTATTCATGGGCGGCTCGATCGCAAACGCGAGTACTAAGCCATTCAATATATCGCAAGAGGAAAAATCCATTTGGCTACGCGCCGGAATGAGTGCAGGTTTTGCAGCAATTTTCGGAACACCTTGGGCCGGATGTTTTTTCGGACTCGAAATTAAAGAAGTTGGCAAAATTCATTTTCGCTCAGTTTTTGCATGCTTATCCACCGCTTTTGCAGCAAATCTCGTAAGTCTCCACGTGTACGGCACAAAACACGTTTTGTATCCCCACATTTTATTACCTGAGATTTCACCCGTATTTTGGGCCAAATTAGCGCTTATAGGCCTTTTTTTAGCCATAATCGCACGCATCTATTCGCGCTTAGAATCGATTATTTATTTTGCATCTGATAAATTACCCATACAGGCTTACCAAAAAGCGATTCTCGCGGGCCTTATTTTACTAGCGCTCTTTCAATTTCCCTTTTTTCAAGAGAGCATCGGATTGGGTTCCGAATATTTACTAAGACCCTTTGAAGAAAATTTTCAAGCGGGAACATACGCTTTCCAAAAACTCATAGCGACTTGCTTGAGTCTTGGACTCGGCTATAAAGGGGGAGAGGCAACGCCCTTATTTTTAATCGGCTCACATGCCATGGCAAGTTTTTCAGATCTAATCAATTTACCGGCTCCTTTTTTAGCTGCCTTGGGATTCACCTGCCTTTACATGGGATTAACAAAAACGCCCATCGCAGCAATGTGCATGGGTGTTGAACTATTCGGAAAAGATGCCTGGTTTTGTTACTTCATTGTTACCTTCATTGTTATCTATTTCTCCGAGAATAAAGGAATTTTCAAATCACAAACATGGGCAACTTACATGCCTAAACTCCCATTTTAATATGTACCATTTCTTTTTCGACAACTATTCACAGTACAAAGAAACACGAATTCAAAAGCGTCGTTTTGACGAAAGTTTATGGCAAGAACTTATACAAGAATGGACAAAATCTCCCTATTTACAGGTAACGAAAATTGGGGAAACGTTTGAAAAAAGAGCGATTCATGAAGTGAAATTTGGCCAAGGTCCCATTCAAATTATTGCTTGGTCTCAAATGCATGGCGATGAAGCAACGGCAACCATGGCATTGTGCGATATATTCAACTTTATCAACTCAAATGACTCAAGATTTATTGAAATCAGGGAAATATTGCATCAGAATCTAAGCATTTCCTTCATACCTTATTTAAACGCGGATGGGGCTTCTCAATGGACTCGTGAAACGGCATTAGGAATTGATATGAACCGCGATGCTCAACATTGTTATAGCCCAGAAGCGAGATTATTATCTGATTGGGCAGACCGCATACAACCTACATTTGCCTTTAATTTACACGATCAAAATCGATTATACTCCGTAGGAAATTCGGCAAATCAAACGCACATTGCCTTCCTTGCAACGGCTGGAGATGAGGCAGGAACCTGGACAGATTCACGACTTCGCGCAGGTAAATTAGCCAATCGATTGACGCGATTAACACAAGAAAAAATACCCAATAAAGTAGCTAAATGGACCGACGAATTTAATCCACGTGCATTCGGAGATAACTTTCAAAAAAGAGGTTACGGATTACTTTTACTTGAGTCAGGTGGTGCAGGCTGGGACTTGGAAAAACAATCTTTACGCCAACTCAATGCCGCGATATTATTAGATGCCTTTTACAGTATTGCAACAGGCACTTACCAACAAGAAGACATCGAAACGTATGAAGCTTTAGCGACAAACGAACGCCAAATATTCGACATAAAACTAACACAGGCACCTTTAGATTCAACAGGAAAAATTCGTGCTGACATTGGTCTAAACTTGAAAGAAACGGCAAGTGGACAGACACAAATTAATTACACATGGACAGTCGAAGAAATAGGAGATCTTTCCAACATGCATGCATTAGAAACCCAAGACGCAAGCCAATGGATATTCGATCAACCGATTCAATTAGGACAAGAAATAAGTGATTTGATCTTTACAAAAGCAGGAGAAACCTCTTTTGATTTACGTACTTTTACAGCCAAAATAAAATAATATATGACATCATTACCCGTAATCATTATTGGAGTAAATCCATTTGCACTTGAAGTAGCACACATATTCCAACAAAATAACGTCGTAATCTATGGTTTTCTTGACGATGACCTTAAGAAAAAAGACACCATGATTGGTGAGATTCCTGTATTGGGAACAACTGAAGATGAAAGTTATTGGGGCTTAATTGGAAAGTCTTGTGCCGTATTTGTGGCATTGGAAAACCCAACCGAGCGTAAGAAAATGATCGAATTAATCGAAGAAGATCGCAAAACAAAACCGGTTCACGCGATACATCCAAGTGCGCAAATTGCCAATGTGAAGAGCTTAGCTTATGGAATATTCATTGGCGCGAATGTCGTGCTAGGAGCAGAAACAAAGATTGCAGATCACGTCATTATTGGACCAGGTACAATCATTGAAACAGGTGCAAGTATTGAAGAATTTAGTCAAATCGGCGCAGGTTCAGTTATCGGGAAAGAAGCACAAATCGATAAAAATGCATTTGTAGGAATTCACTCGACAATCGTTGGCAGCATTAAAATAGGGAAGGGTGCAACCATCGGAGCAGGCTCTGTTGTAATAGAAAATATTCCAGCTTGCAAGCGTGCTTTCGGAAATCCTGCCAAAATACTATAGTTTTTGTATGTTGTGTGGCTCAACGAGGTTCATAAAATGAAACCGCAAATACAGTTGGGCCACCACAATAACATCCTCCATGCAATAGGATTCAATCCGCGCTAAATTACCCTCTTTATAGTATACATCATGTACTTGGTCGCCCGAAAGATCTGATTTCGCGCCCTCAATTCCCATCATTTCAGCCAACAATTCCAAGGAAGTATAATTCTTTCGATCTCCAAATCGCCACATTTCCATGGTATCCTGGTGAATAATTTCCCATGGTTTTTTACCCTGAACTTGAAGGGCTTTGGGAATTTCAAGATTATTTGCCAACATTCTTCTACACAAATACGGAAAATCAAACTCTTTCCCATTGTGTGCCACAAGCGTCAATTCCTTGGACTTGTATGTCTTGTTAATAAATGCGCCGAACTCTTTTAGTAGCTCTTTCTCATCATGATGCGCAATGGTTTTCACCTTCATACTGAGCTGTTGGTCCTTATTGACATACAAAAAGCCCATTCCAATCACAATTACCCGGCCAAATTCAGCAAACAATGCTGCGCGATCAGCATACAGGTCTTCCAGGCTTAAGGCATCAATGTTGTATAAATTCTTCGCTTTTTTTAGCCAGAATTCTTGCATCTTTTCAGAAATCTGGGAAAAATCCGATTTTCCAGACACGGTTTCAATATCAAGAAAAAGCGTGTTTTTAAAGTTCATTCGTTTCTAGCTTAGGCAATGTTTCACGTGAAACATGTTGGGGTGTAAATAAGAAAAGCGCTTGAAGATTCGCTAAAACAAGGCGCTTAACTTCGTCCAAGTCCATCGTTTGGCCTAGCTCTTGCTGTAAAGAAGTTACGCCCTTAGTTGCAATACCACACGGCACGATATGTCCGAAATAGGATAGGTCAGTATTCACATTTAAGGCAAATCCATGCATGCTGATCCAACGAGAAGCCTTCACGCCAAAAGCACAAATCTTTCGTGGATTGTCAGATTCTGGGTCAATCCACACACCAGTCAAGCCTTCGATTCGCCCAGCCACCAAACCATAGTGGGCACATGTTCGCATGATGGCTTCTTCCAGCATGCGGAGATATAAATGAATATCTGTAAAGAAGTTTTCTAGGTCTAAAATTGGGTAGCCGACCAGTTGGCCCGGCCCATGATAGGTAATATCGCCACCACGGTTGATCTTGAAAAAGCTAGCGCCAATCGTATGCAAAAAAGACTCTTGCATCAACAAATGAGACTCGTCCCCGCTCTTTCCCAAGGTATAAACATGTGGGTGTTCGCAGAACAAAAGGAAGTTGGGGGTAGACTTCAAGTCCGACTCAGCCACATTTCGATTTGCCAATTTAATGCCGGCCGTATGCGCCATCAAGGACTCTTGGAGATCCCAGGTTTCCTTGTAGGGCACAAGTCCCAAATCAACAAATTGGACATTTTTATTTGGCATCGAGATTATCAGCTTACTGTTATGTTCGCCCCAAAGAAACCTGTTCTTTTGGGAAAGCAAATATACAAGAATGGCGAAACATTTAAGGCTTGGGAAAAGGGCAGAATATCTAGCAACTGATTATTTACGAAAACAGGGTTATTATATCCGTGACAAAAACTACCGAAGCGGCCAGGCAGAAGTAGATATTGTTGCGCAAAAAAGCCAACGGTTATTCTTCATTGAAATCAAATCAAAACATTCGATTTGCTATGGGGAACCCGAAGAACAAATAGGAAAAGGCAAAATTCGGCGCTATCACCACGCGGCAGAAAGCTTTCAATTGGAAGAAAAATGGCATGGCGAAATACAGTTTGATACGATTTCCATTACTTTTTTTCCACAAGCTGTTAAAATCGAGCATTTCGAGGATGCTTTTTCGTAAATTCGCGGTTTAATAAACGAATATGATCAGTTTCCATACAGAAGACGTTTCTTTCAAGCTGCAAGACAAAATCAAGCACAAGCAATGGCTGCAAGCGGTTGCGAAAGAAGAGCAAAAAAAGATAGGAGAGTTGAATTATGTGTTTTGCTCCGACAGCTATTTATTGGAGATTAACCAGAATTATTTGCAACACGATACCTACACAGACATCGTGACGTTTGACAATTCGGATGACCCTAAAATAATTGAAGGAGACATCTTTATTTCCTATGATCGCATCCTGGAAAATGCGCAAAAATTTGGGACAGAAGAAAGCGAATTGCAACGCGTCATGGTGCATGGCCTGTTGCATCTTTGTGGGTACAAGGACAAGGCGAAGGCCGACAAAGACCAGATGACGAATAAGGAAAATTACTATTTGGCAAAAAGATAATACGTGTTCCACGTGAAACATAAATGAAGATGATGCAGAATTCATATGACGTAATCGTAGTAGGAGCGGGGCATGCAGGCTGTGAGGCGGCGCATGCAGCAGCCCAAATGGGTTCAAAGGTGTTGTTGATTACGATGAACATGCAAACGATTGCCCAGATGTCCTGCAACCCGGCGATGGGGGGTGTGGCAAAGGGTCAAATCGTTCGTGAAGTAGATGCCCTAGGAGGGATGTCGGGAATCATTTCCGACAAAACTATGATTCAGTTTCGAATGTTGAATCGTTCGAAGGGGCCAGCGATGTGGTCGCCAAGATGCCAATCGGACCGCGCGCGTTTTGCAGAAGAATGGCGCTGGGCTTTGGAACAAAATATCAATGTTGATTTTTGGCAAGATTCTGTGGAAGGCTTAATCGTTGAAAACGACGAAGTGAAAGGAGTGAACACCCGATTGGGAATGCAGTATTTTGCACCTACGGTTGTACTAACGAATGGTACATTTTTAAATGGTTTAATCCATATTGGGGAAAAACATTTTGGCGGAGGAAGAATGGCTGAACCCATGGCTGGCGGCATCACAGAACAATTGGTTCAATTGGGATTTGAAGCAGGTCGGATGAAGACAGGAACGCCACCGCGTGTGGATGGTCGGAGTTTAGATTATTCCAAAATGGAAGAACAAAAAGGAGATGAGAACCCAAGCTCCTTTTCTTATTTGACGAAGACACCTATCCAAGAGCAGCGCTCATGTTGGATTACACATACGAATGAAAAAGTACACGAAGTGCTTCGCAAAGGATTTGATCGAAGTCCGATGTTTGCAGGAAGAATCAAAGGCTTAGGACCGCGCTATTGTCCATCCGTAGAAGATAAAATCAATCGCTTTGCCGACAAAGATTCCCATCAAATTTTCGTAGAACCCGAAGGGTGGAATACCGTTGAAATTTATGTGAATGGATTTTCAACATCCCTTCCAGAAGACATTCAATTCGAAGCCATCCGCTTAATCCCTGGATTTGAAAATGCGAAAATGTTCCGACCGGGTTATGCGATCGAATACGACTATTTCCCACCAACGCAATTGAATGCGACTTTAGAAACGAAACGTGTTTCGGGTTTATATTTTGCCGGACAAATTAACGGAACGACAGGCTACGAGGAAGCTGCTTGCCAAGGATTAATGGCTGGTATCAATGCGCATCAAAAAGCACACAAAAAAGCACCGTTTACTTTATCGAGATCGGAGGCTTACATTGGCGTTTTGATTGACGACTTAATCAACAAGGGTACGGATGAGCCTTACCGCATGTTTACGTCTCGCGCAGAGTTTAGAACCTTATTAAGACAAGATAATGCTGATGAGCGCTTAACCGAAAAAGGCTACGGCTTGGGTTTGGCTACGCAAGAACGTTTGGATACTTACCTGAACAAAAAGGAACAAGTAGCTGCGTTAATTGAAACCATTCAAACAACGAAAGTGAAGCCTGCGGAAATCAACGATTGGTTGCAAGAACAAGGTACAGCAACATTGAAGGAGGGGGCGCCATTGATTAATTTATTGAAGCGCTCCGACTTAAGTTTTGAACAAATTCTCCAACACGAAATTGGGCAAAGTATCAAAGAAGCATATTCGCAAGAAGTGCTCGAGCAAGTCGAAATTATTGTCAAGTATGAAAGCTACATTGAGAAAGAACGCTTGATGGTAAACAAGATGAAGAGCATGGAGGATTTGGCGATTCCGGCGAACTTCGATTATGACAAAATCAAAACCTTGTCCACAGAGTCGCGCATTAAACTTAAATCGATTCGTCCACAAACCATTGGTCAAGCGAGCCGCATCTCAGGTGTGTCTGCCGCTGACGTTTCGATTTTACTTTTATTTATGGGTCGTTAATTATGGAGACATTACAAAACTGTCCGGCATGTGGTTCGTCAGAAATGACCACACATTTACAAGCCAAAGACTATACCGTTTCAAAAAATACCTTCAACATCGTTCGTTGTGCAGCATGTGATTTACTCTTCACAAACCCACGACCGGAAGCAGAACAAGCTAGCTATTTTTACCAGTCGGAGAATTACATCTCCCACAGCAATACGCAAAAAGGATTCATCAATAAGCTTTACCACGCGGTTCGAAAAATAACCTTGAAACAAAAAACAAATTTGATTCAAGGCGAACAAAAGGGGACTAAAAATTTATTGGATATCGGTTGTGGCAATGGACACTTTTTACATGCATGCCAACAAGACGGTTGGAATACCTTTGGCATGGAACTCGATCCCGAAACGGCAGCGCGTGCAGCAGCATTAACAGGTCAAAGCATATTCCCAAATTTACAGGCCATCCCAGAAGAACCTCAATTTGAATTGATCAGTTTGTGGCATGTCTTGGAACATGTGTATGAAATCGACGCCTATTTTGAGTTCTTCAAAAAACGCATAAATCCAGGGGGTAAATTGCTTTTAGCCTTACCCAATTCGAAATCTTTTGATGCGGATTATTTTAAAGAATTTTGGGCGGCCTATGATGTTCCACGACACATTTATCATTTCAATCCTGAAACCATTCAGTCAATTGCCAAAAAACACGGATTTAAATTAGCCAAACAACATGGCCAAATTTTCGACAGTTTTTACATTGCACTGTTGAGTCACGAATACAAAACCGGAAGCAAGAAATTAATCACTTCTTTTTTCGTCGGCCTTTGGTCTAACCTAATGGCCTATTTCAAAACAGGTAATTATTCAAGTAATATCTATATTTTTGAACATGCCTAAATTCGTGCAAAAACTCGCATTCGTCACATTTATCCTGTTCATTAGCTTGAGCATGTTTCAGCGTTGTGCACAAACTGCAAGTCCTCCAGGCGGAAAAAAAGATACATTAGCTCCCAAAATTGTAACTAGTATTCCGCTAAACAAAAGCAAAAATTATACGGGGAAGAAAATCGAATTGAATTTCAATGAATATGTATCCATTCGAAATTTGAATCAAGAATTGTTGATCACTCCGAATGTGGGAACATATGAAACCCGTATCCGACCTACGGGCGTGACATTACTATTGGACTCCACACTACATAAAAACACGACCTATACCTTCAATTTCCGGAATGCAATTGAAGATATGTCGGAGCGCAATAAAGGCAAAAACATCAAACTTGTTTTCAGTACGGGATCCGACATTGATTCCTTGCAAATCAGCGGCCAGGTAAAACATTTGGAGACAAATAAAAAGCTGGAATCTATTTTGGTCGGCCTCTATCCTTACACGGATACCTTACGCATTGATCAGGCAAAACCATATTATTTTACGAAAACAGATACTTCAGGAAATTACCAAATTGAGAACATTGCAGCTGGCAAATATTACATGGCGGCATTTAATGACATCAACAATAATTTAGTCTATAATTCAAACAAAGAACCTGTTGATTTCATCACACAAAACTTTATTGATTTAAAGAAAAGCGAAACGCAAGACTTTAAAATTGCTTTACAAAATCAAGATCCCTTGAAAATTAGCAAGACAACAAGCACAGCAAAAACGGTTTTATATGAATTATCGAGAGGTGTAAAATCGATTGAGATCCAACCAAAAAATCTATCATACCAGATTGAATCACACCGAAACCTACGTTTCTATGTGGGAAACGTGGAACATCAAGATACTGTTCGTATATCGGCTATCGTAACGGATTCATTAAATCGAGTAACGACATTAGCATTGAAGCTAAAATTTAGAGAACCCAATAAGAAAGAAAAGGTCGTCAATACACCTTTACGTATGGAAGTATTTCCAGCAAGTAACCATTTGTTAAGTCCTGAGGATTCGATTGTAATTAAATTTCCGAAACCAATCGCTTTGATAAACACAAAAGCGATCTCGTTCGTAACAGGTCCCGATGAAGAAATTCAATTGCCGGATGATGCTTATAACTGGAATAGCTTTGTCAATGAATTAAGCATTCAGAAAGCTTATTTGCCTTTGCGTAATCGTTTTGAATTGAAATTTGCGAAGCATGCTTTTGTCAGTGTAGAAAAAGATTCCTCCCAAGTATTTACGCAAGCTTTTGAATTTCAAGATTTAGAAAATTATGGAAGTATTTCAGGGAGTATCAACACACCTAAAGGCAAACATGTCTTTCAGTTAATCAAATCGGATACGAAGGCTTTGGCATACCAACAAACGGGCGAAAACACATTTAATTTCCCACACGTGGAACCTGGTTTATATGAATTACGTGCCATTGAAGATCGCAATGGAAATGGACTTTGGGATTTAGGCAACTTTAAAACAAAAGAAAAGCCCGAGTCAATTTATTTCTTTCCAAGCAAGATCAAATTGAAGGCCAACTTTCAGATTAGTGATGTGTTGATAAGTACCCAATAAACCCCCATTTTATCCACAATTCCTGTGGACGAATGTGGATAAAATTCCATACCCTGTGGAAAATGTGTATAAGTCCACACTTATCCACGCAATACGGAAATCTTATCCACAAGTTGATAAGCTATTTAAAATTATCATCTTCCTGATTAATAGCATATTACAAATCAAATTTTGACTTATCCACATATCCACAGAGAACAACAAAGAGAAACAAAAGAAAAGATTTTAAAAAGTTTTTCTTTTTTTAATTTATATGTGTGGATAAATGAAATCTACCGTTTGACGCCGGCAGGGTATACCGTTTTTGATGTTATATTGATATTTTATTATAAATAAATAATTTAAAAAGATAGAATAGCATATTTATACCCCTTGTATTGTGGATAACTTGTGGACAATAGACTATTGTGTACAAAAAAATCGTTTAAAAGTGCAAATCGAAAGGCTGATTTGTTAACTTTGATATTCATAATCAACAAACTCAATCATGCTTGAATTTTCAAATTTCACCCGCGTATTTGATTTACTGCCGATTTACGATCAGCTTCATAAATCGGATTTGTTTTGTTTGAAGCGAAATGGAGAATGGCGAAAATATAGTTCGGAAGAAACGTTGGATATCATTCAAGATGTTGCTTTGGGACTTTTGGCTTTGAAGATTAAACCAGGAGATAAAATTGCCATCATATCGGGCAATCGCCCGGAATGGAATTTTGTTGATTTTGCTATTCAATTGATTGGTGCTGTTTCGGTGCCGATGTATCCAACGATTACTGTGGAAGATTATGCATTCATTTTTGAGAATGCAGAAGTGAAGTATGTGTTTGTGGAGGGAGAAGAATTATTTCTTAAAGCGAAAGAAGCTGCGAAAGGAAATCGTAAGATAAAGAAGATCTATACTTTCGATCCAGTTGAAGGAGCGGATATGTGGACTGATGTGAAAGATGCTGGTTTTGGTCAGGATCGAGCACCCTTAAAACCTTTGCAAGATGCAGTAAAGCCAAGTGATTTATTGACCTTAATTTATACATCGGGAACAACCGGTCGGCCAAAAGGAGTCATGTTGACCCATCACAACATTGTTTCCAACGTAAAAGCGTTAATTCGCGGGAAGTTTTTTGATTTATACGCAACAGATCGTGCTTTAAGTTTTTTACCGCTTTGTCACATTTATGAGCGGACCGACATTTACATGTACATGTCTTATGGCGTTTCGGTGTATTACGCGGAGAGCATGGAAACCATTGCGGATAATATCAAAGAGGTTAAGCCTTCCATGTTTGCTTCGGTTCCACGTTTATTGGAGAAAGTTTACGATAAGATTTTGGCCAAAGGCAATGAGTTAACGGGTATCAAACGTAAATTATTTTTTGGGGCAATTGAATTTGGTTTACAATATGACCCGATGGTTAAATTGGGTTTAGTGGATTCCATCAAATTAGCAGTTTATCGGAAATTGATATTCAGTAAGTGGCGTGAGGCTTTAGGTGGAAATGTGCGTTTGATTGCCTCAGGTTCCGCGGCCTTACAACCTCGTTTATCACGTGTATTCTGGGCGGCTGGTGTTCCAGTCAGTGAAGGATATGGGTTGACAGAGACTTCGCCCGTTATTTCGGTATCGCAAGTTAATCCACCAGATTTCCGAATTGGATGTGTGGGAACTTTGGTAGATAGCATGGAATTGAAAATTGCAGAAGATGGAGAAATTTGTGTGCGCGGGGATTCTGTGATGGTCGGATATTACAAAAACCCAGAAGCAACGGCTGAGGCTGTTGATAAAGACGGTTGGTTCCACACGGGTGATATTGGCGAAATGGTTGAAGGCAAGTATCTGAAGATCACGGATCGTAAAAAGGAAATATTTAAAACCTCGGGTGGTAAATACGTTGCACCGCAGTTGGTGGAAAATAAACTAAAAGAATCCGCGTTTATCGAACAATGCATGGTCGTAGGTGAAGGACAAAAATTCCCTGCGGCATTAATTATTCCTGAATTTGCGGCTTTAGGTGTTTGGTGTAAGCAACATGGAATCCCAGTTGGTACGCCCGAGGAATTGATCAACCATAAAGATGTTATTCGTAAAGTGGAGGAAGAGGTAATGTCCACCATGGGTTCAGTGGCCAAATATGAACAGGTTAAGAAATTCGTTTTATTACCTCGTTTGTTTACCGTTCAAGATGGAGAAATTACACCTACCTTGAAGTTGAAACGCAAGGCTATTTATGCCAAACACGAAAAGGCCATTTTGGCATTGTATGAATAAAATAAAGTGTTTTCACGAATTAGCTTTAGTGCTCTGCTAAAATTTCGTAATTTTGAGGTTTGAAAAAATATTCCGCAAGGAGTCATTAAATTGGATGTATGTCACAGCATAAAAAAGTAGCCTTAATTACGGGTATTACGGGTCAAGATGGAGCCTATTTAGCAGAATTGTTGTTGAGTAAAAACTACGTAGTTCATGGAATTAAGCGTAGAAGCTCTTTGATCAATACGCAACGAATCGATCATTTATATGAAGATCCGCATGTTGATTCATCCAATTTCCACTTGCATTATGGTGATTTAAGTGATTCGACAAATATCATTCGGATCATTCAGGACGTTCAGCCAGATGAAATTTACAATCTAGGCGCGATGTCACATGTCAAAGTTTCTTTTGACGAACCCGAATATACTGCTCAGGTTGATGGAATTGGTACTTTGCGAATTTTGGAAGCCGTTCGTTTATTGGGTTTAACCAAGAAAACAAAGATTTATCAGGCGTCCACGTCGGAATTATATGGCTTGGTACAAGAGGTTCCTCAGTCGGAAAAAACACCTTTTTATCCACGCTCTCCTTATGCCGTTGCTAAATTATATGGCTATTGGATTACGGTGAATTACCGTGAAGCTTATGATATGTTTGCTGTGAATGGGATTTTGTTCAACCACGAGTCTCCATTGCGTGGAGAAACTTTTGTAACACGAAAAATTACAAGGGGTGTGGCGCAGATTGCGTTGGGCCAACAAGATAAATTGTATTTAGGAAACTTAGACGCGAAACGCGATTGGGGACATGCCAAGGACTATGTTGAGGCAATGTGGTTGATTTTGCAGCAAGAAAAACCGGAGGATTTTGTAATTGCAACAGGAATTACGACGACCGTTCGTGATTTTATCCGCATGGCATTTAGTGAGGTAGGTATTGAAATTAAATTTACAGGCGAGGGTGTGAATGAAGTTGCAACTATTGCCGCGTGCAACAATCCTTTGTATCAAGTCGAAATTGGTAAGGAAGTCGTGGCAGTTGATCCGCGTTATTTCCGCCCTACAGAAGTTGAGTTGTTGATCGGTGATCCTACCAAAGCAAAGGAAAAATTAGGCTGGAAATTGCAATATGATTTACCTGCTTTGGTGAAAGACATGATGGCTTCCGACGTACAATTATTTACCAAATAAGATGAATCCATCGATTGCGATAATAGGTTTGGGCTATGTGGGATTCCCACTGGCTGTGGAGTTTGGGAAGATTTATCCGACCTTGGGTTTTGATATCGACGCTTCGCGCATTGATGAATTGAAGTCGGGAGTAGATCGTACCCAAGAGGTTAGTGCGGGCCAATTAGCTGAATCGAAAAATTTGCGTTTTTCTTCACAAGTGGCGGATTTAGCGACTTGTAATACCTTTATTGTTACGGTTCCTACGCCTATTGATCATTTCAAAAAGCCTGATTTGACTCCTTTGCTAAAGGCATCTGAGATGATCGGTAAGGTCTTGAAAGAGGGTGACGTGGTGATTTATGAATCCACGGTTTATCCAGGTTGCACGGAGGAAGATTGTGTGCCGGTGTTGGAAAAACACTCGGGATTGGTCTTTAATCAGGATTTTTTCTGTGGTTATTCGCCAGAGCGCATTAATCCTGGCGATAAGGTTAATACATTAACGAAGATCAAAAAAGTTACGTCAGGTTCTACGCCGGAAATTGCGGAGTGGGTGGATCAATTATATAAATCGATTATCGTCGCTGGCACGCACAAGGCCTCATCGTTAAAAGTTGCTGAGGCGAGTAAAGCGATTGAAAATGCTCAGCGCGATGTCAATATTTCCTTTGTTAATGAGCTTTCCTTAATCTTTGATCGGATGGGCATTGACACGACCGAGGTTTTAGAAGCTGCGGGAACCAAATGGAATTTCTTGAATTTTAAGCCCGGTTTAGTAGGCGGCCACTGTATTGGGGTCGATCCATACTATTTATTGCATAAATCGGAGAGTTTGGGCTATTATCCGCAGGTTATTCTATCCGGCCGACGAGTTAATGATAACATGGGAATTTTTGTTGCCAATAAGTTGGTCAAATTACTCATTCAAAAAGGAAAGAAAATCGGCGGTGCCAAAACCTTAATGTTGGGCATCACGTTTAAAGAAAACTGCCCGGATATTCGAAATTCGCGGGTGGTAGATATTTACAAAGAGCTGTTTGATTTCGGTATGGAAGTGGATGTTTATGATCCTTGGGCGAATGCCAAAGAGGTTAAACATGAGCATGGTATCAGTCTTGTTTCGGAATTAGGTCAGGCCTATGATGCCATTGTGTTAACAGTGGCGCACCGGGAATTTTTGGATCTCGCCTTTGGCGAATTGAAAGCCAAAGATGGGGTGCTTTTTGATATCAAATCAATTTTAGATAAATCCATCGTAGACGCTCGATTATAAGATGGCCTGGTATGCGGTTTACACGAAATCTCGCACAGAGAAAAAAGTGGCCTTACGTTTAAAAGAGGCAGGAATCGAGGCCTATTGCCCCGTAAATAAGCGCGAAAAACAGTGGTCGGACCGACGAAAAGTCACCGAGGAGCCTCTTTTTCGTTCGTACGTTTTTGTCAATATTGATTTAGAGAAACAAAGCGCAACGGTTCGTCGGACCCTAGGCGTTGTCAATTTTGTCTATTGGTTACAAAAGCCAGCCGTCATTCAAGACGATGAGATTTTGGCGATCCAACAATTTTTATCGGAGCATGCAGCCGTTGAGGTATTTGGAAATACGCTTCAAGTAGGTGATTTTATTACCATTGATGCGGGTGCCTTGAAAGGCCAACAAGCGGAAGTGATGGGGATTAAAAATCGGCACGAAGTGCGATTACGTATTGACTCCTTGGGATTTGAGTTGGTGGCGAGGGTGGAGTAATTCCCATATTGTAGAGACGCGATACCTCGCGTCTGTTTGCCTTTTATGTCATTTACGCATCAGCCGATAGTCCGCAGGGAAATAGTACGTAGTATAGATGCCGCGATTCTCTATTATTCACGATAAATAATGCCCCCTTAAACTCAATATAAGTATGGAATTGTTGGTTATCTCGTAAATGATTCGGTGTTTAGCATTGATACGTCTGGACCAACAACCCGCAAGTTGAAATCGAAGTTTTTCAGGTTTCCCGATTCCCCTAAATGCGTCTTGTTGTATGGAATCTAATAAAGCTTCAATCCTTTTTAATATCAATTTCTGGCCTGTGAACTTCCAATACTCCAAATCTAATAGCGCTTGTGGTGATAGTATTATTTCCACAACATTTCCGGCGTAAATTTGATAAAATTGCCCTCTTCAATATTACGTTTTCCATCGAGAACCTTTTCAACAATTGCCGGATCATATTTTGAATCTAATTCTTCATATGGGATATTGTTTTCGCGTAGCCATTGAGTCAAGGCTAATCGCTGTTTTTTATCCTTTGGAAAGATTTGGATTCTTCTTTTCATAATCAAATGTAACGTTTTTTTGGTTTTATGAGCTAGCATTTTGTAGTGGTTAAGGTTGTTTGACAAATGTACTTTATACTTCATTTGTGGTCAATTCGATAATCGAATTCGTTATAAATAATCAGTATGTTGGTTAACCGTTTGTCAGAATTGTAGAGATGTGATAATCGCGTTAATATGTTAAGAAAGATGCGAGGTATCGCGTCTCTACATATTGCACACACTCTAAGTCTATCGCGTCTCCACAGATTTCTTAATTCTTTTTTCGTATTTTGCAGGCCTAAAACCGATTTCATGCGTCTTTGCGCCTTCATATTTGTATTGTTGCTAGCCTTCGGCGCTCAAGCGCAGGAAAAAAAAGAACCCAGCATTGAGTTAGGCATGGGATTAACTTCGGGAACCTACACCCCATTCTGGTTGCGCGCAAATCAATATGGAGCCGTACCAACCAAAGAAAGTTATGCTACCGCAGGGGTGTCATTTGGTGATTTTTTCAAAGTAAATAAGCGTACAAGTTGGGGTTATGGTGTTAAAGCTTTGGTTAATTTAACCGAAACCAAAGCTGATGTGTTGTTGCAAGAGGCTTATTTGAAAGGCAAATTTGGCATATTTGAATTACAAGCGGGTCGCAAGAAACAAATCCAAGGATTAGGTGACTCGACGCTCAGTTCGGGATCTTATATTTGGTCGGGCAATGCGCTTCCTATGCCCATGATTAATCTGGTTGTCAACGACTATTGGGCTCCTAAATTTATTAATGGCGTTGTCGGTTTTAAGGGTAATTATGCACACGGGTGGTTTGAAAACCAACGAAGCGATGTGGCAGATTTTTATTTGCATCAAAAGTCATTTTATGGCCGATTAGGCAAGCCCAATTGGTTATTTAAATTTTACGGTGGATTTAATCATCAAGTGCAGTGGGGCGGAACATTAAAATATGCCGATCCCTATAATATCGCGGCACGTAATGGGAAGATTGTAACGGGTTTGAAAGAATACATCTATATGATTACGGGCCAAAGTATGAACGTAGTAGGCGGAGATACCGCAACATATGGTGTCAATGATGGTTGGAATCGATTAGGCAATCACCTCGGTTCTGTGGATATTGGAATGGAAATAGATTGGAAAAAAGCCAAAGTATTTTTCTATCGCCAAAGTATTTATGAAGACGGATCGCTGTATTATGGAAATAATATTACCGACGGTTTGCATGGGATTGCATTCACAAGAAAGGCAGATCAAGGTATATTGAAACTTGTTGTTGAATATTTTAATGCGACATCTCAAGGCGGTTCTGGTGGCGCTGGCAATATTGGGATTTTAAGAGGCCAAGATAATTATCAAAATAATAGTGTTTATCGCGATGGATGGACCTATATGGGTCACGGGATAGGAACGCCGCTCATGACTTTGGACTCTGAAACAGACCTCTCTCCAGGGAATGCTGTGTATTTCGATAACAGTCGGGTTGAAACTTTTTATGTTGCCGCGAGTGGAAAATGGGGCGAAAATGAAATTCTGATCCGAGGGAGTTTATCCAATGCAATTGGATCCTACGGAAATGAATATACCAATGCCCTCAAGCAGGTATCTGTTGGTGTGCAATGGCAACGACCTGTCCAATTGATGGGATATGATGCACATTTGAAGGCGTCGCTTGGCGCCGACAAAGGTCTTTGGAAACCGGATGTTATCGGCGGAAATGTCTCTTTGGTTTTGCCTTTGAACTAGCCAAAGAACAAATAGCTCACCCAAATCGCAGTGGCGATTCCAACAAAATCTGCGAACAAGCCCGCCCACAAGGTGTATCGAATATTGCGCACCTGAACAGATCCGAAATACAAAGCCACGACGTATAAAACGGTTTCAGCAGAGCCTTGGAATACACAGGATAGGCGCCCCACAAAAGAGTCAGATCCGAAAGTTTTCATCGTATCAATCATCATCGCGCGCGATCCACTGCCACTCACTGGATGCAACAAGGCGGTAGGCATCGCATCCACCCAGCGGTTGTCGATGCCCGACAAATCCACCAAGTATTTGATTCCGTCAACCATATAGCCCAAAACGCCCGAATTACGCAGGCAAGAAATCGCGACTAATAGCCCCACTAAATATGGAATGACTTTCACGGAAGTCTCAAATCCGCCTTTAGCGCCCTCCACAAACGTTCCGAAAATGTCAATTTTCTTGCGCATTCCCGCGGCAATGAAAGAGAAAATCAGCAAGAATAGAAAGCCATTCGAGAAGACTTTAGACTGCATTTCGATGGCCTCTTTGGGTAAGGAACTGAAGTACCACAAGATGGCTCCGAGAAAGGCGGTTAGGCCGGCCAACCAGGCGAAAAGTACAGGTTCTAATAAGTTGATTTTTTGTTTGATGGATACAAAAATCAGACCCGTAATTGTCGTCGCATAAGTTGCCATGAGGCAAGGAATGAAGATATCAGAGGCGTCTTGCGCTCCATAAATGGCCCGTTGGGCCATAATACTCAAAGGAATCAATACAGGGCCTGCGGAATGCAGTACCAAAAACATGATTTGAGAATTGGAGGCCGTATCTTTATCGGGGTTTACTTCTTGTAAACTCTGCATCGCTTTCAGACCAAAAGGCGTCGCCGCATTGTCTAAACCCAATAAATTGGCTGAAAAATTCATGATCATTTGCCCGTGCACCGGATGGTCTTTGGGAATTTCCGGAAACAAACGGGTGAAAAAGGGTCCGATGCGTTTGGCTAAAAATTGAATCGCTCCCGCCTTCTCTCCTACTTGTAAGATGCCCATGAAAAAAGTCATAACACCTGCCAAAGGCAAGGCAATTTTCATGACGGCTAGTTCAGCGGAATCGAACATGCCATCCACGAGGATTTTGAATATTTCGGCATTCCCAAAGAAGAGATATTGAATGATTGCGACTACAAATGCCACACCGAAGAATAAAAACCAAATCCAATTTAATGCCATAGGGTCGAGGAAATTTGGTTAAATTTAGGCAAAATCTCCGATTATTATGCGCACGATTGCCTTAGTCCTCCTCACCTTTGCTGCTTGGGCACAAAAAACGACGTGTTCGTATGAGCTTGCCATGGAAAAACAAGGTTTGCTTGAGGTTACATCCAATGCCCCCGGGGTTTTGGTGGAATTGAAATATGGGACGGCGGATAATTTCATGGGCAAGGATGTTTATGGTTGTCTGCGACATGCCTATGTGCAAAAACCGGTTATGGCGATGCTTCAACAAGCGCAGGCTGCCCTAGAAAAGAAACACCCAGGTTTTCATTTATTGATTTACGATGCCGCACGTCCCCTTTCCATTCAATGGGTACTTTGGAATACGCTAACGCAATATCCGCCTTCGGAGCGCCAAAAATACGTGGCGGATCCTAAGCAACATTCCATTCATAACTATGGATCTGCTTTGGATTTAACGGTGGCGGATGCGAACGGAAAGCCCTTGGACATGGGAACGAAATATGATTTTTTTGGCGATTTGGCCTATCCTTCCAAGGAGCAGGTGTTTTTGGCATCAGGCCAACTAAGCCAAAAAGCTTATCAAAACCGATTGATTTTGCGGGAAGCCATGCAAGCAGCGGGCTTTATGCGGATTGAATTTGAGTGGTGGCATTTTAATGCTTTTTCACGTGCGGAGGCGAAACGCCGTTTCCCTGTTGTGCAGTAATCGCGGATTTTATCAGCGACTCTTGCCGTTTATCCAAAAATCAAACTTGCACAAAACGCATTTGTGTATTATTGTGAACTAATTCTATCGACGCCTATGTCTATTAAAAAATACCTTTCGCTTACCTTGTTGGCAGGATTGTCCTGGGGAGCTCACGCGCAGACTGCCATTCAAGGCAATGCGCAGGTGGTTCATTTGAGTTTAAGCCAAGCCGTGGACATCGCGCTGCAGCATAATTTGACGGTGAAGTCTTATGAGGTGAACTTGAAGAATGCGGAGTTGACGTACCAACAAGCGAAATACAATCAATTGCCATCTTTGGGGGGAAATATTAATCAAGCGGCGAGTTTTGGTCGGTCGATTAACCCGTATACCAATGGTTACGATTCTCGGAATATCAATTACAACAACATCGGTTTGAATGCCAATATGACGCTTTTTAATGGTGGCCAGTTGCGTAATACGGTTTTGCAAAATGAGTTTTCACTGAAGGCGACGCAGCAGGATTTGCAATCGATGCGCGAGAATATTGCTTTGCAGGTGGTGCTTTCTTATTTATCCATTTTGAATGCGGAGGATCAATTATCGATTGCCAAAGCGCAGACGGAAATCACCAAATTACAAATTGAGCGTACGCAGAAATTAGTGACTGCAGGTACTTTGCCGATATCGAATGTTTTGGATTTGAAGGCACAATTAGCGAATGAAGAATCCAATGTCGTGTCTTTTCAAAGTACCTTAGACATCAACAAATTGACCTTGCAACAACTATTGAATGATTCGAGCATTCGGGCATTTGATTTGCAACGGATTCAAGTGCCGGTTCCTTCCTCGAAGGCTTATGATTTATCGGTCGATGCGATTTATGCCAAAGCCTTGGACATTCAGCCTTTGGTTCGTGCCGCGGATTTCCGTGTGCAAGGAGCCTCGAAAGGCGTGGATGTTGCGAAAGCCTTACGCCTCCCTACCCTATCGATGAGTGGAAGCTGGTCGGCGAATCAATCGAACGCATTGAAGTCGGTGGAATTATTAGGCACGCAAACGGTCAACTTAGGATCTGTAGCAATAGGAGGAACGAATTATCCGGTTTCAACGGTACAGCCGAAATATGGCGAGGGAACGACGGTGGCGTATTTTGATCAATTAAATAATACGCAGAATAAGGTAGTTTCGTTGAATTTAAACATTCCGATTTTTGCCAAATATGCGAACCGCACGCGGGTAATGCAGGCGGGCTTGCAGAAGCAAAATGCAGAAATTGAGGCTGATCGTGCACGTTTGACTTTGCGTCAAAACATTGAGCAGGCTTATGTGAACATGGTGAATGCGGCGAATAAATATGAGGCATCTTCCCAACAAGTTTCGGCCTTGGAGGAAAGTTTCCGAGCGTCAGAGAGTCGTTTTAACGCGGGAACGATTGATTTTGTGAGCTATAATTTACAGAAGACGAATTTGGATAAGGCGCGTTTGGCCTTGATTCAAGTGAAATATGATTTTGTGTTTCGGACGAAGATTTTGGATTATTACCAAGGGAAGAGTTTGACGTTTTAGTTAAGAGCTAAGAATGAAGAGGTAAGAGTTTAGAAGTAAGAGTGAAGAGATGTGGCATAAGAATTTTTTATAACCCTAGGTTTTAACCTAGGGACCCTCAGAGGAAAAGCTGAGTATATTTTAAATGAAAAAATTAAACAACCTGACTAGTGACTATTGACTAGCGACTGACTAACAATTAAGATTATGAATAACAAAAAAACATGGATGATCATCGCAGGTGTGGTGATATTGATTTTTGGAGGCTTGGCTTTGGCGAAGAAGATGGAGTGGATTGGGAAGGCGGAGCCTACGGAGGTGGAATATGCCAAAGTCCTAAAAGGTACGATTGTAGAGAAGGTTTCTGCTTCAGGTAAGATTCAGCCGGAGGTTGAGGTGAAAGTGTCGCCGGATGTGTCTGGGGAGATTGTATCCTTGAAAGTTGCTGAGGGAGATTCTGTCGTTGCCGGTCAGGAATTATTGAAGATTCGTCCGGACAACTATGTGTCTTTGTTAGCACGTGCGGAGGCGCAGGTGAATGCGATGAAGGCTAGTTCAGAGCAGAGTAAGGCGGTATTAGCACAAAGCGAAGCCCGATTGAGCAAGGCGAAAATAGACTTTGATCGGAATAATCGTTTGCACAATGATAAGGTGATTTCGGATTCAGATTTCGATCAGTTCCAGTCGGCCTATCTAGTCGCCAAACAAGATTTAGAAGCGGCGAAGGCGAATGTGAAGGCGGCCAACTTCAACGTAAAATCTGCGGAGGCAGCGTTTAAAGAGGCGAAGACAAACTTAACGAAGACGACGATTTATGCGCCACAAAGTGGGATTATTTCGAAGTTGAATGTGGAATTGGGTGAGCGCGTGGTAGGAACTTCACAGATGGCGGGAACGGAGATGTTGCGCATCGCGAATTTGAATAACATGGAAGTGCGTGTGAATGTGAATGAGAATGACATTACGCGGGTGAGTTTGGGTGATACGGTATTAATCGATGTAGACGCATTCTCTTCGTCTGAGCGCAAGTTTAAGGGCGTGGTGTACGAAGTGGCTAGTTCGGCAAATTCGTCGGGTACAGCGCAATCTGTTACGACGGATGCGGTAACGGAATTTGAGGTGAAGATTCGCGTGTTGCGCAGCTCTTATGCGGATTTGATCCAAGGAAAATTATCGTATCCTTTGAAGCCAGGCATGACGGCATCGGTGGAGATTTTGACAAATACCAAAACGAATATTTTAACGGTGCCTTTGTCGGCGGTAACCACACGCGAATTAGGTGCACCAGCGGAAGCAAAAGAAGGCGAAGAGAAGCCAGCAGATGGAGCAGCGGTAACCACACAGGACGATGCGAATGCGGCGAAGAAACGTAAGGAGAGCACGAAAGAGGTGGTATTTGTGGAAGAGAAAGGTAAGGCTAAGCAAGTCGTTGTGAAGACGGGAATATCAGACTTTGAGAACATCGAGATTATCTCGGGCTTGAAGGAAGGCCAGGAGATCATTTCGGGTCCTTATGCGACGGTTGCGAAGAAGTTGAAGGATGGTGAAGTCGTGAAGAAAAAGGAGGCCAAGAAAGCGGATAAGAAATAATTTCAAAAAAAATGGGGGGCAATCTTGCATTTAATGAATTGTCCCCCTATTTTTGCAGTCCCAATAGGAACAAAATTCCTTCTTAGCTCAGTTGGTTAGAGCACATGACTGTTAATCATGGGGTCCCTGGTTCGAGCCCAGGAGAGGGAGCAAGCCGATCAGAAATGATCGGCTTTTTTGTTTTTTATCTTAGCACCTATCATTTAACACATCACCCTTGAAATGAAGTATCTGTTTCTTCATTTCCTTTATCTCCTTCAACTTTTGGTCTAAAGAAATCAACTTTTCATCAAGTATTTCCAGTTTTTGTGCTTTGCTATATTTTTGGTTATACCATGCATCAATCATTAGACCTATTTCCTTGATGGTAAACCCCACCGATTTGGCATCATGGATGAACTCCAATTTTTCAACGGTCACCTCATCGTAGTGATAGTAATTATTCGATTTAACCGTTTCATTTTGTTTGCCTTCAATCAAGCCCGACTTTTCATAGAAGCGGATGGTATGCGCAGAAAGCCCCGTTCTTTTAGATAGTTCATTTATAAGCATGTAACAAATATAGAGGATTAAAAATAAATGTCAACCATAGACTATGCTCTAATGTTGTAGGTTTGGAATTATGACAATAGATTTGCTCAAAATCAAACAATTAAAGGATGAATAAGAACATTTTAATTACCGGGACGTCTAGTGGCATAGGAAAGGCAACTGTTTATGAATTCGCTAACAGGGGCTGGAATGTGATTGCTACCCAACGAAATCCGGAAACCGAAACAGATTTCAATCAGTACCCCAATGTAAAATTATACGCATTGGACGTAACTAACCTAGCAAGTGTTCAAATGGCGATGTCGTTTGCGCAAAAGGAGTTTGGTAAAATTGATGTGGTTGTGAACAACGCAGGTTACGGCGTAGATGGAACTTTCGAAGCCATGTCAGATGAAATTATTGAAAAACAATTTAATACGAACGTCTTCGGATTAATGCGTGTCACAAGGGAAGCGATTCAAATGATGAGACCAAAGGGAGGCGGAACTATTATTCAAATTTCTAGTATGGGTGGTAAAATTACCTTTCCCCTTTACAGTATATACCATGCGACTAAATTTGCAGTTGAAGGCTTTACAGAGTCCTTACATTATGAGTTAAATCAATTTAATATTAAAATGAAACTCATCGAACCAGGTCCAATTGTGACAGAGTTTTATGGAAGAAGTCGTCAGTTTATTAAACCTACTGACACCAATCAATATGACAGGTTTATTCAAAAGTTTAATGAAGCGGCAGAAAAAGTAATGAAAGACGCCGAAGGCCCAGAAGTGGTGGCCAGAATGATCTTTAAGTCTGCAACTGACAATAGTAATCAAATTCGTTATGCTGTAGGTAAACCAGGCCCCATGCTGTTAATGCTAAGAAAGATACTTTCGGATAAGTGGTATTTTTGGATGGTGAGGAAAAGTTATAATCTTTAAATGTATAAGCCGACCACCCTTGGTCGGCTTTTTTGTTTGTTATTTGTTCCCTTTTCCTTTTTGGGAACATGTTTATTCGATGTCACATTTGTCGCTTGATCGGAATAAACTATCTTGATTCTTGAAGTTTACACACATGGAAAAACAGGTAAAAAAATTGCGCTTTGATTTATCAGGCTATTACTTTTTCGGATTAATCCTGTTGGTATGCCTGGGTTTTTGGCCATCGTATTTTGCCAAATTTTTCAATGGAACGGCCAACTTCTCCTACTATTTTCATTTCCATGCCACGGTGCTTATTCTTTGGATGAGCTTGTTGATTATCCAACCGATTTTAATTCGGAAAAAGCAAGTAGCGCTTCATCGCTTGCTTGGAAAAATAAGCTATCTGCTGATTCCCCTGATCTTTATTTCGATCCTATTGTTAACCCATTCGCGCATACCTCATCAAGGGCCGCTGACGGATAATGATTTAGTGGGGGCGTTTAATTCATGCAAGGATTTGGTCATTTTGGCGACCGCTTTTTTCATTGCGATTCGGTACAAAAAGGATTACCAATTACATGCGCGGGGAATGATTGTGACAGGTTTGGCATTCATCGAACCGGCCTTTATTCGCTTTGCCTTTCGGGTGATTAGCGACCCATTTGTGGCCTATTTGACCACGATTTTTACGCTTTATGTGGTTTTTCTCCTGATCATTTATTGCGAACGTAAACAAGCCAAAGCGCGTTGGGTATTTCCGTTGATCGTAGGCCTTTATATGATTGCGCATGGAATGGTCCTGTTTGATATACTGTATTTTCCCTTTTGGCGCGATTTCGTATTTTGGTTTTCGCATGTACCAATAACTACAATTTAATTTACCCAACGACTATGAAACACATTTGCTTCTTTTTTGTCCTCTTGTTTGCTCATTCGATGTATGCGCAATACCCTTTGACGAAAGACTTAACGGCAAAGTTTGATTTGACCTCGAAATACAATAATAAAAAATACACGCTAGAAGTATCATTGCCTGTAACCTATGATGTCAATAAAAAATATCCCGTGTATTATATTTTAGATGGGTATTACGCGGGATACATAGCACATGGGGCGCATCGATTTCTTCAGCTAGACAATTCAATCGAAGATGTGGTTGTTGTAACAATTTCGGGGCCTGAAAAAACGCCAAGTGAATGGATCATTAACAGGTGGCCGGATTTTTCATTTTCACGTGACACGATAAACGATGTGAAACAAGCAAAAATGTTTAATCTACCCGCAGGGAGCACCGTTTCAGGAAAAGGGGAACTGTTTCTACAGACCCTAAGCAATCAAATACTTCCCTTTATCGAGAACAAATACAGTTTCAATGGGAAAAGGGGGATATCTGGGCATTCCATGGGGGCACAATTCGTGGCTTATGTCATGTTTAAAAAGCCAAACATGTTTGAGCGTTTTGGTATAAACAGCTCATTTCAAGGGCTTTGGCTGTCCAATGAGATTAGACATATTGAAAAATCATTTGCAGAAACAAACAAAGACTATCAAGCAAAAGTATATTTTTCATTTGGCAGCTTTGAACCCAAAGAAATGATTGAAGATATTCGATATTTTGATGGTCAATTAACAAGTCATTACAAAAACATCGAAACCAAATTTGTTGAATTTGCCGATGAAACCCATGCGTCGGTCATCCCGCTTATGTTGAATAAATGTATGTGGTATTTGTATAAAAAGAACTAATCTAAACAGCTAAATGAAATTCAGCCTTTCCATTATTTTGCTTTTTGCATGTGTTAGTTTGGGTAATGCCCAATGGAGCACAGCGCCCATGCACACCGACGAGATAAATTTGACGTCGGCCATAAACCACCGCACCTATAAAATTTCGGTAGCGTTACCGACCACCTATACCAAAGAAAAGAAGTATCCTGTTTTTTATCTGTTGGATGGTTATTATGCGTTTCCTATCGCCAAAGAGGCCATGAAAGCCCTTAAAATGGGTAATTTGGTTCATGATTTTATTTTAGTTTCGATCGCGGGGGACGAAAAAACAGATTATGAATGGCTGGTGAAACGATGGACCGATTATACGTTCACCTACCGAGCTAGGAAAGACAGTACATTTTCGAACATGTGGAATATCAAATCGCCCGGTTTGGTTTCGGGAGGCGGAGAGACATTTTATCAAATCATTAAAAATGAAATCATTCCCATGATCGATTCGAAGTATAGTACGAATAACGAAAGGGGAATTTCAGGGCACTCGTTAAGTGGTTTGTATGTGGCTAATCTTTTATTCAAAAGAGATGGCTTATTTACCAAATTTGGAATCAACAGCCCGTCCTTTTTATTTTGGGATAATGACATTTTTCAAGCCGAAGCTAATTACGGCCAAACGAATTTAAACGCGAAGGTGTTTTTCTCCATTGCGGAATTAGAAGATGGCTTGGATAATCTGTTGAAATTTGAAGCAGGCTTGAAAAAGTATCAAGGGTTTAATTCGACGTTTGTCCTTTTCAAAGACGAAACACATAACTCGGTTGGCCCAGCGATGATCAGTCGGACCATGCGTGTACTTTATTCCAATAAAAATTAACCCATAAATTTATTTACCATGAAGAAACTATTATTCCTCGGGATATTATTTCTATCCCAATCGCTTTATGCGCAATTTCCGTTGACGAAAGACTTAACGGCAAAGTATGATTTGACATCCACATTCAACAAAACAAAATACACCTTGGAGGTATCATTGCCCGTAAGTTATGATGCCAGCAAAAAATATCCAGTGTATTATATTTTGGATGGGTATTATGCAGCGGCCATCGCACACGGAGCGCATCGCACGCTTCAGTTTGAAAACTTGATTGAAGATGTGATTGTTGTAACGATTTCGGGTCCAGAAAAGACAACCAGTGAATGGTTGATCAACCGTTGGCCTGATTACACTTTTTCAAAAGACACCTTGAATGATGTCATCTACGCCAAGGTTTTTCACTTGCCTGAGGGAAGTACTGTTTCAGGAAAAGGCGATTTATTTCTTCAAACGCTGACCCAACAAATCTTTCCATTAATTGAAAATAAATATGGCTTTAATGGGAATCGAGGCATATCAGGACATTCTTTAGGGGGTTATCTGGTTGCCGACCTTATGTTTAAAGCGCCAGAAATGTTTAATCGTTTTGGAATTAATAGCTCTTCGCAACGCCTTCATTTAAATAATGAAATTCGTTCGAAAGAAAAAAATTATGCTGCGACGCACAAAGAATTTAATGGCAAAGTGTTTTTATCCTTTGGTAGCTTAGAGCCCAAAGATGCGATCGAAGATTTACGCTATTTTGACAATCAACTCAAAAGCCATTACAAAAACATCGAAACCAAATTTGTCGAATTTGCGGATGAAACGCATGGCTCTGTGATGCCGGCGATGTTGAGTACTTGCATGTGGTATTTGTATAAAAAGAACTAAACTTAAATTCAATTGAAATGAAGAAACTATTATTTTCAGCAGTCATTGTCGCAAGCTTGTTTTCTTGTCAATCCGACACAAAATCAAGCTTCGATTTAGCAAAGGCAAAAAGTGAAATTGAAGCAGCAAATCGTGAAGCTGAAAATTTCATGGCAAATGGAGATTCTGTGGGAATTGCGTCCATTTATTCTACGGATGGCTATTTGATGGCGGACCATCAGAAACCGATAAAAGGGAAGGAAAATTTAATCAAGGCATGGGGAGCATTTATCCGAAATACGAATGTAGGTGGACTTAAAATCACAACCATGGAAGTTTGGGGAGATGAAAATTACCTGACAGAGGAAGGTGTTTTTGTTTTTAAAACAAAAAGTGGAGAAAGTTTTGGCAACGGGAAATATTTAATCGTTTGGAAAAAAGAAAACGGAAAATGGAAAGTTCATCGTGAAATGAATAATTCTGATTTGCCTCAGTAAATAAAAAGCTTAGTTGTTTTTAGTCTTTAAATATTATGAAATGAAGAAACTATTATTCTTAGGGATATTATTTCTATCCCAAACCCTTATTGCTCAAATCCCTTATGGCTCCAATACGAAAGTTGGGAAGCGCGTTCAAGTTGGCGACATTTCCATGTACTACGAAATATATGGAAAGGGGGAGCCTCTCATTCTACTACATGGTGGCTATGGATCATCAGAAATGATGGGAGGAATGATTGAGGCGTTTTCTAAAAAATATCAAGTGATTGCCGTTGATTCTCGTTCGCAAGGAAGAACAACAGATAGTGATGAAAAGGTATTGACCTATGCGCAAATGGCCTTAGATGTCAATGGATTCATGGATAAACTTCAGATTAAGAAGGCCAAGTTTGTTGGCTGGAGTGACGGAGGTGACATTGCATTGGAGCTTGCGTTGATACATCCCGAAAAGATAAATAAAGCAGTGATTCTGGGAGCTAATTTCACGGGAGAGGTTTCAGGCGTATTTATTGGAGTTGATACAACTTGGCGAATGAATCCGGCAGATCCGCTTTTCGCCAAAACGAAGAAAGAATTGGCGAAGTATTTTAGCACCTACGAGCGTATGGCACCCGATAAAAGTAAAATTGCATCGGCTAAAAAGAAGGCCACAGACAATGCATACAACAACCCAAAGATTACCTTAGCCCAATTAAATTCGATTCAAGTACCATTTTTAGTGATGGCGGGTGATCATGATATGTTTACGATAGAACATACGATTGCGCTGTATAAAAATTTGCCGCAGGCATCACTCTATATTGTGCCCGATGCAACGCATATTTCTCCATGGGAGGAGCCCGAACTTGTGCATGCTGAAATCTTACGTTACCTCGGTAAACCTTATCGCAAGTTGGATCCGGTATATTTTTGGAAGTAATGTTTGTTTAATTAATCTATAGTGGAGCAGAACCCACATGAAAAAACGAGTTTAAAAATTTACCCATTATGAAAACAAAATTATTTAGCGTTTTAACCCTTGTATTTTTATTGATGATTCAGGTGTCATTTGCCCAAAGTGCTTCTGAATCGCCAAAAATTACTAAAGGAATGATTAAAGTTGGCATCTATTATCCCAATGGAGAAGGCAAGACATTTAACATGGATTATTATGCAAGCAAACACATGTCTTTGGCAAAGTCTTTACTAGGAAATAGTTTAAAAGCGATTGCCATTGATAAGGGTTTGGCAAGTGGAGTTCCTAATGCACCTGTACCATATTTAGCTATCGGCTACTTGTACTTTGATTCTATTGCGTCATTCCAAAAGGCAATGAATGGAGAAGTATCTGCAAAATTGAATGCAGATATACCCAACTATACAAATAGTCAACCAATAGTTCAAATTAGTGAAGTGTTGCAATAAATCCCGAATTTATGGCTCGCAGTCAACCTTAACATGATTACAGTTTCGGTAGACCTTTCATTTTATCAGGCAATAAATCATATCATAAATTCAATTCAAATGAAGAAAATGCTATTCTTAGGGATATTATTTCTATCCCAAACCCTTTATGCTCAAATCCCTTACGGTTCGAACAATGGCAAATATGTTACGATCAAAGGAGCAAAAGTTTATTATGAGGAATATGGTAAAGGAACTCCACTTTTATTGTTACACGGAGGTTTTGGGTCTATTAGTAACTTTAATCAAGTTATAGGGCCATTATCGAAAAACTATCGAGTTATTGCTATTGATAGTCCTGGCCAAGGAAGGTCTGAGCAGATTGATGCCATTAGTTATCAAATTTATGCCGATTATTATTCAGCGTTCATTGACCAAATGAAATTAGACAGTGTATATGTTTTAGGGTGGAGTGATGGTGGAAATTCTGCGTATATTTTGGCCTATGACAGACCGGATAAAGTTAAAAAAGTGATTGTTAGTGGTTCAAATAGTGATACAGACGGATATCCTGATGGAGCTATAGATGCCATGAAGAAATGGACTCCTGAAACTATATCTGAAGAATTTAAAGAGTATTGGTTAAAGGATTTTTTGAAATTATCTCCTAACAGAAATAATTGGCAAAAATCGTATATGCAGTTGAAGGATATGTGGATAACCAAAGAGGTGATAAGTAATGACCATTTAAGTAAAATCAAAAGTAAGTTCTTAATCGTTTATGGTGATAAGGACGTGACTAAATTGGAACATGGTTTACATATTTATAGGACAATTCCCGGTAGTCAATTAACGATTTTACCCAATACGAGCCATATGGTATTTATGGAGAAACCAACGCTGATTTCCAATTTGATAGTTGATTTTTTAGGAAAATAGAAATCATGTACCTTTTGACACCGGCAAGTTAAAATAATGGAAATGGACTCAACATTCAAGCTACTAAGGGATCCAAATTGCACTAGGCGCCCGTCAATCGACGGACGCCTTTTTTGTTGTTCATCAATGTTTTGGGTAGCTGCACCTTTTGATTATTAATTTTTAAATGAGCATACTTAATTTTCATTTCATGGGCGAGTTTTATAAACAGATTTCAGCGACACAAAAGGCATTTATCAAAAACCAACACATGTATTTTGTGGGTACAGCACCACTTTCAGGGGATGGGCATATCAATGTCTCGCCGAAAGGTTTAGACTCCTTTCGGGTAATAAATCCCAATCAAGTGGCGTATATAGATGTCATCAGCTCGGGCAATGAAACGTCGGCTCACGTCTTGGAGAATGGCCGGATAACCATCATGTTTTGTTCTTTTGACAAGAAGCCCTTGATATTAAAATTATATGGGAAGGGTGAAACCATTTTACCTTCCAACGAAAAATGGGACACTTATTCCCGAGGATTTGATGTCTATGAAAGTACGCGTCAAATCATTGTCGTTGATGTAGAATTGGTTCAAAGTTCTTGTGGTTTTGGCGTCCCTCGTTATGATTTTATCGAACATCGCGATATACATTTTTCTTGGGCCGCTCAAAAAGGTTCAGAAGGCTTGAGTCATTACATCGATGAGAATAATTTGATCAGTTTGGATGGGCTGCCAACGGCTTTGGGGCTTGAGAGAAATAAAATATAATTTAATAGTATATTTGATAGTGTTAAAATTAGATAGGACATACAGCACCTCTGGAAACCTTTTCGAACAGAAAGAAGAGGTTACGCATTATGTAGGAATGAGCAAGGAAAAAATAGGAAAGGTTTTTGCCTATTTAAATAGTGTTGCTTTTAATTATACCCTTGGAAATCCTCCTAAAATGGATAAAGCGGCATTTTCAATGCGTAAAAATTAGTCATGGGACTGTTTTACTTCCAATAATCAAACAAAGGCCCTTCCACCCCAAAAATGGGATCCGTAGTTGGTAGTGGAATATTGCCAATTTCGTCAAGTATTAAAGCATCTTCCTCCAAGCTTTGTCTCAAGTTCCAATCTGCCCCATTGGGATATCCTCCCACGAACTGATACCTTAGCGAGTTGTCGACCGAATAATGCCCCACCCCTGCAGGCATAATGATGACATCGCCCGTTTCTACGCGTAATTCGATTCCATGTTTACCGCCGATTTTTAATTTGGCCGTTCCTTCTACCAATGCTAATACCTCATGTGTATTACTATGAAAATGGTCGTAAGGCAAAACGATATCCTTCCAATTATTTGACCAAGCATTTTTCCGAAAAGTTGCCTCAAAATCCTGCATGACTTGCTTATAGATCAAAACGGGTAAGTAGTTATTGGGAATAACACCGTCACCTTCGAAATAATAGGGAATAATGGAATGCGATTTCATGCCAAAGATTTGATTACAAATGTACGTTGTCCAATCTACTTTTTGAACGTTTCTTTTTATTTGCCATAATTTTCGTTTATTTTCGAATTGTACAAAAACGAAAATAAACGAAAGATGCTGTTGCCGAACCAACGAAGGGAAAAAATCATCGACTTGCTCAAAGAAGATGGCTCTGCCAAGGTAGTCAATCTGGCTAAGTTGTTCAAGGTCACGGAAGTAACGATCCGACAAGACCTCGAAAAGCTCGAAGCCGAAGGGCTCATCATCAAAGAACATGGCGGCGCATTTTTAAAAAATGCCTTTGATTCCGCACGCGGCCTAGCTTTAATGAACCAAGAAAACTTGGATAAAAAAGCCCTCATCGCCAAAAAGTGCATGGAATTCATCGAAGTGGGCGATACTATCATCCTGGACTCCGGTTCCACCACGACTGAAATCGCCAAAAATCTCATCGGTTTCAAACACCTTACCGTTATCACGAATGCCCTCAACATCGCGATGATGTTAGGCTCCGAGCCCGGCATTGAATTAATCGTCACCGGTGGCGAATTTAAACCCCCCACCCTATCCCTCACCGGGCAGAAAGCCGCCGATTTCTTCAAAGGACTGAACGTTCAAAAATTGTTTTTAGCCACCGCCGGCATTTCCCTGAAATCAGGTCTCACCTATCCGTCCATCAGCGATCTCGTTGTTAAAAAAGCGATGATCGATGCGGCGGAAACTATATACCTCGTGGCCGACTCCACGAAAATTGGCCAAAGCTCCCTCGCGAGCCTAGGCGCCCTCTCCCTCATTGATTCCGTCATCACGGACGCCGGAATCAGCGAGGCCGAAAAAGAACATTTTAGAAGTAATGACATCGAATTAGTAATCGCAGAATAATGAAAACACAAGCAAGCTTAGGCATCATCATCGGGAATCGCGACTTTTTCCCAGACAGCCTTGTCGAAAAAGCGCGGACGGAAATTTTGGACGTATTCAAACAACTAGGGCTAAAAGCCATTTTATTGGACACCAACCAAAGTAAATTAGGCGGAATAGAAACCTTCCAAGAAGCCAAAACCTGTGCCGAATTGTTTAAAAAGCATCGGGATGAGATTTCGGGAATTTTGGTGTTGTTGCCCAACTTTGGAGATGAGAAAGGTGTGGCTGATACGCTGAAACTGGCTGATTTAAATGTACCTGTACTCGTACAAGCCTATCCGGATGAATTAGCGAAAATGAATGTGGTGAATCGCCGAGATGCTTGGTGTGGAAAGATCTCTGTTTGTAATAATTTGTACCAATATGGCATCAAATATTCCTTGACGACCCAGCACGTTTCATCGCCACAAAGTCCGATTTTCCAACAAGATTTATTGAAATTCGTAGCGGTTTGTCGGGTCGTCAAAGGCCTAAAATCTGTTCGAATCGGTGCCGTGGGGGCTCGTCCTGGCGCTTTCAATACGGTACGCTATTCCGAGAAAATTTTGCAACGCAATGGCATCACGGTTACGACGGTAGATTTGTCGGAGATTTTAGGCAAAGCCAATAAATTGACCGCGAACGATCAGGTGGTAAAAGACCATTTAGACAGCATTAAATCGTATGCTCCTCAAGGAAAAACGCCAAACGAAGCCATGCTACAAATCGCCAAGCTGGACGTCGTTCTCAAGCAATTCATGCAAGAATACGATTTGGACGCAACGGCTATTCAATGCTGGACTTCCTTGCAACAAAATTACGGATGTAATGTCTGCACGAGCATGAGTATCATGAGCGAAAACATGCTTCCAAGCGCCTGCGAAGTCGACGTAACTGGAACCTTGAGTATGTACGCTATGCAATTAGCTTCGTCGTCACCATCCGCTTTAGTCGATTGGAATAATAACTATGCAGAGGATCCGGACAAATGTGTCTTGTTCCACTGCGGCAACTGGGCGAAGTCTTTCTTGCCGGATATTGAAATCTCCAACGCACCTATTTTAGGTACTTCAGTAGGAGTAGAAAATACCTATGGCGCTTTGGATGGTCGTACGCCTGCCATGCCTTTGACATTCGGCCGCATCAGCACAGACGATCCGAAGGGAATTATCAAGGCCTATATAGGCGAAGGAGAATTGACCAATGATCCTTTGGCTACGTTCGGAAACCGTGCGGTGGCACAAATTCCCGACTTGCAAAAATTGATGAATTATGTGTGTAAAAATGGATTTGAGCACCACGTCGTGATGAATGCCTCGAAGACGGCGGACATCTTAGAAGAAGCATTGGGGAACTACATGGGTTGGGATATTTACAAACATCAATCATGAACATCGAAGCATTAAAAGCGAAGTCGAAACAATACCGCAAGCAGATCATCGAAGTGATTTACCAAGCCAAAGCCGGTCATACCGGCGGCTGTTTATCCATCATAGACCTGTTGAATGTCTTGTATAACCACGTTTTGCGTATTTCATCGCCTACTGATCCCATGCGCGACCGCTTTATTCAAAGCAAAGGGCATGCCGTGGAGGCCTTGTATGTCGTGCTGGCGGATCAGGGATTTTTTCCTTTTGATGACTTGAAAAGTATGGGGAAATACCAATCTCCGTACATCGGCCACCCCACGAAAAAAATCCCCGGTATGGAACAGAATACAGGTGGTTTGGGACATGGACTTTCCATCTGTGCGGGCAATGCGCTCGCTGCAAAAAAAGACCAATCTGACCTGAAGGTGTTCACGATTTTAGGGGACGGCGAAATGGCGGAGGGCTCTAACTGGGAGGCGATGATGTTTGCAGCGCACTATCAATTGGATAATCTGTGTGCGATTTTGGATTACAATAAATTGCAGATTTCTGGGCCCAATGCCCAAGTGATGGGCCTAGAACCCATTAAGCAGAAGATTGAATCTTTTGGCTGGTCAGTAAAAGAAGTGGATGGTCACGATATCGAGGAGTTGGTAGAGACCTTTGATGACCTGCCATTTGAATCCGGGAAACCCTCGTTTATCATCGCGCATACCGTCAAAGGGAAAGGCGTTTCTTACATGGAAAACGTGGCCAAATGGCATCACGGCGTTCCGGACCCAGCACAATTTGAACAAGCATTAGTGGAATTAGCCTAATTATGAAAGCGAACTTAGAAGTATTTTCAGAAACTCTACAAGCTCTTGCCGCGCAAGATCGCCAGGTCGTAGCCGTGACCTCTGATTCGCGAGGCTCCGGGAAGTTGGTGCCCTTCGGAGAGAAATTTCCTGACCAAATTGTCGAAATAGGCATAGCGGAACAAAACCTTGTAGGCGTAGCGGCTGGACTAGCTGCCATGGGTAAAAAAGCTTTTGCGGTTTCCCCGGCCTGTTTTTTGACGGCCCGCTCCCTGGAACAGATCAAAAACGATGTCGCGTATTCCGATAATCCGGTGCGTTTAATCGGGATTTCAGCGGGTGTGAGTTATGGTGCGCTGGGAAGTACGCACCACAGTTTACACGATTTTGCCGCCTTGCGTGCGATCCATAATTTGCCCATCGTAGTCCCGGCAGATGCCTTTGAAACGGAGCAAGCCATTCGCTATGCTGCCGCGACGGATAAGCCGATTTACATCCGTTTTGGAAAGAAAAACATGCCGGATTTAGGCCAAAGCCTCTCGCCAAATTTCGAAATCGGGAAAGGTCGCATCATTCGTGCAGGTACAGATCTGTCTTTGATTGCCACGGGAGAAACCGTTTGGCCTTGCTTGCAAGCGGCAGAACTTTTGGCCGAACAAGGCATTTCCGCCCAAGTGATTAGCCTGCATACGATTAAACCCTTGGATACGGATTTGTTGGCCAATCTGGGTGCCGCTGGCAAACCCATCATCACGGTGGAAGAACATTCTGTGCATGGTGGTTTGGGTGAGGCGGTTGGGTCATATTTATTCCAACAAGGCTTTTTTGTTCCTTTTCAAATCATGGGTTTCCCGGATGAATATACCGTTACGGGTTCTCAAACGGAGATTTTTGACCATTATGGCCTCTCGGGTGCAGGCATCCAAGGCGTGGCTTTAAACCTATTAAATCGATGAAATACATATTCCTTTTCTTGGGACTGTTCTTAGCAGGCTGCAGCTCGAAAGAGTCCACCGAAAAACCCAAAATTGCCGTGGTCATCTCGACGCTGAACAATCCTTGGTTTGTCGTTTTGGGTGAATCGGCGGTCCAACAAGCCGAAAAACTCGGCTATGAGGCGAAGCTTTTTGACTCCCAAAATAACCCCGCCGTGGAATCAGATCATTTTGAAAACTTGATTTCCTCGGGATTTGATGCTATTCTGTTTAACCCCACGGATGCGGATGGTTCCATTGCCAATATCCTAAAGGCTAAAGAAGCTGGAATACCCGTTTTCTGCATGGACCGGGAGGTTAATTCAAACGATGCGGCTACGAGCCAAATATTATCCGATAACTACACGGGTTGTGTGGCGATCGGTGTGGAATTTGTCAAGCAATTGCATGGGAAAGGGAATTACGTGGAAATTTTGGGTTTAGCAGGCGATAACAATACCTATGCGCGTTCCAATGGTTTTCATACTGTTGTGGATAAATTCAAAGGCTTGAAATTGCTAGGCCAACAAAACGGTGATTTTGACCGCAATAAGGCGATGGAGGTCATGGAATCGATGATGCAGGCGAATCCCAGTATTCAAGGGGTTTTTTGTGGCAATGATGCCATGGCCCTCGGTGCTTTTCAGGCGATTCAATCGGCAGGGAAGTCGGAGCAAATTAAAGTCTTTGGTTTCGACGGTGCGGATGAGGTTGTCCAAAAAATTAAAGAAGGTAAGATTGTTGCCACAGGCATGCAATACCCTAAGGTCATGGCCAAAACGGCCGCGACTTTTGCCGTGGAATTTTTTAAAGGTCGGAAGTCCTTTCCGCAACACATCCCCGTAGGTGTGAATCTCGTGAACGCAAAAACAGCCAAACATTTTTAATATGAAAAAGGGCATCGGAATCTTAGTTTTGCTGGTTTTAGGCTATCAATCCGTCTATTTTGAAAAATTGAGCACGCGTACACAGCAAGCTTCAGGTGTGCAGGATTTTGGCAAACGGGTGGAGGCAATACTTGTACAAGGGGTTTTGAATAATCCGGTATTGACCGAAGACCAGCAACTAATTAAAGAATTAAACAATAATCTAACTAATACACAGAAAAAATTAGGTAATCGCCTAGGTATCGGGGAGTCGGCCTATTATCTAGTCAAAGGAAAGGCGCGGATTAGCTCCATTCGAGATGGGTATGTGCTATTAGACAATGGCTCAGGTTTGGATACGCAATTCATTTTTGGGAATGAGGTGCGGGACGCCTCTCGAATGATTCATTTAGAAGATTTTAAGTCCCAGAAAGACTTAAATGCCTTAACCGAAGCCTTAAATAAGCATCTACGTGAAACCAAAATCCCTGCGGAAATGAAGGGTATTCAGGTCGGCGATGAGATTAGTTATGTGGGTGCTTGTGAGGTCGCACCTAGCGATTTGCCCGTGACTTCGTTGACGATTTACCCTGTAGAAATCAAGCACTGAGATGTTAGCTGTTCATAACTTAACGATGGAATTCCCCGGTGTGAAAGCATTGGATGCGGTGAATTTGTCTTTCCAAGCTGGGAAGGTCAATGCCCTACTCGGGGAAAACGGTGCCGGGAAATCCACCTTGCTCAAAATTCTCTCGGGCGTTAACCAAGGCTATCAAGGGGAAATTCGCTTGCTGGATCAGGTGATTACTTTTGCCGATACGAAAGCCTCACAAGCAGCAGGCATCGCGATTATTCACCAAGAATTAAACCTATTCCCGAACCTGAGCATTTGCGAAAACCTGTTTTTGGGAAAAGAAATAACAAATTCCTGGGGCTTGTTGGACCGTGCCGCCATGGACCGCATTTGCGTAGAATTATTAGCCGAAGTGGGCGTGAACGCTTCGCCCGCAACGCTTGTCGGTGAATTAAAATTGAGCGAACAGCAATTGGTCGAAATTGCCAAAGCCTTGCATAGCCAAGCATCCGTTATTCTGATGGACGAGCCTACCTCCGCTTTGTCCGACCAAGAAATAGATCGTTTGCATGCCCTGATACGCCGTTGGCAAGCAGAAGGAAAAACGATTGTGTACATCTCACATAAAATGGAGGAGCTATTTCGCATTTCGGAATATTTTCACGTTTTGCGGGATGGGAAAAGTATTGCTGCCGGGGAAATGAAAGACACTAGCGAAGAAGCATTGATTGCTTTTATGGTGGGCAGAAACGTCATCATTGAACCCAAAGCCGAATCCTTTGCTCGGGAAGCTTTGGCAATAGAAGTGAAAGCTTTGACGCTTGGCGCCTCGGATGCGAAACCCCGACTGCATAACATTCAATTCAAAGCGCATCAAGGGGAAATTTTAGGTCTCTATGGCCTGATGGGTGCGGGCCGGACCGAATTACTTGAAACCCTTTTTGGGATGCATGCTTCAGAAGCGTCCATGGATATTCAAATTCACGGAAAGCCCTGCTCGATCCAGTGCCCTGGGGATGCGATCGGGCATCAAATCGCTTTTGTAACAGAGGACCGAAAGAAAGACGGGCTGGTGATGAACCAAGATTTGGCATTCAATATCAGCCTGCCGAGTCTTCATTTAGGGGATTGGTTGCAAGCAGATAAAGACGCTGAATTGGCGGAGAAATACCGACAAGACTTGCGGATTAAAAGTGCGTCGATCGAACAATTGTGTGGAAAATTGAGCGGCGGTAACCAACAAAAAGTCATTCTAGCAAAATGGTTAGCGACGAAGCCTACGATCCTTTTGTTGGATGAGCCGACGCGCGGTATCGACATTCAAGCCAAAGATGAAATTTATCAGTTAATGAAACAAATCGCGGCGGAGGGAACTTGCATCCTCTTTGCCTCGTCTGAAATACCTGAAATTGTGGCCCTTGCGGATCGTGTACTCGTGATGTGTCAAGGCCAAATTCAGGCAGAATTGACGGGTTCCCACCTGAACGCATCGAATTTATTAAAAGAAGCTCTACCTATCCTATGATATCAAATTCACTACTCAAAAAATCACAGTCCCTCATCGCCCTATTTCTACTCATGGTCGTGCTGAGTGTGGTGTCTGATAAATTTCTAACCACGGGAAATCTGTGGAATGTATTACGCCAAATCTCCGTCAACCTCTGTCTGTCCATCGGGATGACTTTGGTCATTTTGACTGCCGGCATTGACTTGTCTGTTGGGGCAATTTTAGGTTTAAGTGGCGCCATTTGTGCGGGTTTATTGAAATTCGGGTTAGCCTTTCCGGTATTGGATCTTTGGGTCGGATTTACCGTTTTGGGAGCTACGTTGGCCGCGATCTTGGTGGGGACTTCCTTGGGCTTTTTTAACGGTTGGGTCATTACCCGCTTTTCGGTTCCTCCTTTTGTGGCGACGCTGTCCATGCTGACCATTGCGCGTGGGCTTAGTTTTTTATATACGCAGGGCCAACCGATTTCCGATTTAGGGACAGATTTTGAGCAGATTGGCGCGGCCTGGTTGTTGGGCGTTCCCGTCCCCGTTTGGATTTCGGCATTTTTGATTTTGGTCTTTGTGGTGATCACGAATCGGACGAGTTTAGGTCGCTTTATCTATGCGATTGGGGGTAATGAAAAAGCGGCTTTGGTATCTGGGATTCCCATCAAACAGGTGAAATGGCTCGTGTATGCTTTGTCAGGAGCGATGGCCGCCATTGGTGGGGTTTTGGTTACTTCGCGGCTGAATTCTGCGCAGCCTAATGCCGGTATGAATTATGAATTGGACTCCATTGCGGCTATTGTGATTGGCGGAACGTCTTTGTCGGGCGGTCAAGGTTCCATCAAAGGTACGATCATCGGAGCTATTTTGATTGGTGTGTTGAACAATGGATTGGTCTTGTTGAATGTGTCCCCTTTTTGGCAGCAGGTAGTGAAAGGGCTGGTGATTTTGTTGGCCGTGATTGTAGATAAAATGAATCAAAAATCGAACTAAGATGGAGGACTTGATTTTAGCGATTGACCAAGGAACAAGTAGTACCAAAGCGCTGCTGATGAATGTGCGCGGAGAAGTGGTGGCACAAGGCCTCGCCAATCTCGAAACAACGTATTTCCCGAATGGACATGTGGAGCAAGATCCGCTTGCCTTGATGCAAAGTGTGGAAAACGCGGTGAAGGCTTGCCTTTCTGGCATGGATCCGAAAAGCATTAAGGGAATTGGGATTAGTAATCAGCGCGAAACATTTGTTTTGTGGGATGCGCAGGGTAAGCCGCTGAGTCCAGCCGTTGTTTGGGCTTGCAAACGATCCACCGCGATTTGTGAAAAGCTACAGGATCAAAACGACTGGATCAAATCCCGGACGGGCCTTTTGATTGACCCTTATTTTTCAGGAACGAAAGTCTTGTGGCTGCTAGAAAACGACCCATCTCTTCGCCAATCGCTCGAAGCGGGGGAATTGTATTTCGGTACCGTGGACACTTGGATTTTATTTCAATTGACGCAAGGACGTTCGTTTGCGTGTGACTTGACGAATGCGAGTCGGACCTTGTTTTTTAACCTAGAGTCCTTGACGTGGGACACGGAAATATTGGCACGTTGGGGATTAAGCTCCTTGCATTTGCCAGTATTGAAGCGTTCTTCGGATGATTTTGGCCAAACAGATTTATTCGGTTTGGCGCCGGATGGCATACCGGTGCTTGCGATGATCGGGGATTCACATGCCTCGATGTTTGGGGAAACCTGTTTTGCGGAAGGGGATACAAAGATGACTTTGGGAACAGGTTGCTCGTTGTTGATGCACGTAGGCAATGCGCCACGCGTTTCCACGCAAGGCTTGTTGAGCACCATTGCTTGGAGTACCCAGGACGAAGTAGCTTATGCTTGGGAGGGTGCGATTGTTGCCTGTGGTTCCATGATGGAGTGGTTGAAAAAAGATATGGGCATCTTAGACGATGTGCGTGCTTCTGCCTCGATAGCTGAATCTGTCGAAGAAGATCCGGGGGTATATTTAGTTCCTGCCTTTAGTGGTTTGGGGGCGCCTTTTTGGCAAATGGATCGCAAGGCTTCCTTTGTGGGCATGCGGTTTGGTACCAAGCCTGCGCACCTGATTAAGGCGACATTGGAAAGTATATCCTTTCAGATCAAGGCTGTGGTGGATGCCATGGAAGCGGATTTTGGCACAAACATACAGCAGATTGCGATGCACGGAGGCTTGTCCCGGAACAGCTATGTGCAAAAATGCCTGCAAGGCTTGTTGGCCGCGCCTATTCACCAACAAGACAATCCGCATATATCTGCCCAAGGAGCCGCATTTTTAGCCGGGCTCCAGGTGGGTCTTTACCCTAATTTGAAGGCCTTGAAACAGCTGATTCAAGCGGATTCTTTGGCCTCCACGACTTCGCATAAAGCGATCAAAGTGGCTTACGAAACCTGGAAAGAAATCATTGAAACAAATACCTATTAATATGAAAAAGATCTTGTTATGTCTGACGGCGATGTTGCTGAGCTTTGGGAGCTTTGCGAAAGGAAATTTACCTCGGACGATTGTGACGACCGACGGGGAGATCGACGATGTGGATACGTTTATTCGCATGTTGTTGTACACGAATGAGTTTCATGTGGAAGGATTGGTGTATTCGAGTTCGATGTGGCATTACAGTGGTGATGGGAAAGGGACTTTATTCTCCTCTGAGATGGATATGACAAAAAAAATCTACCCAAAACCTCGAACATCCTTGCGCTGGCCGGGCGTTACTTGGATTCAAGAGTTGTTAAATCAATACGAAAAGGTTTACCCGAATTTGGTTCTTCATAGTAAGCTGTATCCTACACCTAATTACCTGAAATCCTTAGTAAAAGTGGGTAACATTGAATTTGAGGGGGAAATGTCCAAGATTACAGAGGGCTCCGAATTAATCAAACAAAAATTGATGGATGAAACAGATTCCGAGGAAATCTATTTACAAGCCTGGGGTGGAACAAATACTATTGCAAGGGCTTTAAAATCCATAGAAGAAGAAAATTCAAGAAAGGCAAATTGGTCTGCAATCAAACGTAGAATTTCTCAGAAGGCCATTATTTATACGATTATGGACCAGGACGCTACCTATAAAAATTACATTGGTGTCAACTGGCCAGAAATCCGTGTGTTTTACAATGCAAATCAATTTTGGTGCATGGCTTATCCATGGAAGAGACAAGTTCCAAAAGCTTTCCAAAAATACTTTGAAGGGGCATTTATGGGGCCTTTAATTCATGAGCATGGACCGCTGTTGAAAAAATATTATTCTTACGGAGATGGCCAGAAACAAGAAGGCGACGAAGAAAATACACACGGTGATTTGCGCATTCATAAGCCACAAGGCGTTTTTCAAACCTATGATTTTATCTCAGAGGGAGATTCCCCTGCATTTTTGAATTTAATGGATACGGGCTTGGACAATTATAAAAATCCTTCTTTTGGTGGCTGGGGTGGTCGATTTGTGAAATCAAAAGATAACCCATTTCGGTACGAAGACGGTGACACGGCAGCAGATTTGAATCCAGAAACAGGAAAAATGGATAAAGCTTTCCCGCAAACCCGCTGGCTAGAAGCCATGCAATTGGACTTTTTAGCTCGGGCGGCCTGGTGCGTAAAGCCGTATGAAGCGGCGAATCATGCGCCTTGGATTACGGTCAAAGAGGGAACGCGTCTTTTTGCCAAAGCTGGCGCTAGCCTGACCCTACATGTTTCTGCCCAGGATAAGGATAAAAATTCTGTGGTTCAATTCAAGGCTTGGCCGTATGAGGAGGCGGGTAGCGGAAAGGCCGACGTGCGTTTACAGGATGCTCAGGTGCACGTAAAAATTCCAGAAACAGCTCAAAAAGGCCAAAGCTACCACGTGATTGTGGAAGGTGCTGATAACGGGGTTCCGGTGCTAACACGCTACCGCCGTGTCGTGATTATGATTAACTAATTTTAAACCTATGGATACGATGAAAAAAATGATGTTAGTTGGGGTGAGTTTGCTTTTATGCCAATTCGCTTCAGCCCAACGTAGACCGAGTACGCTCGTGTCAACGGATGTTCAAGCCGACAATTCCGTCATATTTCGAATTAAGGCACCCGATGCGCAAAAGGTATCTGTTTCAGGAACCTGGCCGCGGGCATTAGGCAATATGCTGCCGATGATTAAAAAGGATTCGATATTTGAAGTGAAGGTGGGACCTATGCCGTCCGACATGTATGAGTATGAATTTATTGTGGATGGTATACCGGCATTGGATCCCAATTCGAGTTTGGTGACGCGGGATGGTGCGTGGATACAAGGTGCTTTTTTTGTTCCGGGTGCGGAGGCAGATGTGTATGACACCAAGCAAGTTCCGCATGGGACAATGACTTCGGTTTGGTATAATTCACCAAGCATTGGAATGGAACGCAAGATGAATATTTACACGCCAGCGGGTTATGAAAAAGGAAAGAAAAAGTATCCGGTGATGTATTTATTGCACGGCGGTGGCGGAGACGAGGAAGTTTGGTTAAGTCGGGGACGGGCAAATTACATCTTGGATAATTTAATTGCCGCTGGTAAAGCGGAGCCGATGATTGTGGTGATTACGAATGGAAATCCCAATACGCCAGGAGCGCCACTGAGCAGACCGCAAGCGATGAATAAGACTTTGGCACCGGGAATTGGGTCGATGGCATCAGGGGTGTTTGAGAAGAGTTTGGTGGCAGATGTGATTCCTTACATCGAGCAAAATTACCGTGTGATTTCAGATGCGAATCACCGCGCGATTACGGGATTTTCGATGGGAGGTTATCAAACCCAAAACATCACGAATGCACATCCAACCATGTTCAAATACATTGGGGTCATGAGTATGGGCTTGTTTTCTTCTGCATTGCGTGGGCCAAATACCTACGACAAGGCAGCCCATGTGGCGCAATTAAAAGCGGTTCAGGCGAGCCAACCGAAGGTATATTGGATAGGCATGGGTAACCACGATTTCTTATATGATAGCGGCGTGAAGTTGCGTGCCTTGTATGATGAAGTTGGGTTGAAGTATAGCTATCGTGAGAATGAGGGGACGCATGACTGGAATTCGTGGCGGATGTACTTGAAGGAATTTTCGCAATTGTGTTTTAAATAAGCCCAGCTATGAAATACATACTCTTTACTTTGTTTTTTGTTGGCTGGAGCATTACGCTTTCTCATGCACAGCAAGAAAAAAAACGCGTGATTGTTTTAACGGATATTGAGGCGGATCCAGATGATACGCAATCCTTGATACGCTTTTTGTTGTACAGCAATCAATGGGATATTGAAGGTTTGGTGGCGACGACGTCGATCCATCAAAAAACAAGCGTGTTTCCCGCATCGATTCACAAAGTCTTGGATGCTTATAAAAAGGTTTATCCTAATTTAATCTTGCACGAGAAAGGCTTTCCGAGCCATGAACACCTAAGCAAATTGGTTAAAAAGGGTCTTCCCGTTTATGGGATGCAAGGTGTAGGGGCGAATCACGATTCGGAGGGATCTAATTGGATTGTAGACCAATTGATGAAGCCGGACGAAAGACCTATTTGGTTTAGCATTTGGGGAGGGCCAAATACCTTGGCACAAGCCTTATTTAAAATTAAGTCAACTTTGTCGGCCGAGCAGGCAGCTAAAATTTATCAAAAAGTTCGAATCTATACGATTTCGGATCAAGATGATTCTGGCCCTTGGATACGAAAGAATTTCCCGGATATCTTTTTTGTTGTAACGCCGGGTTATAGTTATTCCTACGCCACCTGGCTGGGGATGTCGGCGAAGGCGCCGGGTTCTGATTTGGAATCCGTTTCCAATGAGTGGTTGGCCCACAACATCCAACAAGGCCATGGACCTTTAGGAGCATTATATCCGGATGTGGCGTATGGAATGGAAGGCGATACGCCTGCTTATTTGGGATTGATTGAGAATGGATTAAACAATGCGCAATTTCCTAATTATGGAGGTTGGGGAGGACGGTATGAACATTATCTACCTGCCTTTAGAGACTCCAATTCCGGAGGATTTAAACGGGAAAATTGGCCAAAAGACGAACCCGAAACAAGAGCTATTTGGACCAATGCGGAGGATTCGCTTCGCGGTGTAGATAAGCAGGCCTATAAAAGTAATTTGGCCACTATTTGGCGTTGGCGTACCGCTGTCCAACATGATTTTGCGGCGCGAATCGATTGGACAACAAAAGCGTACAAGGACGTTAATCACCCTCCTGTGGTTAAAACGGCACATCCGTCGGCATTTACGGTGAAATCTGGCGAGGAGTTTTTCTTAAATGCGGAGGGGACGATTGATCCCGATGGGGATTCCATGAGTTATTTGTGGTTTCAATACAAAGAGGCGGGGACCTATCCGGGATATATCAGCACGAGACCCTATTCGCCTAATTTGTATCGTTTGCCGATTACAGCTCCTCAGGTAGATAGTCCCAAAACGATTCATTTTATTTTGCAAGTGACGGATAAAGGGACACCTGCTTTAACTCGCTATCAGCGCGTGATTGTGACGGTATTGCCTCGTTAATTATAGGGGTGTTAAGAAACAAATAGAGGTCGAACTTGGCCTCTTTTTGTTTTGATTCGAGCTCTAATTCGTCGTATTTAACCTATTTTCTTTATCTTTAAAAAAACCTTTTTAAACAAACATGGCGAATCAAATCTTTATCAACCTTGCGGTGCAAGATCCAGAAAAATCAATGGCATTTTACACGGCTTTGGGCTTCAAGAATAATCCGCAGTTCTCCGACGAAAGTGGCAAATGCATGGTTTGGTCGGATAATATTTTTCTGATGATTCTTTCGCATGAGAAGTTTTCGAGCTTTACTAAAAAGCCGATTGCCGATACGAAATCATCGATAGCAGCCTTGCTTTCCTTGTCCATGGATAGCATAGAAGAAGTCAACCAAGTCGTGGATAGTGGCTTAGGTGCGGGCGGTATCGAACCCAATGAAATGCGCGATTATGGTTTTATGGTCCAACGTACGATTGAGGATTTCGACGGGCATACCTGGGAGATATTTCACATGGATATGTCGAAGTTGCCGGCATAGTGATAAAAAACGAATGATGAAAAAAGGTATTTTAATGTTGATTTTAGCGAGCGGTTCACTATTGGCAAACCCTGAAAATAAGACTGCATTGAAAACCTGGCGGGATTCTCCCGATGGAATTCAGTTCACGAAATGGGAAGCGTCACCTGCGGGCAAAAAAGTGCATGCCGGAGCTGTCAAAATCAATCGGGCTATTCGCGGTAATGCCTCTCTTGTGGGTGTGGTTACTTCGCTTACGCTCCCGGAAGGTTCTAGCCTCGGTTTTGGGATTATGGTCAACATCCAAGGAGACGATTATATTCTTACTTTTGGAGGAGAAGTGGATCAGGAATTTGATGCATTGCGAGACCTACAGGTGAACGATCAAATCAACATCAAAAGTCATCACGTTTCGAAAGCGCCTAAATATGCCTTTGCGATTCTCTCGCCTACTTACGTGACACAAGGCGCTAAACTTTTATATAAGCGTGTCCAGGCTAAGGGCGGTTGCTAATTAATTACCATGCAAGACATTCTCAAAAAACTCCGATTCAAAGGCGATGGAATCGTCATTCAAGCACCCAAGGACCTTGCGGACGCATTTTTTGCAAATGGATGTAAAATGGAGTTCAATTCGGCCCCAAGTACAAACACGCTTGTTTTCGTTTCGGATAAGGATGAGTTAACCCACTTTCTGAATGATGGACTCAAACACATTGTGCCAGATAGCGTTTTTTGGATTGCCTATCCCAAAGGAACCTCTAACCTGAAATCAAACATCAACCGAGACAGCATTCGAATGACCGTTGAGGAATTTGGCATCACGACTGTTTCAGCAATTTCCATCGATGAAACTTGGAGTGCATTACGCTTTCGCCCCATCAATCAGGTAGGGAAATAATCATTTTACACAGACCTTATGATCAAATTCGCTTACACAATCCTATATGTCGAAGACGTCTCGAAAACCGTTCAATTTTATGAACAGGCATTCGGATTTAAGGTCAAGTTTATCACTCCGGATAATTCCTATGGAGAAGTTAATACGGGCGATACAACGCTATCCTTTGCGTCCAAAACATTAGCGGCCTCTAATCTATCCGATGGATTTATCGAGAGTAAAATCCACGAAAGGCCACTGGGAATTGAAATTGGATTTACAACGGATGATGTTTCGGAAACCATGAAACAAGCCCTTGCGTCGGGAGCGACTTTATGTGAGGAGGCCAAAGAAAAACCCTGGGGACAAATCGTTGGATTTGTTCGCGATTTGGATGGATTTTTGATTGAGATTTGTACACCGATGTCCTAACAACAAATGAAAACATCCATTTTACTCCTGTTTTGCTTGAGTATTTTTTCAGAGGCTCACTCCCAAAACCCCGATGAAAAAAAGGTCGCAAGCACCGAACAAGCATTGTTCAACAAGATTGCGCAATTGGATAGCGCCTTGTTTGCTGCCTATAATGCCAAAAATTTGCCCTTGTTAAAAACCTATTTCACAACAGATTTGGAGTGGTACCAGGACAATGGCGGGTTGATTGCTTTTGATCAGGTTTTTAGCAATTTCCAACAGATTTTCAATCGAGATTATGACCTGAAACGGAATCTGGTGGAAGGGAGTTTGGAGGTCCACCCAATTCAGGGGTTTGGTGCGATTGAAATAGGGAAGCACCAGTTTAAGCATATTGAAAATGGGAAACTCGAAGAGGGGACGTTTAAATTTTTGATGATTTGGAAGAACGAAAACGGGACATGGAAGATTTCAAGGGTCGTTAGCTATGACCATTAATTTTTGACTATGCTACTTACAATCATCCCCAAACTTCCCATGCGCGATAAAAGTCGGACGAAGGCCTATTATGTGCATGGACTAGGATTTGCAGAACTTGCCGACTACGGGAATTATTTGATTCTAAAGAAGGACGAAATTGAAATTCATTTTTTCGAATTCCCTGGCTTGAATCCGTTAGAAAATTACGGGCAGGTTTATATCCGAGTACTTGACATTGAAGCGCTTTATCAGGAATTGGTCGCGAATAATTTTCCTATTCATCCGAATGGCGTTTTGTCGAAAAAACCCTGGGGCCAGCAGGAGTTTAGTCTATTAGATCCGGATCATAATTTGCTGACATTGGGCCAGGCAATTTCCAATTAATACGCTGCGAATTTGCCCAATCACTCCCGAAATTTGCTAGGAGCTACACCTAAGACCTTTCGGACGTATCGACTGAAAAATGTCAGGCTGGAGAAATTAAGCATGTAGGCAATTTCCGAAATGGTCAATGATTTATCTTCCAACAAGGCAATGATTCTTTGCGTTGTATAATTTTGTATCCAATCAGACGCAGTTTTTCCGCTACTCTTCTTACAAATTTCTGTTAAGTATTTAGCGGATATCGCTAAGTTATCCGCATAAAAACAAACTTCTCGTTCTTCTATGCAATGCTGCCGGACCTCATGAAGAAATCGTTCAAACAGGGTTCCTTGCTGCATAGAGCTTGTCCGTTTTCCCATTTCTCTTGAAAAAATATGCCACATATCTAGTATGAATAGCTGAAGCTGATGACCCAATATTTGTTGGTGAAAAGTATGATCCTTGTCTACGTGTTTTTTCTCAATGCATGCAAAATTTTCTAAGCATATCGCACGTTCTTTTTCGCTTAATGAAACAATAGGATGTTCTTTTGAAAATAAATAGGCCTTAATGCCCCAGCGAGTGTCTGGATTGTTTTGGCTCATCAGGTCAAACGAAACCATCAAGCAGCAGGCTTTAAAGTCGGTCGATAAGCGTATTTCTGAAACAGTATGCTTCGGCAACCAAATGGCAATTTCATTTTTCTTAAGGCTATAACTTTTATTCTCAATGCTAAATTGTGCATGTCCTGATTCACAAAGAATATGTGTAAAATAGTTCTCTAGATTTTCATGTAAGATCTTTTTGTTTTGGTCCGTAATTGTAAGGAGACGAATTGCGTTTGTTTGCATAGAGCTTACTCATTTAAGACTTTAAGGTAACAAAAAAGAAATTTGTGACATAATTAATGTAATATATGTCAGCACAATATCCTTAACGAAGGCTAGTTTTGTAAAAAATCAATTCCGCGTATGAGAAATACATTTTTTAGCACCTTGTGTTTGTTTATTTTAACATCAACTGTATTATTTGCCCAAAACATGGAAAAACCATCAACAATTGAACAGCGATTAATTGCCATGGAAGATCGTATGGCGATTGAAGTTGTCCTTAATACCTTTTCTAATTTAGCTGACACCAAAGAAATCGATCAGCAAGTTTTACTTTTTACTAAAGACGGTATCGTCGAGTCTATCGCAAAGGGTCAAGCGTCAACTGTTTTGCAAGGTAGAGAGCAGTTGAAAAATGCTTTTTCTGCTTTTTTGGAAAACTTCCATACGGTGTATCATCAAAACGGCCAAAAAACTATTAAGCTGTTAGGGGATCATGCAGAGGTAACGAGTTATTGTCGCGTAATCTTAGTGTCTAAGCAAAATGAAAAAGAAATCAAAACAACGCTGTATACAATCTATAAAGATCTCTTTGTTAAAGAAAAAGGCAATTGGCTGATTAAGCACCGAACATCCAACTTTGTTTTTCGGGAAGTCGAAGAGGTGAAATAGAGCTTTCTAGTCTGAATACTCCACCATCCACTCAATCCCATATTTGTCCCTAAACGCACCTAAATAGGCGCCCCAAGGACCTACGTCTAATGGCATTTCTACGGTTCCGCCGGCCGACAAGCCATTGAATAGTGCCTCGGCCTCTGCTTGACTTGCTGCGGAAATGGTAATCTTGCTTCGGTTCTCCTCCTCGCTCACAACACCTAAAAAATTAGGCACATCACTTCCTGATAAAACGAACGAAGAACCGATGGGTAAACGGATCAACATGATCTTATTTTGCTCTTCTTCAGGGAATGAAAAATCGGGATTGTTCAAATCCTTGAAGCGCATCAAACGCGAGAACGATCCGCCAAATACGGAACGATAAAATTCAAATGCTTCTTCAGTATTGCCGTTGAAGTGGATGTGTGGGATGATATTGGGCATAAGTCCAATTTATGAAATGATTTTAAAACTTATGGCGCCCTTTTGAGTTTTTAAAAGCAGATCTTCCTTCTTTGCTTTTATGAATCACAAAAAAATCCTCATCTCTGGTGCGAGTATCGCTGGCCCTACCCTAGCCTTTTGGTTGAATCGTTTTGGTTTTGAAGTTACGATTGTGGAGCGCGCAGAAAGCCTGCGTTTGGGAGGCCAAAATGTCGACATTAAAGGTGCCGCGCAAAAAATCGCGCAATGGATGGGCATTGAGGAGGAAATTCGCGCGGCAGATACGGGCGAGTTGGGCGTCCGATTTGTGGATGAAAATGATGGGATCAAGGCCGCGCTGCCGAAAGGCGAATCCAATTTAGGAACCTCCGAACTCGAGATTTTACGAGGTGATTTGGTCAAGATATTATACAAGCACACCAAAGATCATGTAGAGTATCTATTTGGCAATCAAATAATCGCCTTGGATGAGCATGCAGACGGTGTAAAAGTGACTTTCCAAAACGGTGAAATCCGCGATTTTGATTTGGTTATTTGTGCGGATGGCATTCGATCGCGAACTCGCCAATTGGTTTTTGGCGATGAACCGTACGTCAAGCCTGTGGGGCTTTATGTCTCCTATTTTACGATTCCACGTGGACCCTCGGATAGCCGTTGGGCTCGTTGGTATAACGCAACGAATTCGCGCGTGATCGTCATGCGTCCGGATAACGAGGGCACGACGCGTGCATCCTTTTCGTTTATGTCGGAGCCCATGGGCTATGAAAAATTATCTCTAGACGAGCAAAAGCAACTTTTACGGCATAAGTTTTCAGATGCCGGTTGGGAAGCCAAACGCGTCTTAGCCGCCATGGAGGAGAACTCCGATTTGTATTTTGATGCCATCAGCCAAGTCATTGCGCCTCGTTGGTCGAAAGGCCGCTGTGCCATGACGGGTGATGCGGCGTTTTGTCCATCGCCCTTGACGGGCATGGGCGTTAGTCTGTCCGTCGTGGGGGCCTATATTTTGGCAGGCGAATTATCTCGCCATGCAAATTATGCGGATGCATTTGCTGCCTACGATAAAGCCTTTCGGCCTTATGTGACGAAGATTCAGAAACTTCCTCCGGGAGTGCCTTGGTTGGCACATCCCAAAACAAAATGGGGCATATTCTTACTGAATACGATTCTCAATGTCATTTCGAGTAAGTTTGTGATGAAAATCGGGGAGCTGTTTTCGGATAAAAACAAGTCCCCGACGGATGATACGATTGAGCTGGAGGAGTATGGGAAATAGGATTTTATAACAAGGCGTGCAAGTAGTCTGCCGTGTCTTTTAATCCATTTTCTCGAAAAACGTTTAATACCTGATATTCGTCTAAATCAGGGTTTTTCTTGTTTGAAACCATCATTTTAAACGCCTCTAATGCGATTTCGTGGTTTAGGTCAATGAGATCTGTTAAAAAGTCATCTACATTTTTTGCTGTAATATTATAGCGCTGTAAATATGCCTGGGGAAAGTCTTTTAAATTATTGGTTACGATAATTCCGGCATTCGATTTAATGGCTGCCGCTAATACATGGCGGTCCCTCAGGTCGGGGAGATTTAGGGTGTCTACAATGGAATCATAGTCATAAACGATGGCTCCCGGAAACGCTAAATTTACATTTTCGATTCGTTTTTTAATTTCCGCTTCGGATATGTTTTTCCGTTGCATGACCTCAGCCCATTCATTAAAAATGTCAGGGCTCCATTTGGGTGTATATAATTCAAAGTGGGCAAACCACAGTAGTATATCCCGTGTTATTATTGGATAAATGACATTGGTGTCAAGAAAGCAAGTGAATTTTACACTATGAATCATACAGCCCAAGGTCTTCATCCATTTTCATCATATCGATAATACGCGCGCGTTGTTTGGCATACATTTGGGCTTTGTATTGTGTTACATCTTCGTATTTGATCCGACGATGCTTGCCAACTTTGATGAAAGGTATTTCGCCACTTTCAAGCAAAGAAATTAAATGTGGTCTGGAGCATCCCAATAATTCGGATGCTGCTTGGGTGGTCATTTCGGTGGCGATGGGAACGATGGAAATAGGTTTTCCTTGACTTGTTGCTTTTAGGATTGTTGCCAAAAGTTTTAAGGCTTTTAATGGTACCCTGATTTTCTCTGCCGTTTCCTCTATTTCTATTTCGGGATTTGTCGCATGAAGCGATTCCAAAGTCGTAGATAAGGCTTCGTAGGATTCTTTTGCAAGCCTCTGCTCCTCTTTGGTTGGTCTACTTATTTTATCCTCTGCTATCATCTTGATTGATTATTTTGCGAATTTATACGAAATATATGAATTATTCGAAATAAATGAAAATATTGTTTATTGAGACCTCTTAATCTATTGTACAGCTCCTTGCTTTTTATTTAATTTGCTTGGAAAGCTGTTTTAGAGATATTTAGCCATTATCCTTTGGCAGTTTTAATAAATCATGAAAGAAACTCCCGCTCATACCGAAAAGATTGCGAAAATGACCTTCGCATCCGTCTATCCACATTATGTTACGAAAGTCACTAAGAAAGGCAGAACTGAGGAGGAACTGCTTCAAGTGATTCATTGGTTGACGGGTTTTGATGCCTCAGGCGTGCAGGCGCTAATTGATGAAAAGGCCTTGTTCAGTACCTTTTTTGCCAAAGCCACATTACATCCCAATGCCCATTTAATCACGGGTCTGATCTGTGGATATCGCATTGAAGAAATTGAAAATCCACTGACAAAGCAAGTTCGTTATTTAGATAAATTGGTCGACGAATTAGCCAAAGGAAAAGCGATGGATAAAATCTTACGAACATCGAAATGAACAATCATCAATCTTTCAAAGAATCCCTCGTTTTAGACAGACCTGACCCGCAGCTTTCCACGATTTTAAAAAGCCTTTGGTACGATGCCAAAGGGGATTGGGATCAAGCGCATGCACTCATTGATCAGCTAGGTGATCGCGATTCTGCCTGGGTGCATGCCTATTTACACCGGAAGGAAGGGGACATTTGGAACGCGGATTATTGGTATGCACGTGCGAAGAAAACACGGCCGAGCTATTCACTCGAAGAGGAATGGTCGAATCTTTTGGCTTATTTCATCGACCGTATTTGATCGCAAAGTATCATCATTTGGTATAAAAGTATCATGCTTTTACTCATGCAAAGGTTCAATTTTGTTCTTCATTAGAACAAAACCGATGAAAATGAGAAACCTACGATTATGCATGCTTGCTTTATTGATGAGCCCAAGCTTATTTGCCCAAACGACCCAATTGATTTATGTCAATCCTAATACAGGGAATGATAGTCAAGATGGCTCCCAGGACCACCCTCTTCGCAGCTTACCCGCAGCTGCGCGTTTAGTCAATACGAGTGAAGGCGAAAATCCAATAACGATTTTACTAGCTTCCGGCGTCTATGCTTTGATGGAGCCTTCAACCTTCCATCCGACCAAACGAACGTTTACGAAACAAGCGAGATTAACCATTCGAGCGGAGGTTTTACCCGATGACCCCAATTGGAATTCAGGTAGTATGCCCACTTTGATCCACACCATGCCATTATCTGATGATTGGATGGGCCAAAAAGATCCATTTGGTGGAGGAATGTATGGTTTTAAGGTTGAAACAAGCCACATGACAATTCAAGGATTGAAAATCATGGGTGCACCCGTGATCGAACATCCTCAAAAAGGGAAAATCATTCGTGTATATCCTATTACACGTCCAGATGCCAAACTGGATGATTTGGAAATTACGCAATGCGTATTTGCCGGAGACGAGGTCAACGCTCCCAATCATTTAGGAATTATCGCGAATGGTACCAGCATTGTTGTAGACCATTGTATCTTCTACAACTTGAAACAAGCCATCGTTTATTGGTCGCGCAAAAGTACAGGCCACGTGATGCGAAATACCTTAATTTATGGCGGATACGGTTGCGGCGTTTGGACATCTGCCATCGCAAACGATTTTGTGTTTGAGAATAATGTGATCGCTAATGGACAGTATGCTTGGATAAGCCAATTAGATCGTGATCGTGGCCAACAAGAAGCTGCTGGTGTGGAACAAAAAGCCAAGGAACCCATTTTATACCAAGTGAATAACAGTTTAATTGCCGGGAACAAAAAAGTAACTGGGACGGGCGGAGGACCTCAATTGAACTTCAAAGACATTGACCCTATTTTATTGAAATTCAACAACACGAAAGTTACAGACCAAGCGATTGAATTAGATTTCAATCAAGAAAGTCGGAATTTCTTACATCCCAAAGAAGGAAGCGAAGCGGCCAAAATAGGTGCAGGATTGTTTAAACTAACTAAATAAAACGATGAAAACTAAATGGAATTTGATGTGTTTGGCATTTATAATGCTGACAAGTTTTGTGCAAGTTCAAGCACAACAAGCAAGAGTAAGACAAAGTCCCAAGCAAACCGTTACAGGTAAGGTAGGCAATGCAACGATTACGATAACCTATGGTAGTCCTTCTGCCAAAGGAAGAAAGATTTGGGGAGATTTAGTTCCATTTGGAAAGGTTTGGAGAGCCGGAGCAAATGAGGCAACTCAAATCGAAACGGATGCAGATTTACTCGTAGAAGGCAAAAAATTGCCTGCCGGAAAATTCACGATCTACACAATTCCGAACGAAAGCCAATGGCAAATAATTTTCAACTCACAGGTTGGCCAATGGGGAATTGAAAGAAGCGGAGAAACAACGCGAAATCCTGAAAAGGACGTTTTAGTCGTATCAGTAAAGCCCTTGCCTGCTAACACTTCGCAAGAAAGCTTGGTTTACACAATTACGGAAAATGGAATTTCCTTACTTTGGGAAGCATTGGTAATTCCGATCAACATAAAATAAGATTAGGTGTTGCGATTATATATCCTTTATGCTACGATAAGCATAAAGGATATTTTATATTTGTCCTATGGCAAATCAAATAAAGAACATCGGATTTAAAGCGGGTCTTCCGCTCGAAATCGAAGTCATTTCCATTGCCGAAACCTTATTGCTTCACCACGAGAACATTGCCTATCCGCATCGGGATAATTATTATAACATCTTTTTCTACCAACAAGGAACTGCGAATCACGTAATTGACTTTAAGCCGATTCCTGTTCAAGCAAATTCCTTTCTCTTCATTAATAAGAATCGGGTTCAAATGTTAGATCCCAAAGGGGGTTATGACGGTCGGTTTTTGTTATTCACAGAAGCGTTTTTTGATAAATATCCGGAGGATATCAAATACTTGCGGAAAAATATTTTGTTCAATGATTTACTCGAAGATCCGGTACTTCAGGTGGCTGATTATTCGCCCTTAATTTCAACATTTCAAGACATCGAAACAGAATTGTCGAAGCCTCATGATTCGGTTCAATTTGATGTGTTACATAATCTATTGCATAATTTATTACTGCTTGCCGAACGGGAAAGACGCGCCTCTGGATTTAAGGAAATCCGGAAAGGTGAAGAATTGGATTACACAATATTGTTTAATCAACTCTTAGAATCGCATTTTACGGAGCTAAAATCTGTGTCGGGTTATGCCGATAAGATGTCGGTATCCGAACGAAAATTAAACAAATCCACCCAATTTGTTTTGGGCAAATCCCCGAAGGAGATTATAGACGAACGCGTTATTTTAGAGGCTAAACGATTATTAGCCCATACGGCAAATTCCATCAAAGAAGTCGGATTTGAACTTGGGTTTGATGAGCCTACCAACTTCATCAAGTTCTTCAAGAAGCATGTGGAGAAGACCCCAATTGAATTTAGGGCAGGTTTTTATCGGGTATAAGTTGATTTTGCCATTTTTCAATTAGTTTTGACAGCCCATGAACGACCTATTACGAAAAAGTATCGAACAGTACAGCGGCCAATCCTTGTCGGAGGAATGCGCCCTGCAGTTTGATGCCTTCGTTTTTGAAAAAACACTGGACAAAAAGGCGCTCCTCCTGGAAGCTGGCCAAAGTTGTAATTACATATTTTTTGTCCTTTCAGGCTCTTGTTACAGTTATTTGGCGGATCGAAAAGGTGATACGCAGGTCGTTCAATTTGCCTTGGAGGGCTATTGGATTTCCGACTTAGCAAGCTTTTTTTCAGGAAATAAATCGACCTATTCCATCGAATGTTTAGAACCGACAAAGGTCTTGATGATGAACAAGGCGGCTTTCGAACAAGCCTGTTCTGCGATGCCTATCTTGGAACGCTATTTCCGCGTATTGATTCAGAATGCCTATGTTTCTATGCAATACCGCATGGCCAAAACCACCAGCGAAGAAGCAGAAGATCGTTACACGGAATTTGCCAAGCGCCACCCCGATTTCATGCAACGCATTCCACAATACCTCATTGCCTCCTATCTCGGCATTCAGCCACAATCATTAAGCCGGATTCGTAAGCAATTGGCCAGCAAACACTAATTTCATTTATTAACATAGGTTAATCTGCCCGCGCGTTTTTTGCCCCAACTTTGCATTGTCAATATCGACAAACCCTTATATGCAAACCAACATGGCAAATACAACCACTTGGGCTTTTGACCCTACGCACAGTGAATTAACATTCAAAGTAAAGCATTTAATGATCGCCAACGTGAAAGGTGAGTTTCGTAATTTCTCCGCACAATTAACGACAGAAGGAGATGATTTTAGCAAAGCCACAGCACAAGCGACCATCGATGTAACGTCAATCGATACGAATAATGCGGACCGTGATGGCCACTTGAAAAGTGGTGATTTTTTTGACGCAGAAAATCATCCGAATATCCAATTCGCGAGTACATCCTTCCAAATGTTCGATGCAGAAAATGGACAATTGAAAGGAAATTTGACAATCAAAGGCATCACAAATGAGGTGAGCTTAGATGTGGAATTTGGCGGAATTAGCCAAGATCCTTGGGGAAATGTTAAGGCAGGGTTCTCATTATCGGGAAAAATCAACCGCAACGATTTCGGTTTATCTTGGAACGCAGCCTTGGAAACAGGGGGAGTTTTGGTGAGCGAAGAAGTGAAATTAGCCGCTGAAATCCAATTTGTGAAAACAATCGCGTAATCAAATTGCGATGCCTTTCGCGTATTTTCAAATGAATCGAACCCAATTTTTAAGCAGTCTTTTGGCCATGGGAAGTATCAACACATTTTCAGGATTTAAGTCATTCACGGATGATTTGATTTATACGGGCTCGGTGATGCCCACCTTGTTTATCGGCCATGGTTCCCCCATGAACGGCATCGAAGACAATGAATTCAGTCGGACCTGGTCAGCGATGGCGAAGGAAATCCCTACACCCAAAGCGGTATTGGTCGTGTCTGCACATTGGATGACGCGCGGTACCCAGATTACGGCCATGGAATCTCCGAAAACGATTCACGATTTTGGCGGATTCCCACGCGAATTATTTGAGGTGCAATACCCAGCCAAAGGGGATCCAATCCTTGCGAAAGAAACCCAGAAATTGATCAAAAGTACGCATGTGGAATTGGATCATGACTGGGGGCTAGACCACGGAACTTGGACGATTATTCGTCACATGTATCCAAAGGCCAATATTCCCATTTTGCAATTGAGCATTGACTCCGGTCAAAATATGACCTATCACTACGATTTAGCGCGGGAATTAGCCGATTTGCGGCAGAAAGGTGTGTTGATTGTGGGTAGCGGGAACATAGTACATAATTTACGCATGTTGGACTGGGGAAAATTGAACGCCCCCAATTATGCCTTTGACTGGGCGAAACAAATCAATCAAAAAATGAAAGATTTGATTCTCAACAACGAACACGAAAGACTCGTAAAATATGAATCTTTAGGCCGAGAAGCCTTGATGGCAATCCCTACGCCGGAGCATTACATCCCTTTGCTTTATGTGCTAGGCTTAAAGGGGAAGAACGAAAAGATTCGTTTTTTCAATGACATGGCAGTAGGCGGATCGCTTACGATGACTTCGGTGAAGATTGGGTAATTTCACTCGTATTGACCAATGAAGTTTTAGGACCCACATAGTTAAGTAATATCCTACTGTGTGGGTCTATATGGATACTGTTTTTTCTTCCTTTAGCCCAAAGCAATGTTTTTACTTTTTTCCCGTTAACTAAATGTACATTTGCTTTAACGGAATTGGGGTCAAATGTGACCTTGTGTCAGATTTGACCTTTTTCCATATTGGGCCATGAAACTAAAGAAGGAAGAGCTGGTCGTTCTAGTCGGCTCTAACATTCGGGAAATACGCAAGGAAAAAGGCCTAACCATCGAGAAGTTAGCGCATGAGGCTGAAATAGAAAGCAAGCAATTGCGTCGAATCGAATTGGGTCAAATCAATACAAGCATTTATCAGGTCTATAACCTTTCCTACTCGCTGAATGTCCCCATGCAGGACATTTTCTCAAATGTGCAAGCTAATGAGAATTAAATGCTCACCATTTAACTTGGGCATCAAAATCCGTGGATGATTTTCTGTTTGAATCTATCGTTAACGTATGAAATTCAAGATAGATGCCGTCACTTTCCCGGGAACTTCTTCCATGGGGACGTGGCCCACGTTTTTATAAATTTCTGCCCGACTGCCCAGAATATCTCGTTTGAAAAGCGCCACATTTTCCACGCTAATGAGGTTGTCTTTCTCGCCCCATAAGATGAGCGTGGGGCTTTTCACTTGATTGATTTGGCCCTTATTTTTCGTTGTACCAAAAGAGCCTTTGAAAATTTCCAATGCCACTGCGCGGTTTCCTTCTCGGATAGCGACATCGTGAAAGCGCTCTACCTGCGCGTCAGTTAATCGATTTTGATCGAAATAAATGGTTTCCAAACTCTTACGAACCAAGGTTTTGGGCGTTGCGTACAGTAACAAATTATTGATCACCGGAGTAGATGCAATTTTGAATCCCAACGAACCACTCTCGCCTTTTTTCGGATAACCCGCGGCATCAATTAAGACCATTTTGGCAAGACCCTTCGGATTGTGAAGTGCATAATTCCACGAGATTGCACCGCCCATGGAATTACCCACAAGGATGAAGCGTTTGATGTGGAGGCGCGTCGTAAATGAATCTATGAATTTCGAATAGTAATCAAAATTGTAGGTGTTTTCCGGCGAAGGACCGGTCAAGCCAAAACCCGGTAAGTCCAAACTAATTACTCTTCGCACCGACTTTAATCCCATCGCCACACTATCCCACGTATTCAAGGACGAAGACATTCCGTGCAATAAAATCAAGGGTACCGAATCTGTTTGTACGCCTTCGTCGCGGTAATGCACCTTCATCCCTAAGATCGACATGAAACGAGAATCTTGGTTGGCATACAATGGAACCAATTCCGATACTGGACGGTCACGTTCGCAAATGATGAATAAAAGAATGAACAAAAGAGCGAATATTCCGCCGACGATTTTGGTGGCTAGTTTCATGTCTGGGTGTTTTGGTGGGCTAAAATAAGGGATAGAAAGCACATCGTAGTCGAAAATGTATATTTTTGTTTTCACCTTTTGGAAATAATGATGAAGCGTTTGCTGTTTGTGCTTTTATGTGTGAGCTTTGGGGCGATAGGCCAACAAAAATTATACACGTCGGACCGATTGATTGTTACAAGTCTATCCGAAAATACATTCGTTCATACATCTTTTTTGCAGACAGATGATTTTGGCAAGGTTGCTTGCAATGGATTGATCATCCGTGATGGCTATGAAGTCGCGGTGTTTGATACACCTACTGACGACCCCAGTTCGCAAGAATTGATTCGATGGGTGCAGGAAGTGTTGAAATGCAAGATCGTGGCCATTGTGCCTACCCATTTTCACAGCGATTGCCTCGGGGGGCTTTCGGCATTTCATGCGGCGGGAATCCCATCGATTGCGAATGAAAAAACGATAGAATTAGCGAGTCAGAATCAAATGATGGTGCCCCAAAAGGGCTTTTCAAACAAGTCGAGTTTGCTTGTGGGGGGCAAAGAAGTTCAATTGCGTTTCTTTGGCGAAGGGCATACCCGCGATAATGTTGTGGCTTATTTCCCGGCTGAGCAAGTTCTTTTTGGAGGTTGTTTGATTAAGGAATTGCAAGCGACGAAAGGCTTTTTAGGTGATGCGAATGTAAGCGCTTGGTCGGAAACGGTAGCTAAAATTCAATCGGCTTTTTCGCAGGTGAAGCATGTTGTTCCAGGACATGGCGCTGTGGGAGATGCGAAATTATTGGAATATACGCGGCAGCTATTCAAGCAATAGATTATCCTTTCATCTCTGTAAAAAGCGTGTCAAAGATATTAGCTAATGCCCAATCTTTTTCTGTAACCTTGATACCTGCATCGTGCGTACTTAGGACGATGTCGATTCGATTATAGGTATTTGTCCACGTGGGATGATGATCTAATTCCGCGATTTTCTCAGCGGCCTTTTGCATGTACAACATGGCCGATTCAAAGGAGTCAAACGTGAACGTTTTTTCCAGTTGGCTTGCGGTTTCTATCCAGTTATTCATCGATTGTTTTTTAAGTAATTTAGTCTCTTTTCCCTTTGAAATAGGCGAAAATCGCATTGGCATGCCCATGGCCTAAATCAAAATCTGCTTTCAGCCAATTCACAATTTCGGTCGCTTTGGCGGCGGGAACTCCTTGTTTCAGGAATCCTTTTTCCTCGGCTAGTCGTACGAAATCTTCGGGCGTTTTACCTGTTTTGGCTTGTATGTTATCCATGTAGGCTTGAAATGACATAATCGTAAAAGGGTTTAATCCTTAAATGTAAAGATATATTTCGGAAAACGTCCTTGCTGGAAAAAGCATGCGGGCTTATGGCCTTATTCATCAGCGGTACGGATATATTTTTACTGGGTAAACCAGAAACAAATTCAATGTTTTCAAGTTTAAGCCGTGGATAAACCCTTTAAGCGATATGAAACGCAAAGAATTTTTAACAACACTGACAGGCAGTTTTTCGGTGGCCTGCCTCGCTTGCTTGGCGCAAGCTTGTTCAAAGGATGACAATGGCGCTCCTGCTCCGGTAAATAGCCCTGGGTCATCCTCGGGTTTCAGCATCAATTTAGATACGGATTTGAAGTCAGTAAATACGTATGTCGCCAAAAATGGATTCATTGTCATTCGTACCGCCACGGGGAATACGGTAGCGAGTTTTGTCGCTTATTCGGCAGTTTGTCCACATGCAGGAGCCACGGTGGAATACAATGCTAATACATCTTCGTTTTTATGCCCAGCGCATGGCTCGACCTTCAGTGCTACAGGAGCCTTGATTCAAGGGCCCGCGACAAGGGGCTTGACTAAATTAGAAATTGAGATTATGGGTTCATCACTGAAAGTGAAGGCCTAGTTAATCATAAAAAAAATTCATAATCACCATAATGAACTTAATTTTTTTTAATCAGCCTTGCTGCATAGGTTTGTATCGCAAACGTTAAGAGTTCGTTTACAAATTTAATTAATGAAAAGGGGTTTCATACAGAGCCGCCCATCGTTGGGCGGCTCTGTTTATTCAAAGTAATTTTTCCGAATGGCCTCTTTGTTTTCAAGGATATATTTCATGAAGGCTCTTGCAACAGGGGAGGGATTTTTTTCCTTGTGCCAAATCAACTTCCAAGTCGTACTGATGGGAAGTCCACTTCGTTTAATGATTGCTAATTGACCATTTTTCAACTCGTTCTTTATACCGATCATAGGCATGATGGAATAGCCAAGCCCAGCCATCACGGCTTGCTTTACTGCCTCATTCGACATTAATTCAATCTTTTTCAAGGCATGAATACCCTGTTTTTTTAAATAGGATTCCATAATTTTTCGAGTGCCAGATCCATTTTCTCGAAATATTAATGGAAGCTCTTTGTTGAACTCTTGAAAGGCGAATTTAGGATTCAATGCCGCCGTGGAGGGATTCCCCACTAGATAAAGTTCATTTTCTAAGATATCAATATAGTCGTATGCTGGGCTATTCACATCCGTCGAAATCAGACTGAAATCTACCTCGTTGTTTTCCAAACTTTGGAATACTTTTTCCCGATTAGTTACATCGATGCTGATCTCCACCCCCGGATTATTTTTCAGGAACTCCGTTAAAAAATAGGGCAATACATACTTGCCCGTCGAAACAACGGAAACTTTCAGTCGGCCAAGTAACTGGTCCTTAAACGCCATAGTCTTGTAATTGATGGCATAGACTTGATCAATGATTCCTTCTGCCGACTTGGCGATTTCTTGGCCAAAATCAGTTACGTAGATCTTTTTACCGATAATCTCAATTAACGGAATTTCAAATTGCGCTTGGAAGTTTTTTATCTGAATGGAAACAGCGGGCTGCGTCAGGTTTAACTCCTCTGCCGCTTTGGTAATACTCATCGTTTGGACCACTTTCAAATAGATCTGTAGTTGATTGAGTGTATAGTTCATAAAAATTACTAATATATTTCATTATAAACTTAAATAAAAATTATTAAAATTCTCGAACTTATTTTGCAAAAAAAACGAATGCAAAAAAAACCGACCAAACATTCCTTCCTTTTTCTACTGCATGTAATAGGCATACTTGTTTTCTTAATCATGTGCTTTGTGAACCATGATCCGATCATGGATAAGCTGTTTATTAGTCTATTAATCATCCTAGCGTTAAATTTCTTAAAACTGATGCAAAGCCCTAATTAATCCGTCGATATGTCCCATTTTGAACTTCTGATTTTTAATCTCAAAAACCCAACACTCCTTTTTTTCATTTTGGGTGTCATTGCCAAACTCGTGAAAAGTGATTTGGAAATACCTTCTGCTTCGAAGGCATTTATTGCGCTCTATTTGCTCTTTTCTATTGGTTTTAATGGAGGGGCTGAACTTGCGGTTACCGGAATTTCGCAAGAAGTTCTTGTGAATTTGATTTTTGGTCTTCTTCTAGCCACGCTAATTCCGATCTACTCTTTTTTCATCTTAAAAACGAAACTGAATTCATTTGACTCTGGAGCCATTGCCTCTTGTTATGGTTCCGTTAGTGCTGTCACCTTCGTTACCGCTGTCGCATTTTTGGAAATGAATCACATGAAACTAGGCGGCGAAATGGTCGCCGTCATGGCCTCCATGGAATTTCCAGCGATCATTATGGGCGTTATACTAATGAATCTGTTTCCAAGTTCCTCCGAATCTAAAAGCCCCAAAACGCCTTGGCGATCAGCGCTTAAACACGCGGTAACCAATGGTAGTGTTCTCATGATTTTCGGTAGTTTGCTTATCGGATTTATTTCCGACTCGAATCAATCTGTCGGGATTAAACATTTCACTTCCGACATTTTTAAAGGATTTTTAGCCATTTACCTGCTCGATATGGGCATGGTTGCAGCAGGCCGCTTTGCGGCTTTTAAGAAGCAGGGAGCCTTTTTAATCTGTTTTGCCATATTTGTTCCACTTTTAAACGGGGTGGTAACAGCCTACCTGAGTCAGTATGTCACAGTTAATGAGGCCAGCAGACTTATTTTCGCCGTGTTAGCCGCGAGTGCGTCCTACATTGCCGTACCCGCAGCCATGCGTTTGGTTGCTCCCAAAGCAGATCCCGGTATTTTCATTCCTATGGCTTTAGGCGTGACCTTCCCCATCAATATTACCATCGGAATGCCTTTGTTTCTTCAAATAATTCATGGATAGTTCGCTGTTTTTCCAGGGTCGAAATATTGCCATTGCCACCAAACATGGCAAGGAAGCTGTCATTGCGCCACGTTTATCGGAAGCGCTTGGTTTGCAATGTGTAAACAGCGACCAACTCGATACGGATTCACTGGGCACTTTTTCTGGTGAAGTGGAACGCAGATATAATCCCTTAGAAACTGCGCGAATGAAATGCTCCCTGGCAATGGAAATTGCGGGGACCGAGTTGGCAATTGCCTCGGAAGGTTCTTTTGGTGCCCACCCTTCAATCCCATTTATTCCAGCACACGAGGAGCTTTTGCTTCTTATCGATAAAAAAAATGCATGGGAATTTGTCGTAAAGAAGCTAGAGACAAAGACCAATTACAGTCAAATTCTCCTTCAGTCATACGATGCGTTGGAAGGATTTTTGGCACAAGCACAATTCCCCTCGCATGCCATTATTATCAAGAAAAGTGCTGACGATCCAACGGATTGTGTGAAAGGAGTACATGACGAAAAGACCTTGCGCGAAACGATTGAACGTTTCATGCAACGCTACGGGCAATGTAGCCTGGAAACGGATATGCGCGCGATGCATAATCCAACTCGCATGAAGGTAATCGATGCCTTGACGGTTGAGCTAATCCAACAAATTCAATCGGCCTGTCCTGTTTGTAATACGCCTGGATTTAGGCTTACCGACATCCAACGGGGTCTTCTTTGTTCAAATTGCGGATTACCTACCCGAAGCGTAAAATCGGAAGTTTTTCGTTGCCAAAACTGTCAGCATACCGAGTATCGGGATCCCAGCCATGGCCTAAAAAATGAAGACCCCATGTTTTGCGATTTTTGTAACCCTTAATAATATGATTACCAAAGACCTGTCGATTATTTGTGAACGCTTGAAACAAGGTGATTTAATAGGACTGCCTACGGAAACTGTTTATGGTTTGGCGGCAAATCTATTCAATTCCGAAGCCGTTTCTTCCATCTTTAGAACCAAAAATAGACCCACGACGAATCCGATTATTGTGCACGTCGCCTCTATTAGCCAAGCGCGCGCTTTAGTGAAGCGCTTTCCCGAGAAAGCCACCCTGCTAGCGAAGCATTTTTGGCCCGGACCCTTAACGATGATTCTTCCCAAAAATCAAACGGTCAGTGGGCTCGTTACCGCCGAGCAGGAAAATGTGGCCATTCGAATTCCGAATCACCAAACAGCACTTAGTCTTCTGAATCAATTGGACTTTCCATTGGTTGCCCCGAGTGCTAATCCCTTTAATCGGATTAGTCCAACCACAGCGGAACATGTTGAGTCTTATTTCCCGGCGATTTATACGCTAGACGGCGGGCCTTGTACTTCGGGTGTCGAATCCACTATCGTAGGATTTGAAGGAGATGAAGTGGTATTACTCCGGCACGGAGCGATTTCCATTGAGTCCATTGAAGCCCAGGTTGGGCGTATATTAAACCGGACGGCGGCATCTGAACATGCATCACTTCCTGGCCAACATAAGAAACATTATGCCCCGACCTGTTCCTTGATTGTAACGTATGAACCCCTGTTTATGCTCAGCACAGTCAAGCAAAAAAAGGTGGGAATTCTTTGGTTTAAATCCGTTCAAATTGAAAGCATTCATGTGGAGGTTAATCTCGTATTAGCCCCCTCAGGCGACCTAGCAGAAGCTGCCCAAAACTTATTTTCCGCGCTTCATACCTTAGATAAGATGGGTCTCGATTTAATTATTGTAGAGAGACTCCCCGCGCATGGACTTGGAAACACCATCAACGATCGCTTAGACCGCGCCGCGACCCAATGAAAAAATACCTAATCACAAATGCTCTGTTAATTAACGAAGGGCAAACCAAACCCAGCGATGTGCTCATCGCTGGCGAGCGAATCGAACGCATCGGAAACGAGATCTCTGATGCGAACGCGCAGGTAATTGATTTTCAAGGGAATTACTTGATTCCCGGAATGATCGACGATCAAGTCCATTTTCGAGATCCAGGATTAACGTACAAAGCGGATATCCATACGGAATCCAAAGCCGCCGTGGCCGGAGGAATTACCTCTTTTATGGATATGCCGAACACGATTCCGAATACCTTGACGCGCGCCTTGTTGGAAGAAAAATACCAACTAGCCGCTCAAAAATCTTTGGCTAATTATTCTTTTTTCATGGGGGTTACCGCCTCGAATCTGGAGGAAGCACTGCGCGTAGATAATGAATCGGTTTGTGGGATTACCGACGATGGTCTCTACCTAGAAAAGCAAGAGATTTTGGCCAATAACCCTGAATACCTTGAAAAATTATTTTCCCGAGCGGAAACCTTGGTGGCCTTGCATAGCGAAGATGATTCCGTGATACGGAGAAATTTACAGCAATACCAACAAGCCTACGGCGATCAAATTCCTATTGCACTTCATCCGGCTATTCGTAGTTCCGAGGCTTGTGAAACAGCTACCCGAAGGGTTTTGGACATTCAAAAAAAATACAACAACCGCCTGCATTTTTTTCATATATCGACAGCCGCGGAAGCGAAATTATTTAGTCCTGAACCCATTGAAAAAAAGCGCGTCACAGCAGAGGCTTGCATTCATCATCTGTGTTTTACCGATGCGGATTACGAAAACGTAGGAAGTAAAATCATGTGGAATCCATCCGTTAAGTCGGAGGAGGACCGCGTCGAATTATTGAAAGCTTTGCAGGATGGGCGATTGGATATTATTGCCACAGATCATGCGCCACATAGTCTCGAAGAAAAGACAGGAAATTACCTGCAAATCAAATCCGGTGCACTCATGGTCCAACATGCTATATTGATGCTTTTGGAACTCGTGGGTCGGGGGGAATTAGCACTAACGACATTGGTCGATAAAACGAGTCACCGCGTTGCCGACTGCTATAAAATGGTCGATCGAGGCTATATCCGAGAAGGGTATTTTGCAGATCTTGTTGAAGTCGCTCCATCAGCCCCTTGGGAAGTAAAAACTCAATCGCTCCTTTATAAATGTGGGTGGTCACCAGCGGTGGGACGAAGATTCTCACATCAAATTAAACGCACTTTTGTCAGTGGGAACCTGTGTTTTCAAGATGGGAAATTCACGAATGGGCAGACAGGGAAAAGATTACAATTTCACAAAATTAGATAAACAACGATGCAATTTTTTGTCACAGGAATAGGAACTGAAATCGGGAAGACTGTTGTGTCTTCTATACTTACCGAATATTTACAAGCTGATTATTGGAAGCCGGTCCAATCGGGAGATTTGCACCTAACCGATACCATGAAAGTACAAGCGCTTGTTTCAAATACGAAATCATACTTCCATCCGGAGAGGTACCGACTAAACGCGCCGCTTTCCCCACATGCCTCTGCGGCATTGGATGGGGTGCAAATCCAGCTTTCTGATTTTACTTTACCTCAGACGTCTAATCATCTAATTGTTGAGGGTGCTGGCGGACTCATGGTTCCATTGAATGATCAAGATCTGATGATTGACCTTATACAGCAGTTGGGAATTCCTGTCATACTCGTTTCGCGCAATTACCTAGGAAGCATCAATCACACGGTTTTATCCATCGAGGCTTTGCAGCGTCGGGAAATTCCTATAGCCGGAATTGTGATTAATGGAGAGCCCAATCCCGCGACGGAATCATTCATTGAATCCATGAGTGCTTTGCCTATACTGTTTCGAGTGGGGCAGTTCGCTGAAATTTCTAAAGAAGAAATTCAGCGGTTTACTCAATCATTGAAATGCTTTTTTTAATGTTCAGCCGTTGTTCGCTCAAACACCTGTTGGACCAATCCATTCGCATAGGTTTTGGAACGGACACATCGAAAGTATATGGGGTTCGTTAAAGCGCCAAAGAGTCGGACCCCATCACCGATCAGAACCGGAATGGTGGTGATGGTTAGGGTTCCAACTTTATCCGCTCGTAAAAAAGACTGAATGACTTGGCCGCCGTCGAGGTAAAAATGCTGAAAGCCTTTGGCCTGGATGAGGGTCTCTACTTCTGCTAAAGTTCCTCGCACGAGTTCTGCTTTGCCGGCCAATTCCGCGGGTATCTGGTTGAGCGTTTGGCTCCAAACAAAAACGGGTTTGGTATAAGGCCATTCCACTCCAAAACTCAAAACAGTTTCAAAACTTTTGCGACCCATCAAGATCACATCCACTTGGTCCATGAAAGCATAATACCCCATGTCATCTCCTTCCGGCATCGGAAAGGTGTCCAAGAACCCCACGCCACCTTGGGCATCAGCAATGTAGCCATCAAGGCTTGTCGCAATAAATACGTGATGTTGTTTCATCGGAGAGGCATTGGGTTCATGGGAACTGAATGACTAAGGTAATAAAGCAAAAGCCCGAGTAAAATGATGGAAAACATGAGCGTGAATGCCTTTTGCCAGTTCCCGGGTAATAGCGCGCAAAAATAATATCCTAAAATGAATCCAAGGCTATTCAATAAGACATCGTCTATATCAAAAAATCCAATTTGGAATATATGCTGAATAATCTCGATACTTAAACTCGTACACAAAGCGAGCATGAAAATCGTGTTCCGACGAATATCAGGGAATCCTGCAGGTATTAAAAATCCGATGGGTGCGAGTAACAGCAAATTTCCTGCAAGATTTAAGCCGACAATCAGCAAACCTTTATTACCCATGAAATATGAAGCAATTGTTTTGAATGGAATCCAATTCGGATCTCCTGTTTGGGTCCCTCCAAAATAGAATCGCATGTGGCCGACAAGGATCATGTCCAAATCCTTGAAGACCACAAATTTGATTAAAAGCAGTAAATAGAACGCAATTAGCGTGCGCGTAAAAATCTTCATTGCATAAAATAAACGTTTTTAAAATTAGTATTAAAGCAATATTAAATTGAATTTCTTAAGTTTGATAAACCAAAGCAATTGCTTCGAACCTATTAAACTTTCATGAAACAATTACAAAGCCTCGACTACGTCGTATTTCTTCTCTATTTTGTTTCTGTGACCTGCTATGGTTACTGGGTATATCAGCGAAAAAAGAAGGCAGAAATTAGTACCAAAGACTTTTTCCTTGCGGAAGGTTCCTTAACCTGGTGGGCGATTGGTGCATCTTTACTGGCTTCCAATATTTCTGCCGAACACTTCATCGGGATGTCCGGCTCTGGCTTCGCTATCGGTTTAGCCATCTCATCCTACGAATGGATGTCGGCAGCCGCCCTCGTCATCGTCGCTGTTTTCTTCGTCCCCATTTTCTTAAAAAATAAGATTTACACGATGCCACAGTTCTTGTCGCAACGCTATAATAATACGGTGGCGACGATTATGGCGGTTTTCTGGCTCTTGCTCTATGTGTTTGTGAACCTGACGTCCATCCTGTATTTAGGTGCGTTGGCGATTGAAAGCATCACTTCAATTCCTTTTTTATATGCGATGATTGGACTCGCAATCTTCGCGATCTTCATTACCTTGGGTGGGATGAAGGTGATCGGTTATACCGATTTCATTCAAGTAATTGTGTTGATTATCGGGGGATTGGTGGTGACTTATTTGGCCTTGGATATGGTTTCCGATCGCTTTAACAGCGGAGGCGTTTTTGGGGGCTTGTTGGAATTGCGTTCGCAGGCCGACGACCATTTTCACATGATTTTTTCCGAGGGAGATAAGTATTATGATGCGCTTCCGGGCTTCGCAATTTTGTTTGGTGGGATGTGGATTAATAACCTGAATTATTGGGGTTGTAATCAATATATCGTTCAAAGGACGCTGGGTGCCGACTTGCCCACAGCTCGTTCTGGGATTTTGTTTGCGGCCTTTTTGAAATTACTGATGCCATTAATCTGTGTGATTCCGGGGATTGCGATGTATGTCCTTTACCAAAATGGGGCCTTCCAAAGCGAGATGGCCATTAATGGGATTATTAAACCCGATCACTCGTATCCGACCTTAATGAATCTATTGCCTGCTGGCCTTAAAGGCTTATCTTTTGCCGCATTAACCGCTGCGATCGTGGCCTCTTTGGCAGGGAAAAGCAATAGTATTTCCACGATTTTCAGCTTGGATATTTACAAAAAATCCTTGAACCCCAATGCCTCAGAAGCCCAAACCGTTTGGGTGGGTCGCATCGCGATTTGGGTATCTTTTGCCATCGCATTGTTGATTGCGCCGCAATTACGCCAACTGGAGCAAGCGTATCAATTCATTCAAGAATATTCCAACTACCTGACGCCAGGTGCCTTTGCGCTATTCTCTTTGGGATTGTTTTGGAAAAGAACAACATCTGCCGCCGCGATTGTTGCTGCGGTTGCTTCGATCCCACTCGTGGTTTTATTCAAGAATTTGCATACTTTTATCGGCGGAAATCCAATTCCATTTTTGAATGTAACCATGTGGGTCTATTTGATTCTGGTTGCCATCATGGTCTTGATTTCTTTGGCAGATCGTTCTAGCATCGATAATCCGAAAGGCTTAGCAGTGGAACGTGCCGACTTCACCGTCAGCGGCCAATTTGCGATTATTTCAATTTTAATTATGGGCATCGTATCGGCGCTTTATACTGTATTTTATTAAATCATGGAAACAATTTCTAAAGACAAATCGGAATTTCGTAACTACGATCAAGGGGATATCACGGCGGCTGTCAAAGAGCATTACCGCAAGATGCGTTCGCGCCAGACTTATGACTATGTGTTGCGCATGAAGAAAAAGTATTTGACCTTCGATCATCCCATGGATTTGTGGGAAATGATGGAGCGTTTAAATGTACTCGTGGATGTGTCTGATCCAGACTTGAATCTCCCAAACATCATTCACTTATTGCAATCGGCAGAAGGTTTACGCGCAGATGGCCGACCGGATTGGATGCAATTAGTGGGTTTAATTCATGATTTAGGAAAAGCGATGTACTTGTTCGGATCGGATGAAGATGGAACTTCTCAAGCGGAGCAATGGGGCTTGGTGGGCGACGTGTTTGTGGTGGGTTGTAAACTTCCAGATTCATGTGTCTATCCGGAGTTCAATGCATTAAATCCTGACATGCAGGATAGTCGTTACAATACCGAATTAGGGGTTTACGAGGCAGGTTGTGGTTTAGATAATTTGCATTTGGCCTGGGGACATGATGAGTATTTATACCAAGTATTAAAAAATCACGCAGATAATAAAATCCCAGAAGCGGGTATGGCGATGATTCGCTACCACTCGTTCTACCCATGGCATTCCGGCGGAAGTTATCGCCAATTCATGACTGCTAAAGATGAGCAATATTTGGACTGGATTCACGATTTCAACAAGTACGATCTATATACCAAATCACCTGTCGTGCCCGTTTACGAAGAACTAAAATCCTACTACATGCCGATTGCCGAGAAGTATTTAGGCAAGGGACCGATCAACTGGTAGTACGATTATTAATTAAAATGAAATGGCATTTCTTCGCTATTAAGATTGAAGAAATGCCATTCTTTTTTTAGTTGATGAATTTCAAATTCAAGCCCACATACCAAGTGCGGCCATCTGCTGGTAAAATTCCAGGACCCGGATATCCGCCGGAACGTCTAGTGAAATAGCGTTCGTCTGTCAGGTTGTTTACCCCAAATTTCAATTGGGCATATTTTTTAAATTTATACGACCCCGAAATGTCTTGCACTTGGTAGGCGGGAATCAGACCCGTGGTTGCAGCGGCATTGGGTGTGATCGTGTTGCTAGCATCTGCGAAAGCGGAACCGATGTCACTGATTTGCCAACTGAGCGAAAGCCCTTTTTTGGAATATGTAATGCCATAGCGATTAATTTTTTCGGGGGCATTTTCAACTTGTTTGCCAGCTAGGTTTCCTTCGACAATTTGGCCATTGACAAGCGATGTTGTTTTAAAATCCATGTAGCGCGCTTGAATGGCTGCGATGGATGCAAAAACGGAGATATTGCCTAATCGTTGGTGTTTTAACCATGCGGTCGTTGGGCTAAATTCCACGTAAGCTTCCATCCCTTTGGATACTGAATGCCCTAGGTTTGTGCGGAATTGATAGATTTTCCCATCGGTATTTGTCCGCGAAATCGTACCTACGCGATTGTCATAATCCAGGTAAAAATAGTCGACATCAAAAGTCAGGTAATTCGCGATTTCACCTCGATAGCCTAAGTCGAAATTGAAACCTTTGGCATCTTTCAAATTGGGGTCGATAACATCCGTCGTAGCGGGAGGCAATAAGTCGGAAGCCAAAACAGGTCGATAAGCCTGCGCGATATTGCTATAAAATTTTGTGTTTGGGCTCATTTTGTATTCAGCGCCAGCGCCCAATAACACGAATGAACGGCCACGGCTGCTTGGAGTTGCTGCGATTGGTAAACCGGCGGCACTTAATCCGGATTGTCCCATCATGTGCGTTTCGATTTGCTCTAAGCGGGCTCCCAAGGTGATGAGTAAGGGTTCGGAGGGTCTCAAAATGGTTTCTGCGAATGCGGCATAATTGCTGTTGTGAAATACTAAATCCCGCGTGAATAAACCTTGAATGGCAAAATTCATATCCGTTCCCTTGCTGCCTACTCCTAATTGTTTCCGCTTTATTTCGCCATTAAAGTAGCGTAAACCCGCTGCGAGGGTATTCTTCCATCGCCCGATTTTGTAGTTAGTCAAATAGCGCAATTCAGCTCCGTTTGTTTGATAATAATCCTGGTCAACCTGTCTCGTTCCGTTCAAATCTGACTCCGTAATTGCCTTTGTAAATCCAATCGAACTCCGTTCAGCCGTGGTCCCAAAATATTTCAAGCTAAGCTTTGATTCCGGACTGATGATGTAGTCGGCGGTCAGCGCATAAATTAACCAAGGATTGCTAAACCAATTTCGGGAACGTAAACTTTGTTGGGCATTTTGAGCAAATGCCGCATCCGTCAGTCCACCAGCTTGTTGGCTTTGCGTGTACATATACGTCATTTGGGCGCCAATTTTTAATTTGTTCGAAACGGCATAGGATAACTCTCCATGGGAGTGATCCGTGTTGAAATAGGAGTTTTGGCGCCAACCATTTCCCATTCTTTTTTGATAATAGGTCGTGTAGCTTAGTCGGCCTGACGTCCCACCCACGTAATTAAATGAGCTGATTAAACCGTTATTTCCGGTTGTGTTTTGGCTTTCTACGACCAGTTTGGTGGATATGTCCGGTTTACGCAGGATGAAGTTCATTAGCCCACCAAATTGCGGACCATATTGCAAGGAACTCGCGCCGCGAATGATTTCGATACGATCCACGACTTCCATGGGAGGGGTGTAATAGGCCTCGGGGTAGCCCATCGGGTCGGGTGTGATGTCATAGCCATCCATGCGCACATTAAATTCCCAGGAACGGTTGGGCGAAAGTCCACGGGAAGCGACGCCTAATTGTATGCCGGAGCCATCACTTTCCCAAACGGAAATGCCTGGTGTTCGGGAGAATATTTGGCGGGAATTATTCATGGCTAAATTCGCCTGTAAATGATCGAGTACGATGACCTCATTTTTTTTGCCGGCCGTGATCGTGTATTCATTGACCTGTGGTAAAAAAGTATTTCCTTTCACGCCCGACTGCGCATAGACCGAAACACCTTGAAGTTCCGTGACGTCGCGTAGGATGAAGTTGGCATTGCGTTGTTCCCCTTCGCCCAAGGTTAATTCTTGGATGCTCGGCTGATAACCTACAAAACTTACTTTGATGCTGTATTTACCCGGCTTTAAGGCTTTAAGTATGTATTGGCCGTTTGTGTTACTTTCAACGCCTCTGACTGTTCCTATAAGTACTACGGATGCGCCCGGAAGGACTTCGTTTGTTTCGGATTTGATTTGACCAGAAATAACACCTAATTGGGCAAAAGATGGAATGGAAAGCAGGAATATGAATGTGATTAGCGTGTTTTTCATGTAAATCTTATTTAGACTAATTTTAAATAGAGCACAAATGTAGGTTGGCGAATTGACATGTGCAACACTATTTAGAATTATTTTAAATAAGAGCCAATTGTGACGAATGGTTTTGAATACAGGGTTGAAAATCTAATTTTGATGCATTAAATACGATAGATTCTCTTATGAAAACATCTTTCAATAAATTTCTTTACATCGGTTTTGTCGTCATGGGTTTTGTTCAGTTGCTAACGAATCACGCTTTGACCGAGGCTGCAACACAATTTGGAATCGCATTAGCATTTGATCCTTTTGATCAATCCCAGCCATGGAAAGAACGCCCTACCTGGCAAAAGGCGGTATTGGTTATACATCTTGCTTTCGTTGTGGGCTTATTTGGTTATGAGGTAGGATCGTCTGATTTAGTGCAAGGTTTTAAAGACGGCTGGAACGGTAAATAGAAAAATATGTACATCTCGCTCACGGGTCTAAAGCCCAAAGGCTTCTTCGCCTATATTCGATTTTGGGTTTTAGCCATTCCTGCTTTCCGACAGGCCCAAACGGCTACTGGAAATCTACATTGCGATGTTAAAAAAATGCACGAATATCAATGCACGATTACGGCATGGGAAAGTCGAGAGCTCATGTTGGCCTATTTACGAAGTGGCGCTCATCTGAAGGCCATGAAAGCGTTTAAGCAAATTGCGACAGGTCCAACTTATGGCTATGAATCGGACACGATTCCTAGTTGGGAGGAGGCGTATTCCCTACTGAAAGAAAAGGGGAAAATGCATTAATAAAACAAAAGCTCATCCACCCGTAGCCAAGCGCCTTTTCCTTTGTTATCCACAAAAGTAGGTAGTCTTTTCAAGCGCTCTGCCTTAATTCGATAATATTTTACAGCTTTGCTAGAAACAGGAATGTTTATCCCACGCGGCGAATAGCCACTTTTCTCTTTGGGTTGTTCGGGTTTTATGCTCGTGATTAATCGCATTTGACTAGGCGTGTCCCCTCCCCAAACTTCCACCTTCACCGGCGGAAAAACATCGGCATCCGTCTTTTCTAGATACGATAAAGTCACGCCATGAACCGATGTTGATTTTTCAAATGTCGCCATCACATCCAAGTCTGTTTCCTTAAATCCCAGCCACGTAAAATTAGGCACCCCCTTCACTTCCCGCGCTCCGATCACGAAGTCCATCAAACTCGCCCCGCCTGCCGCTGGATATTTGGGATCGGGCTTGGAGAGTAAATCCATGCGGGCTGGGATGAATTGCGATTTGTACACGCGGACATCGATGGGATTGCTGGCACGCCAACCGGCCTTTGTGGCCAAAATGCGGACTTTCGTGTAATTGGAAATGTTGATTTCCGACCGTGTTTGCAGCGCGCTAAGTGAATCGGGAATGGAGTCGTTTACGGTGTAGCGGAAAATAACATCGCGCAAAGTATGCTTAAAGGTCAGCTTTTCTCCCGGCCTTAAAATTAGATTCTCATTCACCAAGATCGGGGGATTGATTTGCAAGGTTTCCGCTTTAGGAATGTAGCCAGCATCGAATGTAACTTTGGGAAATTGCTTGCGTAAGGCGCTCAAATCTTCAGGCGAAAGGCTCGTGCTCCACACATGTATTTCCTTTAGTGCAGGAAGCTTGGCGAGCAATTTAGAGACTCCTGATTTCCCCACCTTCGTGCCCGAAATGGACAATTGCTCCAAGTGATTTAGGCCGGCCAAAGAACCTTGGCCAGCATCGTCAACAGCCGTGAAATTCAAGTTTAATTTCTCTAGATTTGAAAACTTGGAAACAAGACCAAGGGACTCATTGGTGATGGGCATTTTGGAGAGTTGAAGACCCACCAACTGCTCACTCACCTGCGATAAATCCGAAAGTGTTTTCGGGTCAAATTTAGCCGCCACATAAAAATCTGCCTGCAATGCCGGAGACTCATAAGCAATCGGATATACCGTGCAATACGGTGAATTGACGGATTTAATCGTTGACGCTGATGCTGCAGAAAAGTCATAAGATTTTGTGTTAGCTGTCAGCTCGGTGGGCTGCACAAGTTTTTTAAAATCTGGGCTGAATTGCCCTAGTTTCTTTTCGAAGGACGCACCTTCTTTTACCCACAAAGTCAAGATCGTGATTTCATCGGGCGTCAATTGCGCTTTCCCTAGCGGAGGCATGTGCTCCTTCGCGTTTATTGGCAATTTGATTCGTTGGACCAAATGACTATTCAACGCATCGCCTGCTTTCCAGATCGCCCCATGTTTGCCGCCTTTCAGCAGGTTCGCAATGCTATTCATTTTGAGCGCGCCTTTCGACTTTTGTTCATTGTGACATGACTCGCATTTGGCCTTTAAAATCGGTTGGACAATATCGGCAAACACAAAGCTTTCGGAGCTTATTTCTGTTGACTTTTCACCAAAGCGCAAGTAGTCTTCCCCATGCGTGATGCTTGCTCCCGTGTGGCCAGCAATCACCAAGGCAATGAATCCAAGCGACGCCCCTACGAGTAAATTTTTACGCAACAGTACCCAAACAAAATACACAAAAGAAACTGCAACGCCCGACCATTGATGCCAGTCCAAGGCACTCGTTTCATAGCCCCCTTCTTTGGCCAAAAACAATCCAAAAATGGCGGTCAAGGTTGAAAAGGCGGCAGTAATTAAAAGCAAAAATTCAGCAAGAACCTCGAAGGAAGCGAACTGTTTTTTGATGGCAAATAGTCCGAGCAAAAGCACTCCAAACCCAATGGGCAAATGTAAAATCAGTGGGTGTACATGCCCAATTCCGGCAAGTGGCAAGGCGAAACTCGACTGGAAAACCAAGAGAAAAACCAAGAAGCCTTGCAGCCCCCACAAAATCAAATTCCCTATCTTTTCGATCTTCCCCATTACGCGATTAATCCTGGTAAAACGTTCCCCGCAATATCGGTTAATCGGTATCGCCGACCTAAATGTTTGTAGGTCAATTGCTCATGATTGATCCCCATCAGATGCTGTACGGTCGCATGGAAGTCATGGATATGTACCGGATCTTTCACGACATTGTATCCAAATTCATCCGTCTCGCCGTAAACCGTTCCCGCCTTCACGCCTCCACCAGCCATGAAAATGCTATAGGCTCGAGGGTGATGATCCCGACCATAGTTGTCGGCCGTATATTTCCCCTGGCAATAATTGGTCCGACCAAATTCCCCGCCCCAAATGACGAGTGTTTCGTCCAACAAACCACGTTGTTTCAAATCAGTAATCAGCGCTGCCGATGAGCGATCCACATCCTGCGCCTGCATCGCCATTTCCTGTGGCAAGTTGCCATGTGAGTCCCAACCTTGGTGATAAATTTGCACGAAGCGAACACCCGATTCGGAAAGTTTACGAGCTAATAAAACATTCGCCGCATAGGTGCCCGGTACCAAACATTCCGGCCCATACATTTTCACAATGTGATCCGGCTCTTTGGATAAATCCGTCAGTTCCGGAACGGCGGTTTGCATGCGATAAGCCATTTCGTATTGCTGTACTTTGGCCTCCACCTCTGGATCCTTGTTTTCCGCAAATCCCTCATGATTCAATTCCGCGAGTTGGTCGAGCATTCTGCGCCGACCGGCCTTATCGATTCCATCGGAATCATTTAAGTATAAAATCGGATCTTCTGAGCTACTGAAAACAACACCTTGGTGCGTCGAGTCTAAAAAGCCATTGGTCCAAAGTTTGGAATAAACCCCCTGCCCATTGCCTCGACCTCGTGAAAGCAGCACACAAAAAGCCGGAAGATTTTTATTCTCACTTCCCAAACCATAAGACATCCAAGCACCCATGCTTGGGCGGTTCCCAACTTGCGCTCCGGTCTGCAAAAAGGTCAATGCCGGATCATGATTAATCGCATCCGTATTCATCGTTCGAATGACACAAATGTCATCCGCAATCGAGCCGATGTGCGGGAATAAATCGCTGATGTAGGTGCCTGATTTTCCGTATTGCTTGAAATTGTAGTAGGAACCTACAAGGGGGAATTTATCCTGCGAAGCCGTCATTCCTGTTAATCGCTGTCCCCCTCGAATCGAATCCGGTAATTCCTGGCCTGCCATTTTATTCAAAGTTGGCTTGTAATCGAAACTCTCATACTGTGAGGGAGCCCCATTTTGGCAAAGGTAAATGACGCGTTTGGCTTTGGGGGCAAAATGGGCCACGCCCAAGGGTAAAGATTGACTGGCAGCATCCCCTTTGAAAAGTTCAGGAACAAGCAATGATCCCAAAGCCAATCCACCAATGCCCGCAGCCGCTTGACCAAAGAAATGTCGGCGCGTAATATTCAGTCGATTTTTAAAGAATTCGTTTTCCATATTAAACCCGCATGATGGTCTCCTCCATGTTATAGATTAATTGAATCGTCAGCATCATAGCCGCTGTGGATCCCGTCACCGCCGCCTTGTCTTGTTTGTACTCCCCAATCTTCATCAAATGCTGAACTTTTTTCGGGTTTTGCACACAAGAGGCTTGTTCCGTTTCGTAGTATTTTTTTAGCATGGCGAGCTCTTTTTCTTTGGGGGCCCGACAAACAATCCGCCTGAACGCGCGTGTTAATTTTTCCTCTATGCTTCCTTTTTCGTGTGAGAATTGACTGGCTAAGACCCGCGAGCTTTCCAACACATGTGGATCGTTCATCATGACTAATGCCTGTAAAGGCGTATTTGTCCGTCCGCGCTGCACTTCGCATTGATCCCGATTACTCGCATCGAAAATCAACATGGTTGGCGGTGGTACCGTGCGCTTGATGAACACATACATCCCGCGGCGATACAAATCCTGGTTATGATCTTGGATATAATTCATCAAGGATCCACGACCCGAGGTTGCGACTTCCCACAAACCTTTAGGCTGATAGGTCTTGACACTCGGCCCGCCAATTTCCGGATTTAGGATGCCGGCGGAAGCCAATACCTGATCTCGAATCTGCTCTGCTGGAATTCGAATCCGCGACATGCGCGATAGGTAAATGTTTTCCGGGTCAACTTGTTGGGATTCAGAAGTAACCGTGGAGGCCTGTTGGTACGTCGCCGACATGACGATTTGTTTCACCAATCGTTTGATATTCCAGCCGTGACTTTGGAAATCGACGGCCAACCAGTCTAATAGTTCGGGATGGGTAGGCAGTTCGCCTTGCATACCAAAATCGCCGACGGTTTTCACAATGCCCCGACCGAAAAACTGCGCCCACATTCGATTGACGAAGACCCGGGAGGTCAATGGGTTTTGAGGATCTAGGACCCAGCGGGCTAAACCGAGCCTATTTTGGCCATATTTCGTGTGCGAGTAGGGTAAAATGCTTTTGGGAATTCCTACGCCCACTTCGGGCCCAGGCATGTCGTAATTTCCGCGCGACAAGACATAGGTCGGCCTACGCTTACTCGAATCGGCCATGACCATCACATCCACCGAAGCCGTATCTTTTTTGTGTATAAATTTCAAGATGGACTTCACGTCTTTGGTTGTGATGGACATATTCGGTGGATCTGCGAAGGATGCGTCGATGGTTCCAAACAAGCCTTTTTCGGGCACCTGATTGAAGAATGCGTAGGTGCTGTAATAATCCTTTTGTGATATCGGATCGTATTTATGATCGTGGCAACGCGCGCATTCAAAGGTAAGCGCAAGGAAAGATTTGGAGAATGTATTCGTCCGGTCATTTACATATTCCACGCGATACTCTTCGTCGATAACCCCACCTTCTTGCGTAATCTTATGATTACGATTAAAGCCTGTGGCGAGTAACATCTCTTTCGAAGGTCGGGGCAATAGATCGCCGGCTAATTGCCACGTGACAAATTTGGCATAGGAATAATTCGAATTAAATGCGTGAATCACCCAATCCCGCCACGGCCACATGGTGCGCAAACCATCGTCTTGGTAGCCATGCGAATCCGCATATCGCGCCAAATCCAACCATTGAATCGACATTTTTTCGCCGTAATGTTTACTGCCGAGTAGCTCATTGACAATCTTTTCATACGCTTGTGGACTATCGTCTTTCAAAAAGCGATCTTGCATGTCCAAGCTCGGCGGCAAGCCAGTTAAGTCGAGACAAACCCGTTTCAGCAATTGTTCTTTCGATGCCTCTGGACTAGGCTTCAAGGACTTTTCAGTCATTTTCGCATAGACAAAATAGTCGATCGGATTGCGAACCCAATCTTCGTCGGCAGCTGGCAAAGCCGATTTCGTGGGTTTAATAAATGCCCAATGGGGCTTGTAAACGGCACCCTGCTGAATCCATTTTTCGATTAATTTAATTTCATGCGCAGAAACCGTCAAATGCGAACTCGGCGTAGGCATCAGGAGTGATGTGTCTTTCGTAATTAAGCGTTGGAATGCATCCGATGCCTCCGGATTTCCGGGAACAATGGCATGCATGGACGGGCTATCTTTAAAAGCGGCATAAGCACCTTCTGGTGTGTCTAATCTAAGATTTGCCTTACGCTTGTTGGCATCCGGCCCATGGCACTTAAAACAGCGATCAGAAAGAATCGGTCGGATGTGGTAATTGTAGTCGATGACGTCCGGTATACCTCCGTCTTGCGCATTCGAATCTGTGCAACGCACATAGACAAAGCAAGCACATGTCGCGAAGGCAAAACCGAGAAGCAGGCGCATCATCCGACTCATACTTAAATACGTTCTAGTTTAATGGGATAGGTTTTATTTGACGCCCATTGAGGCACGTAAATATTCTCATCTGAATCTGCATATACATCGTGCGGATGAATGAATACCTGCTGGGCATCGTCTTTGTGCTGGGCTTGCAGGACCCCGTTTTGATACTCCGGCGCGGATCCTCCGGGCGTGGAAACGACTCGCATGTCTTGGTCTAGGATTTGAATGTATCCTGAGCCCACATTCGATTCACTCGTACTTCGGAAGCAGGCGGCGAGGATGTATTTTCCGTGGAGGACAGGCCGACAAATATAAGACCCTGGGTAATGGTAGCGCGTGATGAATTGTCCGTCGAGCGTGAAGCGCTTTAAGGAATTATTTACTCGGTCTGTGATTAATAAAGTTGGGTTTGCTGCATCGCGCGTATCTACTAAAACGCCGTGGCAACAATTGAATTTCTCATCGGCATAGCCGCTCGTTTTTCCTCCAAAATGTCGGATATAACGCCCCTTCGCATCGTATTGTGTAATGAAATTTGCACCATAGCCATCGGCCACATAGATGTCGCCATTTCGCGGATTTACAGCAGTTTCAGTAGGTAAAAATTGATTCGGGGCATCGTACATGCCCGTTTCTTTGGGGTATTCGATTTTAAAAATTTCGCGGCCCTTAAGGTCAGTTTTGATGACTTGATGTCGTGCCGTATCGCAAATAAGCAAATACTGTTCACCTCCTTCATTTAAAATTGTCAGGCCATGTCCACCCGGATAGGAGTGTCCCCAGCTGTCAAGCAACTTCCCTGATTTGTCGTAAATGAGCACGTTGTTTTTCGTCTCATTGGTCAGTAGGATGAGTCGGCCTTTTGCATCTTCCACCATTTCGTGGCAGTCGTTTACGGGATTTTTCCCCGCATCTAGTAGCCCCCAATTGGGAACGACTTTATAGCGAAAGGAACCATGTCCCAAGATGATATCACCTGATTTGGGGGCCATTTTTTTCATGGGAGAGGATGGAAATAAAAGGAGGGCAGCGCTCGACTTGATAAAATCACGACGCAGGATAGGAAGGGTCATAGTCGAGCGGTCTTTTTTATAGGTTTAGATTAGTTTCAAATATATGTGTAAAATTTTATAATTTCCTGCCAAAATACCATAATGATGAAAAAGCTACTCCTATTGATTTTGTTGCCATTTGTCTTTCAAGCCAAACCCTTGCGCGTGGGTATCGCGGGCATGACGCATGGACACGTGGGTCAGGTGTATACGGCAATAAAGAAGCCCCAACAAGATGTCATCATTGTAGGGTTTGCTGAGCCAAATAAGGAATTAGCCTTATCACTTTTGAAGAAACAGAACTTACCGGATTCGCTTTGGTTTCCGTCCTTGGAGGCACTCATCGCAAAGACGAAACCGGAGGCAATTGCCGCATTCAATAGCATTTATGAGCACCTTGAAGTAGTCAAAGTTTGTGCGCCCAAAGGAATACATGTGATCGTGGAAAAGCCGTTGGCCGTGAATATGGATCACCTGAATCAAATGAAGGCGCTTGTTGCCAAACACCCCATTCACTTGTTGACCAATTTTGAAACGACCTGGTATTCCTCCCACGCGAAAATGTGGCAAATGGTGAAGGAAGAAAAAGCCTTGGGTACCATACGAAAAGTCGTGATTATGGATGGTCACCGCGGACCTAAGGAAATTGGTTGTGCGCCTGAGTTTTTAAATTGGTTAACAGATCCCGTAATGAATGGTGGTGGAGCTATCATTGATTTTGGCTGTTATGGGGCGGATATTATGACCTGGTTGATGGATGGCAAAAAGCCGATTTCGGTGACGGCTGTGACCCAACAACTAAAACCGGATGTCTATCCGAAAGTAGACGATGAGGCGAGTATTATCTTGACTTATCCGGATTGCCAGGCGATTATTCAGGCATCGTGGAATTGGCCCTTCGACCGGAAGGATACCGAGGTTTATGGGACGAAAGGAATTTTGGTTGCCGATAAAACGAACCAGATGCGCTATGTGACAGGAGATCGCTTTGGAAAGGAAGGCATGTTGACGTTGGACCCTCTTCCACATGATGTATCGAATGTATTTCCCTATTTAGCGGCGGTGGTTCAGGGTCGGGTTAAATCGCAAAAAGATTTGTCCTCATTTGCTATTAACCAGGTGGTTGTGGAGATTTTAGAAGCCGCACGAGAATCGGCCAAAACGGGCAAAAAAGTACTATTACAGCACTAATTCGAGTCCGAGTACCCCTAATAATCCCACGACCGCGAGGATGGTTTCCATGATGGTCCAAGAGCGCAAGCTGTTTTTAATAGTGACGCCGAAGTACTCTTTGTAGAGCCAAAAGCCCGCATCATTCACATGGGAGAGGACCATCGAACCAGCACCGATGCTCAATGCAAGGAGATTCGGATTGACTCCCGAGGAGGCTAATAAAGGCAAAATCAAGCCCGCCGTCGTGATGCCTGAAACGGTAGATGAACCGGTCACAATGCGCAATATGGCGGCGATTCCCCAGGCGATGATCAATGGATTTATGGCGGAACCTTGCGTCAATGCATGCATCGCGTCGCCTACATGCATCTCTTGTAAGATTTCTTTGAAGGCACCGGCGCCTCCGAAGGTCAACATTAAAGGAGAAACATCTTTGATGGAATCTACGAGCCAGCCGCTGATTTCAGGCCAGCTAATTCCGCGCTGAAATCCCAGAAAATAGATGGAGGCAAACACCGAAATCAGGAGGGCAACCATCGGTTCGCCAATTAAATCGATGCCTGGTAAATGCACGAATGACTTGATGGCAATGAGCGCCACAGGCAATAACAAAATGGATAAACTAATTCCCATCGTTGGGTTATTTCCATGTTCATCTGCTTCCACAAAGGACATCGGAGTAGCGGGAATGTTTTTCAAAGTCTTGCCAAATAACCAGCCTGACGCCAACATCGCCGGTATCGAAATCAAAATCCCATAGCCCAATGTTGTGCCCATTTCTGCCCCGGGCAAATGCGTCACAAGATAATAAGGAGCCGGATGTGGCGGTAAGAAACCTTGTGTAATGGAAAGTGAAGCCAACATCGGAATGCCCAAATAAACCGGAGGTAAATGGTAGCGTTCTGCGGTGGATAATACCAGGGGTGCTAGTAGCAAAAATGCCACGGAAAAGAATAGTGGAAGTCCCACAATAAAGCCAATGAGCATGAAGGCAATCGGCAGGTTTTTCGGACCGAAAAGTTGGACAAAATATTCGGAAAGCACATAGGTCGCCCGACTTTTTGCGACCATTTTACCCAACATCGATCCTAAAATAATGATGGGGATAATGGAACCAAGCGTTCCGCCGATTCCTTTCTGCATAGCGGCAATGGTTTGCTCGGTCGTGAGCGAAGCTGCAAGACCTAATCCAAGCGAAACAACCAGAAAGGCCATAAATGGCTGTAATTTCATGATCGAGATGAGGGTCACTAAGACGAGTATAGCCGCGCTGATGAGGAACCAAATGCTCATGGAGTTTTGAATACTGATAAGACGAATTTGGAAAATGCTAATCAATAATCCAACTCTGCTCTCGACAAGGCAGTTAAAAAATTAAACAAGAAGCCTTACATTTGGTTTACCTTGTTGACTTGAAAATTTAACGCATGAAAAAAATACTTTTACTTATCGCTTGCCTGAGCGCAGCCTCCTTTCTCAGTGTAGCGCAGTCGGCAAAAGCCCCCGCAAACACGCCCGTAAAGCCAGCAGATTCTTCTGCAACGAAAAAGCCCGCATCGAAAGCAAAATCCTACGATCAGGTTATTACGAAGGATGCCAAATCAAAAAAAGGCTTATTCACCACGCACCAAATTGGGGATAAATTCTATTTCGAAATTCCGAAAAAGCACTTAGGTAAAGACATGCTGTTGGTCAGCCAAATCGCCAAAATACCCAATGGTTTAGGCGGAGGCTATGTTAATGCCGGTACTTCATCCCATGAGCAATTGATCGTGTGGGAGAAGTTTCAAGAAAAGATTCTGATTAAAATAAAATCCTATGCGGCGGTGGCGGCAGATTCCTTGCCGATTAGCCTATCGGTAAAGGCGAACAATTATGAGCCTACGCTATACATGTTTGATATTGAAACCTACAGCAAGGACTCAAGTCAGGTGGTCATCGATATCACCAAATTTTACAACAGTGATATCCCGGCAATGAGTGGTTTGGATGCGACCTTACGCGAGACGCACAAAGTGAAGAATTTAGATGCGAGTCGGAGTTTTATACGTTCCATCAAAACGTTCCCGTTGAATATTGAAGTATTACAAGATTTTACGTACAACGCCTCGAAGCCATCGGCAACACCCTATACGGAAACGCTAAGTATGCAAATGAATCAGTCGATGATATTATTGCCTGAGAAGCCGATGAAGCCTCGTTTATTCGATCAGCGTGTGGGTTATTTTACGCAGAAGCAATACGATTATTCAAGTGAGGAATTGAAATCAGACCAAAAAACCTACATCCAACGCTGGCGTTTGGAGCCCAAAGACATGGCAGCGTACAAGCGCGGGGAATTGGTGGAACCCATCAAACCCATTGTTTATTACTTGGATCCTGCAACGCCTGTCAAATTGCGTAAACACATGAAGAAGGGCGTGGAGAATTGGCAAAAAGCCTTTGAGGTTGCCGGATTTAAAAATGCCATCATTTGCAAGGATGCACCTACCGCCGCAGAGGATCCGGATTTTTCACCGGAAGACATTCGCTATTCAGTGATTCGTTATGTGGCGAGTACCACGCGAAATGCGATAGGACCAAGCGTGAGCGATCCGCGTTCTGGAGAGATTATTGAGAGTGATATCATTTGGTACCACAACCATTTGCGCTCGTATCGAAATCGATTTTTATTGGAAACCGGAGCATCTAATCCGAATGCCCGAACCTTGGATACGCGTGAAGAGGACATAGGCGAAATGATGGAAATGGTGATTTCGCATGAGGTAGGTCACGCACTCGGTTTTCCTCACAACATGGGGGCGAGTAGTTCGTATGAGGTGGAGAATTACCGGAAGGCCGACTTCACCAATAAGGAAGGAATTTCTGCCAGTATCATGGATTATGCCCGTTTCAATTACATCGCACAGCCGGGGGATCAAGGGGTTCGTTACATTCGTAAAATGGGCCCCTATGACGATTATGCGGTGAATTGGGGCTATCGAGTATTACCTGATGCTGCGCGTCCGGAGGATGAAGTTCCAACATTAGACAAGTGGATTGAGGCCAAAGCGGGAGATCCAAGATTCCGTTTTGGTAATCAAGGAACGACATTTGACCCAAGTTCTCAAACGGAAGATGTAGGTAGTGATCCCGTTCGGGCGAGTACCTATGCGGTGAAGAACTTAAAATATGTGGCTAAAAATTTAGCCGATTGGACAAGCAAAAAGACGAATGATTACGAGGATTTGATCGAATTAAATGATGAATTATTGAGCACTTGGTCGCGTTATGTGGGCCACGTGACAACGATGGTGGGTGGTGTATATGAGCAATATGCCAAACCGAATCAGGGTATTTCATCTTATAATCCGGTGCCGAAGGCAAGCCAACAAGCTGCGGTGAATTGGTTATTGGCCAACGCATTTTCGAACGTGGATTGGTTGATCAACAAAGAAGTGGTGACACATCACATGGCGGGTTACACGGATCGAATTCGAAGCTTGCAAGTAAGTCCGTTGAACCGCATGTTAAGTTTAGAGACCTTTGCACGTTTGGATAATAGTGGATTAACGACACTCAATAACTACAAGACGATAGATCTTTTTCAAGACCTGCGTGGGGGCATCTGGAGTGAGTTAGCTTCCGGTAAAAATATCGATCAGTACCGTCGGAATTTGCAAAAAGCCTACATCGAACGCTTGAAAGCATTGATGACGGATCAAGCCCCTGCATCTACTGCTGGCGTACCTAATGGCCCAGCACGTGAGAGCTATCCGGTGGCGCAGTCGGACGTCCGTTCCATCGTTCGCGGTGAGCTTAAAGCCCTTCAAGCAAGCTTGGCTTTAGCGAAAAGCAAGTATGCAGATAAGGAAGTTCGCTACCACTTGGATGATTGCATGGAACGCGTGAATTTGATTTTAAATCCTAGGAAATAGCGCTTTCCGCGTATGTTTTGAAGTTGTCTAAAATCATTTGCCAACCGGCTTGTTGCATCTCCGGCGGGTTTTGATTCTCCGGCTCAAATTGTTCAGTTACTTTCGTTCCTGCTTCAGTGGTTTCGAAAGTAACGAACATTTTACGGCCATCGCCGATTAAGATTGCGAGTGATTTTTGGTCATCGATTTCTTGGAAAGTACCCCAAAAATCAAAGCTCATGGAACCGTCTTTAGAGGCCATTTCGTAATGAAATTCGCCGCCAACGTGCAGATCAGATGTTGCTTTCGGGCAATGCCAATCTGGTGATGCGAAGTTCCAGTGTTGAACGTGTTCCGGAGAAGTCCATTTCTCCCAAACTTGCGCGATGGGCGCGTTTATTGTAGTTTCAATTGTAATGTAAGCCATGCCTATTTTTCTAATAAAGCGTTAACACACCAAAGCAAGGGGCCTTGGCCATGCAAATCTCCAACAATTCTTTTACGTTCCAAATAGTATTGGTGATCATTTTTCTTGTTTGTCCCTTCGCAGATTTCGGTTAAATCGCCGTTCTCGTTCACGTAATCTTGCAGTTTAATCCAGGCTTTTCGGGCTGCTTTGCCGTAGGTTGCGGATGGAAGCCAACCATTTTTCACGCCCACAATGAACGCATAGGTAAACATACCCGTGCAAGATGTTTCCGGCCAGGAATTTGGGTCATTGATTAATTGATGCCACATGCCATTGGCGTCTTGGTGTTTTAACAAAACGCGCATCATGTCCTGATACCCTTTCATGATTCGTGGTCGGTGTGGGTTGTCCTTAGGTAAGATTTTCAATAAATCGGCCATGCCGGCCGCCAACCAGCCATCACCTCGTCCCCAATAATAAGGCACATCCGGCGCGTGGTAAAATAAACCATCTGGATTTTGAAGTGTATCCAAATAGGCCACCATTTCATAGCCTGCGCGGTCGATGTATTTGCGGTTTTTCGTTGCCTCATAGGCCTTTGCCTGAACCGCCGTAATCATGTACATGTCATCCATCCAGAATCGCGTAACCCAACTTAGTCCAGCGGCATACCAATTTCGAACTTCGGGTTTTAAACTCGTATATTCTTCTGGACTAAGCGTTTTGAATTCTTCGTCCGCATAGGCAAGGCCAAGTTTTTTCAAGTCCTGATTTCCGTTTTGCAGGTGAAAAGCTAAAGGAATGGCGCCAAAAACGAAGTTGTCCACGTGGTTTTTCTTGGGCTGTAAATGTGCCTCTGTCGTGAGCAATAAATCAGTTTTTTCATTTAATCGTTTCAGCAAATCCGCATCATTCGTTTTCTGCGCGAAGCCCAAGGCACCTAACCAAGTGCACACGTCGGGATAGGTGATTTGAGTCGCTGGAGGATTCGGGAATGTAACTCCATACCGAGAATGAGGAACGGCCATGAAGCGTTCGGCGGTGCGTTTTCCTACGTTCAAAGGGTTCGCTTTTGCGGGCCAATTCGTCAGTTCTTTTTGTGCGAAAATCGGGCACGAAATCAGTAAAAATAGGGTTAGTTTCTTCATCGTTATTTTGCCCCATCCATGGAGCTTTGTTTGGTTTTATCTGCATGAGGCAAACGCCCTTTTGCATTTGAAATTTTTAAAACTACGGCATTCGGCCATTTGTTATTTGTGTAGAAGCGCTGGCCATTCACTGCGCTGATGGTCAATCCGAGCGGGCTGGCACTGACATAAGTTTTGGCATCAAAATCTTGTTTGTATTCCACCAGTTCGCTTTTGTAACCCAAAATCTCCACCTCCGTTTTCTCGTTTCCAAGCACATTAGAAAGCACGAAATTCTTGCGCTCCCCGTATTTCCAGTCCTCCGGCGAAGCGCGTAAGATGAAGGCATACATGTATTTCTCATCGTTGGATTGTGTATACCAAACGCCCTCTTCCTTAATCATCGGCATAGGTTTCACGGCATAGATTGACTCTGAATTGGCGAAGTTCCACAGCGCGATTTCGCGAAGTAGGGCTTCCTGCTCGATCTGAATTTCGCCGTTGGGTTTGGGGCCTACATTTAACAAGAAATTACCCCCTTTCGCACGAATTTCGGCCAACATATTGATAACCGTTGTTCCTGATTTCTGCGGATCATTCGTGGGTTTGTATTGCCAATCCGTTCCCATCGTATAACAGGCCTCCCAAGGTCTGGGTAGAGATGCGTTTGGAGTCGTTTGTTCCGGCGTTTTCATCGCATCACGGGTGATGACTAAATCCGGATTGATCGACCAGGCATATTCACGTAAGCCATCGCCGGGTCCGTCGATGAATAGGATGTCGATTTTCCCGTATTGAGTTAATAATTCTTTTAGTTGGGCTTTGTCATATTCCATCAAACCTGGATTGGTTTTCGGATAATGAGCTGGATCTTGCGCTCTGCCGATGGGCTGTTTGTGGGTATGTAAATAGTAAAAATCATCGGGGGAGAAATAGATTCCCACGGCGATACCTTCGGCGCGGAAAGCCTCTACGATTTCTTTCGTTATGTCTCGTTTGAATGGCGTGTTCATCACATTAAATGGGGTCGTTTTTGTCTGAAACATCGCGAAACCGGCGTGGTGTTTGGCCGTAAAAACGACGTATTTCATGCCGGCGAGTTTGGCCAGTTTCGCCCAGTTTTTAGGATTAAACTGTTCCGGATTAAAATAGCTCGGAAGCTCTTGGATGTATTTATTGACGTATTCGTCGGAAGCCCCCGCGAGTGAATGGCTGATTACAGAACCTAAACTGACATCCACATTCCAATGAATAAACATCCCAAAACCTAAGTCTTGGAACCAATTCACACGTTCCGGTTTATTTGTCGTTTGTTGGGCAAAGGCCGTGAAACTGAGGAGGATAAGTAGGAAAATCTTTTTCATATGAATAAAAGAGAAAGAGTCTTTAAATTTACCCATCCAAACTTATTAGGCTAGTAGCGAACTCGTTTTGAATGAAGAAATTGTTGGTTTTTTGTTTGTTTAGTCTGTCCGCTTGGGGACAATCGGATACCTTACACTATTCGTTTGGCGCCTATGCTGAAACCTATTATGGACGTTCATTTACGAATCCTCAGGCTGATGAAAAGTCGGCCTTGTTTTATAACCATACAACGCTAAATCAACCGGCTGTCAATTTGGGATTAATCACTTTTTCAGCGTCTAATTCGAAGTGGACTTTTCAAGGCGATTTCATGCTTGGCACTTATTCGCAGAAAAACTTGGCCTCGGAACCGGGTATGTTGAAACATATATACCAATTCAATGCATCATTACAAATAGCGCCTAAACATCAACTGATGCTAGGCATTATGCCATCCCACATTGGCTTGGAATCAGCCAAAAACTGGGAAAACCCAAGTTTTACGCGAAGCTATATCGCCGAAAATTCGCCGTATTATGAATCGGGATTAGCGTGGGTTTACAGTCCGAGCCAACGTGTGAACCTGAAGCTATTTGCCTTAACCGGTTGGCAAACGATGCACAAATTCCGACCGGCCTTAGGGACACAGTTAACAATTGAAAATGCCAAGGGCATTCGATTTAATTCCAGTGGCTTTATCGGAGATGAAGGCAAGGGCCTACGTGTTTTTTACGATAATTATGTCCAAATACCGCTTTCTAATTCAGTAAGTTGGACATTGTGCGAAGATGTGGGCTTTGAGTCAGGAAATTTTTGGCATGGTGGCTCGACATTTCTTACTTGGCAAATCAGACCCGCGTTGAAGTTGACAGGTCGTTTGGAATATTATACTGACCCCAAGGCGATTATTTTGGCAGAATCATTTTCAGACCTGTCGCAATCGTTGTCGGCGGATTACCAACTAACCTCCTGGGGAATGCTGCGAACAGAATGGAAACATTCGGAGAAATGGGGGAATGAAGTGTTGTTAGGGGTGTTGCTTAATTTAAATTTAGGCCAATAGCTAACCCAAACCAAGGTTTTTGTTCAAACAACCAGGTTGATTTATTTGAGTCCAATAATTGATCTGTTCCATACGCCAGGCCAACCGTAAAGTTGTTGATTGCCATGATTCCAGCAATTCCTTTGGAGAATACAATTCCTTGATATTCATTCGAGATCGGTAAGGAGCTAACATCGGAATTGATTACAGAATTCCCAATGCCAAGTAAGCCACCGAACGAAAATCCGATATGCTCCACACGGCGCTTATACTTGCCCGTCGGTGTTAATGGATACCTGATTTTAAACAAATCATTTCGCCAGCCTAAGTATAGCGAAGCGTTGATGTCGCTTGTTAATTGGCCAGGAATAGATTGAACAGAAGTTCTATATTTAACAGGTATTGTGATAACATCAATGTCAAAACTTGCATGATGGAGCAAATAATTTTTAGGTGAATTTACGATGGCGGGAATGGCGGGACCTAATTTATTATGAACAAAAAATTGTAGTGTATCTCCTTGATTTTCAAGATAGATGGCATGTTTTTGGCCATTTTCTAGCTGAGTATACACGCCATCATGAAGTTCATTTTTGGCCGCTTGTTTGACAATTCCACAGCTGGCGAATAATATTCCTAAGATCAAAAAGTAGAATAAACGCATTTGATTTCAATTTTTCAGACGCAAATGTACGAAAAACCTGTTCCATCTAGCTTGCTGCTAATTCTATTAATTGAGTTGCTGAATAGAGAACGCCTCAACACTATGGATAATTAGGTGCTTTAACTATATTTGCACAAACAAAATTCGAGCACTATGATTATTGAACCTAGAATGAGAGGGTTTATCTGTTTGACTTCACATCCGAAAGGCTGCGAGAAAAACGTCTTAAATCAAATTGACTACGTGAAGTCCAAAGGCAAAATTGCCGGGGCGAAAAAAGTGCTCGTGATTGGAGCCTCTACAGGTTTTGGTTTAGCCTCTCGGATTACAAGTGCATTCGGATCGGATGCTGCAACGATTGGCGTATTTTTTGAAAAAGCTCCTGCTGAAGGCAAAACGGCTTCTCCTGGATATTATAACAGCCTTGCTTTCGAAGCAGCGGCAAAAGATGCGGGGCTTTATGCCAAAAGCATCAATGGCGATGCATTCTCAAACGAAGTAAAAGCACAAACGATCGACTTAATCAAGGCGGATCTAGGCCAGGTAGATTTAGTGATCTACAGTTTAGCGTCTCCCGTGCGCCAACACCCGGTAACGGGCGTGTTGCATCGTTCGGTATTGAAGCCTATTGGCGATACATTTTCCGATAAGACGGTTGATTTCCACACAGGGAATGTTTCCGAGGTGACAATTACGCCTTGTAATGACGAAGATATTGCGAATACAGTTGCCGTGATGGGTGGGGAAGATTGGCAGATGTGGATGGACGCATTATTAAGCGCAGGTGTTTTAGCGGAAGGTGCGATGACGGTTGCCTATTCGTACATTGGGCCAAAAGTAACGGAGCCAGTTTACCGTAAAGGAACAATCGGAATGGCGAAAGACCATTTAGAATCAACAGCGTTCAAGATTACAGAAGACCTAGCCAAAATTGGCGGCAAAGCTTTTGTTTCTGTAAATAAAGCGCTAGTTACCCAAGCGAGTTCAGCGATTCCGGTGATTCCATTGTACATCTCTTTGCTTTATAAAATTATGAAAGCCAAAGGAACGCACGAAGGTTGCATCGAGCAAATCCAACGCCTTTTCAGCGCGCGTCTATATACGAACGGTTCGATTCCTGTGGATGAGAAAGGTCGTATTCGCATCGACGATTGGGAAATGGACGAAGCGGTTCAAAAAGAAGTGGCTGAATTGTGGAAAGGAGCTACGACGGAAAACTTACCTTCGATTGGTGACTTGAATGGATATAAGTCGGATTTCTTAAACTTGTTCGGATTTGGATTTGATGGCGTGGATTACGCCGCGGAGGCCAACGAAATGGTGGAGATTCCGGGGTTGATTACCGTAGAAAAATAAATAGGAAAGCCAATCGTCAATAGACGGTTGGCTTTTATTTCATATTCCAACAAATGAATCAGCGATTTTATCTCTCAATCATTTTATTTCTCTTGTGTTTTAGCGTGATGTCTAAGCCTTCAACCATCAAAATTTCTATTGGAGCAAAAGCTTTCTATGCCACATTGAAAGAAAGTGAAAGTGTTAACGCTTTTATCAAGCAGTTGCCTTTGACCTTATCCATGGAGGAGTTGAATGGAAATGAAAAATACGCAGAATTAAAGTATCCCTTACCTACTCAGGCAGAATCCATAGGCAACATTCAAACCGGAGATTTACTGTTATATGGGAATAATGTCTTGGTCCTTTTTTATGAATCTTTTTCGACACCTTATCGCTATACCCGCATTGGGAAAGTAACTGATACTTCGGGCCTTTCGAAAGCACTAGGTATCGGAAATTGTCAAGTGAAATTCGAACTTAATCCCTAATCCATGAGCATATTTGAACGCATGCGCGCTGGCGGAATTATTCCTAACACGGATCCAGCCTGGGCGGAAGTTTGGGAGATTGTGAATCAAACGATTGCGCTTTCGGCCAAGCTGAATTCCTCGGGCAATGTCGACGATATTCGAGCTATTTTATCTGAAATTTTAGGCCAAAGCATTGATCCCTCGACAACGGTTTTAGCACCTTTTTCAACCAATTTTGGTAAACACACAACAATTGGGAAAAACGTATTTATTAACCATGGCTGCTCGTTTTTAGACTTAGGCGGAATTACGATTGAAGACGATGTGTTGATCGGGCCACAAGTGAAATTAGTGACCGAAAATCATCCCGTGGATCCTAGCAACCGCAAGAGCCTGGATTTGAAGTCTGTTCACATTGGAAAAAATGTATGGCTAGGTGCTGGAGCTATTATTTTGCCGGGTGTTACGGTGGGCGAAAATTCGATAGTAGCAGCTGGTGCGGTGGTGACGAATGACGTTCCCGCGAATACAATTGTGGGAGGCGTTCCGGCAAAGTTTATTAAATCAATTTAACGACCGATACTCATTCGGCGTTTGTCCCACGCGTTGCTTGAACAAGCGTGTGAAATGTTGCGGGTATTTAAAGCCCATCTCAAAGGCAATTTCATTAATGGTTTTATCCGTATCAAATACGCGGTTTTTCGCCACGTCGATCGTCTTGTTTTGGATGTAATCTTTGGCCGTTAATCCCGTTTCTTTTTTGATTAAATCGCCAAAATAATTCGCGGATAAATGTAGCTCATTCGCAAAATAACTGACGGATGGAATGCCGTTCACTTGTGCTTGATCGGTTTCAAAATACTGATGCATGAGAGTTTCAAAACGCTCCAAAATGCCCTTGTTGACATGCTCCCGCGTGATGAATTGACGGTCGTAGAACCGTTGGCAATAATCTAAAAACAATTCGATGTTCGAGACGATCAACTTCTTGGAATGCTTATCGATGGGTTGTTTGAGTTCGAATTCTATTTTGGCAAAACAGTCCAAGATCATTTTTTGCTCATCCTCCGATAGGTGCAGCGCCTCGTGCGATTCGTAATGAAAGAATTTATAGTGCGAAATGCTTCTACCTAGGTTTGTCCCGATGAGTAAATCCGGATGGAAAACAAGTCCATGTCCTTGCGGCTGATACCGGATTTTGGGGTTCTGCATTTCGGCCACTTGCCCAGGAGCAAAGAAAACTAATGTGCCCGCCTGGTAATCGTAAGTGTGTTTTCCATAACGGATATCTCCGCAAACCACCTCTTTTAATACGACGCTATAGAGCCCATATTGAAATCGAAGGGTATCTGCATCGCCCCAATCACGTACGTTGGCTTTAGAATAATCCAACACAGACACGAGCGGATGTAGCGTCTTGTGATTGTTATTTTGATTGTATTCGTCGATGTTATTAACCTGAATCGTTTTTTCCATGGGATTAGCTTGAATGAACGAATTTACCAATTATCTGATATCCATACGTCGCAATGATTTCCAATCCGTAAAAATGGTAGGAAAACCCGGAATTTATCTACGATGCTTTTGCTACATTCGATGCAAATTTGTAGCTAAACAAATAAGACCTATGAAATCAATTCTTTTATTCGTGAGCCTTTCGCTCCTAACGCTTTCTACTACATTCGCTCAAAGCGCTGAAGAACAATCTTTAATCCAATTGTCGATGGACAAATGGCAATGGATGTCCGACAAAGACGTGGACAAGCTTGACAAATTATTCGATGCCAAAGCCAAATTCGTACACATGAGCGGAACCTGGAAGAAGGATGAGGAATTAGACATCATCAAAACGGGTCGTATTTGGTACAAGAAAGCGACAGTGAAGGATACAGCCGTGGAGATTTCGGGTAATACCGCGATTGTTTGGAATCGAATCAACCTAGATTCCATCGTTCGTGATAATGTGGCCATTAATGAATTTACGGTTACCGAGGTTTACCAAAAACAAGGAAAGGATTGGAAAATGCTCGCATTGACCTTTAGCAGTGTGCGTGATACGCACCAAATCAAGCACTAATCTTGTTTGAAAAGTATAACTATTGATTGCTTTGATTCTCTATATTTGCTTCGATTCTTTTAAATCACCTAGACTATGATCAAGAAATATTCCGTTCGCATTAACAAGAAAGTCCACCAGGTAGAGGCGGACGAAAACATGCCCCTTTTGTGGGTTCTCCGAGATATTCTCGGTATGGAAGGTACTAAATACGGTTGTGGCGTGGGCTCCTGCGGGGCTTGCACGGTGCATTTAAATGGTGATGCGGTTCGCTCTTGCCAACTGCCGATTTCAGCTTTGGCGGGGATGGAAATCACCACTATCGAAGGTTTATCTTTAAAGGGAGATCACCCTGTTCAAAAAGCGTGGTTGGACGTTGACGTCGCTCAATGTGGCTATTGTCAATCAGGCCAAATCATGAGCGCCGCGGCACTATTGAAAAGCACTCCCAACCCTACGGAAGAAGATATCGAGAACTTCATGACCGGTAATATTTGTCGGTGCGGAACCTATACCCGTATCAAAAAAGCTATCCAACAAGCCGCAGCGAAATCATGAAAAAGACAGAAACTAATTACAGCAGACGTTCGTTCTTAAAAGTATCATCGCTCTCCGGCGGAGGCATGATGCTCGGTATTTCTTGGTTCGCGAGTGCAAAACCCGTGGAATCCTTAGGCGAATTGAACATCGAACCCGTATGGCAAGAGGTGACCAGTTTCATCAAAATTGCGTCGGATAATTCGATTAAAATATTTTCTCCTAATCCTGAATTTGGCCAAAACGTGATGACTTCTTTACCGATGTTGATCGCCGAGGAATTGGATGTGGATTGGAAGCAGGTCGAGGTAGAGCAAGGCAATTATGATAATAAAGCGTTTCCACGCCAATTTACCGGCGGTAGCCAAGGCGTTCGCATGGCTTGGAAGCAATTGCGGACGGTGGGTGCTGCGGCCCGACAAATGATTTTGACGGCAGCAAGCCAGGCTTGGAACTTACCCGTGTCGGAATTAACGACTTCAAATGGACTAGTGACGCATGCGTTCAGTGGTAAATCAGAAAGCTACGGAACCTTTGCGGCGGCAGCTTCGAAATTACCGGTTCCTAAGGATATTGTATTAAAAGGCAATCAGTCTTTCCGCTTGTTGGGTACACCACAAAAGAACGTGGTAGGACCTAAAATCGTGCAAGGAAAACCTTTGTTTGGTTTGGATTACCGCGAGGCTAGCATGTTATATGCCATGACGGAACGTCCACCGGCTTTCGGGATGCAATTGAAATCCTTCGATGCGACCGCGGCGAAAAAGATGCCGGGCATCGTAGATATTTTCCCAATCAAAGTCTACAATGACGACCATAAATTTGCGGGTTTTGATACGCGTTCCTTCAATGAAGTCATTGCCGTCGTGGGTAAATCCACCTGGGACGTCATGAATGCGCGCAAGAAAATCAAGGCGGTTTGGGAAGTAGGTCCTGAGCGAAAAGAGGCGGGCCAAAATAACCGCGAAACCTTGATTCCATCAGGATTAGAAAGCACCAAAAAGCACTATGCGCAAATGCTGGAAATGGATAAAAAACCCGGCCGCATCGAGCGGAAAGATGGGGATCCTGAAAAGGCTTTTGCGGAGGCGAAACACGTGATCGAACGGACTTTTACAGCGCCGTTTTTAGCGCATAATATCATGGAGCCTACGAATACCTTTGCGCATTTTGTTGGCGACAAAGTCCGTTTCGTGGCACCGATTCAGATTCCCGACATGATGGTTCCATCCATCGTGGCACGCTTAGGGATTCCGAGAGAAAATATATCGATTGAATTAGCACGAATGGGTGGCGGTTTCGGTCGGCGCGCTTACGGTCACTACATGATCGAAGCAGCCCTGATTTCAAAGCAAGCAAACGCGCCTGTTAAATTAATTTACACACGCGAAGATGATGTAAGTGGGGGTATTTACCGACCATCCTATCAGTTGACCTACCGTGCTGCCTTCGACGAAAACAAGCGGTTAACGGCGATGCACATCAAAGGCGGAGGCGTTCCAGAATCTCCTTTGCACGCAAACCGTTTCCCTGCAGGAGCGTTGGATAATTACCTGGCTGAGAGTTGGGCAATTCCATCGAACATTACGATTGGTGCGTTCCGTGCACCGCGCTCCAACTTTAATGCGGCGGCAGAGCAGTCCTTTTTAGATGAGATTTCGGAATACATGGGCAAAGATCCGATCGCATTTCGTTTGGAATTATTGCAGCGCGCGAAAGATAATCCGGTTGGAAAAACCAACGATTACGATGCGAGCCGTTACATGGGCGTATTGGAATTAGTTCGCGATAAATCGGGCTGGGGCAAACCGGAAAATGCGGGTAAAAAGCGCGGCGTTTCGGCGTATTTCTGCCACAATTCCTATGCGGCACAGGTTATTGATTTGCAGGTGAAAGGCGATCAAGTGACGGTCGACCAAGTAACCACAGCTTTGGATTGCGGCGTGGTCGTGAACCCTGAGGGAGCGAAAAACATGGCCGAAGGTGCAGCGATCGACGGAATTGGCAATGCCTTGTTTGGTCAGTTGACATTAACGGATGGTAAAACGGACCAAAAGAATTTTGATACCTACCGCATGATTCGCCACAATGAGGCACCGAAGAAAATCGATGTGCATTTTGTGAAGAATGAGATTGATCCAACGGGTCTTGGCGAGCCACCATTCCCACCGGTTTTTGCTGCGGTGGCGAATGCGTTATACAAGGCGACGGGAAAACGTTTTTACCAACAACCCTTTCAACCCCAGTTAAAAGCATAAATGGAATTTGTTACGTTAAACAATGGAGTGAAGATGCCCATTTTGGGCTTTGGGGTGTTTCAAATTCCGGATGCTGCCGCTTGTGAGCAGGCGGTTTTAGATGCGATTTCGGTGGGATATCGGTCCATAGATACTGCTGCTTCTTATGGAAATGAGGAGTCGGTGGGTCGGGCGATTGCAGCATCGGGCGTGGATCGCAAGGAGCTGTTTATCACCACCAAATTGTGGATTCAGAGCCAAGGCTATGAGGGAACTTTGCAGGCATTTGAGCAATCGATGCAGAAATTAGGACTTGATTACTTGGACCTTTATTTGATTCATCAGCCCTATGGCGATGTGTTTGGGGAGTGGCGCGCGATGGAAAAATTGTACAAGGAAGGTCGCATTAGGGCAATCGGGATTAGCAATTTCCAAGCGGATCGCGTCGTGGATTTGATGATTCATACGGAGATTGTGCCGGCGGTGAATCAGGTGGAGACACATCCTTTCCAACAGCAAATCGCGAATCAAGCCTTTATGCAAGAGAACAACATTCAGATCGAATGTTGGGCACCTTTTGCGGAAGGGAAGAATGGGATGTTTACCAATGAACTACTAGGGACCATCGCGGCAAAACATAACAAATCCATTGCACAAGTCATCTTGCGTTGGTTGGTTCAACGGGACGTCGTGACGATACCTAAAACGGTGAGTCGGGAACGAATGGTGGAGAATTTTAACATCTTCGACTTTCAATTAAGCGAGGCCGAAATGACGCAAATCCAAACCCTCGATACGCAGACATCTAGCTTTTTCGATCACCGAGATCCGGTGATGGTGAAATGGCTAGGGGAGCGTAAATTATAAATTATCTGAAAAGGGCTGCCGGTAATGTCTTTTGCCGGTGGCCTGATACAGGGCATTCGCTAATGCGCCAAATACCGGTGGATAGGCAGGTTCGCCCATACCTGTGGGGTCGATTTCGTTCTTCACAAAATGTACCTCAATTTTCTTGGGAGCCTCATGATGACGAATCATCCGATACGTGTCAAAGTTGGAGCTCTGTGGCACCCCTTTCTCAATCGTCATTTTGCCAAACATCGCAGCTCCGATTCCATCCACAATGCCTCCTTCCGATAGGTTTTTAGCCCCATCGGGGTTGATGACAATGCCACAATCGACCGCACAAACCACATTTTGAACGACGGGCGCACCCTCTTTCATCTCCAAATCGAGCACGTGGGCCGCATAGGAATCGTGGCAGAAATAGGCCGAAACCCCACGTTTTTTGCCTGCGTTTTCGGGTTTGCCCCAGCCGGATTTATCACGCACTAATCGCAATACTTCCGCATAGCGTTCCGGTTCGTATTCATTGTTTTTGCCCACGGGTTTATCCTTTGCTCGCTGCAATAATTCCAAGCGGAAAGCAATGGGATCTTTGCCCGCAAATTCAGCTAATTCATCCATAAAGGATTGTTCTGCCGCAGCCATGAAATTGGAACGTGGTGCGCGGAATGAGCCTACGGTAATGTTGCTGTCAATCGTCCAGTCTTCGGCCAAATAATTGTCGACCGCCCCTGCTGGGAAGCGGTTGGGATATAAAGGCGATTCAGGGATTCCTCCCGCTTTGACGTGAAAACCAATCACTTGATTATTGGCATCCAACGCCGCGCGGTAGGTTGCCGTATAGGTAGAGCGGTAAATGCCCGCGGTCATGTCGTCCTCGCGGGAGTAGATAAGTTTGATGGGCGCTTGAACTTGTTGGGAAATCAAGGCTGCCTCGACCAACCAGTGGGAATACGATCGCCGACCGAATCCGCCGCCTAAACGCGTCATTTTAATGTCGATATTTTCGAGTGGAATTCCGATACGCGCCGAGAGCGTTTGTTCGCTGAATTCTGGTTTTTGAAGTGGCCCAGCTAAACTTGCTTTATCCTTCGTCACATGGGCGAAAAAGTTCATCGGCTCCATGCAATTATGTGCCAAATAAGGGCCATAATAGGTTTTTTCTATGACCTTCGCTGCATTTTTAAAAGCCGTTTCGATGTCACCATCCTTGCGTCTAACCGTACCTGGAACGTCTTTTTTCGCCGCCATTTGCGCCTCATGTACGGAGGTGCTTTCGAGGCCTGCGGGAACATTTTCGGTGATTTTCCGACCGAGCATGTCGCGTTTCTGGGTATAAGACGCAAAAGGTATCCATTCAACTTTTAAGACTTTTTTGGCTTGCATGACTTCCCAAGTGCTGCGTCCTACAATTGCGACTACTTCCGGGAAAGTAGTCGTATCGAAGAAAGTTTTTTCGTAGCCTTCGTTGTATAGTTTGATCGGGAAAACCGCTTTGATGCCAGGCATTTTTAAGGCTTTTGACGCATCAAAAGAGGCTAATTTCATCCCAAAAGCGGGTGGATGCGCCACCATCGCGAACAGCATGCCAGGCACGCGAGTATCGATGCCGTAAAGCGGTTGGCCCGTCACAATCTTTCGTATATCGACTTGTTGTTTGGAATGGCCGATGATCTGGAAGTCCTTCACCGACTTCAATGCAATATTTGTAGGTACGGGAATCGTCGCAGCAAAAGCAGCCATTTGCCCATAAGTAGCGGTTTTTCCTGAAGCGGTATGATTTAATACACCGGCTTTCGTGCTAATTTCTGCCACGGGAACTTGCCATTGTTGGGCCGCAGCCTCCTTGAGCATTTGTCGGGCCGTAGCCCCCGCCATCCGTAAGGGTTTCCAACCTTGATGAATCGCTTGACTTCCGCCGATGAACTGGCGGGTAAAATGTTTGGTATCTAAATCGGCCTGAATAACCTCTACTTGTTTCCAATCTACATCCAATTCCTCCGCCACGATCATGGGCATGGAGGTCTTCACGCCTTGTCCACTTTCGGGGTTAGGGGACATGATTTGGATGCGATTATCGACTAAAATCTTGACAAAACCATTGAGCTCGATGGGCTGAGTACCCGGAGTCGATTGCGCACGGGCTTGCGATAAAAAGGAGAAGCTAAGTAAAAATCCTCCGCCACTGAGGGCTGAAGCTTTGAGGAAGTCTCTCCGGTTTAGGTTCGATGGCTTTTTCATGGCAAGAGGTTTATCAAGAGGATAAAGTAAAGGAACCTAAGCGAGAAAAAGAAATATATTTTACGGGTATTTCTACCAAAATTACTGATGTTAGCCGGGCAATCTTGCTAATTATTAAATCTGTATATCTTCCGGCTTGATGTGTTGGATTTTGCCGTCACGGAAAACGACGAGTGGGGTGCCTGTTTTCTTTTTCAAAGCAACTAAATAGGCGGGAATTTTAGATATTCCTTTCATGATACGGTCAAAATCATCATTTGATGAGCTTACAAGTTTCTTTTTAGGAGCAGCCATGTTGAGTTGTCGTTTATGTTGATTGGATGATTCAATCGTTTACTGGCAATAAGACTAAGTACGGCATTTGACGAATCAAATATCATGAAATTGTCTACGATGGGCAAGTAGATTTGGAATAAATTCTTAATTCCAGCAGAATATCGTCTTTCAATAATATCAGCAGTGATATGGTGTCCGCCACTTTTTACACGATATATTACACGTTCTTGAGCTAATTCAATGGAATTCAGCCAAAAGTATAACAAAGTCACCTCGTAATGCTTTTTTTGAGCTTGTTTTATGATGTGTTGGTAGGACTTTGCAGCAAGTGTGGTTTCGAAGCAGAAGGTTTTACCAGCATCAATTAAGTTCTGAATTTCAGAAAGCATTATTCTTCCAGCTAAAATAGCTACAGAATCAGGATTGAAAGGGGAGATTAGTTTAGCGATATCATCTGCATTGACGAATTCTTTGCATGTAATTAATTCGGGTAGCACTGTTACAGATGCTGTAGACTTTCCAGCACCATTACACCCCGCCAAAATATACAATCGCTAGCTCATGGCATAAATCTACGCCTGAATGAGCTTCGTTGTTATTCGATTTTGTAGATTATCAGGAAGTTGATAAAATATCGAATTTCATCAACACATCCCGCTGCGCATCATCACCCAATTGAAAGATATGTTCCCCAAATTCCACAAATCCCTGCTTTTGATAAAATCGAATCGCCCGCGGATTTTCTTCCCAAACACCTAGCCAGATATACGGTGCCTTGCGTGCTTGTGCGATGGCTAACGCTTGTTCATAAAGAAGCGCGCCTACTTGCGTTCCGTGGTATTGCTGAAGTACATAAATGCGTTCGATTTCCAGGGCATTGGGGTCCTGATTTTCACTTTGTGCATCGGCCCAATTCACTTTTAAATAGCCTATCACTTCCTCTTTTTGAAGGGCAAAGTAAAACTGGGAATTTTCGTTTCGCAGTTCTTCCCCGAGTTTATCCTCAGAAAACCCCTCTTCCAGATACGACGCTAAATTTTCCTCTGAATTGTTAGCGGCAAAAGTTTCCGCAAAGGTTTTTTGGCCGATGGCTTGTAAGGCAACGAGGTCGAATGGGGAGGCTTGTCGGATTATTACATTCATTGATTTCAAATATAGCGAGCTTGCCGTTTAAATAATAATCCGTTTTTGATTTCAAATAATTTTCCAAATTGCATACATGACAGCAACACGCAAAACATCTTTGACCGCAGGTATCCTCTACCTATTGACCTTCATTTCGATACCGACCTTATCGCTTTACCATGAAATTCACCAGCCGAATTTTATCACTAGCTCGGCGCCGTCGAGCGATGTGGTGCTCGGGGGAATTTTGGAATTGTTGATGGCACTGGCCTGCATCGGGACGGCACTCGCTTTTTATCCCGTTTTGAAGAAGCAAAATGAAAGCTTGGCTTTGGGTTTTGTAGCCGCTCGAATTTTGGAAGCAACATTGATCTTTGCAGGTGTTGCGAGTTTACTAACGGTGTTAAGTCTTCGTAGTTTAGGCAGCGAGTCGCAGGTGTTGGCTCGTGGACTCGTGATGCTCTACGACCGCTTGTTTTTAATTAGCCAAAGTTTCATTCCCGCCGTCAATGCCTTGCTTTTGGGAACCCTGCTTTATCAAACACGTCTTGTTCCACGAATTTTACCCATCATCGGAATTATCGGGGCCTTTACGTTGGCAGCTGGCGATGTAGCTGTTTTATATGGTGTGTTCGATCAGCGCGCGCCAGAAATCGCATTAACCGTTTTACCTATTGCACTTTGGGAGTTTTCTCTTGGGCTGTATTTGGTTGGGAAAGGCTTTCTGCCACGCGAAAACGAATAATATTGGTTTTTATGTCGAATGCGGGACTTAAATTTCTATTTTTGAGTTTATATGAATTCACATGGCCATCATTAAATCAAAATGTCCTAATCACCGCCTAGAATGGGTTGACTTGACAGCGCCCAGCCAGGAAGAATTGGATGAAATAAGCGAAACGTACGCCTTGAAGCGTTCGGCTATTACGGCTTGTTTGCAGGCAGACCATTTGCCTAAGCATGAGGATTCAGAGGGAACGCATTTTATCATTACCCGTTTGTTGATTCCTCGTCCGCAAAAGCAAGCCATTTCGATTCAATCTATTTCGACGAAGGTTGCCTTTTTTTACCGACCGGGCTTGCTGATAACGGTACATCGTTTGCCACATCACTTTATTGAAGAAGTGAAAACCAAGTTTTTTGATACGGGCGTTTTTACCTTGGTTGAGTCGCTGGTAGCTAAAATGCTTTGGCATATTTTGCATTCTTATGAGTCTCCTGCGGTACATTTATCGAATGAGTTGGATGAATTTGAGAGTAAAGTATTCTCCCAAAATTTAACCCCCGAAATGTTGTCTGAATTGTATCAAATCAAGCGCATGTCGTTGATCAGCAAGAAATTATTATTGTTCAGTCAAGAGGCGGTTAGTTCGATTAAATTACATGAGCAAGATGGCGCCGTTTTACAAGATGCGCGCGATCTTCATATCAAATTGTTAAACATCTATGATCAAATTCATGAGGACGTTTCCAACTTAGTGAATTTTTATTTGTCCATTTCCGCACAGAAAACCAACGATGTCATCAAGGTATTGACCATTTTTTCTGTGTTTTTTATGCCGCTTACTTTTGTCGTGGGCATTTATGGCATGAACTTTGAACACATGCCTGAGTTAAAATCTTCGTGGGGCTATCCAGGGGTACTCGCCTCAATGTTACTGATCAGTGTCTTGATTTATTCCTGGTTTAGACGCAAAAAATGGCTTTAATGATATGAAAATTCCCATATTCCAAGTTGACGCCTTCACGAACGAACGTTTCAAAGGCAATCCCGCTGCGGTTTGTCCTTTAGATATTTGGCTTTCTGATGCCGTGATGCAAAACATTGCCGCGGAGAATAATTTAGCTGAAACGGCTTTTATTGTCCCTGCGGGTGATCGCTATGAAATTCGTTGGTTCACCCCCACGGTCGAAGTGGATTTGTGTGGACACGCAACCTTAGCAAGCGCCTATGTATTGTTTCATGAATTGGGATTTGCGGGGGACCAAATCAATTTCCATTCTCCGCGTAGTGGCCCCTTAACCGTATCGAAAAACGGTTCTGTTTTAGCCTTGAATTTTCCCGTAGACTCCTTAACAGAATTGCCTGTTCAAGCTGTGCATGGCATCGGATTATCCCGTGGGCCTCGCCAGGTATTCAAAGGCAAAACGGACTATCTTTTTGTCTACGATTCGGAAGCGGAAATTCTAGCTTTGCAGCCCGATTTCGAAGCCTTGAAAAACCATCCCGTTCGCGGCATCATTGTGACGGCACCCGGCGAAACAACGGATTTTGTGTCTCGCTTTTTTGGCCCCGCTTGTGGCGTAAATGAAGATCCCGTGACAGGTTCCGCGCATACGAGCTTGACACCTTATTGGGCTTCTGTCCTGGGGAAGAATGAATTAACGGCCCGACAACTCTCTCAAAGAACGGGAGATTTAACTTGTAAACTAATAGGAGATCGTGTGGAGATTGCGGGGGAGGCTGTGTTGTATTTGCGAGGGGAGATTGAAGTGTAATATGTTAATTATAAGCATATTGGATTTTAATACAGAAATTAAATTGTAATTTTGTCTTTCAATAATTCTTCAATTATGGAAAACTTTTCAAATACTGGAAAACGAGTTGTTTTTTTTCAAAAGCAATTGGAGAAAGCCATGCCTGCGGTTAGACAACAAATTAAGGTCTACGAGTCACATGTTAAATCGGGTAGTACAAATAAATCCCCTAAAGTAGCACCTCAATTCAATAATGCATAATCCACGTTTGCTGGTAATTGCGGGATGTAATGGCTCTGGTAAATCTTCGTTTTCAAAGTTCTTAGTACCATCTTCAAATACAATCCCCTTCGATTATGATTCCCACTTCTTAAGCCATTATAGGGCCTTAATAGATATTGATATTAAGGAACAAATGGCACATAATTTGGCGTCAACGGATTTAAACGATGAGATTGAAGAAGCGTGGAAAAGCAGGAAAGATTTCGCTTTTGAAACGAATTTTGATACCGAACCCATGTATTGGCCTAATCAATTTAAAGCTAAAGGATATGACCTTTTTTTGATATTTCTTTGCTTGGATTCGATTGAGTTGGCGAATAAACGTGTTTTAATCAGGGTGGAAAATGGAGGACATTTTGTGTCTACTCATGAAGTTGAGCGGAGATATTATGCAGGATTTGAAAACTTGAATAAGTATTATGCTCAGTTTGATTTTATCGATATATTTGAAGGTTCTGCTCATGCAAGAATCCCTGAGCACATGGCAACAGTTGAAAATGGCAAAGTGGTCTTTTCTACTTTGGATCGTTATCTATATCTAAAAAACCTAATTCCTGAGTTAATCTCCCGCTAAGTAGCTCATTTAATTGGCTTTTTTGCTAGGAGGAAATAACACGTAAAGATGAAAAATAGTAAACAAGCTAAGTCGGGCGGAATGCTGGGAACAAAAACAAAACGTGTGTCAGATTTGTCCAACAAGGCGAATATAATCCCCAAAAGTCCCTTTAAAAGTAATTTGGCAAAAACAGCAAATAAACGAATTAACAACCCTTATAAATTATAACCATGAAAAAACTATTCACCTTTTTGGCAATCCTTGCCATGGCCAGCAACCTGACTGCTCAAACTCCGAAAGCTAACCTATTGAAAGACTGGGAGCGTGCACGTGCTTATACGAAAGAATACTTAGACGCAATGCCGGAAACGGGTTATGCCTTAAAGCCAACGAAAGAAATGCGTTCTTTTGCTGGCCAAATGCTTCACCTTTCAGATGCGATTTACATGTTTGTGGGAACGGCAACGGATGTAGCTCCTACAGCAAAGGATTTAGAAAAATCGAATGATGTGGCGAAAGCAAGTGTAACCGAGAAAGTGTTAGCAGCCTATGATTTTGCGATCAACGCGATCAAAAATGTGCCGGATGCGAAATTAGCGGAGTCGGTAAAATTGTTTGGTCGTTTCGACATGACAATAGGCCAAGCAATTGACAAAGCTTTTGAACACCAAACACACCACCGCGGACAAGCAACGGTGTATATCCGTTTGGCTGGCGCTACGCCACCACAAGAGAAATTGTTCTAGTCTAAACATTTTCCATAGAAAAGGGTTTGTCTTTTATAGGCAAGCCCTTTTTTTATGCAAGGCGTTAAAAAACAACATTTACCCTCCAAAATCTGCCCCGTTTGTAACCGCCCTTTCGCCTGGCGCAAGAAGTGGGAAAAGAATTGGGATCAAATCATCTACTGTGGTGAAAAGTGCAGACGTAGCAAATAAATTTACCAACGAGGACATTGACCGCATCATCCAAATGGCCTGGGAAGATCGCACACCTTTTGAGGCGATCGAATTTCAGTTTGGCCTGAAGGAAAAAGAGGTCATCGAATTCATGCGCCTGAATAGCAAAGATTCCAGTTTTCGCATGTGGCGCAAGCGAATGACTGGCCGCGGCACAAAACATCTGCAAAAACGCGTAGCCGTAGATCCACGTTTCAAATGCACACTGCAACGCAGCATTAGCATGAATAAAATCAGCAAACGCTAGTGGAATTCCCAACGAAACTTGCCGAGGTATATCAGCGCATCGACCAAATCGACCCCGAGTATTATGCTCGTTCGCGTAATTTTATCACGGGTGGCGTGTCTTATTTATCTCCTTATTTATCCCGTGGATTTATCACCGTTCCACAAGTTGTCAAGCGACTGAAAGATCGTGGAATCGGTTTGGAACAATCGGAAAAATTCATTCAAGAATTAGCGTGGCGGGAGTTTTATACACGGACTTGGTTCCAAAAAGGCGATACAATTTTTGAAGATATCCGCCATCCGCAGGAGGGCATTGAAAGATTTGGAATACCTCGAGCGGTTTTAGCATCTGAGACGGGAATCCAGGCCTTAGATACACAGCTAGCCACATTTCCGGAAACAGGCTACCTACACAATCATCTCCGCATGTATTTGGCAGCCACGATTTGCAATGTGGCCAAATACCATTGGCTAGAACCTGCCCAGTGGATGTATTACCATTTATTGGACGGTGATTTGGCGAGTAATGCGCTGAGTTGGCAATGGTGCGCCGGTACCTTCAGCAATAAACTGTATTACGCGAATCAGGAAAATATCAATCGCTATACGGGTAGCAAGCAGCAAGGAACATTTCTGGATTTCGAATACGAGGAATTGCCTTTGCAATCTCCTCCCGAACATTTACGGAGCTCAGTTGAAGCGGCGCTTCCATTTACTCCGCCTACGACGAAGCCACTGGAATTAATCGATGGAATTCCCAGCTTCATTTATACCCATTATACCTTAGATCCGACTTTCCATGAGGGGGAAGCAGGAAACCGGATTTTGGTCTTAGAACCGAGTCATTTTGCGAAATATCCGATGTCTCCCAAGACGATCGATTTCATCCTATCATTGGCTGAGAACATAGCAGGAATTCAAGTCTTTTATGGAGAATATGCAGACCTTAATTTGAAAGGCATTTTCCGAGATCACCCGATCAATGCCCATTTTCAAGGTATCCGTGAGGTGCATCCGAATTTAGCTCCTGGCCTACAAGGGGAGTTCAATAGCTTCTTTTCGTTTTGGAATAAACTAAGCAAACAATTGCGCTAAAAAGGTTTCCGCTCGCTTGAGGTGGGCGTCTCTTTTTTCCACAGGCATTTTGTCCCAGGTGCTGATGAGCATGGCCCAACGAGGATTTTTGCGGAAGGTTTCGCGTTGTTTATCCAAGAATCGCCAAAACAATCCATCCCAAATTTCTTGCCATTCGCCCTTGGGATAATCACTCATTTTCAGGATGTAATTCGAACCGCAGATGTAGGGTTTGGTGGTCATTAATCCGCCATCGCTGAATTGCGACATGCCGTAGATGTTGGGCACCATCACCCAATCGTACGCATCGATGTACATTTCCATGAACCATCGATAGACCGCATCTGGTTTAATTTCGCACAATAACATAAAATTACCCAGCACCATGAGGCGCTCAATGTGGTGGTTATAGCCCGTTTTTAAGAGCTTGCGAATCGTTTGGTCGATGGGTTCCACATCTGTGGTCCCGGTGTAAAATGCCGCGGGCATCTCATTCGTAAATCCCCAATAATTTGTGGTACGCTGTTGGACCCCGATTTTCCGATACAATAATTGGACAAATTCACGCCAACCAACTACCTGTCGAATGAATCCCTCCACACTATTCAGGGGAGCGGCGGAGGCAGCGACACGTTCGACGACTTGCGCTGGATTTAATAAACCCACATTAATCAGCGGGCTCAAAATGCTGTGAAACAAGGTCTTTTCATTCGCCTTGATGGCATCCTCGTAATCACCGAAAAGTGGCATGCGTTCCTTGATGAATTGGTCCAAAGCAGCCTGCGCTTCTACATGTGTCACGGGATAATAAGCACCTGAAAAGGGGCGTTCTGAAGAACCGGGATTGTTTGGGAAGAGGGCAGCGACATAGTCGATGGCCTCAAGGATATAATCATTCGGAACAGCCTCCGGAAATGGCGATGGAATGAACGTATTCTTCGGAATTTTCTTCCGGTTATCTGCATCGAAAGTCCATTGACCGCCCATCGGTTTTCCGTCGGCCTCGAGCAGAATCCGGCGATCTTTGCGCTGCTGTGTATAGAAGGCTGTTTGGAAATAAGGCTTGCGTGTGCCGAGCAGTGAAATGTCCGTATTTAGGAAATTCGGACTCGCCAACAAGTGAATGTCTCCGGCGCGACACAGTCGGCGTTCGAGCAGATAATCATTGGGATCGAAAAGCGTAATGGGGCCTGTTATCGACGCGGCTAGTGCTACTTCCGCAGAACGAGAATCCTGCGCATCAATATATTCCACCGTTTTCCCCGCAGCGCGGAGGCGATCTGCAAAGGCCCGCATGCTGGCCCGATGGAAGATTAGTTTTTGCTTGTGGAAGGCGTATTGTTTGAAGAATAAATCCGATTCCACGACATAGAAAACAGCCGCTTCTTGAGCGAGTGTTTCTTCAAATAATTGGTGCGGAAAAATCAGGAATGCGCTCATTTGTTCACGTGTTTTTCGAGGATTCGCGCCCCCTCTTGTCGGGCCTTTTTCGTTTTCCGCATCGCCCAAACTTGATCCGATGCCGTCTTTCTCGTCGCACTTAAATCCACGACGGGAGCGGGATAATCTACCCCGATTTTCACCCCATACAAAGTCTGCTCCATGTCGCTTAATTTCCAGGGTTCATGAATCAGCGTTGCAGGAACCGCAGCTAATTCCGGCACCCATTTTTTGATGAAAACGCCATCGGGATCATGCGCGTAGGAATTCTTTATTGGGTTGTAAATGCGGATCGTATTGATGCCGGTGACGCCGGCTTGCATTTGGATTTGTGGGTAGTGAATCCCGGGTTCGTAGTCGAGAAATTGGCGTGCCAAAAAATGTGCCAAATCCCGCCAATCCTGCCAGAGATTAAAGACGAAAAAGGATACAACCATCGCTCGCATCCGAAAATTCAAATAACCCGTTGCGACCACGCAGCGCATGCAAGCATCGATCAGTGGAACGCCCGTTTGGCCTTCCTGCCAAGCCTGAATTAAACGCTCATCGCGGTCTTTTTCCAGTGCTTGATAAGCCTTGTTGACCGGTTCAAATTCCATTCGCGATTCATCCTCAAACTTCTGCATGAAATGCCCCTGCCAGTGCAAGCGGGAAATGAAATTTTGCAGCGCGCGTTTATTCGCAGCGGTTTTGTACTGCTGCATCGTGTAGGTATAGGCCATTCGCATACTGATATTTCCGTAGGCTAAATAGGGGGAGATGCGGCTGCATCCTCGCCGACTGGCTTCCGGTTTGCTGATGGAAAAGCTATAATCTTTATGCCTTGTTTCGATGAAACTTTTCATGTATTTCCAACCCCAGTATTCTCCACCTTCTTGGAAAATGGGATTGCGCGTTTTAAAAGATATGGGAAGTTCGGGACCTTTTAAGGTCTCATAAAAAGCCGAGTCTAAACGTGCTAAATTCCAATTGTCCTCTCTTACTAAAAAGGGATCTTGTTGCATCGTTTTTTCCCAGCGCTCTTGCCAAGTTTTGCGGGATTTCAGTCGGCGAATGACCCCGCCCGTTGGCGTTTCTTTCCAGGTTATGTTGGCCTGCTTACAAAATGCCGCCACTGACTTGTCCCGTTGAAAACTCAAATCATTCCCAATTTCTTCATGAGAGGAAATTTGGCGTATATCAAATTGTTCCGCCAAAGCCTGAAACACAGGCAGCACTTCGTTGTGGAAAATATGCAGGATCCCGTTCCGATCTTCCAAACGCCCTTGCATTTCCATCAAAGATTCATGCACAAATCGCCAGTGACGTAGATCGCTGTCGGGGAATGCCAGCATCGAAGGTTCAAAAAAATAGACCAGTAAAACAGGAATCTCCGACTCCAATGCCCGGTACAAAGGTTCATGATCCGTAAAGCGGAGATCACGTTTAAACCAGACGATATGGATGGGAGATTTGGACATGTATAAGTAACTGAAAAAGCCCTTGGTTGTTTTCGGAAAGGGAAATACCTATTTTTGCACCTTCAAATCCCCTAATGTATCAAAATGAAACAATTGTTGGCAATCTGCCTTATCCTCGCCGCTTTTTCGCTCAATGCCCAAACGGGTAGTATTGAAATGAGTACCGGAGGATTCTCTTTTATCCCTGCATTTACTTCGAAAGAACCGAATATGATCATCAATGCAAGCACGAATCCGAAGAAAAGATTGACGGGTGCTTTGATGTACATGATGCGTATGAAAAGTATGACCCCTACGACGGTGGCTTTGTTTACGCGTTACCGTTTTATTGATAAAAAGTTTAAAGCTACAGCAGGCATTCACATTCCTGCTTTCCAAATGACGGAAGATTACAAAGTGACGAGCTTTTTTGGGCGGGAATTAACCTTGTCCTATCCGCTTAGTGAGAAATGGAATGTAGGCTCTTTTATTTTGAACGGGAATGCACGTAATACGGATTTTAAAGTGACGCTTGTGTCAGGAAATACCAATTACCATTACAAGAAATGGAACTTGCTCACGCAAGGATACTACTTGACTGTGGGAGATTTGACAGGTGTTGCCGAGACAATTTCGTATGATATCAATAAACATTTTCAGGCCAAAGCCTTTGGCAATTATACGCTCACAGATGGGCAAGTGATTGCAACGGTGGGTTTGAAGTATAACTTATAATTAAATCTTATCTTTATTATGAAAGCCATTTTATTTGCGAGCCTGATTTTATTGAGCCTTACCTCTTATGGCCAAACAGCGAAACCTTTTAAACACGCTGTTACCATTACATTCGCGTCCCATGCCACGGATGCCCAAATCCAAGAAGTAGATAATTCATTTCAGTCTTTGACAAAATTGGCTGTTGTGAAAGGTTACGAATGGGGAAAAGTGATCGACCCGAAAGATCCCTCGAAGAAACAACACGTGTACATTTTTACATTTGATCGTGAATCCGACTTGCCCATTTATGGCCAATCGAAAGAACATTTGGCGCATATCAAAGTTGGCGCCGACATCACCATAGGCGTCAGCGCGATCGATTATTTTGTCCAATAAAAAAGGGGCCTAAGCCCCTTTTCATTAATACGTCAATCCATGCCCAAAGGCAAATAACCCATAATTCGGCCCCTCCATATACCCTGGCACATCGGATTTGTTCGCTTCCACAGCTGCTTGACTCACTGGCGTCGTAAACGGCATTTTGCCCGTCGGTTTATAGGCCCCCGTCACAATATCCAACAAGGCATCTTGTGTCGTACCAAAGGTTGCGATAATCGATTTCGCTGCTCCTTTATCGATTTCTTCGATCACCCACGGGTTGGTATAATTGATCGCTACGATCGTCGGTTTGGCGTTTAAAATCTCATTCACGTGATTCACATCAATGCGATTGGCCGACAAATTCAAATCGATTTTAGCGCCTTGAGAGCTGAATAATCCTCCCGCTGTAGGAACCAACCATAACAATACCACATCAGCTTCTTCTTTGGTAGAAACGAACTCTAAGCCGGGATAGGAAGGTTTGGAAACTTTAATCGCTTCTCCCGCATTGCGTCCCTGCTGGAAATAGGTCTCGAAATACACCTTGGTTTTTTTCGCCAATGGCAATCGTTTGTCATCGTTGCGCAATAGCACGATCGATTTCCGCAAAGCTAATTCCGCTGCGGCCACTGCCTCTTTATTCCCTACGATTTTCGTCGCCGCTTCCACATCTACATAGGGGTTTTCAAATAGCCCTAATTCGAATTTTTCGGTCAATAATTTCGCTACAGATTGGTTGATGCGCTCCTCTTTAACCAGACCTTTTTTGACTACGTCAATTAAGGTTGTTGGATCCGCCGAACCCGAGAAAATATCCACGCCTGCATTCAATGCCTTTTGGTAGCGCTCAGGAATACTCAAGTTTTCCACGCCCCAAGGCATCATCTCTATCGGGCCCGTATCGGAATTGATGATTCCGTGGAAGCCTAATTTGTCTTGCAATAAATCGCCAATCATCGCCTTGTTGAAGGAGAATCCGACCTCTTCAAATTCCTTGCCTTTAGGCGCAGAATAATAAGGCATGATTGCCGAAGTCCCCGCCGCGATGGCAGCCTTGAATGGTTTTACATGGTAGTCAAACATCCCACCCGGATAGTGCGCAAATTTTCCCCAATCAAAGTGTGAGTCTTGTCCATCTAATTGAGGACCACCTCCCGGGAAATGTTTGGTGGTCATCGCCACCGACGAGTTCGACAATTTATTGCCTTGAAAACCTAATACAATTTGGGTAATCATGTTCGAGGTCAAATCCGCATCTTCTCCGAAGGTTCCTTCTACACGACCCCAACGAGGTTCGGTTGCCAAATCCGCCATGTACATATAGCCTTTGCGCAAACCTACTGCGCGCCATTCGGCAGCAGCGGTTTCCGCAAATTTTCGCGTTAATGGAAAATCACGCATAGCCGCTAATCCCAATTCGCCGGGCCATTTTGAAAATGCGGTAAGTCCCACACTCAAACCTACGGATGCATCCGTCGTTACGTGGTTACGCGGATTGGATGCGACGATGGCTGGAATACCCAAGCGTGTCGACTCACATAAAGCCTGCAAGTTGTTCGACCATTTCGCCATAATTTCGGGTGAGGCACTCGCACGTAAAATGAAGTGACGTAGGTGGAATTGGGTAACGCCTTTGGTAGTTCCCGCTGCCGACATATTAGGTGCTCCTAATGGTTTGCGGGTAAACATATTCGTATTTTGGACTAGATCTTCTTCATTAAATCCTTCGGTAATTGTTGTTCGCGGACCACCGCCTTGCACACCGTTTGAGAATACTTGATCTCCGCCCATCCGTGTCGTGCTGATTAACATGAATCCCAATTTTTCCTCGAGGGTCATTTGGGAAACCAAATCTTTGACACGCTCCGCAACCGGCAATCGCCAATCTTCGTATTTGTCTAGTTTTTGGTTTTTATTCAAATCCTTGAATGTTAACTTTCCCACTTTCAACAAAGCGGCACTCTGTGATTTTACGATCGGTTGGTTTTGCGCATACATACTTCCCGAAATGAGAAGCGCGGTAAAAAGGATACGAGATTTCATGGCTTTTTTCTTTCTTTGTAGACTAAAGCAAATTTCTTGCTATTTCTAATGAATATGAAAGATCCACAGGTAGACGAACTTATTTTGCAAACGAAAAAATGGCCACAAGAAATGGCTTATTTGCGGCGCATTTTATTGGACTGTTTGCTAATCGAAACCTATAAATGGGCCACTCCTGTCTATATGTGGGGTTCCAAAAACATCATCGGCATCGCCTCGCTCAAGGATCATTGTGCCTTGAATTTTTTCAAAGGCGGGCTCTTGCAAGACGCCGAGGGCTTACTCATTAAACCGGGTGAAAACACGCAATCCGGCCGCTGGATGAAGTTCAGTTCGGTGGAAGAAATTCAGGCTAAAGAAGCCAGCATCCGTGCCTATGTGTTGGAGGCAATCGAAGTGGAGAAATTGGGATTAAAAGTAGAGAAGGCGGAAGAGCTACCGCTACCAGAAGAATTAATAGCAATCTTCGCTGAAAAACCGGCACTTAAATCAGCTTTTGAAAAACTTAGCCCTGGCCGCCAGCGTGCCTATGTCATGCACTTTTCCGATGGAAAGCAGTCGGCGACCCGCATCGCGCGCATCGAGAAAAACGAGAAATACATCCTCAGAGGAAAGGGCTTGACAGATTGTGTTTGCGGTTTGACGAAGAAAAAACCGGGCTGCGATGGTTCGCATCGTGCCATTGAAAATTTCAAGCGATGACGCAAAGAAGTCATAGAAAAGGCGTTTGATTCGATCATTTTAAACCCCAATTTTGGCCCATGAATTTTGGAGAACAATTAAAGGAAATTCGTACCTCGAAGGGCTTAACGCAAAACGAGCTATCTGAAAAAAGCGGGATTGCCCTGCGAACCGTGCAACGCATGGAACGCAATGAAGGGAAGCCCAGCTTGTATTCGATGAATGCGATCGGGGAAGTACTGGGGGTAAATTTGACTTTGTTGTATGCTCCGGATGATGAAACTGAAAAACGAAATATCATGGAAAGTACAGACCAACAATTGTGGGCGATTGCTAAAAAACGCGCCAAATTCCAACGAAGCCTCGGCGCATATTCTCTTGTCATCCCATTTTTGTGGATGGTATGGTATTTGACAATGCCGGAAGATATCCGTTTTGATCACATTCCATGGCCTATTTGGCCGATGTTAGGCTGGGGCCTGGGATTAGGCATACAGTATGTAAATGCCTATGTGATCGAAGTGGGGTCGCTGGAGCAGCGGGAATATGATAAGTTGAAGGCGAAGCAATAAAACTTAGTTCGTTTTTTTAAATCGCCAAATCGCCAATAGATTTATTCCTATTCCATAAATTATCATTTTTGCGATAAAGGGATAAATTTCTTTTAGACCACTCCCCTTGAGCAAAATCAGGCGATTTACCTCTACGAAATACTTTAATGGATTTAGTTGATTGATATATTGAGCCCAATCCGGCATGGTTTCTACGGGTGTAAATAATCCACACATGAGGATAAAGAGTATGATAAAAAAGAAAGAGGTAAATAAGGCCTGTTGCTGAGTTTCAACTGCCGTTGAGATAAACAAGCCAATTCCTAAAGGGACAAAAAGGAATATAGCTAAGAATAACTCGAGTAATCCTAAGCTTCCTACCATGGGAATGTTAAAGAAGATTTTTCCCAAAGCTATGCCGGCCCAGAAGATAAAATGACCAATGACCCAAAATGGGATTAACTTCCCAAGAATAAATTCATGTTTCTTTAAAGGTGTTACGTTAAGTTGTTCTATTGTGCCAATCTCTCTTTCCCGGACAACATTTAGTGCACAGATGAGAATGATAATTAAGGTCATTACTTCTGCGACGATGCCTGGAAGCATGATCGTTTTATAGTTCAACGTAGGGTTATACCAGTAATTAGTGATAGGGATAATTTTGGGGCTTGCCAGTAAAGTTGAGTTACCCCTCTTTTCATTCAAAAAGTCCTGCGTTATTGCGCTTGCGTAATTTTGAACGATACCAGCTTTGGCATTATTTAAGGCATTTATTTGAAATTGAATAGCCGGATTATTGGAGGAATGAATCGCTTTTTCAAAGTCTTTCGGGATGACAAGTACAAGATCTACCTCATCCTTCATCAATAATTCATCCGCTTTTTTTTGATTCGAAATCAATGCTTTTTCTTGGAAGAATTTTGCTCCTGTAAATTTATGAATTAACTGTTGGGCACTTGTGCTTTGGTCTAAATCCCAAATACCAAGTCGCAAATTTTTAATTTCATAGTTCGCAGCAAAGGTGAGCAAAATGACTTGGATTACAGGCAATACAGTCATGAAGGGCAATAGTTGCCGATTCCTAAAGATTTGTAAAAATTCCTTTCTGACTAAAATGAAGATATTGCGCATATTAGTTATTACGTTTCAAACTCTGAATACTAACAAAAAGGAAGAGACTAGTCATCCCAATTAAAATAATAAAAGGTTTCCAAATAACTGTAATGCCAGCCCCTTTGATCATGATACTTTTTATGAGTACAATAAAGTGTGTAGCGGGTATGATGTTGGAAATAACTTGCAATGGCAAGGGTAGGCTTTCAATGGGAAAAATAAATCCCGATAGTAGCATCGTAGGCATCATTAGGGTAACTAAACTTGCAAACATTGCAGCTTGCTGGGTTTCTACACGTGTAGAAATTAATATGCCTAGCGATAATGAAGCGACAGTATAAACGAAGCAAGCCATTATAAGTAATGAAATAGACCCCGTCATGGGTAAACCGAAAATGAAAATTCCCAGTAGAATGATGACAAAACTATTCAATAAGGAGAGAATCAAATAGGGGATTACCTTTCCTATAATAATCATGTAGGGACTAATAGGCGAAATAGATAATAATTCTAACGTCCCCATTTCTTTTTCTCGCGCAAGGGTAACTGAGGTAAGGAGAGCTGAAATAATTAGCAGAATTAAAGCGATAACTCCGGGAATGAATAAATAGACTGATAGAAGTCGTTGGTTAAAAATCATTCGCGTGCTTATTTGGATTCCACCATTTATTTCGCGGGCGTTCTCGGCATTAAATTCATTTATTATCCCCGACAAATAACTTGTTGTGTTAATGGCTGTATTGATGTCACTTGCATCAGCGATTAATTGGACCTGCGCTTTTTTTGAATGGTATAATTCTTTTTGAAAATGAGCGGGGAAGTAAAGAACGAGTTTGATTTTGCCTAATTTAAATGCGCTGGGGATGTCTTGTGGTTTTTCCAAGGATTTTTCTACGACAAAATACCCCGAACCAATGATACGATTTATAAGTTTTTCAGAAGTTTGATCTTTTGATTGATTGAGAACGCCAATGGGAATGTTTTTATAATCGTTATTCAGCGCATAGCCGAAAATGATGACTAAAGCGACAGGTAAAGCAAACAGGATCATCATCGTACGCGTATCGCGAAAGATATGATAAAACTCTTTTTGTACGAAGGCATAAAATTTCTTCATCGATTGTATTATTTGTTTGCCGTTCCGCGGGCAAGAAGTTGAAAAACGGCATCCATACTATCCACATCAAATGATTTTTTCAGTTCGCTTGGTGTTCCTAATGCTTTAATAAGTCCATCGACCATAATGGAAACGCGGTCACAATATTCGGCTTCATCCATGTAGTGTGTTGTTATAAAAATAGTCACACCATCATTTGCCGCTTCATAAATTAAGTCCCAAAATTGGCGACGCGTGATGGGGTCGACACCTCCTGTGGGTTCATCCAAGAAAACCACTTTGGGCTTGTGGATAAGTGCTAAAGCGAAAGCTAATTTCTGTTTCCATCCCAATGGAATGGTTTTGACTAATTTGTTCTTGACAGATGCTAACTGAAACTTGTCAACGATGCCCTTAGATCGATCCTTAATTTCTTGTCGGCTTAATCCATATATCCCACCATAGAATTCAATATTTTCTTGGATGGTCAAATCCTCGTAAAGGGAGAATTTTTGACTCATGTACCCAATATTTTTTTTGACAAGTTCTGCTTGTGTGGCTACATCAAAGCCAGCGACAAATGCCTGTCCAGATGAAGGAGTTAAAAGGCCACTTAGCATACGCATGGCTGTGGTTTTTCCAGCGCCATTGGCTCCAAGGAACCCAAATATTTCGCCTTTATTTACTTCGAAGCTGATGGCATTCGTAGCAATAAACTCCCCAAATTTTTTCGATAAATTTTCTACTTTAACAACGGGTTCCATGTTCCATCAAGTATATAAAGGTGTCTTCGATCGTAGGAGAAATAACCGTAATTTCGCTGGCTGAAATTGACCCAGTTCCCAAATAGTTATTCAAAGCTTTTGCTTGAATTGTGTTGTCTTCAAAGGCCACATGTAAGTATTCGCCAAAAGCATAGCAATAGCTTACCTTTTCCCATGCTCTTAGCCATTCTATTAATGCATATTTCTGCTGACTTTTAATCGCAAAGAGTTGCCAAGGAAATTGATCAGTTATGTTTTTGGGCGAATCAATAGACAGGATTTTTCCTCCTTGTAGAAACGCGATGCGGTCACAAAGATTTGCCTCGTCCATATAGGGTGTTGATACTAAAATGGTGATTCCCTGTGATTTAATTTCGCGCAGCATTTGCCAAAATTCTTTTCTGGAAACAGCATCTACACCCGTTGTGGGCTCATCAAGCAAAAGAATTTTAGGCCGATGAATAAGTGCACAGCATAAGGCTAGTTTTTGTTTCATCCCCCCTGAAAGTGCTCCTGCTTTTCGATCTTTAAACGGCTTAAGTTGGTCATATATAGATTCGATTAAGCTATAATTTTCTGTGATTGTCGTATCAAATGCTCGGGCAAAAAATGATAGATTCTCTTCCACGCTTAGATCTGGATATAATGAAAATCGCCCAGGCATATATCCGACAATTTCCCGAATTGATTTTTTTGCTTGGCGGGTATCCATTCCCAAGATGCTAGCCTTACCATCGTCTGCGCCGATAAGTGTGACTAAAATCTTAATTAAGGTCGTTTTCCCGGCTCCGTCAGGTCCAATTAAACCAAATAATTCACCCTCTTCCACATGAAGACTGACTTGATCCAAAGCAAGAACCTCATCATATCGCTTCGTGAGCGATTCAATATGTATAGCGTACTTTTCCAATAGGTTTTAGTTTAAAACGACTTCTGCAGGCATCCCCATTTTTATTCCTCCATCGTTTAAAACCTTAATTTTAACGGCGTAGACAAAATTCACTCGATCTTGTTTCGTTTGAATAATTTTTGGGGTGAATTCTGACTTTGGGCTAATCCAAATAATCTTTCCTGAATAATTTTTATATTGACCATCCGCTGCATCTATCCGAACCTTGACAAGTTGATTCAATTTAATTTTACTTAGTTGGTCGCCAGAAAAATAAGCACGTAAAATCAAATTTGATAAATCTGCGATTTTATAAAGCGGTTTTCCATAGGAGACTATTTCATTTACTTCCACAAATTTGGCTGTTACTGTTCCTTGGATAGGATTTAAGACTTTGGCTTGATTCAATTGAATTTGAATTTGGTTGACTTGTTCTTTCAACCCATTTGCTTCATTATTGATTGTTTGAGTTTGACTTTTTAACGCAATTTCTTGCGCTTTGAGCTGGCTGTTTTGTGTCAAGATTTGCTTATCAATTTGCGTGATTTGGGCTTGAATGTCATCCACTTGCTTGACCGTTGCTGCACCATTTGCTTGTAAATTTGTTATTCGATTTAATTCGTATAAATAGGTTTTTCGCTGACTCTCGGTACTAGCTATTTGATTTTCTAAAACGGTTAATTGAGCCCTTATAGCCGGGGCTTTACTTTTGACGGTGCGAATATTCGCTTCAATAATGGTTTTTTGTTGGGCTAATATGGCTGGGTCAATCTCTGCTACGCGTGTGCCCGCTTGAATGATATCTCCTTCAGAAATTAGGAATGATTTAATTTTTCCATTCGCTTCTGCGGAAACGATCGTTTCTGTCGCTTCAAAATTGCCATAAGCATCTGCTTCTTTTTGTTGGGTACAGGCAAAAACAATTGCACATAGTAAAAAGGATAAGTAGGTAGTCGATTTCATGGTTATGTATTATAAATTTGAATTTGGGCCAAATAATAAAATAGCATCTTGAAGGAAGGCTAGTTTTTGAATGGTGTGTAATAGGTAAGCTTGTTTAACTAATTTTTCAGCATTTTTTTCTGATACGAATTGAGTCGCAGTTATTGTCCCCATGTCTAATTCGGATGCTGCGGTTTTACTAATTCGTTCTCGAAGCGTAATCATCCCGCGATCCTGTTGAATTAGTGTTTCAAAGCGTTTGACTTCCTCTGACATTTTAGTGTGTTGCATGGATATTTGGCGCTCCAAATCAATCTTCTGTTGATTAATTAATTCCTTTTGTAGTTGTTCACTTTTTTGGTTTATGTTTTTCGTGTAAAAGGATGAAATATCCCAATTCAAGCGTATACCTAGTAAATAATACGATTGGAATTCGTTTCTCAACATATTTAATGCCGGGTTACCATATCCTCCTTGCCCAAAAACAATGGCTTTAGGACGAAGTTTTGATTGATTTAGTTCTTGGTTGGCGGAGACTATGTTTTGTTGATTTTGAAGAACTTTCATTTCAAATGTGTCAAACGAAAGTGGTGAAATTGATTGGATATCCTGGGGGATTTGAAATGTCGTTTGCTTGTTCAGATTCAGCCCAGTCAATAAGTTTAGCATGTCAACAGCAATATTTTTAGCAGCACTTATATCTGTGATTTGTTGTTCGATTTTTAGTAATTCTACATCTAGAATATCGAGTTGATTTTTTGTACGTGCACCAAATCGAAGCCCCGACTCCAAGGTTGTTTTTCTAGCGATGATTTCTTCTTTTGCAGTTTCCCAAATGAGGTGATTTTCTTGTGCTAATAATGCGCTGAAAAACATTTTTTGCGTTTCAAGTAAGAGGTTTCGATTCGCTATTTGTATTCGGTTTTGCGCATTATTGGAGCTAATTTCTTGGAGCATGTTTCGGATTTTACTTGCACCTCCATCATAGATTAGTTGATTTACATCCACAAAAGTTTTGTATTGATCTTTATTAATAGGCGTCATTCGAAGATTTGGAATCTCAATTCCTAATCCAGTAACATCTGATTGGTAAGTTGTTTGTCCGTTGAATGCTATTTGAGGCAACCATCCCGTTTGAATGATCTGTGCGTTTAGACGAGCAAGCTCTTGTTCAATTTCTTTCTGTTTAGTGCTTGTGGCTGATTTTTGGGCTGCTTCTAAACAAATAGCAAGCGTCATATTTTGACCTAATAGGGGTTTTCCAAATAGTAGAATAGCCCAAAGTGTGCAAATTATTATTTTCATTTTTTTTGACTTTTGCGTCTGACACTTATGTCAGAATTAAGGTAAATTTTTTTAGGGTTTTAAGCTTCGTATGATTAGGCGGGTAACTTCTGTTTTCCGCATTTCTAATAATTGTTTAAATTCTTTTTCATTTTTCTGTGCCACAAGCATGATCATTGGTTTGGCTAATACAGGGAATGCACAAAGAGAAATGATATGCATAAATAATTGAATGGGTTCAATAGGAGTTATTCTTCCCGCTTTAATTTCCGTTTCCACTTGTAAGAGAAATGGTTCAATGGTAGGTTTATCACCATCCAATAAATTTTCAACAAATTTTATCCCCAGGCTATTCAATTCGTTGATTATGAATAGAGGCATAAATGGGTTTTTCAATCCTAATTCAATGTAGTTATTAACGAAAAAGGCTATTTTTTCCTCAAAAGGGAGGTCGCTATTTAAAATTTTTAACATCTGCGGTAGTGCCTGCCGCATTAATGTTTTAGCTATTTGATGGTAAAGCAGTTTTTTAGATCTGAAATAGTAGTTTAAGACCGTACGCTTAATGCCAGCTCGCTCAGCAATTTCTTGCATCGTTGCGTTTTCAAAGCCTTTTTCAACAAAGACCTGAAAGGCTGATACTAAGATTTCTTCTTCTGGGCTTTCCATGCTGACGATAGCGTTTGACGCAAATGTCAGAAAAATTTTTCAATTAGCAAAATTCCTAATTTGTTTTTGCTAATTGTAAGCACGCTTCAGAATAAAATATTTTATGTAATTTGGATTTAATTAAACCTATTGCCATGAAATTCCTTTTGCCTATTCTGCTTGTTTGCGCAAGCCTTTCACCTGTGTTTTCACAAACGAATAAGCGCCCGAACATCATTTTCATCATGTCGGACGACCATGCCTACCAGGCGATTTCGGCATATGACAAAAGGCTTATTTCCACCCCGAATATCGATCGGATTGCCAAAAATGGGATTTTGTTTACCAATGCTTCAGTAACAAATTCCATCTGTGCACCGAGCCGGGCGACAATCCTAACAGGCAAACATTCACATCTAAATGGGAAGGTGGATAATCATTTTCCATTTGATACGACCAACATCACCTTTCCGCAGATTTTAAAGGCGAATGGCTATCAAACGGCCATGTTTGGGAAACTGCATTTTGGGAATAGTCCCAAGGGATTTGATCAGTTTAAAATCTTGCCAGATCAAGGCAATTATTACAACCCGGATTTCATTACAAAAAAGGAGGGAAATATTAAGGTCAATGGCTATGTGACCGATATCATTACGGATATGACGCTGGATTGGTTGAAGCAGGAGCGGTCGGCCAACAAGCCTTTTATGCTCATGTATTTGCACAAGGCGCCGCATCGTTCGTGGCTGATGGCCGAGCGGCATTTGGATGAAATGACGCAGAAAAATTACCCGGAACCAAAGACGCTTTTTGACGATTATTCCGGTCGGACGGCACCTGCCAAAGAAGCGGAAATGAATATCCTGACGAGCATGAGTTGGGCCGGCGACAACAAAGTATATCCTGCGACCATGGACTCCTTGAAGATTCCGGAAATTGGTTTTGATAAGCGACGTTTTGCTGCGGAAATGGGGCGCTTGAATCCAAGTCAAAAAGCGAATTTTGAGCGGGTTTACGATCGCATCAATGCGGAGTTTAAAAAGGCCTATCCGAGCATGACGGAACAAGATAAAATGCGCTGGAAGTTTCAGCGCTACATGCAAGATTATTTGGGAACGATTCGCGCCGTGGATGAAAATGTGGGTCGCTTGTTGGACTATTTGGAAGCCAACAAATTAATGGAAAACACAATTATCGTTTATACTTCTGATCAGGGTTTTTACCTGGGTGAGCACGGTTGGTTTGACAAACGTTTTATTTACGATGAGTCGTTCAAAACGCCGTTGATGGTTTCTTGGCCAAAGCACATTAAGCCCGGGCAAAAATCAGATGCCTTGGTTCAAAACCTCGATTTTGCGCAAACTTTTTTGGATGCAGCGGGCATTCCGGCACCCAAAGACATGCAAGGGCAAAGTTTGATTCCGTTGATGACGGGCAAAGCTTGGTCACGCGATGCGGTTTATTACCACTATTATGAATATCCAGCGGAACACATGGTGAACCGCCATTATGCCATTGTGACGAAGAAATATAAATTGATTCATTATTATTTCTCAGCGGATACCTGGGAGCTTATCGACCGCGAAAAGGATCCGTTGGAATTGAAAAATGTCTATAATGATCCAGCGTATGCTTCCATTCGCAAAACCTTGCATCGACAATTGGAGGCTTTGCGCGTAAAATACAAGGACAATAGCACGATTAGCAATGGCTACATCGATAGGTTTTTGAATGATGCTGCTGATGGAAAAGTGTTTGGTGTTCCCAAAGCGAAGGCGGCAGAGATGAAGGCGAAAAGGAAATAAAAAAGCCGACTCCCAATAGGAATCGGCTTTTAACTCAAACCTTACTAATCAACTTATTTAAAAGTCACGTCAAAGCGGTCTAGGTTCATCACCTTTGTCCATGCTTTCACGAAATCATTTACAAATTTTGTTTGTGCGTCTTTAGTTGCATAGACTTCAGCTAAGGCACGAAGCTCAGAATTTGAACCGAAGATTAGGTCGGCACGTGTCGCGGTTGCGCGTACCGCACCTGTTTTCTCATCTGTTCCTACGAACTCTTCTTTCGTTGCGTTTGCTGGCTTCCAAGTTGTTCCCATTTCCAATAAGTTCACGAAGAAGTCATTAGTCAGGGCATCTTTCTTAGTTGTGAAAATCCCGTGCTTCGAGCCGTTGTAATTCGTGTTCAACGCACGCATACCGCCTGTTAATACGGTCATCTCTGGCGCTGTTAATGTTAACAATTGTGCCTTGTCTACGAATAATTCTTCCGTCGAAATCGTGTATTGTGTTTTCAAGTAATTGCGGAAACCATCAGCCATCGGTTCTAATAAGCCAATTGACGCGATATCAGTTTGCTCTTGTGAGGCGTCCATGCGGCCTGGGATAAATGGAACCGTTGTTTTCACACCGGCATTGGCTGCGGCTTTTTCAACTGCGGCAGAACCGCCCAACACGATTAAATCCGCGATGGATACTTTTTTCTTGCCTGATTTTGCATTGAATTCTTTCTTGATTTTTTCCAAAACTGCTAAGACCTTTTCCAATTGCTTCGGATTATTTACCTCCCAATTACGTTGTGGCAATAAGCGAACGCGCGCTCCGTTTGCGCCACCACGGCGATCTGAATGACGATAAGTTGAAGCTGAAGCCCATGCCGTGCTCACTAATTCGCTGATCGATAAACCGGAGTTCAACAATTTCATTTTCAAGGCCGCAATATCTGCTGCGTTAATTACTTCATGGTTCAAGGCAGGAATGGGATCTTGCCAAATCAATTGCTCCTTAGGTACCTCTGGTCCTAAATAGGTTGAGCTTGGACCCATGTCGCGGTGCGTTAGTTTGAACCAAGCTTTGGCAAATGCCTTCGCGTAAACTTCTGGATTTTCTAAGAAATTGCGCGAGATTTTCTCGTATGCTGGATCCATGCGCAAGGCGATATCCGTTGTCAACATCGTTGGTTTGTGGAAGGTATTTTTGTCAAATGCATCTGGGATGATGTTTGCGCTGCTTTTCGCAACCCATTGGTTTGCACCTGCTGGGCTTTTCTCCAGCGACCACTCATTGTTGAATAGTAAATGCAAGTAACCGATGCCCCATTGCGTCGGAGTCGACGTCCAAGTAACTTCTAAACCCGAAGTAATCGCGTCCTTTCCTTTTCCTGATTTGTAGGTGCTCTTCCATCCCAAACCTTGCTCTTCGATGCCTGCTGCTTCTGGATCTGGACCTACATTTGTTGCGGGACCAGCACCATGTGTTTTACCAAACGTGTGACCACCTGCGATTAGGGCAACAGTTTCCTCATCATTCATACCCATCCGACCAAAGGTCTCGCGGATATCTTTTGCAGATGCCACAGGATCTGGTACGCCATTCGGTCCTTCTGGGTTCACGTAGATCAAGCCCATTTGCACAGCGGCTAGTGGATTCTCTAATTTGCGACCCTCTGAATAACGGTTTTTATCGTCTAACCATTTCTTCTCAGAGCCCCAATATACGTTTGCTTCTGGCTCCCATACGTCGGTACGTCCACCCGCAAAACCAAATGTTTTAAAGCCCATTTGTTCTAAAGAAACGTTTCCCGTTAAGACCATCAAGTCGGCCCAAGAAATCTTATCGCCATATTTTTGTTTGATAGGCCAAAGTAAACGACGTGCCTTATCTAAGTTGGTATTATCTGGCCAAGAATTTAATGGCGAAAAACGCTGTTGGCCCGCGCGCGAACCTCCACGTCCGTCACCTGTACGATAGGTACCTGCGCTGTGCCACGCCATGCGAATAAATAGGGGACCATAATTACCAAAGTCGGCAGGCCACCAATCTTGTGATTTAGTCAAGACTGCTGCGATGTCTTTTTTCAAGGCAAAGTAGTCAAGACTTTTAAATGCTTTGATGTAGTTGAAGTCGGGACCCATCGGGTTTGACTTTTCTGAATTTTGGCGAAGCATGCCTATGTTCAATTGATTTGGCCACCAGTCTTTGTTGGTCGTTGCTGATGGCTTCATACCCGTATGTGGGTTAATTCCTGCGTGTGGGTTTGCACCGCCCGCTGCGTGTGGATTGGCTGCATGTGGGTTTGCCCCTCCACCATGTGGATTTGCATAATCTTGAGCGATGGTAACCGTGGAAGCTAACAAGCCGCAAAGGATAAGTAGTTTTTTCATGATCGTGTTGATTTTATTCCGATTTGGTCTCGAAATTAGGTGAAGCATTCGAATAGAGAAAACTGAAATTTTCTATATTTGGCATAGATAAAATCTATAGATATGAATATTCACCAATTGGAGTACATTTTGGCTGTTGACCAATTTAAAAGTTTCAGTAAGGCAGCTGATTATTGCCATGTTACGCAGGCAACCTTGAGTGCGATGGTGAAGAAGTTGGAGGAGCAGCTGGATATCGTGATTTTTGATCGCAAGGCTAATCCGATTGCTACGACGGAGAATGGGCGGGAAATTTTGGTACAGGCCCAACAGGTTGTGGCGCATGCCAATGCGCTGCTTGCTTCGTCTAAGGCAATTAATCAGAAAATTGAGGGGCGAGTTAAAATGGGGATTATTCCTACGATTGCAAGTTCGATTTTACCCTTGATCATGAAGTTCTTGGTGGAAAAGTATCCACTTTTAAATTTGGAGATTCATGAGGTAACGACGAATCAATTAGTTAAAGATTTGCGGGAGGGAAAATTGGATGTCGGAATTTTGAGTACGCCCATTGCGGCTACGGATTTGGAGACGGAGCTGTTGTATGCGGAAGATCTACGCTTGTATGGGCACTTGGCTGCTGTGGGAACAAAAATAAGTAAGGCGGCTTTAAGCCAGCAACGATTTTTTTTATTGCAGGAAGGACACTGTTTGCGGGATCAAATTATCCAACTCTGTGACCTGAAAAAGAATAAATCTCTACCAAGTAATCTGTCGGTCGAATCAAACACCTTTGATACACTCTTGAATTTAGTGGATACCTTTCAAGGGATGACCTTGTTACCGGCCTTGTATGTAAGTCAGTTGAATGAAGAGAGAAAACGACATTTGTTGGCTCTTGAGGATGGTACTTTAAGTCGCGAAGTGAGTATCTGCTATTACAGGCCGTATGCCAAATGGAATATTATTCGCCGCTTACAAACGGAAATTACGGAAATTGTCCAACGCCATTTGAGCTAGCAACTTGTTTTATTGGTTTTTATATTTAGCTTTGCAATACAAAGTACTTTTTAATATGAAAAATCACGAAGAACAGTTGGCCGCCATCCAAGAGATGCGGAATATGATGGATCAGGCTACCCGATTTAAGTCGATAAGTGGTCTATCGGGTATGATTGCGGGTATTTTATCCTTATTGAGCCTTTACTTCGTTTATCTACGAACGGGAATTAGTCCCTTTGAAGCGGAGGCGCTGGATCGAATTTGGCACAGCTCCAATCAGATACAAATTAGCTACATTTTTATTGGCCTTTTAGCCGTATGCATGGGAATTGGATTTTACATGGCCAGGCGAAATGCGCGCCAATCGGGAAAAAATACTTGGGATGGATCTGCCAAGCGATTCGCGTTTAATTTACTTATCCCGGTGTTTGTTGGGGGTATCTTTTCTATGCTTTTGATTCAATTAGGTTTGGTGGCCCTCGCAGCTCCTGTTACACTCTTGTTTTATGGGTTGGGTTTGCTTAGTGCTAGTAAGTTTACATTAAACGCCGTTTATACGGTTGGTCTAATTTTTACAGGTCTTGGGCTATTGGCCGCGGGCTTTTTGTCTTATGGGTTATTGATTTGGGCGCTAGGTTTTGGGTTGGTCCATATCCTATATGGTTTCATTATTTATGTCAAATACGAACGTGTCTAATTTCATCGATGATCTAAATAAAGCGTTTGAAAGCCGCGTACGCTTGGGCATGATGTCTTTGCTGGTTGTGCAAGAAGAGATTGACTTTGCGCGTCTGAAGGAATCCTTGCAATTGAGCGATGGAAACCTAGCGAGCCATATGCAAGCGCTCGAAAAATTAGGTTATGTGGAAGTGCGAAAACAATTTATTGGTCGGAAACCTAATACACAGTACACGGTCACGGAATTAGGGCGTAATGCCTTTTCGGCTCATTTACTTTCGTTGGAAAAACTCATTAAACAAATGCAATCGTAGTATGAAAAATCAAATCAAAGAATATATCCATGAGGCGGCGACTTTGGAACAATTATACCGCACAAATCCTTCCGCTTTCAAGCGTGCATTTTATGAAATTTATCCTGAAATCCAGTCGGAGCTCAGTGCCCAAATCTGGTCAGAACGATTACGGAATAGGTCCGAGGAGATTACCTGGGGCATGGCAAAAGATTGGATTTTTGTGGGGGTTGTAGCTTTATGTATTGCATTTTTCATGCAATTGCCTGATTTGTTATCTATTTCACATGACTTCTATTTTCCTCGCAACATGGCATTTATCGTGATGCCTGGATTGGCTGCTTTTTTTGCTTTTAAGCAAAGATTGACTTGGAAAGATCTAGGTGTGCCATTCGTGTTAATGGTAATTTCCGTTTTGTTTATCAATTATTTGCCTCAAAATACGGCGAGCGATACCCTGATTTTAAGTTGTATTCACTTGCCAATTTTGATCTGGATGTTGGTGGGCTATGTGTATTGTGGGGCTCAATTATCTCAGATTGACAAACGCATAGATTTTCTGCGGTTTCATGGGGATTTATTAGTTATGTGTGCGGTGATTATGTTAGCCGGAGGTCTTTTTACCGCCTTAACGATTAATCTTTTCAATTTGATTGGCATCAAAATCGAAGATTTTTATTTCCGTTATTTGGTGCTTTCTGCCTTGCCTGCTGTGCCTTTGTTGGCGACATTATTGGTCCAACAAAATCCTACACTTGTTAGCAAAATTTCCCCGGTGATTGCGCGGATTTTTACGCCTTTGGTGACGCTGATGTTGCTCATTTTCCTTGTGGCATTTATTTACACGGGAAAGGATCCATATAATGATCGTGAGTTTTTGTTGATTTTCAATGGGATTTTGATCGGCGTGATGGCATTGCTGCTGTTTTCAGTGAGTGAGTCAACGAAAGATGCTGCCTCTCAGTTCCAAAGGATTTCACTTGTTGTTTTGGCCTTTTTAGCGATTATTAATAATGGCGTAGCTTTGTCGGCCATCGCCTTTCGTTTGATGGAAATGGGTATTACGCCGAACCGACTGGCGGTTTTGGGCAGTAATGTATTGGTTTTATTGAACTTGATTTTCGTGACCCGACAATTGCTTGGCTTGTTGAACGGACAAAAAACACTTGCAGATGTGGAGGATAGTATGACGCGCTTTTTGCCTTATTATGCGCTGTGGGCGGCCATCGTGAGTTTTGCTTTTCCGATCGTATTTTCTTTCCAATAAGTTGATATAGATTATCAGTTTTAGCGGTTCATTTGCGCCCATCCCGCACTACCTTTGGCAATCCTCCAAGGTTTGCCAAAGGTAAGTGAAGGGTAAGTGGGGGATTGCCAAAGGTAAGAGAGAAAGCTAAGCGGGATTCATCAGGATAGGAATCTTCTTCGTTTCTGCGTAAACTTACATCAATCTAAACCTATCATGAAAAAAATACTCGCCCTGGCGCTCATCGCCAGCTCGCTTTCGGCACAAGTGCCAGCGGGCAAAAAAGCCATCAGTTCCTTGTACATTTACGATTTGGCAAGCGGAAAATCCGAGAAAATCTTAGAAGAAAAAAGACATTTTGAGGCGCCCAACTGGTCCCGCGACGGGAAATTCTTGTTGATCAATGCCTACGGAAAACTCGAAAAAATAAGCCCCAAGGGTGAGAAATTAGGGGTGCTGAATACGGGGGAGGTGCAGAAGGCCAACAATGATCATGGCTATAGTTTTGACGGAAAGACTTTATTTATTTCCAGCGCAAAAGCTGAAATCAAAGAGCATACTTCGTTCATTTACAAGGTTGCCTCGGATGGAGGAACACCGATCCAATTAACTCCATTGACTCCATCGTATTGGCATGGGATTTCTCCCGACGGGAAAACCATGGTGTATTGCGCCGCGCGCAATGGGAATTATGACGTGTATGCCATGTCGACAAACGGAGGGGAGGAAATTCGACTTACGAGCACGGATGGACTTGATGATGGGCCGGAATATTCGCCCGATGGAAAATACATTTACATCAATTCATATCGCACTGGGATGATGCAAATTTGGCGGATGAAACCAGATGGCTCTGAGCCTGAGCAAATGACCTTTGATCATTATTCCAATTGGTTTGCCCACATTGCGCCGAACAACCAAGTGGCAACAATAATTACCTACATGGAAGATCAGGTGCAGGCGCATCCTTTTGGCCGACAAATCAAATTGCGTTTATTGGATTTAAAAACGAAGCAAATAAAAGATTTGACGGAGGCGTTTTATGGCGGTCAGGGAACGATTAATGTACCTTCTTGGAGTCCGGATGGGAAAAAGTTCGCGTATGTGCGTTACGCATTAGAAGATTTGTAAATTAGTGCTTGAAAAAATAACCTATTATGAAAAATAACAGTTCCGCATCGCGCAGACGTTTTCTGCAGCAAATTGGTGCAACGAGTATGGTCGCAGCAGCGGCACCACTTCAATCATTCGCTGCTCAGCAAAAAGCCGAAGAGCGTATTTTGCTTTACGAAAAACCCATTTCAGTAGGCGATAAAATTCGCTTAGGCGTGATTGGTTTTGGAGTACAAGGCCACTTCGATTTAGCTTCAGCATTGAAAGTTCCCGGCGTAGAATTAGCTGGAATTTGTGATTTATATACGGGGCGCATTGAAAATGCCAAAGAACTTTATGGCAAAGATTTGTACACGACACGTAATTACAAAGAATTGCTAGATCGTCCAGATATTGATGCGGTCATCATCGCAACGCATGACGTTTGGCATGCACGCATCACAATCGACGCGCTCGCAAAAGGCAAGCACGTATATTGCGAAAAGCCGATGGTCTATAAAATCGACGAAGGACATCGCGTGATTCAAGCGCAAAAAAAATACAATAAAGTATTACAAGTAGGTTCTCAACGCGTGAGTAGCATTGGTTTGGCGAAGGCTAAAGAGATGTTGGCCAACGGCGAAATCGGAAAACTGAACATGGTGAATGCTGTATACGATCGCCAAAGCTCGATCGGGGCATGGGAGTATACCATTCCGAAGGATGCAGATGCGTCAACGTGTGATTGGAATCGATTCATCGAGGCTACAGCCAAAATGGAATTTGATGCGAAAAAATTCTTTTGGTGGCGTGCTTTCAAAGAAGTGGGAACGGGAGTTGCGGGTGATTTATTCATTCACTTATTGAGCGGTACACACTTTATGACCAACTCAAATGGTCCCGAAACGATTTTCTCAACTGGCCAATTCAGCCATTGGAAAGACGGTCGGAACTTGCCAGATGTGATGTCGGGCGTTATGCAATATGCCGACACACCTGAACATCCAGCATTCCAATTAACCTTACAAGTAAACTTTGTCAGCGGAACGGGCGGGCAAGAAGTGATTCGTCTGATCGGCTCGGAAGGGGTGATGGATGTGAAGGGAAATACGATTTCCGTGAAGCATAGCATTATGCCGGAGGCACCGGGTTTTGGTGGATACGATTCCGTATTTACTTTCTCGAAAAGCATGCAAGATGAGATGACGAAGGAATACAATGCCAAATGGACGGAGGCACAACGCAAGCGTCCAATCAAGGAGGATGTGATTTTCAAAGCGCCTCCTGGATATGATGAGCACGTGGATCACTTTACGAATTTCTTTGATGCGATTCGCACGGGAAAACAAGTCGTGGAAGATGCGACTTTTGGATTTAGAGCTGCTGCGCCAGCATTGGCTTGTAACGAAAGTTATTTCAGCAAGAAAATAATCCAGTGGGATCCTGTGAACATGAAATTAAAATAGAAAAAAGGCGCTCGAGAGGGCGCCTTTTTTATTGCCCTCTTTTAGCCCTTAATGCCGGTAGTCCCACGCCAGCAGCATCAAATCCGCCATCGACTGCAATCATTTGGCCCGTCACATAACCCGCTTTTTCTGAGCATAAAAAATAGACGGTTTCAGCAATATCGCCAACCGTTGCCGATCGATTTAAGGGTATGCCATTGTAATAGGCCGTGATGATTTCAGGGGAATGAACGGCAGCTGCCAGTTGCGTTTTTACCGGACCCGGCGAGACACAATTCACACGAATGCCATAATCACCTAGTTCAACGGCTAATTGCTTCGTCAGGTGAACCACCGCCGCTTTGGATGTGCCATAAGCTACTCGCAAGGTACTCGCCCGAACAGCTGAAATGGAGCCGATGTTCACAACGGCACCTCGGCTTTCCTTCAAGGCTGGTATAGCTGCCTGTGTGCATAGAAATACGCCATCTAGGTTGGTGGACATGATTTTACGCCAACAGTCAAAATCGGTTTCTTCGAGCGGTTTAAACTCCGCCACACCTGCGTTGTTAACGAGTGCATCTATCCGACCAAAGGAATTCATGACGGTTTCAATCATGTGAGATACGTCGGCAGGTGACGAAATATCGCAAGCAATCGCAATCGAATTTTCGATTCCCGCAGCCGCTTTTACTACCTCGGATTCATCTCGATCAACGAGTGCAACGCGATATCCGTGGCTTTGAAATAATTGTGCGGTGGCTAAACCGATGCCGCGCGCGGCACCGGTAACAATCGCTACTTGGGTAGTTTGAGTCATATTATTGAACGGATGTACCGTTAGCTTTGAAAACTTTTTGGAAAAATAAGAAATGGCTCGGCAAGGAGTTTTGCCAGTAATCCCATGTGTGAGCACCGGGTCTTTCCGTAAAATCGTGCGGCGTACCATTGTAAACCAATCGGCGGTGTAATTCGCGATTGACGTCAATCAGAAAATCGTCTACCCCGCAGTCGATGATGATGGGATGGCCATTCTTTTTGATTTGCTCCGACATATTCACCACGGAGTTTTTGACGAATAAATCGTTCGACGTATCAGATGTTCCAAAAAGTTTCGCAAAGCGATCTTGCAAGGATTTGGCAAATGTTTCATTCACGCGGAATTTGGTATAATTCATATCCATTGCACCGCTCATGGTTCCTGCCGCGCCGAATAAATCCGGATGGCGTGTAGATAAATACATCGCTCCGTGGCCACCCATGGATAGGCCGGTGATGACACGCCCTTTCTCGCTTTTTACGGTGCGGTAGGTGGCGTCAATTTTTGGTAAAACTTCCTTGATAATGTAGGATTCAAACTGACTGGATGGGTCTGGGCTGTCCATGTACCAACCGAATGTTTCCCCTTCTGGCATGACCACGATGAAGTTGTATTGGTCGGCCAAATTTTGAACAAGTGATTTATCGGGTGTTAATTTCAACCAATCGCTGAAGTGGCCTCCGCCACCGTGTAATAAATAAAGAACAGGAAAGGCGGATTTGGATTTCGCATAGGATGCAGGCAAAACGACCGCGGCTTTGTAGGCCTTGTTCATGATTTTGCTAGGTACATCTAGACTATCAACCGTGGCAGCTTTAAGTGGGGAAAGGGCTCCTAGGCAACATGCCAAGGCAATTAATCGAAAGTTTTTCATGTTAAACGGTTTATTTCTTTAAAGTTAGGGGATGGAGGTGGAGACAAAAATTAATTTTCGCTATTTTTATCAAAATAAACCTATTAAACATGAAACACCTTCTTTGTCAGGCCTGTCTGGGCTTGGGATTGCTTGCGGGCATTGGATCCGCTATCTGCTTTATCTTAGGTGTTTCGTTTGCCCCAATTTTACTGATTTTCTTTTTTACTTTGCTTGCGCTGGGCTTTCAAGGGCATGCCATATTAAAAGGGTTTTCTTATACATTTTTCATTTTCGCAGCTTCCACATATGCCTTCACGTTTCCGGAAAACATGGTTAGTTACCAGGGCTTTCCGCTGAAGAAACTCGTTACACCCTTATTGGTTTTAACGATGTTTGGCATGGGGATTCACATGAATTTGACCCGATTTGTGGAGATTGTCAAATCGCCCAAACCCATCTTTGCCGGCATATTCTGTCATTATTTGATCATGCCTGGAATCGGGTTGTTGTTGGCGATGTCTACAGACCTTCCGCCTGAAATTGCGGCGGGGATTATTCTGGTGGGTTGTTCGCCAAGTGGCATGGCCTCTAATGTCATGGCATTTATTTCTGGTGGGAATTTAGCTTTGTCGGTGACCGTCACCGCGATCTCCACCTTGCTCGCACCCTTATTTACGCCTTTATTGATGAAGATATTGGCGAACCAATTGGTCCCTATTGATTTTTGGGACATGTTTTGGCACATTACAGAGATTGTCATTTTTCCGGTATTAGCGGGTTTGGTGTACAATCAATATGCCTATGGGAAACAGAAGTGGTTAGATGAACTCTTGCCTATTTTGTCCATGGCTTCGATCATTTTCATTGTGGCCTTAACGGTTTCGGCGGGACATCAAGCATTAATGTCGATTGGCTGGTTATTGATTGTATTGGTCTTAATACACAATATTGCAGGGTACTTTTTCGGTTACCGAATTAGTAAATGGATGGGAATTAATGAGCAAGATTCGCGGACGATTGCTTTTGAGGTAGGCTTGCAAAATGCGGGTTTAGCCTCAGGCATAGCCGCCAAAATGGGTTACATCGCCACGATGGGATTGGTGCCAGGGATTTTTGGTTCGATGCAAAATATTACTGCCTCGATTTTGGCGAATTGGTGGGGAAGAAAAAAATAAACAATATGAAAAACTGGATTCTTGGCGCTTGCCTATTGAGCAGCGCAGCCTTATGGGCACAACCTTCTCGGCCGGCACCTACGCCGAATGACACCTTGAAATCGACGGAAGTATTGCCGTCTAAACAAGTAGTTTTCCGCATCTATGCCCCGAGAGCTAGCCAAGTAACGGTTTCTGGGGATTTCTCAACAAGCTTTGGCCCGAAACAATTAAGCAAAAATGACATCGGCGTTTGGTCCTATACGACGTCGGAAGCGTTGGTAGCGGATGTCTATTCTTATGATTTTGTTGTGGATGGCGTAAAGACGTTGGATCCGAAGAATACGCAATTGAAAGAGGGTGAAAATGGCTATTCGAATTTGTTCGAAATCAATGGTCCCGAATCAGCTTATTGTGCGTTGCGTGACGTACCACATGGAAGCGTAGAAAAAGTTTGGTTTCAGTCAAAGGTGACTGGCAAGCCGACGCGTTTCCATGTCTACACTCCGCCAGGATATGAGAAGATGAAAGATAAATTGCCAGTTTTATATCTCCAACATGGCGGAGGAGACAACGATGCGTCTTGGCTAACGGCCGGTCGGGCGAATTTTATTTTAGATAATTTGTTAGCCGAAGGTAAATGCAAACCCATGCTTGTTGTGATGCCGATGGGCCATCCGGGAACTGGATTTTTCATGAATCCGGGCATTGATGAGGATCCTTATTACAAGCAAATGTTCACGGAAATTATGCCGCTGGTTCAAGAGAAATTCCGCGTCAAATCGGATCGGAATCATACGGCGTATGCGGGCCTTTCGATGGGAGGATTACAAGCGTTGAATATGGCTATTTTTGCTCCAGAGAAGTTTGGCTATGTTATGCCTTTGAGTACGGGATATTTTGCGGCCCAAAGGAAAATGTTGGTCGAAAAATATGCGGATAAACTCAAGAATCCGGCAATTAATCAATTTAAATTATTTTGGATTTCGATGGGCGGGCAGCGCGACATTGCCTATGAAAATGGCTTGGCGGTCAATGCTATTTTTGACCAATTTGGCATTAATTATCAAACGAATACGTACGATGGCGGCCATACGTTTTTAACTTGGCGCCATGATTTAGCGACTTTTGCACCTAAACTATTTAACGATTAAAAACATGAAAAAACTCTTTATTGCCTGCCTAGTAGCTTGTGGATTTCAGCTCGCTGCCCAAACCAAACATTTGCCTATTATCGATGTCCACGTACATGCGATGAAGGTTAATGCGCAAATGGCGAATGATATGTCGCCTTGGTTTCTAAGTAATATGCCCGGAACGGATCCGAATGAACCCATGCCCAAATTCCTGAATGGCGATGGCGCAATTTCCTTAAAAGCAGCTAAATCTGACCAAGAATTTCAAGAGGAGTTGATGAAAACGATGCAACGTTTGAACATGACGATTGTTGCGTCAGGTGATCCATCTGTGATTCGCAATTGGAAAAAAGCGGCAGCACCAGATCGCGTGATTCCGTCGATTGGATTTAGTTCGGCAGATGGCATTACGGTTCAAGCGTTTGAAGATTCGCTGAAGACTGGATTTTACAAGGTTGTAGGAGAAATTGGTTTACAATACCAAGGTATTTCGCCGAGTGACCCTAAAGTGGACAAATATTTTGAGGTCGCTGAGCGTTTGAATATTCCTGTGGCGATTCACATGGGAACAGGCGGAAATGGGATGGCAAATTTAACTTCGCCTAAGTATCGTGCCTCGATGGGAAATCCCTTATTGTTAGAAGATTTATTAGCGAAGCACCCAAAATTAAAAGTTTGGGTGATGCACGCGGGCTATCCGATGATTGATGAAATGGTTGCTTTGATGGGTGCGAATTCGCATGTGTATGTGGATTTGGCGGGAATGATTTGGTCATACCCTTTAGAGGAAATCCACATGTATTTACGTCGGTTAGTGCAAGCAGGATTTGGCAAAAGAATCATGTATGGAACGGATTTAATGGTGTGGCCTAAATTGATGGAAACGTCGATTGGGGTGATTGAAAATGCGCAGTATTTATCTTTTGACCAGAAACGAGACATCTTGTTTAATAATGCAGTTCGCTTCTTCCGACTGGATCCTGCGAAATATCAATAACATCTAAAGGGGAGCTTGCTCCCCTTTTTTGTGCTTGCTTTTCAGAATAGCATAATTGGAAGATTTTGTATAATTTCGGCCGATGAATTTTTCAGGTGATAAATTTCTAGAAATCTTACGCATAGTAGGTAGCCGCTATTTTATCTTGGCTGGCATCGCCTTTTTTATTTGCTATTTCATCTTGAGGAATCGCATCGCGGCTAAGAAAATTCAATTGCGCTTCCCAGAATCGAAAGATTACCTGCGTGAAATGCTGTATTCATTTTCAAGCATGTGCATTTTCGCAGCCATCGTGACAGCTGTGGTTTTTAATCCCGCTATTCGGCCGCATACCACTATTTACAAAGACATCGCCGAATATGGTTGGGCTTATTACTTGCTCGCTTTTCCAATCATGTTTCTACTGCACGATACGTATTTTTATTGGGCGCACCGCTTGATGCACCATCCGGTACTCTTTAAGTGGGTTCATTTGGTTCATCACAAATCAACGAATCCATCACCTTGGGCTGCCTATGCCTTTCACCCTTTGGAAGCGATAGTGGAAAATGGAATTATCATTTTGTTTTACTTTTCGATACCGATGCATGTGACACATGTACCGATTTTCTTCCTATTTTCCATTATTTACAACATTTATGGACATCTAGGATGGGAGTTATATCCCAAAGGATTCAGTACAACGCGTATAGGCCGCTGGGTGAATACCGCGGTGGCGCACAACCAACATCACAAATACTTTACGGGGAATTACGGCTTGTATCTTTTGTTCTGGGATCGTGTGATGGGAACCCTACGAACGGATTATGACAAAGCTTTTGCGGAGGTCAAATCAAAGTCCTGAAGTCTCGCTCAAAATACCCGCATAAGCTTGCAAACTCACCGTCGTTTTTAAGAAATACGTTTTCAGGTCGATTAATTTTTCTGCGGCTTCTAGGGCTTTTACTTCCCGACTGTTAATCAAAAACAAGGAAGATTCTCCCAATTCAAACCGCGATTCCTCGGCTCTGACAAGTGATTGGTAATTTGCCACGGCAGCTTCTTGCGTTCGAATCTGCTGCTTAAGGCTTTCAAATTGTTTGTAATAGCTTCGTACTTTAATCGCTACTTGCAAGGATTTTTGGTTAAGATTCAGCTGCTCTTCCTCTAATTTTAATTTCGCTTGTTGGTAAGCTCCACGACCCTCTGAAAGACGCAATGGTAACTCAAATTTCAATCCATATTTGTAATTGTTTTCCAAAAATGATGCTCCATAAAGTGATGGTCCACCTTTTGACAGATGGTTATAACTAACATCTAGTTTGGGTAAAAGGCTCTGAAATTTCAACTTTTTCTCAATGCCCAAGGCATCCAATTTCAGTCGGTAAGCGTTAATTTCCGGATGATTTTGCGTCGCTTTTTCCACAAGACTTTCGAGGTTAAGATCAAAGTTAGCCAACAGCCCTGCCTCGTTATTTTGTGCTGGGATAACCTGTTCGGGAAGGTCCACGGGGTTATTTTCTGCCGACCATAAAAATGCGGAAACTGCTAGGCGCGCATTGTTAAATTCAAGTATTTTGGCATATAACTGATTTTCAAAACTTTGTTTTTGCGTCAAGGCTTCTAAGGTATCGATGGCCGGTCGGTCACCCAGCTCCACACTCTTTTTCACAAAGGCGAGTCGGTCAGTTGCCTTCTTGTAATTCGTTTCAACAACCATTAGGGCCTGATGGCTTCGCTGCCAAGAAAAATAGCTTTCCATAGCTTCTAGCAACAAGGCATTGAGCTCCTTGCGCTGATCTTGCAAGGCCATTTTTTGCATAATTTTAGCTTGTTGGAGGGCTGCTCTGCGCTTATCCATCACGAGGTTTTTCGCCAAAGGAATTTGAATGCCCAAGTAGCTTGTCTGTCCCATGGTTTGGCTCGGGTCTAATCGCGCGCCTTGAATATTTTCGATTCCAGCATTCAATTCGATGCCATACCATGTGGGTATGGATAAAGCAGGTGCATGGTAATCGATGTAGTTTTTGCCGTCCAGTGTCTTTTGGGTGCTGTAATGCTGAATAACAGGGTCAAAAGCTCCGCGTGAAATCAGCAATTGCGCATCGGATTTTTTAATCTCGATGACCGTTTGCTTCACAATCGGGTGGTAGTTCTGTACAATTTGCCAAAACTCGGATGAGCTCAAGGTTTTTTGTTGGCCAAAACTTGCCGTACACACAAATAATAAGAATAGGACTTTATTTTTCATTCTTTTTAGCCTTTTTCGCTGTGTAATAATCTGCCGGGAAGCCATTAATATTTCGCCACAATTCATACCAAAGCGGAACGTCATTTAACAAGGCAATTCCTTGGGCACCAGCTCCAATGCGAAGTCTTCTAGGCCATTTTTTAATGCTTGGGTCTTCAACAACTATGACCCGAAATAGCCCAGCATCATTTATCGTATTTTCCACCGTTAATACTTTTCCGGCAAAGGTTCCGTAGGACTGATCAGGCCATCCTCCTGCGAAGATGATCGCAGGATATCCATCAAATATCAGTCGGACCGCCTGTCCAGATGCAACGAGCGGCAAGTCTACCGGACGAACAAAAATCTCTACGGCTACATGATTATTGTCGGGAACGATGGTCAATAAATCTTCCCCTTCTTTAATGATTTCCCCGATACCCGATTTTTGCGCTTGGATGATTTGACCCGCTTGCGGCGCAATGATGTAGTACATCCCATTACGAATCGTGTAATTGGTGACTTGGTTTTCAAGTTTTGCCACATCGCCACGGTTGCTTTCCACTTGGCTCAAACTTTGAAAACGATCACTTTCCGCCTTATTGATTTTTTCGCCGTATTCCTGGTCCACGCCTTTTAGTTCAATCTGCGCATTCGCAATCTCTTGTTGGGTTTGATTGACCTTATTTTCTGCAACTGTTTTTTTTGCCAATGCGTTTTGCATGGATACGTTTCGTTGTTGGAATTGCGTCTGCGAAATGAGTCCTTCCCGGAACATTTTTTGATTTCGTTCGAATTGGTCTTTGGCTAAATTGTAGTCGTTTTGGCTTGCGACTAATTCGGCGTTTTCGCCCACTAATTTTTGTTGGAGCTGCTTGACCTTATTGCGTAATTGCTCTTGCTTGTAAGTTTTCGCGTTACGCAAATTGTCCATTTGTGCATCAGTGGCCGTCACTTTTTGTTCGTAATAACGCATGGATTCCTTTTTCGCTTGGAGTTGTTCCTGCGTGCGAGCAATTAAATTCGGGTCGAGGTACTCGCCTTTGATTTCAGTGATTTTTGCCAATGTATCACCTGCTTGCACGGTATCTCCTTCTTTCACCCACCATTGGCTAATTTTACCCGCAATAGGGCTGTAGATTTTTTGCGGTTTTTGCTCCTGGTAGAGACTCGTGACATGACCTTTGCTTCGGATATTCTGCGTCCAAGGCAAGAAGATTAGTCCCAAAGAAATGAGCAACAAAGCAATAAGCCAAGGTTTAATTGCCGTGCTTTTGCCTTCTTGGTAGATGTGGTCAAATGCATTAAATTTTTCCATGGTGCATGTTAATTTGTTGGTCTGTCAATTTGTTGAAATCTGTGTCGTTCGATACGACAATGACACTCGTATCCGCGGGCAGATTGATCAGGTATCTTTTTATTTTTTCTGCGGTTTCTTCACTTAAACCAGCCCAGGGTTCCTCGAGTAATAGGAGTTTTTTGTCTCCACAAAGCGCACGAAGAATCAGGATTTTTCGAATGATTGTTTGTGGTGTTTTCTTTCCGATCGGTTCGATAATTGTGTCAAAACCTTCAGGGAAATGATGTAATAAATCATCAAAGCCAAGTTCCTGAGCTTTTTGAAGGATAAAAGCCGGGGAGATTTCTTTTTGGCCTAGACTAATATTTTCCCAAAGGCTTCCCCCAAAAATTTCTTGCCCATGCAACAGCACGCCGGTATGTTTACGCAGGCTTTGTAGGTTATAGTTTTGAATCGGGAAGTGATTGATTTGGAAACTACCTAGAAAGTCTTGGTAATTGCCGGTCAACATACGTAGTAGAATTGATTTTCCAGATCCTTCCGGGCCTGAAATACTTACTTTTTGGCCCGGCTTGATACGTAAAGAAATCGAATCAAGTACTTTTTTGTCGGCATCAAAAGAAAAGCTAAAACCGGTCATCTGGATGTCTAAACCTTTTTGTATGTCTAATTCAAGTTTGCCCGAGTGCTCTGTAGGGCTCTCGGTAACACTAGCTATTTTTTCAAGTCCGGTAATGACATCGTATGCACTATCCAGGCTGATGATTAGCTTTTCCACGGCCCCGATGACCATCAAAATGACAATTTCAGCGGCGATGAATTCACCTATGTTTAATTGTTGTTGGACCAATAAATAGGTTCCCAAGGTGAGCATCAAAATCGTCAAACTCACTTTAAAGAAGATGAGCGATTTGTATTGGAACAACAATACTTCGAAATGTTGCGTGCGTGCGTGCAGGTATCCACGCGTATGGGCATTCGTTTTTTCGTAGTTTAGGTTAGACCCTTGGCTGAATTTGAAAGACTTGAGTGTGCGTGCCATTTCATTGAAAAAGCCCACCACTTCATATTTGTAATTTGATTCTTCGATGCTCGTGCTAATTCCCTTTTTGCTCGTATAGCTCAAGATAAGCACAAGTAAGATGAACAAAATAACGCCTAAAAGGATGAACAAAGGATGATATAACGCAAGCAATAAAATACCAAAGAGAATCTGTACACTCGCGATGGGAATGTCGAGCAACAATTTGGCAAAGCCTTTCTGAATATTCACGGTATCAAAAAAACGGTTCACTTTTTCTGGGATGAAATAATGATCCATTTGCTTTAAATCTAAACGAGGAATCGTATCCGCAAAGGCATAGGCGTAGTTGGCAAATATCCGTTGCTGTATCGTCTCGATAATTTTCATTTGATTGATTTGCAGGAGGCCTACCAAAAATACGCCTAAAACAACTAAGAAAATTAGCACATAAATGGAGCTCACCATCGTCGCGCCCATGACCAATCCGATGATGGTTTGCACGCCTAAGGGAAGGCTTAAGTTGATCAAACCACTGAGCATGGAGAAGAGGTAAATGGATGTAACCTCCTTTTTATGCAGATTTACCAATGAAGCAATGCGCGATAATGGATTTGAATGTGTCATGTTTTAACGATTGTGGCACAAAACTAAAAATACTTTTTAAAATAATAGTAATACTATTGCAAATAAAATTAAAATATATTTTGTGGTAGTATTATTATCGTCTATTTTTGTCGGGGTAAAACAATATAACCATGGATTATTCATTAAGTTTTAAGGTCAACGAGCATATTTATTTACGGGATCCGGAAGGAACTGAATTAGGGAAGCAGATTGTCAAGCATGCGATTGAATTAATCAATGAAGTAGGATTTGAACATTTTACGTTTAAAAAATTGGCCGTAGAAATGAATACGACAGAGGCCTCAATTTATCGCTATTTTACCAATAAGCATCGTTTGTTGCTATATATTCTAAATTGGTACTGGTCTTACATGGAATATTTAGTGGTTGTTCAATTAGAGCCTATTCAAGATTTGCGTGCCAAATTAGAACGTGTGGTGGAGTTGTTTACCCGTGAATTACCTGAGCGTTTTGGGCAGTCGGACTATAATAAGAATGTTCTCCATCAAATTGTGATTGCGGAAAGCAGCAAGGTATATCTTGTGAAAGAGGTAAAGGAGATTAATGAAAATGAGGTGTTCAAGCCCTACAAGGATTTGTGTGCTCGGATTTCTGATTTAATTAAGGCCTACCAACCGGCATATCCTTTTCCGCATTCTTTGAGTACAACGCTAATTGAAACGGCTCATTCGCAGCTATTTTTCAGTACATATTTGCCTAAATTAACAGATGTCAATAGGCAGTCGAAAGAAACCTTTGTTGAACAGTATTTGAAAGATATGCTTTTTAAAGTAGTAGCTCGCTAACAATAAAAACGACCCAATTGGGCCGTTTTTAAAATCTTATTTAGTTGTTCCTTATTGCATCTGTTGCATATCAGCCCCGCTGTTATTATTTCGTTTCATCTGACTCATATCAAACTTACCGAAACGTACGGATAAAGTTAACCGCACTTGCTGTGGATTTGAAATCCGATATGAGGTCTGCGTAAATCCATCTCCCAACGAAACGCGCGTATTTCCACGTGTCTTTGTAATATCATTGAATGCTAAAGTCAAAGATGCCATATCATTTTTCAAGAATGACTTTTTGATCGCTAAATCAATGCCATAATATGGCTCCACATAGCCTTGGGACGAACTTTGCGCCTGCATGCCCGGAGGGCCCATTTGGCCTTGATTTTGACTTACGGGCATATTCGTTTTTCCTTGGTAATCTCCCGATAATTGAATCACCCATTTATTCGGCAAGATGAAATTGTTGTTGATCTTACCAAAGGCTGTCCACATACCATCCGCCACAGCACCAGAGCTTTCAATGTTGCTTGTGTTGATCTTCGAATTATATACGTTCACGTTGGCCGTAAAATCCCACCAATTTTGAAACTTGTTGGTATACGTTAACTCAGCCCCATAATTAATGCTTGAATTCGCATTGATAAATGTATTTATCAAATCCATCTTACCGCTGATCGGGTTGATTTCTTTGCTGTAATAACGGGTAATCAAATTGTCGGTGTATTTGTAATAACCCGAGAACAAGAATGTGGCAGATCCTTTTGTCTTGCTATAAGAAAGTTCGCCAGATGTTGTGAACTCAGGCACTAAATTCGCATTTCCACGGGTGATATTTAAGCTATCGCTGTAATCGACAAATGGAATGATTTGGAAGAAATTAGGCCGATTTACCCGGCGCGTAATGCTTAATTGTAATTGATCCGTTTTCGATAAATCCTTCTTCAAGAAGATGGAAGGGAATAAGCTCAATGGATACTTGTTGCTGAATTGTTGCTTGGTATTTATCAATTCCCCTGAATAGTTCGAACTCTCGCCACGCAAACCTAATTTATATGAGAAGGCCGTTGTTTTGCCTGAAACGGATACATAAGCCGCATAGACATCATTTGTACTTGAATAATTGATGGATGCTGATGTGATCTCTTTATAAACATCTGATCCCACAGGTTTTAGGGTGTTTATGTTTGTATTGGCCAGCTCATTAATTTGAGCTCTTAAACCCATTTCAATCGTACCCTCGTTTTTGATGGGTTTTACATAATCCGTTTGAATCGTGATGAATTTGTTCTTGCCATCTCCTATGTTCTTTTGGATTTGAGTTCCTGTTATCGCGTTGTTATTAAGGTAGTTGGTCGTAATCACCGATTCCCCTTTATTCGTTCCGCCAAAGAAGTTCATGTCCATCGTTAACTCTTCGCCAGCTTTCGGGAAGGTGTGTTTGAAGCCAAACTGGAAACCTTGTGGTTTAAATTCACGTAAACTTTCCGTGTAACGATTGCTGAATGATTTCACGCCATTCACTGTACTTGTGATGTCCAATGTTTCATTGGGTCTAAATTGACCACCCCCACCGAAGAATGCACCTAAAGTTATCGTAGACCGATTTGTTACAGCGTAATCTGCTGAGAAACGAGGGAAAAGCATGAAGCCTTTCGTTGAGTTATCTAGGTTTTGATAAATGGAAGATTGAATTCCGCCAATGTTCGCCTGACGATCGCTATAACCATTGGAAACATTACGCTCCATCATGTTCATGATCGTTGCTGTCAAGTTCCATTTATTTTGTTGGTAACTGAAATTACCCATCAAATTGGTTCCTCCTCTGCGGTTCACACCCGCATTCACCATACCGTTGTAACCGTTCTTTTTATTTTTCTTCAATACGATATTGATGATGCCCGCCATGCTACCAGATGCATCGTATTTCGCTGATGGGTTCGTAATAACCTCCACTTTTTCGATGATATCGGCTGGGATTTGGTCCATGGATAGGGTGGTAGGCCGACCGTCGATGAATAAAATCGGGTTTGCATTACGCACTTTTACGTTACCGTCGATGTCCACTTGCACGGAAGGAATATTACGCATCACGTCGATCGCAGTACCTCCAGATGTCACGATGTTTTGTCCTACGTTGAATGATTTTTTATCGATATCCATTTCAACAAGCGCTTTTGTTCCTGTTACGACGACAGCATCAAGTTCTTTGGAGTCGGTTGCTAATTTGATATTTCCCAAATCTTTTTCGAAGGCAGCCATCATTTTCGCCATCATTTCTGGATCGGGTGCTTGGCCGGGTTTCATGCCACCCATGGGAGGCATCGCGAAAGCTACAGGAGCTTCATAATTTGTGAAACCTACAAAGCTGATTTTGATTTTCAACTTAACGTTGATTGGAATCTCTTTGAAATTAAAGTCCCCGTTCAATTCTGCTTGTTGGGCTTTAACTAAAATATCTTTCGGTTTTTTTGTTGCCGGGTCAATCGTCGTTTTTAATAAAACAACCGATGCGAATTCGACCGGCTTTCCTTGATCGTCAACGACTTTTCCATAGATGTGGCCGCGATTCATGTCGGGCATTTTGGCTCCGGTTGGGGCTCCTGGAACTTGTGCGAATGCAAATAATGTGCTAATCGAAACAAGGGTAGTTAGAATGAATTTTTTCATTAGGCGGATTGAATAATATTGTACCTCAAAGATACATTGGTGATATTTTAGTTTGTTAATTTTTCTGCTCAGCGGTCGAATGTATAGATGAAAGTGGGGAATGTTGAGTTCAGTCGCTAGTCTAATAGTTTTATTTATAGCCCCAGACTTCAGTCTGGGGATCCCTAGGCTAAAGCCTAGGGTTATAAGTTTCAATTTCGAATTTTGGGTTATTTTAAAATCACCTGAGTTCAGTCGCTAGTCGTTTTCTCTGCCCTCTCTCTTACTTCTTCGCTCTTAACTCTTCACTATTTTTCTTCCCACACCAAACAAGATCGTATTTGCCAGCGCCGCACATCCGAAAATGATAATAGCCATGGTGAAAGGAGTGCCGTCGAAAAGTAAACCTACGAGTACCGAACAAACCGCGCCCCAAGCCATTTGGATAGATCCTAACATGGCCGAAGCGGTTCCTGCTCCGCGGTGAAAAGGTCTTAAAGCTAATGTAGCTACATTGGGAAAATTGAAACCCTGACAGCCCATAATCAAGAAGAGCAAGAAGATATTCAGCTCCATGGTCATCAAATTCAGTTTGGATAAGATGGCTAAAATCAAAGCAAGGCCTAATTGAGTCGGCAAAGTCACGCGTAATACTTGCAAACTGCTGAATTTCTTGAGTACGATGTGATTTAGTTGGCTGGCGGAGATAATTCCGGATGCAACAATCGCGAAGAGCAAGCCGAATTTCGACTCACTCACTTGGTAATAATTCAAGAAAGTCAATGGAGCTCCACCCACGTAGGTAAAAATGCTTCCCGCTCCAATCGCTCCCGTAAAGGCAAAAATCAAATATTCCTTTTCTTTGAACAAGGCGCGATAAGCTTTGGCAATCGTCGCAACCTTAAACGGCCCTCGCTTTTCGTGATTGATCTTTTCAGGCAACCATGATTTTATCAAGAAGATGATAACTAACAAGATTCCGGCTAAGACTAAGAAGATGGCTTTCCAACTCGCTAAAGACAATAAAAGACTTCCTAAAGATGGGGCTAAAATGGGTGATACGCCGAGAATCAAGATCATTAATGACATGATTTTGGGACGTTCTTTTTCTTCAAATGTTTCGCGAATCACAGCGTTTGGGGCAACCATTCCCACACTTCCGCCGAGTGCTTGAAACAAGCGGAAGATGGTTAATGCTTCTACTGATGGAGCAAAGGCACATGCGATGGAGCTTAGTACATAAATGGAAAGGCCGATGTACAACACATTTTTCCGACCAAAATGATCCAATAATGGCCCGCTGATTAATTGGCCCACACAAATCCCAAAAAAGAAACTGGACAAGGTGTAGCCCATTTGTTCTTGCGAACAGTTTAAGGCATGCGCAATGTTTTTGAAAGCGGGTAAATACATGTCGATGGACAAGGGTCCAATCGCGGACAATATACCAAGGACCAAAATGATTTTGGTTCGGTTTGAGGCTTGAGTCATTATAGGAAGCTTAATTAGCCTGCAAAATTACCACCATTTCATGGGGATAAAAAATGGTGATCCAAATCTACGGGATAGCCTACGGTTCGTCTCAGTTATTTTCTATTTTGTCTAAAAATAGTTGTAAATCAGGACATTAAATTGTTCTTTCATTCTGAGATTGACCTCAAATACTAAACCTATGAAACGAATTTTATCTTTTGGCCTGCTAGGCTTGGGCCTTTTGATGGCCTTGAGTGCTGCCAAACAACCACTTTCTGATATTACAAGAACCCTAGATACGTTGCGAATTCCTGCAGGTGTGGACCCGAACGACGAAAACTGGAAGGGAATCGACCTTTCACCCAAAGATCCAATCCAACCATTCTCCGTGGAAGAAGAAGCCAAACGATTTCAATTGCCTCCTGGCTATAAAATTCAACCGGTATTAACGGAGCCTGCCATCCAACAACCCGGCGAAATTGTATTTGACGGCAATGGCAGGATGTACGTCCTAGAACTTCGTTCGTATATGTTGGATGCAGATTCCAAAAACGAACTCGAACCCATCAGTCGGATCTCCCGCTGGGAAGATAAAAATAACGATGGTGTCTATGAGACCGGGACGACCTTTGTCGATAAACTTATTTTTCCGCGTTTTGTGTTGCCTTATGGCAAAGATGCTGTTTTGACGATGGAGTCTGATGCGGATAATATCTACAAATACACGGATACGAATGGCGATGGAAAGGCAGATAAAAAAGAGCTTTTTACGACGAAATATGGCCGTTCGGGGAATGTGGAACACCAACAAGCCTTCTTGTTTTATGGAATGGATAATTGGCTTTACAGTACCGTCAATGCCTTCCGGATTCGCGAAACGCCCAATGGAATCATCCGAGAAAAGACCGGCGCGAATCGGGCACAATGGGGAATTAGTCAAGATGATAATGGTAAATTATGGTTTCAAGGTGGGGCCTCAGGGGTTCCATCGTACTTCCAATTTCCCATCCAATATGGAAATTTTGATGTGCCTAATGAGCTCGCGAAAGGCTTTGAAGTTCCGTATGGTGCGGCGGTTAAAGTTGCCGACATGCAGGGCGGAATGGATGAAATTCGCCAACCCGATGGTTCGCTAAATCGCGTAACTGGTTCCGCGGGAAATGATATATATCGCGGAGATCGCTTACCTGCATCTTTACGTGGGCAGTTGTTTTACGGAGAACCTGTGGCGCGGATTGTCCGACAAATCAATCCCGTTGTGAAGGAGGGTTTGACGACCTTACATAATGTGTATCAAGACCAAAAGTCGGAATTTTTAAAATCAACGGATCCCTTATTCCGCCCGGTGGATATGGCCACGGCCCCCGACGGAACCATGTACATTGTGGATATGTACCATGGGATTATACAGGAAGGACAATGGACGCCCAAAGACTCTTATTTGCGTTTGAAAATTGATCAATATCGTTTGGACAAAGTCGTGGGACTTGGTCGGATTTGGCGCATTACTTATGATGGGAAAGAACGGGATAAGAAGCCTGCACGTATGTATGATGAAAAATCTGCGAAACTCGTGAGCTACCTAAATCATCCGAATGGCTGGTGGCAAGATATGGCGCAGCAAGTTTTAGTATTACGTAAAGACAAATCTGTCGTGCCCGCTTTGAAGCAAATGGCCTTACAAGGCTCGTCGATCAATGGTCGAATCCATGCGCTTTGGACGCTTGAAGGTCTCGGGGAATTGCCAGCTAGTGTGGTTCAAAAATTAGGCACAGATGCAAATCCTCGTATCCGCATCCAGGCGCTTAAAGCTTCAGAAACTTTGTACAAAGCAGGGGATAAGTCTTTTGCTTCGATGTACGAAAAAAGTATGTTGGATGCTGATCCGGAAGTTGCTATGCAGGCGATTTTTTCTGCGAAATTTGTGAAAGCGCCGGATTTAGAAACACAGGTCAAAGCGAGTATAGCCAAGCATCCTTCGGGTGGTGTAAAACTGGTTGGCGAGCAAACAATCACGCCTCCTAAGCCTCGTCAAAACGGGCCATTTAATGGAACAGAATTGAGTAAGGACCAAAAAGAAATTTTGGCACGTGGCGAATTGGTTTTTGCCGAACTTTGCTCACAATGCCATGGCAATGACGGTATGGGAAAATCAGCGGGTAACAATAAACTCTTAGCCCCAGCTTTGGCAGGAAGTTTCCGCATTCAGTCGCATCCCGAATATGCAGTGCGCGTGTTATTGCACGGTTTGGAAGGAGCAGTCGAAGGGAAGAATTATGCTGGCGGGATGATGCAACCGATGAAAGAGCAGTCGGACCAATGGATCGCTGATGTCGTTTCGTATATCCGTAGTGGTTTGTCGAATGATGCGTCGTTTGTGACGGCCCAACAAGTTGCGGCGATACGGGCGAAGACGGCCAAGCAATCTTCGATGTATAAATTTGAAGCCCTCATGAGTCAAGTGCCTAAGGAGTTTCCGGCAGATGCTGCTTGGAAATTCAGCGCGAGTAATACGGTTTCTACGCGTGTAGGTGGAAATGCATCCCCGCGCAGTGCGACGAATTACGAAGGCTGGTCGACCGGCATTACGCAGGCTAAAGACATGTGGTATCAGATTGAATTTCCACAGTCGATGAATTTGTCGGAATTCCACTTCAGTTCATCCTCTATATTCAAACGTCCGGCTAAACCGGTTCCGGGTGCAGCACCTACGATGATACCGACCTATCCTCGACTTATGCAAATCGAAACTTCGTTGGATGGTTTAACTTGGAATACACACGTGGCGAATTACAAAGGAAAAGAAGGGGATAACGTCGTGAGTTTTGATCAAGTCAAAACGAAATTTGTCCGCTTAAAATTAGTGGAAAGTATTGCGAAAGTGGCCGACGAGATTCCGTGGTCTATGCGCCAAGTAAAAATTTATGGACTAAAATAAACAACCTATATTCTATGAAATCAAATCGCAGAAATTTTATTCAATCCTTAGGATTGGGTGCAGCCTCACTTAGTGTGGGGAAACAAATGACAAGTTCCGTGGCGGCGAGTACAGACGATCAAGTCTTATTCGTGGGCGACCAAATCGCTGTAGCACAAACTGAATATGGCAAAGTACGTGGATTTATTTTGCGTGGAATTAATCAGTTTTTGGGAATTCCTTACGGTGCGGATACAAGTGGAAAAAATCGGTTTATGCCCCCGCAAAAACCGGCTGCTTGGTCGGAGATTAAACCTTGTGTTTGGTGGGGAAATACCGCTCCGCAAATCATGGAGAAGCGTTATTCGAATGCTTATGCTTCTTTTGTCGATCATTGGAATTACGATGATGTATCCGAAGATTGTTTGCGCTTGAACGTATGGACTCCGGCGATTGATTCGAGTAAGCGTCCTGTGATCGTCTGGTTGCATGGTGGTGGATTTACCAACGGAAATGCAATTGAGCAAGATGGCTATCATGGCGAAAATATTTCCCGTTTGGGCAATGTCGTTTTTGTATCAATTAATCACCGATTGGGACCCTTTGGATATTCGCATCTTAAGGCGGCAGGTGGCCATCCACATTCAGGAAATGTGGGGAATTTAGATATGGTTGCGGCATTAGAATGGGTCAAAAACAACATCGCACATTTTGGTGGAGATGCAGGTAATGTGACCATCATTGGGCAATCTGGCGGAGGAGCTAAGGTTACTTCGTTGATGAATATGCCTTCTGCCAAAGGATTGTTTCACAAAGCGGTTGCATTGTCTGGATCGTCCTTGGGTGGGGTTAATAAAGAATACGCAGAAAAGCTAGGTGTAAAGGTCATGGAAGAGGCGGGTTTGAAAGAGGGTGAAATTGAGAAGCTCCAACAAATTCCTTGGCGACAATACATTGATATTACGTCGCGCGCCGTGGAGAAAATGAATGAAGAGGCGAAGAAAATGGGCATTACGCGAGGTGGATTTTCACCTGTGGCGGATGGTGTTACGATGAACGACCAACCGTTCTTTAGTGACCCGAACCACTTCTCCGCGGATATTCCGTTGATCATCAATACGACATTCCACGAGTTCAGTCCATCGCGTACAGATGCGAGTTTGGAATTGATAACCCTTGCGGGGGTAGTTGACAAAATTAAACCACGCTTTGCCGACCAGTCGGCGGCTATTGTGGAGGCCTTCCATCAAAACTTCCCAAATGCGAAACCGATTGAAATTTGGGCGATGATTAACTCAAATCGGAAAGGTGCTATCGCGGCGGCGGATGCGAAATTCTCACAAGGCAAAGCGCCCGTGTATGTTTCTTGGTTCGGCTGGCAGCCACCTCTATTCGATGGTCGTATGCGTGCGTTCCATTGCGATGATATTTGTTTTTGGTTTTACAACACCGACTTGATGTTGACGCATACCGGAGGAGGCAAACGTCCTCGGGCCTTATCCACTAAAATGGCAAAGTCCTTTTTGAACTTTGTCAAAACGGGTAACCCCAATGGCGGAGGCTTACCGAATTGGAAACCTTATACGAAGACAAACGGGGAGACGATGATTTTAGATGATCAGTGTTCTCTCGTTAATAACCCAGATGGCCAGGCTCGAAAAGCCTTAGGTTAATTGAAAAAGCCCGGTGTAGTAGCCGGGCTTTTTTTATTTCATGCTAAACATTTTATTGAAGGCATAGGTTGCCCCCACATTCCAGACCGGATCTTTTCCACCGGTAATCGCGGAATTAATCGGTTGATTGTAAAAATACGAAAGCGTGACAGGACTCGTATTATGCGTCAACGTAAATGTGGCGTTGACATAAGATCCTTCTTCGCCATTGGTAAACAAGTAAATCAATTGGGAATTAACACCCGCTAAAAACCCCTTGCCTAATTCAATGTTATTGTATCCGCCACGCAAAGTCAACAGGTTCGTGGGTTTGGTTTTATTTTCCACACTTCCTGCGCCTACTAAATAATAGAAGCCAAGATTTACGTGTTTATTGAAGCGGTAGTTTTGAGACATTTCGGCTGCCAAAAAGCGTTGAGCTCGCAATACCTCGTCATTAGTTCCATTAACGATCACGGGAATGGTTTTGAAAATGATTGCAGGATGGGCTCCTACACTCCAAGTGAATTTGGGCGTTTTCGCTAATTTGTATCGAAACCAATAGATGAAGGACCAAGGTTTACCTTCTAAGGAAACGCGAAATTCGGGTTCAAAGGTCAATTTGCGGCCAACGGTAAAGTTGATGATTGCAGCAGGTTTTCCCAAGGTAAAAATAGGGATGATGGAAATTCCGTTATTGGTGATTAAGGTAGAGGTAGCGAATTGGATTTCTTTCTTGGTGGAATCTGTTGCTGTTTCAGCCAAAATCGTGAATTGTATGAATAATAATAGGCAGATTGATACGAATGATTTCATGATTGGTTTTTCAGAAGAAGATGCAAAGGTACGATTCTCGTACGTGAAATAGGATAAAATTTTAACTTTTGGCCAAAGCTTCCATGGCAGCTGCGGAATACCGGGTCCCTTGAACCTCTACTTGGGAGGTCGCATTGGAAATTTGCTTGATGTCATCAGCGCTTAATTGCATTTGAATGGCATCAAAATTTTCATGCATACGATGCATTTTCGTCGTCCCCGGAATAGGTACAATCCAAGGTTTTTGAGCTAATAACCAAGCCAAACTGATCTGTGCTGGGCTTGCATTTTTTTCTTGTGCAATGCCTGCTAGAACGTTGATCAATTTCTGATTATGTTCACGCGCTTCTTCGGTAAAACGAGGTACGGTTCTGCGGAAATCTGTTTCATGAAACTCCGTATTCGCGTCAATTTTTCCCGTTAAAAATCCTTTGCCGAGCGGGCTAAATGGAACAAAACCGATGCCTAATTCTTCGAGGGTCGGGATGATTTGTTGTTCTGGTTCCCGTGTCCATAAAGAATATTCACTTTGTAAGGCCGTTACCGGCATTTCTGCATGGGCCTTACGGATGTTGGCTGCTCCCGCTTCCGACAAGCCAAAATGCTTTACTTTGCCTTCTTTGATTAAATCTTTAACTGTGCCAGCCACATCTTCGATGGGGATGCTCAGATCCACGCGATGTTGGTAAAACAAATCAATCGCATCTACTTTTAGGCGCTTTAACGAGGCTTCGGCAACCTTGCGAATATTCGCTGGCGAACTATCTAATCCGTTCATTTTATAGCCTTGGTTCGGGTCTAAATGAAAGCCAAATTTGGTCGCAATGACCACTTCACCTTTAAATGGAGCTAACGCTTTTCCCACTAATTCTTCGTTGATAAATGGTCCATATACTTCTGCCGTGTCAAAAAAAGTAATGCCTATTTCAACAGCTGCCCTGATAATTTTAATCATTTCGTTTTCATCAGCTTTAGGTCCATAACCAAAGCTCATGCCCATGCAACCAAGGCCCATGGCTGAAACTTCTAAGCCACTATTCCCTAATTTTCGTTTTTCCATGATGTATATTATTTCTAAATTTTGCGGGGCTGATGCCCACTTGTTTTTTGAAAAAGTGATTGAAATAGCTGATTTCATTAAAACCTAATGCTTCAGCAATGTCAGCGATGGTCCATTCTCCATGTGATAGAATTAATTTGGCTTCCTGACTGATGCGCTCAGCGATAAGTTGCGACGTAGTTTTGATTGTTGTTTCTTTTACCGCGCGGTTTAAGTGATTTACGTGGACGGCCAACTGGTTTGCAAAATCAGACGGGGTCTTTAATTTGATTTTGTTTTGGGGCCCTTCGATGGGGAATTGCCGTTCCAATAATTCGAGGAATAACATCGAAATCTTTTGATTTGCATTGCCTGGAGCATATCGACTTGAATTTGCTGGTTCCAATTTGAGGGCAGTATGCATCATTTCTAAGGCCAAATTCCGCAACATGTCATACTTGTGGATATAAGTGGAATCGATTTCGGCTAACATTCTTTCAAAAATAACCTGGAAAGATTCATACCCAGCATCGCTCAATTCTATGACAGGTGTGCCCGAAGGTTGATACAGTGAATAAGCCGAAAAATTGCCGTATTGTTGGAAAAAATCATGGTTGAATATGCAGAAATAACCGGTACGTAAATTCTCTGTAGAGTCCCATTTATAGGGAACTAATGGATTTGAAAACACGATAGCATTCTCTTTGACTTCAATGATTTTATTTGCGTAATAAATCGTTCCAGAGCCTTTGACTAAGGTGATTTTATAATAATCACGTCGACGGTACGGCACGGTTTTCGCACCAATTCCGATGTATGGGTCGAGTTTAAATACATTGAAATGTCCCCAATCTTTGCTTAAATTTTCGGGTATCCAATTGAATTTGTTTTGGTAGAAATCCTTTAAGGTTTCAATTTTTTCCATGTGCTTATTTATGGATTAATCAAACAAAGGTATGAGCGAGAAGCCAGTTATTCTATACAATATTCAAATAGATGTTTATATAAATCAAACAAAAAAGGCTCAAGATTTCTTGAGCCTTTTCATTACCACTTGCTTAGTCCGAGGATTTTTTCTCCCAAAGGATTGAGTTTGGCAGTATCATATTTGGTTTGTTCCCAGTTGCGTGGGTCACCCGGGAAGGCATAGCCTTCTGGAGCGATGCGGTTTTTCCAGGAATTCACGCGCCATTCGCGCAAAGCTGCATTATCCTCCTCAGCCGGCATCATGGAAATGTATTGGGCACAGCGTACTTTATCGCTGTTATTCGCTCGAATACCGTGGGGTTGAAGGCTGTTGAAAATTAATAAATCGCCAGCCTCCATTTTAACTTTGGTTGGCGTGAAGCCCGTCGTGTCTGGTTTGAAACGATCACGGTTTTCGGGTTGTGTTAATTTCCAAGTATCGTAGTTTCTAAATAATTCCGGGATGCATTGGAATCCTCCCATATTTTCGTCTGTTTGGTCCACAAGCGCTAATACGCCTTGGACTTGAACGGGTTTAGTTTCTGGATCGTAGTCCCAGTGAATGAATGCTTTGTATTCGTGGCCAGGTCGGATCGGGAAATTTAAATTCGCGCGATCGATCGTCACCCATAACTTTTCCGTCCCCCAGATGTCCACAAAGGCATCATATACGCGTTGCATTTGTCGGTTATTCCAAAGATGCTGATTGTTGTAGCACTCCACCATGCCCGTTCCTCCCAACTCCTTCATTTTCATTTCTGCTCGTGGAGCTGTATACCAGGTACTCGGATCATTAGGATCTTTTTCTTCGAATTCCCAAAGGAATTTGGCTGTCTCCAGCGCCTGTTCGCGTGGAACGGCTTGTTTGATGACGATATAGCCGTTGGTTTTCCAAAATTCCCAATCTTCCTCGCTCAACACGCGCAAGGCTTCACCATTTGTGCGATTGTTTAAGGATAATTGGCTGCTTTTAGCAGTCGACGGATTTCCGGGAATGTCATAATGCGCATTGTTCGGAATCATGGTTTCGTTTTGCATATCGGGTAAGGTTAAATTCTTTTGACAAATCTCTACATTTTATGACTTGCCAATTAATGCCTTATTGACAACTATTTGCACTGTATTGATATTTATGGATATATTGGGTTTAAATCAGACAGATTTATGTCAATGAAATTAAAATTAGAACAGATTCAACCCGATTCGGAGAGTTCGTTTCGCTTGTTGCTGACGCCGCAGCTCAACGAAGTATTTTATTGGCATTTTCACCCCGAAATCGAATTGGTCTATGTGGAAGCGGAACGCGGAATACGGCACATTGGCGATCATGTTTCGACCTATTATGGATCAGATTTAGCCTTAATTGGTTCGAATATTCCGCATTTGAATTTTGATTACGGCGCCAAAACACGTGTGGAGACGGTTGTGATTCAATTCCCACCCGATTATTTTCAAGTCCGCATGGGGCAGGTTCCTGAAATGCAAAAAGTTCGAGCATTGATGGAGCGGGCTAATTCGGGATTAGCCTTTGATGGCGAAACGAAACGCTTGGTCGGGGAACGCATGAAGTTGATTCCAACGTTGAGTCGTTTTGATCAATTTGTCGAGTTATTGCATATTTTTCAATTGTTAGCGGAAAGTGAAACGGCGATTTCGTTGCGCGTTCGGCCGATTGCGAGCCAACAAGTTTTGAAACAACAGGAGCGGATGGCGCGGGTATATCAATATGTGGAGAAACATTTTCAGGACAAGATTAATACGGAACTGATTGCCGAGGAATTGAGTCTAACGGTTCCGGCTTTTTGTCGCTACATCAAGAAAACGACTTTGCTAACCTACACGGATTTTGTCAATCAATACCGGATCAATTATTCGAAACAGCTATTGTTACAAGACAAACCCATCAGCATTTGTTGCTATGAATCGGGATTTGAAAACCTGTCTTATTTCAATCGGGTGTTTAAAAAGCAGTTGGGGATGTCGCCATCCCAGTTTAAAAAGCAAGGCAGGCTTGACCATTGATGGAAGAATTCGGCCATTGATAAATTTACAGGCGAATTTGTCTCGAAGATTCGTAGTTTTGTCGCTTACATGTTTTCAATTTCAATCGGCTGTTGAAATTTGGAACGTCTTTGTACTAACCACCATGATATGTTAATCAATAAAACCTTCAGCGGTTTACTACTTTCCCTTCTTACTTCTCTTTCAATTTTTGCCCAATCTCCTTTTTCCATTCAAGGGAAATTACACGATAAACAGGCGCCCGTAGAATTTGCAAATGTGCTTTTGTATGCACAATCCGATACGGTCAAATTGCTGAAAAGTGCCGTTTCTGATAGTTTAGGGCAATTCAAATTGACAGCTTCCAACGGTAACTACTTGATCAAATTTCAAATGATGGGTTATGAACCCAAACGTATAGCGTTCCGCGTTCAAGAAAATACCGATTTGGGAACGACGATGCTGACCGAGGATAATCGCTTACTCGCTTCTGTAGAAGTTGTTTCCCAAAAAGAACTCGTTCAAAAAACCACGCAAGGTTTTATCATCAAAGCCAAAGATAATTTGACACAAGCCGGCGGTTCCGCGACGGATTTATTGAAGTCGGTACCCACTGTTGTTGTGGATGCAGATGGAGCAATTACCGTTCGAGGAAAAGGTCCGCTGATTTTAATTAACGGTCGGACCTCAGGAATCTCGTCGACGGATTTAATTCCGGCGAGTAGCGTGGAAAGTGTCGAAATCATCAACAATCCTTCTGCGCAATACGATGCGGATTCCGAAGGTGGGATTATCAATATTAAGTTGAAAAAAGTGACTACGGGTGGAACGAATGCGATGGCGTCCATCGGGGGTGGTATGGGTGCGAAGGCTCGAGGAAGCTCTGCGTTTAGCATTAATCACCAGTCGGGGAAATGGAACATCGGTTTGAATTATGATATGAAATATTCGGAACGTACGCGTCAGGCAACTACGAATCGGACGAGTTTTGATCAACCCTTAAACTATTTATTGACGCAAGGCCGTCAGGATAATCGGACGGAACAAACGCAAAATCTTAAATTGAACATTGACTATGCGGCATCGGATCGCGATGTGATTAACCTGGAGTTTATTGGAAATTTGGAAGGACAAGATAATGACGAGACTTTGACTTCGCGTTTCGCTTCGCAGTGGGGCTCGTTTACGTCGCGTAATCGCCGGGAATCTTTTGAGGTAGAAAAGGCCCTTGTTGGGGAATTCGCCATTACTTATGCACATCAATTTGCAAGCAAGGGTGAGAAAATTGTTTGGAATGCGAGCACGTCGATTGGGAAAGAAAATCAGGATACGGACATCATCACGAATGCACAAAACGAATCGGGTTCAGCCTTAGGGATTCCCTTCATGCAGCGGACTTACAGTTATCAAAAACCGCAAACAACGAATCTTAAAGTGGATTATGTGAAACCGCTTTCAGAAAAAGTAAAACTTGAAACGGGGTATAAAGGTATTATTCGTTCCACGAATATTGATTACCAAAATCAGACTTTGCTTAGAGGCAATTATGTAAAAAATGCGGCCTTAAGTAATGTGTTTGATTTTCAGGAACAGGTGCATGCGGCCTATGTGCAAATCAAATCAGAGCCAAGCAAAGCTTGGAAATACGACATTGGTTTGCGTGCGGAACAGGTAAATAATTCGGGATCTTCGGTTTCCAATTCAAGTATTTCCTTCCAGCGGAATTATTTTAATTTATTCCCAACGGCAAATTTGGCTTATTTTATTAATCCTTCGGATTTTGTGAAATTCAGCTATAGCCGACGAATTAATCGTCCCGGTTTGGGCGAATTAAATCCGATGATGGACATTACAGATTCGCTGAATCAACATGGTGGAAATCCTTATTTGAAACCGGAATTAGTGCATGTGATGGAGTTAGGGTATGACAAAGAAGGGGACGGCTGGAGTCTATCAAGCAGTGCATTTTTTCGATTATCGAATAATGTAATTCGGACGGTGATTGAGATGAAACCGAATGGGGTCGCGATCACTACGCCACAGAATATTGGGAATGCATCGACAGTGGGAATTGAGGAGATTTTTAATTGGTTCCCAACGAAGTTTTGGTCGGTGAATACCAGCGTTTCTCTTTTTAATCAAAAATTGAGCGGGAATGCTGGCAATACGGATGTGGCCAACGACGTGTTTAGTTGGTACACAAAAGTTGTGAATAATTTCAACCTTTCGAAGAATACGAAACTACAGGTATTCGGGGCTTATAATGCTCCTACGGCCATGGCACAGGGAACGAGAAAGGCTGTATATAATGTAGATTTGGGTTTTCAGACCAAAATTTTACACGGCAAAGGCGGTCTAGGAATTGTGCTTAGTGACGTATTTAACATGCAAAGTACAGGCTGGAATATCAGCGCTCCATCGGATTTCAATTTAGTTCGAACGATGAAAGTGGATACGCGTTCTGTTTTCATCACCTTCGCCTATTCTTTCGCGAACATCTTTAAAGAGTCCTTGCTCGAGAATCAATTTTCGAATGATTAAGGCTTAATTTCGATCTCGAAGGGTCCAGTTGGCAAAGCGGTTTCATTTGTTAAATTGGCTCCTTCGGGATTATCTGCCCAAGCATATCGCACGAAATAGGGTTCACTTATTTCATCGGAAGAAACGATGACCTTGTTATTTTCGATATAGGCTTTGGCCCAAACAAATTTGCGATCTTTCCCCGCGATGGTGAAATATTGCAATTCGTTTTCAGCGCTTTTGTCGATTTTCAATGGACCTCCTTCGGGTTTAAATTCCAATTCAATTTTGTTTTCCTTTCTTTTGGCCTTTGCAATTTGCGGCCCAGCGGGCTCCTGGGTCACAGCGTCAGCAAAGCGTTCACCCAAAGGCTTTTTGCGCAAAGGATGAATGTCATTCCATTCGCCGAGGTCAAGGGCTACAACCATTTTGCTTTTGGGAATTTCCGCTTCCGCCTTTCGTTGCGCTTCGCGCAATTGTGCCCAATTGCTTTCAACCGGAAGAAATTGTCGGTCGCCAAAACCCGGCAATTGCGCATAGATAAACGGCAATTCGGGCTGTTGGAACTTCGCGCGCCAATTTGCTGCCAAAGCCTTTAATAGATCTTTATAGTCTTGGGCTTTGCTGGTATTGGATTCCCCTTGATACCACAAGATTCCACGTAAGCTATATGGAACAAGCGGCGCAATCATGCCATTATACAGTGCCGTTGGGCTATACATTTGTGCTGTGGAAACAACGGGATTGGGGTTCCAAACCGAACCCACTTTATATTGCCATGGACCCATCAGCGAAAGGGATTCGTTGCTTAATTGCAATTCATAGCGTTTGTCGGGAACAAATCCTCCTTTTCCTGCTTGATTGCTCACGCGGATAACGAGGATGTTTTTCCCGGGATGCAAAATACCTGGTTTGACTTCGTAGCGACGGGGTGGATATTGGTAGGTGATATTCCCGATTCGCGTGCCATTGACATACATTTCATCGGCATCCACAATCCGACCCATGAAGATTTTGGCAGGTTGATTTACTTGCTCAGCAGTCAGTTCGATTTCTTTGCGGAACCACACCACGCCATTGAGATTCCCGAGTCCTTGATCTTCCCAAAATCCAGGAATGAAGTAGTTTTTCCAGCCTTGCGGCTGGTAATTTGTTTCGAACCATTTTACGGATTCGGTTAATCCTTTGTCGGGCAATGATTTGGTTACCGCCGCGGCTTGGACGCGTGTGGTATCCTGCGCGTAGGCTGGGAATTGTTTCAATTGGTCTAGGCTCAACCACGATTCGATGGGCGAGCCGCCCACGCTGGCATTAATGATGCCGATGGGTATGTGGTTTTTTTCGAATTGTTTTTGGGCAAAGAAATAAGTGACTGCTCCCATGCTGAGGACGCTTTGGGGATTGGTTTCTTGCCAAATGCTTTTTGGCAAATCGGTTTTTTCTTGAATCTTGCTCGAGACCGTTGGGATGAAAAAATTACGTATCTGTGGATATTGGGCCTTTTTTATTTCTTCGGCATACAATTCTTTCACACGTTCCATGGGCAAAACCATGTTGGACTGCCCCGCACACAACCACACATCGCCCCAAAGTACATTGTGAATTAGGACGTCATTGATGCGCATATCGAAAGGTCCTCCTGCTGAAAAGGCGGGCATTTGAGCTGTCCATTTCCCCGTTTTATCGCTTTGTGTTTTAATGACTTTATTACGGGTTTCTATACGAATTTTTTCTCCGGGACTTGCCCAACCCAAGATGGTCGTGGGCTTGTCGCGTTGCAGCACCATGTTATCGCCAACCAAAGCGGGGAGTTTGATTTGGCCGAATGTGTTAAGTGTAATGGAAAATAAAATGATTGTGATAAATCTGTGCATGGTATCGATTTTATCAGTTTATAGTTCAAAATTTTGATTCCCAGCCTATACCTTTGGCAATCCTCCAAGGTTTGCCAAAGGTAAGTGGGGTGTTATTCCACGATAAATTCGTATTTCCCGCTTGCTAATTCCTGCACAAACGAATCGCTCGTTGCTTTCCATTTACGTGTTCCTTCTGTGATGCGCGCGCCCACTTTCACGGGTAAGGTCAATTGTGCCGAAGTATTTGCGGGCACTTCAAAATTATAAGTCACCCGACCGTTTTTCACTTCCCAGCCGCTGGAAATCTTTCCATACATACTGGAAATATGCCCTTTGGCATGCGTTAATACACCCGTCGGATCAGGAATCGGACGTAAATAGAAATGCTTGAATCCCGGAGAATCGATATCGCGCTGAATGCCCAACGAATGATTGTACATCCAGGCCGCCACCGCGCCGAACGAATAATGATTAAACGAATTCATGCTGTTATTTCCTCCAAATCCATTCTCCACCGTGTACGAATTCAAGCGCTCCCAAATCGTCGTCGCCCCATTCGCCACCGAATATAACCAAGATGGATAGGTCTTTTGCGTTAATAAGCGATAAGCTTCGGCATGTTGGCCATTTGCGGCTAATGCCTCACTGATGGACGCCGTTCCAATAAATCCTGTCATCAACGAATAGGGTGGACGCGCCACACCACCATCATCCGTATTCGAGCGCTTCACCGTCTCCACCAATCCCGCGACCGCGAATGGTTTATTCGTCGCATCGAAAATGCCTAATGCCAATGGAATGGCGTAGGAAGCTTGCGTATCGACCAACTGGCCTTTGTCGGTTTTCCCCGTAACAGCGGCAGCATTCGGCGGGCCCATGGTCGCCGCTTTTACGCCTGATTTCACCGTTTTATGCGTTGAAGCATCCATGTATATGGCATTGAATAAGGCCTTCCGAGCAGCAGCTTTTTGAGCATAATTCTTTGCATCTTCCGCAAATCCCAAAATCCCCGCAACCTTCACCATAATCTCGTAATTATAGGCCTGGTAGCTCATCCAAAATGCGGTGTTGTCATTTTTATTTCCTTCCGGGCTCAACCAATCACCAAGTGGACCCTCATTCAATATCCCTTCCGGGTTCTGTTTGGTTTCCAAAAAAGCCACATAACGCTTCATCGCATCGTAATGTTCAGCCAACAAAGCCTTGTCACCATACTGCTGATATGTCTCCCACGGAATCACAATTCCTGCACTTCCCCAAAGCGTCCCTCCAAATCCTCCGCCCATCGGCGCAACATCCGTGAAACGTCCATCCGCCCGCTGCACATCGCGCATGCCTTGTAAATGCCGACGTAAGAAATTGTTGACTGGAGCTAAATAAGTGGCTGTTTTGGAGAAGACATTGATGTCCCCCGACCAGCCCATCCGCTCATTTCGAGCCGGGGTGTCTGTAGGAATGGATAAGAAATTTCCACGCATTGACCAAGTAATATTGGTCCATAATTTATTGACCATCGGGTCTGAGGTCTCATAAGACGAAGAAATTTCGCTGATCGACGATAGCACAATGCCCGCCACTTGTGGCAACGCAGGTGCCTGATCGACTCCCGTAATTTCTAAATAACGATAGCCATGGAAGGTAAAACGGGGCTGAATGTATTCATCGCCACCTTTCAATACATAAATATCCTGTGCCAAAGCAGCGCGAATATTCTCCAACATGATCATCCCTTTTTGCGAAGCATATTCTGCCAAATCTGGGTATAACATTTCCGCATAGCGCAAGGTAATGACCTGTCCAGCCTTTCCGTTTGGAATGAAAATCTTGGGAAAGCCCACCATGTTTTGCCCCATGTCATAAACGAAAACGCCTTTGCGGGGCTCTTGTATCGACTGCGCTTGCAAAACTTTGCGAACTTGTACACGATCGTCCAACTGCCCGCTTAATTTCATGTGGCTGTAGTCCAATGATTTGTCCAAAAAGGCTGTTCCTTCCAGCGCAATCGCAGCTGCCGGTTTCCAGTTTTTATCGCTGTAATCCGCTGTTGTCCAACTGGCAATTGCGGCATCTTTTTGCGCATCGTAGACTTCTCCTTGAAAGAAACTGCCCACGCGAATGGGACCGTCGTTATAGCTTTTCCATTGCGACGGATTCGTATGGATTACTTGTTCGCTGCCGTCGGCATATTCGATTATCAATTGGGCCAATAAGGATTGTCGGTCCCCAAAATAGTTCCAACTATCCCCGCTGTAGGTAATATTTCCTGACCACCAGCCCTCGCTTAACCACGCACCCCAGGCATTTTCACCGGATTTTAAATGGGAGGTCACGTCAAAACTTTGGTACTGATGCGTCTTGTTGTACTGGGTTAAACCGGGATTGAAATACTCGTCGCCCACGCGTTTTCCATTCAAGTACAATTCATAAATCCCACGGGCCGTTGCATAAATCCGTGCCTTTTTGATGGCTTTGCCTTGCGTGGAAAATTTGGTTCGCAACATCGGCGTGGCGTGCTGACTCGGATTCGCGACTGCCATCGTTCCATTGACGCGGAACTGTTTTCCATCCCAGCCGGGCCATAATTTTGGATTGTCAGCTGCTGCAAAAAGTGTATTACTCGGCTGGCGGAAATTCTTGATGAATACCTCGGAGAAATAAGCCGTTTCACCTGTGGGCACCTGAAAGCCGATTTCGGCCAACATCGGATAGGAGATGAAATTATTTCCCACACCGACCGGATTTAAATTGAATCCGGAAGGGGCAAAGGGACTTGCGTTTTTGGGACTTGGGTTGATTTTGTGGTCCTTATCGGCCTGATCGATGTACACATCATACACGCCAAAATTACAAGTCGCAAAGATGGTATGTACTTGATATTGATTGACTTTTGAAAGCAGATTTGTTGGAATAGGGAAGCGATATAAAGGCTTATTCGCTTGATCTTTTGGGTCATAACCTGCGCGAAAGACATTAAAAAAGGCTTGCGTGCTATCTGAGATATCTAACTCAAATCGAATGTAGGCTTCGTTTTTGGCACTCGCCACACCTTGAATATTGAGGTTTTTATTCTGCAAACGAGGGTCATTTGCACCAAAAACAAAGGATGCTTTTTTCGAATGGGAAGCCTCGTCCAACTGAACTTTGTACTGAAATTTATAGACCGACAGGTAGTTGCTGTAGAGCGGCAAATCATTGGATCCGATCCATTGCGCATCATTCCATCCACTGTTTAATAGGCCAGTTTCGAAGGATGAATTGGCGGATATGAGTCGATTTTTTTGGTCCCAAACTTGCACTTGCCAAGTATATTTTTGACGCGCCGTTAACGCTTTTCCGGCATAAGGAAGACCTATGGAAATATCCGATTTGACTTTTTGGCTATCCCAAACCACGTTTTGCTTTTCGTCTTTGACTAGAACGCGGTAGGCCATTTGTCTATCTCCCCGAGAAGCAGAATAACTTAACATTTGCCAGGAGAAACGCGGTTTGCTTTCATCCATCCCTAAGGGACGATCTTGGTATTCAACTTGGAGTTTAGTGAGGCTTACTTGCGCGAATGTCGAAAGACTTAGCAAGGTCAGGCAAATGATCTGGGCAAATTTCATGTTCAATCGGTTTAGAAATCGAATGTACGGAAATTAACGAGAAGGAGTATCCCTAGAAGGGATAGGATAGTTGGCGGGTTGTTTTTCAAATCCCCAGACTAAAGTCTGGGGTTATCAATACCTGGGGCTATAAAATCATAACCCTAGGCTTCAGCCTAGGGCCTACAAAAACTTGCGAACCTTTAACCAGTTCTCAAAATCTACCGTCCAGTTATCACTCGCCGTATTGTTTTTTCGCATCCCAAATCCGTGGCTTCCATTTTCATATACATGCAATTCACTCGGGTGTTTGGCGGCAGTCCAGCGTTCGAAAAGTCGGATGCTGTGCGGCGCGAAGCCTAAATTATCATCAGCAGCCACGGCGATGAAAGCCGGAGTCACAGCGTTTGGCATTTCTTTGCCTGTCACCGCATCTGCATAATGGTAGATGGGTGCGATGAAATTTGGTTTTAAGTTTTGAGGAGCGCTTAGTAGCACATTCATGGTTAAGGTTCCGCCAGCCGAGAAGCCCATGAAGCCCATTTTGTTCGGATCAATGCCGAGTGTTTTGGCATTTGCTTTGACATATTTAATGGCTTCGATGCCATCTTGGGTAGCCATTTCTACGATGGGGGCATTGATTTCGTCGAGCTTTTTGAAGTTATTCATCAAAGGCATTAGCTCCGCGAAGGGATTGGGGCCATTGGATTTCACGACGCGGTAGGTGAGCACGAACGCCGTAATTCCGCGTGCGCTAAGCCATTTGGCGACATCATGTCCTTCTGAATCGATGGACAAAATATGGAAGGCGCCTCCTGGAGCTACGATGATGGATGTGCCATTTCCTTTGCCCGGAGCGGCAGGATAAATGGTCAGCGTCGGTTCGGTCACATTGAACAACATCCGATTATTCGGCATGGGCGTGAACTCCTTTACTTCCCAGTTCCAGTTTTCGGATCCCGGAGCCTTGCCCGGATAAAGTTTAATGACTTGTTGGCCAAAGGCCGCAATACTCATCAATAGAAACAATGCAATTTTCATTTGTTTGAGGTAGGTTTAAAGGTATATAAATAGGGTGCTTTATTCGCGGCACCCGTAAATTGTTTTTCCAATCTGTCCACAATATTCAAATCTAAGATCATTTTTTGAAAATTGTTTCTTCGGTAGGGTTTGTCGAAAACTGTTTCGTACAATTGTTGCAATTCCTTCATGGTGAAGGTTTCTGGCAAGAGGTTATAGCCTACAACATGATCGTCAAAATGAAGTCGCATGGCTTTTAGTGCTTTGGCAATAATTTCTGCCCCATCCAAAATGAGTTTGGGAAGCTCCTGCACGGGTATCCATTCCATTTTTTCATCCAATTCTGAGCATTGGGGTTTTACTTTATTGATGTCAACCAACGCATAATAACCCACCGAAACGAAGCGTCGCACATACCAATCATATTCTTCTTGGGGACCGGTTAATTGTGGGTTTAGGGCTAACAAATCCAGCATAAAGCGTTCATTATGTCGGTCGGCATTACCAAACACATGGAATTGCTGTAAATAGATGTTGGCCAATTGCGTTCGCTCTTCCAAAATACGTAGGGCGGCCTGATCTAAATCTTCTTCTTGACGAACAAATCCGCTGGGCAAGCTGTAAAAATCACCCTTGAAATTAAGTTTAGGAATGAGCACCTTTAATGTCGCGTCCTGATAGCCAAAAATGACACAATCAATGGATAATTGTGCAATGTAATTCTGGTGACTTGGATGGGTAAAGCTTCCCGACATAGCTGCTATTAATTCAGTGATTTTCAAAGGTAGAAATTATTGTCTAAAAAATAGACAATGTAAAATTTGTTTCTATATTTGCCTCATTATAAACCCTTAAAATCTATTTGTTATGAAAAAGATTCTTGCACTTGTATTTGTTTTGACGACTTTGTTTTCAGCGTCAGCATTCGCTTCGAAGCCGGATCCTACTGATTTTTTCGCAGGTAAGTGGAAAATTGTAGTGTTAGGTACGCCAAATGGTGATGCGACTTTCGCGACGAACTTGGTTCGTAAGGATGGCGTTTTGACAGGCCAATTAAAGATTGTTGGCGATGATTCACTTCCTGCTGTTGATATCTCGAAAGTAGAAGATGACAGCGAAAAAGTGGTTATCTATTTCTCTACGCAAGGCTATGATGTCAATGTAGAATTAACGAAAGTTGACACAGACAATTTGAAAGGAACCTTGATGGGGATGTTTGAGGCAAAAGGAACACGCGTTAAAGAATAAATTTCAAGCACATGAAGAAGCATTTCGGATTCGCGGCACTGGTTGTCGCGAATCTAACTGCGTACGCGCAAGTATCTGATTTATCAAAGGGTTTTGTTCAGCCGCCCCACACTGCGCAACCGCGCGTTTGGTGGCATTGGATGAATGGAAATATTACGAAAGACGGTATCCGAAAAGACTTGGATTGGATGAAGCAATCGGGTATTGGAGGGTTTCAAAATTTTGACGCGAGTTTATTTACACCCCTAGCGGTCAAAGAAAAACTCGTCTACATGACTCCTGCCTGGAAGGATGCGTTCCGTTTTGCAACGGATTATGCCAAAGAAAAAGGCTTAGAAATGGCCATCGCCGGTTCGCCGGGTTGGAGTGTGACAGGTGGTCCCTGGGTGGCGCCTTCAGACGGCATGAAAAAATATGTTTGGTCTGAATTGCGCGTTCAAGGTGGGCAAAAAATTACTGTCGCTTTGCCGCATCCGTCGGATATCACAGGACCCATGCAAAATGTGCCTTTTGAGGCTGGAGGATTTGCCGCAGGTTCTGCCGAAAAGGTTGTCAAGCATTATCAAGATATCGCCGTTTTGGCCTATCCTATCGCTTCGCAAATCCAGTCGGCGCGCGACTTAAAACCACAAGTCAGTTCCAGTGGAGGGCAATTTAATTTGGCCGAATTAACGGATGGGGATTTGCATCACATGAGCTATTTGCCACCGATGAAAATAGGTGAGCAAGCTTGGATTCAATATACGTTTGAAGCGCCAACCGAAATTTCGAGTGTGATGCTTTCCAATGAATCATACGGTGAATTAGCGGCATTTAATGGCGGAGGAAATAATCGAAGTATACAAGTAAGTGCGGATGGGGTGAATTTTTCGGAAGTGGTCAAAGTGCCGCCAACCATCACCTCACAAACGACGGTCTCATTTGCTCCTCAGCGCGTGAAAGCGATTCGTTTATGTTACCAAACGGAGAAGCCGGGGGATGTGGGTATTGCTGCCATGTTTGGCATGCGTCCTTCCACCGAACCCAAGGGGATGAAAATTTCGGAATTTAATGTGTTTACTACGCCGCGGTTACATCTTTTTGAGGCCAAAGCGGGTTTCGAAGCACATAAAGAATTAGCCGTTTCAGGGACTCCCGTTTCAAAAGGGCCTGCAGCAAATCAGGTGATTGATGTGACGAAATTTGTACAAGCCGACGGTACCTTGTCTTGGGATGCCCCAGCGGGAAATTGGGAAATTTTGCGCTTTGGATATTCCTTAACGGGAAAGAAAAATCACCCGGCTTCGCCAGAAGCAACGGGTCTGGAAGTGGATAAATTAGACCGAGGAGCGGTTACGCGCTACATGGAAAATTACCTCGATCAGTATGCGCAGGCGACGGGTGGCCAACTAGGCCCTGGTGCTTTGAGTCATATGGTTTTGGATAGTTATGAGGCGGGACACATGAACTGGTCGCCTACATTTGCTGCCGATTTTCAGGCAAAAAGGGGATATGATTTGAAGCCTTGGATGCCAGTTTTGACAGGTCGAATCGTCCAAGATGCGGAGGCGAGTGAGCGTTTTTTATGGGATTTTCGCAAGACGATCGGGGAGTTGATCGTTGAGAATCATTATGAGTTGATTGGTGATTTATTAGCCAAACGCGGCATGAAACGTTATACAGAGTCACATGAAAATGGGCGAATTTACTTAGCCGATGGTATGGATGTGAAGCGTAAAGCTGATATTCCCATGGCGGCGATGTGGCAGCCGGGGGCATTGGCAGCTGGGAAGGATGAAGAGCCGCGTTCACGGGCCGACATACGTGAATCTGCTTCTGTGGCACACATATATGGCCAAAACATCGTTGCGGGCGAGTCAATGACGACAGCAGGGAATTCCTTCAGTCCGCATCCGGGAACATTGAAACGAACGGCCGACATGGAATTAGCTTCCGGATTAAATCGTTTTGTGATACATACCTCGGTGCATCAGCCTCTGGATTCGTTGTTTCCAGGTTTGACCTTAGGACCCTTTGGACAATGGTTTACGCGCCAAGAAACCTGGGCGAAACAAGCGAAGATTTGGGCGGATTATTTAGGTCGGAGTTCGTATATGTTGCAACAAGGTCACAATGTGGCAGACATCCTTTATTACTATGGAGAGAACCAAAATATCACTTCTTTGGCGATGAAATCCTTGCCTAGCATTCCGGCAGGTTTTGAGTTTGATTATGTGAACGCGAGTGCCTTACGCGATGCCATTGATGTAGAAAAAGGTCAATTTGTTAGTCGGGGGGGTAGTCGCTATCAACTATTATATTTAGATGAAACGGCGAAACAGATGACGCTGGTGACTTTGAAGCGGATATTCTTTTTAGCACAAAAAGGGGCTTGGATAGCCGGTACAAAACCTATTTCTAGCCCAAGTTTAGCAGATTCAGAACAAGAATTTCAGCGGGTTTTAACGCAATTGATTTCCTTACCTTCGGTTCATTTTGGCCATAGGGCTGATGCTGTTTTAGCGTCGAAATCGTTGGCAGCGGATCTACGAGTTTCGGGTAATTCCGCCGAAGTATTGTTTCAGCACCGGCAGGTAGGAGACAAGGAAATTTACTGGGTGAACAGTCGGTCGGATCAGGCCAACAAAGCCTCGTTATCATTCCGGGTTAGCGGCAAGATTCCGCAGGTGTACAATCCAGAGACAGGAGAAATATCAGCGTTATCGTATCGGATGCAGGAAGGAAGAACGCTGATAGACATGGAATTCAGTCCTTGGGATGCGAAATTTATTGTGTTTGAAGGCAATGCTAAAACTAAGTCGCTTGTCGTAAAAAAGCCAGCCCAGGTTTCTTCTATGACAATTTCAGGACCTTGGCAGGTTAAATTTCAGGAAAATCGGGGTGCCCCTGAGATGATAACTATGTCGGAATTACAGGCATGGAATCAGCATGCGGATGCAGGCATTAAGTATTTTTCTGGAACGGCTACTTATTCACATGCGATTGAGGTGCCTAGTACTTCTGCGGGTTCGAAGTGGCAATTGGATTTAGGCGATGTGAAGAATTTGGCAGAAATTTATGTGAATGGGCAATGGGTGGCGACGTGCTGGAAGCAGCCATTTGTTGCGGATATAAGTAAGCAATTGCATGCAGGAGCGAATCAGCTTGAGGTGAAGGTGGTGAACTCTTGGGTGAATCGTTTGGTCGGAGATGCACAGCCTAATGTGAAGCGAATTACGTACCTTTCAATGCCCATGATGATTCAGCCGACGATGCCTTTGGAGACATCCGGATTATTGGGGCCTGTTCAAATTCACCAACTGAAATAGCCATGAAAATCGCAGGAAAAGTATTCTTAGTTACGGGTGCCGGAAGTGGCATGGGCCGTGAAATGACACATCAAATAATTGCCAAAGGAGGAAAGGTTGCAGCCTTGGATATTCATTTGCCTCAATTATTGGAGACCCAACAAATTTGTTCGGGTGGAGCGGCGAATTTTTTGGCTTTGGAGGTGGACATTACGGACCGCGCCAAGTTGCTTGCTTTGCCGGAGCAGGTGATTAAGCATTTTGGGCAGATTGATGGCATCATCAATAACGCCGGAATCATTCAGCCTTTTGTGAAGGTGAAGGACTTGGGTTTTGATCAAGTGGAACGGGTGATGAATGTTAATTTTTACGGCTGTGTGAATGTCACGAAGGCTTTTTTGCCTCATTTATTAGAACGCCCTGAGGCGCACATCGTGAATATTTCGAGCATGGGCGGGTTTCTACCTGTACCGGGTCAAAGTATTTATGGAGCAGCCAAAGCGGCGGTTAAATTATTTACCGAAGGCTTGTATGCAGAATTGAAGGAGACTGCTATCCATGTTTCGGTGGTATTTCCGGGGGCAATCGCGACGAATATTACGGCAAATTCAGGCATCGAAATACCTAAGGCTTCTTCGGGTTCATCGGGGATGACCGCTTTGCCGGCCAACGAAGCCGCGCGTATTATTTTACACGGCATGGAGACGAATCAATACCGAATATTGGTTGGCTCAGATTCCAAATTCATGGATTTCTTGTGCCGCTTAGCGCCTGAATATGCGACAAACTTCATCGCGAAAAAGATGAAGGCGCTGCTTGGATAATTATCAGTTTCTTGAACTTTTTCCTATATACCTTTGCCAAACCTTGGAGGATTGGCAAAGGTGAGTGGGGGAGGGTTATTTACGGATGAAAATCCGATTGTTGGATATCGTCGTGTCTAGGGTATAATTTTTTAACACGTAATTATTTACCGCAGCAACTTTTTCGATAGGAGCCAAATAACCAGGATCATCTTGCGTAGCATCAATAACGAAACGGGCCTGACTTCTCTCCAAATCTTGAAGATATCGATGAATATGATTTTGTTTTAAAACCGACTCCTGCATACAATGCAATGTTTGGTTTTCGGCCACAGCTTGAAGTACATCAGCTTCGATGTAAAGCTTACCTTGCCATCCCCAAACACTCATTTTATCCCCTTCTTTTGCCCTTGATTTAATGTAATTCGCGACAGGGCTTATGTTTAAGGCTGCGTTTGTTTTCATCAACTTGAGATGGGCTGAAATTTTGCTCATATAAACCTCCTCCACCAGCGTCCATCCCAAAAACAGGATAAAGGGTAGTAATATAATGCGCGTATTTTTTTCTGTTTGCAAGGAAAGCGCCTGCGCAAACAATAAACCTAACGGAAAAACTAAGAAATGTAGGTAGTGAGGAAAGTTGTTTTTTGTAACGACAGCAGCATATAGGCCCGCTACCAACAAACCAAAAATGAAAATAAAAATGGGATTACTTAGCCATTGCATTTTCCGTTTCCCAATTAGCATGGACACCCCGATGATCCCTATCCAATAGAAAAAGAAGTCAAAACTTTTGCCCAATAGTTTTACCACATTGATAATCCCATAGGCTCGTTTATTCGTCCCGGTGTAAATAATATTGTCTTCAATATAGTAAGTCCAAAAATCTTCAAGTAGATTAAAATAGTTCAAGAATACGAGCAAAAGCAATGGAAAAGTGGCCACACCCACGATTCCCCCCATTAGTGATTGGGGCCATGTTTTTTGGCGTAATTGAAATAACTGGAATACCGCCATAACTGCGATTAGCGGTATCGCTTGTAATTTTGCAAAGGGAATTATTCCTACGATCAGCCCTAAAAAAAAGTAATATAGGCCATGCGACTTTTTATTTACATACATAATAGCCTGTATGTAAATGGCTATGTTTAATAAGAAGATAGGGAACTGCTCACTGGAGTAATGCAAGAAGTCCGGATGAATCACAAATGTAAAGAAGATTGCCACATATACAGATGCTTGCAAGGCGGCTTTTTTCCCAAATAAGAGGCATGAGGTTTTGTAAAACAACAGGAGGTTACAAATCAGTAAAATAAAGCCGACCAAACGAATCGAGCGGAAATCAATACTTTCTTGAAAAAGGGTCACCACAAGTGCGCTGTAGTAAGTTGCAGGGCCAACTGTCCCACCATCTGCGGATTGCCAATAAATGGGGTTCTTCGCGAGTGCTCTTAAATTAGAAACCATTTGGCTCTCGTCGACATTCAGTTGGTTATTGTACATCAACACCGGAAGTCGCATGCAAAACAACATGAGCAAGCCTAATCCCGCAAACAAATAAATGGAAGTGTTTGGGCGTTTGTAGCACAGTATGACAAGTGCAATTGCCAACAAAAGACTAAGGTAAAAATTATTGAATTCCGGTTGTAGTAGAATCATTCATGGATTTTTTTGTAAATGTATTCACCATCGTCAGTGCCCGATCAATAATCTGGTGCATGTCATAATACTTGTATTCGCCCAAGCGCCCCCCGAAAAATACCTGCTCTTCTTGATTAGCCAACGAACGGTATTTTTGGAACAAATCATTATTCACCTGGTCATTTACCGGGTAATAAGGCTCCGTCACATCCGCCTTGTAAGGCTCCGGATATTCGTAACTAATCCAGGTACTCGGTGTTTCGTTGAACTCAAAATGCTTATGCTCAATAATACGCGTATAGGGAATTTCTTCTTCCGTATAATTCATCACCGCAACACCCTGGTGATTTGGATAATCATGTTTGACATGATCAAAACGCGTTGTTTTATATTCTAATTCGCCGTGTTGATAATTGAAATAGGAGTCGATTGGACCGGTGTAAATGACCTTATTTGCCATCGCATTAAAGGTTGATTTATCTGCCAAATAATCCACGCCTAAACGCACCTCAATGCCCTCCAATAGTTTTTCGAATATCTGCGTGTAGCCTCCTTCCGGAATGCCTTGATAGCGGTCGTTGAAATAATTCGTATCAAAAGTAAAACGTACCGGTAAGCGCTTGATGATTTCCTTTGGTAGCTCCTTCGGGTCCTTCATCCATTGTTTGGCGGTATAGCCCTTGATGAGTTTTTCGTAGATGTCTTTGCCGACCAACTTAATCGCTTGCTCTTCCAAATTTTGAGGTTCGCCTTGGATATCTTTTCCCTGTTCGGCAATAATTTGTTGGGCCTCTGCCGGCGTGTTTACATTCCACAACTGGTTGAAGGTCCACATATTAAACGGCAAAGCGAATAATTCCCCTTTGTAATTGGCAATCGGCCGATTCGTGTAATGGTTGAATTTGGCATATTGATTAATCCATGTCCAAACCTTTTCATTCGAAGTATGGAAAATATGCGCCCCATATACGTGCAAATGAATATCATCGCGCTTTTCTGTGTAGCAATTTCCCCCAATGTGATCGCGCTTCTCAACAACTAAACACGAATAGCCCTGATTCGTCAATTCTCTCGCACAGATACTGCCGAAAAAGCCGGCGCCAACAATCAGGAAATCATAGGGTTTTTGCATGAGCAAGCGTTTATTTGGGCTGTAAATTTAGCTATTTTTCACAAGCCTTTTCTAAATCAGCGATGATGAATTTTGACATTTGTAGAAAGGCGTATGTTGCTTTGGGTGCGGTCTCTGGATCCGACATGAATTTTCCCAAACTACTCGGGACTACCTGCCATGAAATGCCATATTTATCCTTCAGCCAACCACATTTCCCGGGAGAACCTCCGTCAGTCAGATGATCCCAGAAATAATCAATTTCCTCTTGTGTATCCACAACGATGACTTGCGAAACCCCTTCCGAAAACGAAAATGCATGCATGTGCGAACTATCCATCGCCCCGAATGTCTGCTTATTTAACTCAAATTGAGCATAACTTAAATGTCTCGCGACATCCGCGCCACCTTCCCCATAGGGACTTAGGTGAACGGTTTTGGAGTCCGGAAAAATCGACGTGTAATAGGCAATTGCCTCCGCCGCCTTCCCATTATTATCTTCCGTAAACATCATGCTGGGATATACCTTATCGCCGCTGACATGGTCTAGCATCAATTGCCAGTTCACGCCAAATTTGTCGGCAACCCAGCCGTATTTGCTGCTCCAAGGATAGGTATTTAGAGGCATCATGATGTTGCCTCCCTCAATGAGTTGCGCCCAAATTCGATCAATTTCTGCCTCATTGGCTGCATTATAGAAAAAGGAAATCGATGGATTAATTTTATACTCAGGCCCGCCATTCAGATGCATGAAGCGTTTTCCGGCGAGTGAGTAATTCACGGTAAATGGATTTTCGGAAATCAATTGGATATCGGGAAAGACCGATTCATAAAAGGTAAATGCGTCTTTGGCTTGTTTATCAAACCACAAACAAGTCATGATGGGATGGTTCATATGGATTTTGCTTTAAAACTCCAGGTAAATGTAAATTCGGCGACAATGACGCCTTCTAAATTTTTGCCAATGGCCTTGGATGTCAACTTGACTCCTTCGCCCGTTCTGACCGTTTCGTCCACAGCAGCTTCCATCGCTTTGCCATCTTCACAAGTGAAAAAGATGGTTCCCGTCGCTTTTTTAACGAAGGTAGCCTCTACCTTTTCGACCAACATACTTACAGCCGGTTTCCGATTGTATACTTGGGCAAAAGCGAGCATTCCGCTACTCATTTCAGCTGCCATCGCTTCTACTGCGAAATACATGGAGCGGAAAGGATTTTGATTAAACCAGGATAATTTAACCCGTACGGTGCAGGTTTCTTCATCAAAGTGATGAATGTTTAAACCCGACCAGAAAGCCGCGGACAAATTTTTGAAGATAAAAAACTTGAATAATACAGGCGTAGTAATGATGCGTTTAAATGCGCCGAAATTAGGATTCATAGCTTCGTGTTTAGGACGATAAATGTAGGTCTTTTCGTTGCATTTTAAAAATGATTTCCCCGTTGGATTTTTGGCCAGTTTGGTCCCAACCCTTGTGACGATAAAATGCCTCCGCACGCGTTCCGGGTTCTGTTCCTAAAATCAATTCGGTTTGTCCCGCTGCGAAATAGGCAACAACCATCGTATCATGTAAGCCCGACCCAATTCCCTTTCCTTCGAAATCAGGGTCAACAAAAAGGGCCCAAACTTCGCCTGCGTCTACATCCACAATCGCAAAACCCATTATCTGATCGGAATCCTCACATACCCAAGCGGCTCCCTCTTTCATTAAATATGGGATGTAGTCGGATTCTTGAACAGCCAATGGATTAGTCAAAACGTTTTCCTTCACAGCCATGCGAATGCGGTGCATGGCAGGAATATCCGTGACGACAGCTTCTCTAATAAACATAGGGGATGAGGGATTTTACTTGTTGGGAATACTTCAGATAAGATTCACCATATCGTTCGCGTAATTTTTGCTCCTCCAATCTGCTACCTATCCAGATGTAGGCATAGCTGATGATGAGTATGGTCAACATATTGCTAGATGGGAAAAGTAGGTAAAGTCCTGCGATGAAAATAATTGTTCCAAAATACAGCGGATGTCGGACATAACGATACATCCCTGACACAACTAATGTCGTCTGTTTTTCGGGTTCAAGTCCTAAAAATTCCCTGAGGTTAAATGCGCGGAAAGCGAGTATAATCAAGATGAATCCCGTGACGCTAAGGGTCATTCCCAGATAGATGTTGAGGGCTTGAGCAGCTTTTGGTAGGCTATGTACAAGTAAAATGCCTAAGCCCAGGATGGCAATGATATTGTATAGGATTCGGTAATAAGCGAAAAGAGTTGGCCAGGTTTTGGAAAAATAATTCTTCACTCTTGTGCTTGCTAAAAAGCTGTGGACAAAGAAATATAAGAGCCAAGAAATTGTAAGCCAAGTGGTAGTCATAATCTTTACAATGATCTACCAAATCTAATTAAAATTATGACTTATTCGTTTCGAAGTTTTTCAGATTAATTACTTGTTGTAAAGCTAATTTCTTCTCCGTAGCTAGTTCCTTGTTTATTTGTAGCATAAGCTCTGACATAATAAAGTGTATTGGGACTTAATCCCGTAAGGTTAGAAACAAATGCTCCAATTGTCCCTGTTTCCGTAGTGAAGTTGTGTTCTATTGTAGCCCCAGGTAATCTTCTCCAGCAAACCCCTCGTGCAGTAACGTTTTTCCCTCCGTGTGAAACGACGATTCCTCCTGAGCTAGCTGTTGTGCTTGTGATGTTTGAAATCGTTTTAGTGTATACTGTTGGCGAATTTAATGAAATGATTGCTTCCCCATATTGGTTGTGTCCCGTACCAAAACCTCTTGCTCCATTTTTGTTAACAACCTGAGCGCTTATTGTAGAAAGTTTACCCGTTTTAATAAGTCCGTTTTTGGGTAATACTGAAATGGTAGATTGTATACTTTTTTCTGAATGGGAAGCCGTTTCTGCTTGTGTTGCAGTAATGGTGGCATCACCTTGACCTACGAGGATAACTTGACTACCTACAATCTTGACCACGCTGGTATCGCTGCTGCTATATGTGAAGGAACCTGAGCTGTTAGAGCTTGGAGGTGTTAGATTAAAGTTAGCCTGTCCTATTTGTTTGATAAGTGATGTGAAGTTAGACTGTATCGGAATTTCCCGAGCTAAAAATTGGATAGATTCACTGGAATCGTCAACGATTTTATTAGCATCTGTTTGGGTTTGGGTGTTTGTGAGCACATACGTTTGGGTGGAATTTGCATTTAGCGTTTTGACCGTAGTAACGACTGTGAGTCTGTGTTCCTCACTGGGATACATGGTTCCAATATTCCAATTGAAATCAGATCCTGAAGCGGTCCACGTACCAAAAGATGGTGTAGCTGAAATAATGTTAAGGTTGGTCGGAATTTGATTTCTTATGACTAGATTGGTTAAATTATCATATCCTAAGTAGGCTGCTTTAATTGAAAAAGTAATGGTTTCTCCAGAGTTGACGGAGTTTTTGTCTGCCGTAATAGAAGTAACTACTTCTGGATTACAATCGTAAAGAGATTGGGAAGCTGATTGATAATCGCATGAACCGGTGGAAACGATTACGTAATAATCGCCTGCAATCGATGGTGTATAAGTTGAGTTTGTTTGACCTGGGATAAGAACTCCATTTCGATACCAGGCGTAGGAAGGAAAACCGGCCGTTGCCACGAGGGTAGATCCTGGGAGACATCCGTCACCTGAGATGTTTACATTGATACTTGGGATAGTTTCAAATCCCGAAAAATATCCAGAGGCTCCAGCATTTGTATTCACAAGAATGAAACCTACAGCAATAGGTCCTGGAGCTGAAACTGCAACGTCCCCAGAAAGGCCACTGAGGTAATAGGTTTTCCAGTCAGAAGTGCCGCTAACTGATTTTTTTGCGGCTTGTAAGGTTGCTAAACTGACAGTATTAGTGCCATAATTAACTACGATATCTGCATCGTTGATCGCAGTAGAAGCGATTAGGGTGATTCCGCCCGTCATCGTGAGTCCGGCAATGTCTGTTATGTTCGAGATATTATCTACCTTATTACTCAAAAGGCAGTTCACGGGTGCTATGAAATTTAGATCGACAGTTTGAGTAGCTGTGGATCCTGCAAGACATTGAAAGGCATAAGCTTCTTTGGATGTTTGGACATACATGTTACCGCCTGGAACGGAGGATGTTGTGGATGAGGTTGAATAATAGGAACCTGGAATAATGTAGTAATCACCGTTATTGATTGTGGCGATTTCAGTTGTAGAACCATTTACATAGATTTTAGTGCCGTTTTGAGTAGCAACGATAATGGCAAATTCTGACTGATCTGTTCCGTTTCCTCTTACAAAAACATAATCGCGCCCTAAGGTGTTTTCGGGTATGATTTGGTCGGCTCCACAATCTTGGTTTGTTACATTCAATACAGGCTGAACATGTAGTTGGCCCACACTCATAGCTATGGGCTTGTCGGATGTAACGGAGGTGCCAATCCAGCCATCTACATTAGGAGATCCGGCTGTAGATGGAATAGATTCAAGTACATAACTTTGTCCTTTATTGAGTGTAATTGTGATGGCATCTGCAGTAATACCCGCTGCATTGCTACCGCTTCGAAAGGTGCAGGCAGGGTTATATCCAAATATATTTACGATTGTATTATCTTCTGTAGCCATGATACCCATCGAGTTACTTAGTAATGCATAGCTACCACCTCGATTTGGCATTCCTCCCCATTTAAATGCGGTTCCTAATGCTGCTCGACCTTTAGAGGTAACAGAAGTAGCTTGGGATCCTGATTTACCTCGATAATTAACATAAAATTTTTCTCCGTTTCTTGATTTAAAAATTAGGCCTCCGATGGATTGAACAACTCCTGTATTCGTGTTATCCATCATGGAAATATTGTTTTCGGTGGATGATGTTGTTGTTGGAAGTGTGAACGTACCTGCACTCGTTTTTGAGATGGTTACGGATGTGTAGGTTGTTGTACTCGTTCCGCGGTAAACATCCACGACGAAACTTGTCGTATTGGGTGTGGTTAAATAAATTTTATGATCAAATATGGCATAATTTGGAGAAGATTCTTGTTTCAGTGGTGGCAAATAATGAAGATCACTGAGTTGGGCTACACTACTATAAGCCATTAAAATAAAACAGGTAAAAAGTAGTCCTTTTTTCATATTAATAAATGTTGTAAAATCATTGGTAAAAAATGAATCGACATGTTTGCCAAGACTCTTCTTGTAATTGGCATTTTTGTTAGGTAAGAAATACGCTTGTCAAAATCTATTTATTACTATGTCCAAATTTTTTAATCTTATTGGGTGAATTTCTCGCAGCCTGAAGGCTAGAATACTAATTTTTTTGAGTTGAAAAATAACTTGCTTGTTTCTTAAGGCTGCTTGATTTAAACATGTACAAGCATTGCATTATTATTCTCATTAATATTGGTAATCAAATTGAATTCTATCCCCAACAGCTAAATCGTATGCACCATTGTTTGTTGGAATGTAAGTAACAGTTGAGCCACTAATCGTGTAAGCCGTATTGCTAATTCGGATACCATTAATGTACATTCGCACTTTTGAAGTTGTTGCTGGAGTATGTGCTAATGTGAAACTTGTTTGATTTAGCGTAGCGCTTGCTTCTTCATTCGAGTCTTGAGCTTGAGCTGTTGCTGTAGATGTTGTCCATGCAGGTAAACCATTTGAAATTGTTAAAACTTGGTTTTCTGTTCCTCTGGCCAATCTTGCTGCAGACCCTCCTGAAATCCCATAGATGATATCTCCTGGGGATGTCATTGGTGATAAGGCATCAAATGCTGCAGTTTTATTTGTGGCACCTGTTCCTCCCTGATTGATTGTTACAGCAGTTTGATTCGTTAATATAACTGCATCTGAATTTGGTAAGGTATATGTTTTTTCTATTCCTGTTGCTCCCGTAAATTTAGTGAATCCATTTCCTGTCCCTCCAAAATTTGATGCAATCACACCAGTTACATTCGCTGATCCATCAAAACTATTTCCATAGATTAGCCGAGCGTTTAATAAGGTACTTGCTGTGCCCGCGGCAGGTGCTGCAGAAATCCAAGTTGTCCCATTTGATGTTAAAATATTTCCTGAGCTTCCCGGTGACACAGCACCCAAATAATCGGTTCCTGCTATTGCAATGCTAGGTATCCCCGAGCTCGTTGTATTTTTTAATAATCCTGTTGAAAGTCCTGCAAGCGCTACTCCATTAATTTTCACAACGGTCGGCGCCGCAGCAGTTCCACTTAAATCTCCCGCTAATTGAATTTTACCTTTTGTGGTTGCATCCGCATCTACGATGGTGGAAGAGGCTATTTGTGAATCGACGTAAGATTTTACGGCTTTGACACTTGGATATTTAGTGTCTGAAGTCGCATCTGTTGAAACGCTAATCGACTTATTACTCAAGTTTTCTTTATTGGCCAATCCAGGTACGGTCGGAGTTGCAGCAGTTCCACTTAAATCTCCCGCTAATTGAATTTTACCTTTTGTGGTTGCATCCGCATCTACGATGGTGGAAGAAGCGATTTGCGAATCGACGTAAGATTTTACGGCTTTTTGTGTAGGGTATAGGATGTCTGAAGTACCTAAAGTCGTAGCAGTAGATTTGTTACTTACATCTTCTTTTCCTGCAACGGTTGTTTGCAAAGCTACACCTTGTGTGGCAGAATCGACGTAATCTTTTACGGCTTTGACACTTGGATATTTAGTATCTGAAGTCGCATCTGTTGAAACGCTAATCGACTTATTACTCAAGTTTTCTTTATTGGCCAATCCAGGTACGGTCGGAGTTGCAGCAGTTCCACTTAAATCTCCCGCTAATTGAATTTTACCTTTTGT
>NZ_JBBKYA010000001.1:0-59955 GCF_042714525.1 Aquirufa echingensis | reverse complement strand
CAGTACCTAAAGTCGTAGCAGTAGATTTGTTACTTACATCTTCTTTTCCTGCAACGGTTGTTTGCAAAGCTACACCTTGTGTGGCAGAATCGACGTAATCTTTTACGGCTTTGACACTTGGATATTTAGTGTCTGAAGTCGCATCTGTTGAAACGCTAATCGACTTATTACTCAAGTTTTCTTTATTGGCCAATCCAGGTACGGTCGGAGTTGCAGCAGTTCCACCTAAATCTCCTGCTAATTGAATTTTACCTGCAGCTAAGGTTGTTGCATCTGGCACACCAGACCCCACAGCTTGATAGATTGAATTGTCAACATATGATTTGGTTGCTCGCTGGCTAGGATATAGGTCATTCGATGGATTTGCCCCGCCAAGGTTGACGTCTACCGACTTGTTACCTAACGATTCATAGGTTCCTCCTAAATTATTTACACTATTTTGTGTATTGTTCGTTTGAACGGTCAGGTTACTAATTTGCCCTTGGACTTGATTTTGGTTATTTTGGATTTGATTTTGCTGGTCAACTAATTTTTGATTTTGGTCTTCCACAGAACTTTTAAGTTGAGAAATGGATTTAGATTGACTAGTTAATTGCTCATCAACAGTTGAAATGCGTTGGTTAACTAATAAAAATTGACCCTGGGCATTCGCTTGGACTTCTTGAATTTTATTTTGTAATGGATTTAAGTCCTTTGGAATTAGGTAGCCTACATCATTCGTAAATTCAGATAATTGGGTAGGTGCACCCGCAACATTTCTATACTCAACAGATTCAGCATACAAAGCATATGCTGTATGACTTAAAGTTTGCATGCTTACTTGTGAAAAGGTTTTAGCCTGGTCAAAACTGACACTTACAGCAAGTTTTTTCACGTTGGAATCCCAAATTATATTTTGAAAACTTGAATATTTAGTTGTTACTGAACTATTCGTTACAATTCCTTGACTGGTTCCTTGTCCAATTGTAAGGTTCACTAGACCAAATTCGTCGGTGTTTGTGGCTTGAATTTCGGAGTAATCCAATTCTCCTCGGCTATTTATGAGGTCGAATTTTAACCACACCTTACTATTAATCAAGGGCTGGCCGGTTATTTTTTGTCCAGGAATGTCTAGAGTCTTAGGATCCTGAATAACAGCTTGAAAGTTTAGTCCTTTGGTTTGCCCTAAAACAACGGAGCTAATTAAATTGATAAGTAACAGGATAAGAATTTTTTTCATTCGATAGCTTAATTGGATTGACTTGGTTTTAGCGGAATAAATAATAATATTGGACCATTATATTTTTGAATCTCGAGTCCAATATTACGAAGTCTAGTATCGCCAAACGGGTTGAACAAGTCATAGAAATATTTTTTTGAACACATTTTTTATCAATCATCACATTGAATACACGTCGAAAATTCCTATTAAAAACCTCGTTTTTGGGCTTTAGCTCCAGATTACTGTCATATAGATTTAAATCTAACCGAGTGGATTCTGACCGCGCCTATTGGGTAAATCTACTCGACAAAATTGCCGCCCCCATTTTGAAAAATATGTCTAAGGGGGAGCTGCGCAAAAAAATGATCATTGCTTACAGCCCTACCTGGGATCATCGCGCCTCAGATGTGGCTTACATGGAGGCTTTTGGCCGATTATTGATTGGGATCGGACCTTTTTTAGCTTTGCCGGATGATGTTAGTTCGGCCACGGCCCGCGAAGAAACGAATATTCGCAAGCGCATGAAGGAACAAACCTTAGCGTCCCTCAAGCATGCCGCGGATCCCTTAAGCCCTGATTATTTGTATTGGGGTTCGCCTACTTCCAAACAACCCCTCGTTGATGCTGCCTTTATCGCACAAGCTTTTCTAATAGCTCCGGAGGCCTTGTGGGAACCGCTGTCTGCGGAGACGAAAATGAAATACATTCGAGAGTTTACGACAATCCGACAAATCACGCCGCCTAATAATAATTGGGTGCTGTTTGCCGCCACGATTGAGAGCTTTTTACTTTATATCGGGAAGCCTTTTGATGCCGCGCGAATCGATCAGGCGATTGCCAAAATCCAATCTTGGTATGTCGGGGATGGCTGGTACAAGGATGGTGAGAAATTTCATTTTGATCATTATAATGGCTTCGTGATTCATCCCATGTTGATCGATGTCATGCGGGTTAATTTGGCCAAAGGGCGTTTATCTCAAGCCGATTTTGATTTAGCCTACAAGCGGATGCGTCGCTATGCGAGTTTTCAAGAACGATATATTTCCCCCGAAGGAACATTTTTGGTGGTTGGCCGCTCGTCGACCTATCGCGTGGGGCTTTTCCAACCGCTTGCGAAACTGGCCCTAGAAAATGCCTTGCCCGAAGGCGTGAGTTTAGCGCAAGTTCGTTCGGCCTTGACGGCGGTGTTTAGGCGCGTTTTTGTTTCGTCGACCTTTGATCGAGATGGTTGGTTGACCTTGGGTTTGGTGGGAGCGAATCAAGCAAATCTTGCAGATTCTTATTCCAATACGGGCAGTATGTATTTGACCTCTGCGGCCTTTTTGCCTTTGGGATTACCAGCAAATCATGCATTTTGGGCGGATCCTGATGCGGATTGGACACAGAAAAAGGCGTGGACGGGACAGGTATTTCCGAAAGATTATGCGGTCGACTATTAAGCTTCACCCCCCTTACCTTTGGCAAACCTTGGAGGATTGCCAAAGGTAGTGGTGCGGGAATAAAATCCATACTAATAAACTGATAAAAAATATGCTACAAGAACTTATTGCCTTATACGATCGGGATTTAAAAGCCCTTCGAAAAGAGATTGAATCATATAGTGAAGAAGCCCGTATTTGGCAAATAGCAGACGGTATCAATAATCCGGGAGGAAATGTATTCTTGCACCTGATGGGGAATCTCAATACGTTTTTTGGCGCAGTTTATGCGAACACGGGCTATGTCCGCGACCGACCGTTGGAGTTCACCGCGCGAGATATCCCTCGAACGACATTATTGAAGATGTTGGATGAAATTCATCCCATCGTACTTCAGGTGTTGCGGGATTTCCCAGTGGAAAAATTAAGAGATACTTACCCGATTCGAATCTTTGATGAAGACAAAACGAACGGTTATATTTTTATCCATTTGGAGACACACTTAGCGTATCATTTAGGCCAAATAAATTACCATCGTAGGCTACTAAATACCTAATGCCTCTACTACCTTTGGCAAACCTTGGAGGTTTGCCAAAGGTAAAGGGGAAAAATGACATGATTGAAAACTAAACTGATAAACACATGAAAAAATTCTTTAAAATTCTCGGCTGGACTTTCCTCAGCATCATCCTCTTGCTTTCCGTTGCCATGGGAACCTTTATGTATAAAGTGAAATATGGATTCCCGGTCAGCTACGAAACAGAAAAACCCGCGATTCAATTTCCTGCAAATCAGCCTGCCATTTTGGTCTTCACCAAAACCACAGGCTTCCGTCACGCAGAATCTATCGACGCCTCCATTCCTCTCTTGAAAGAGCTTGGGAAATCGCACAACTATTTTATCTATGAAACGGCCGATGGCGGGGTCTTTAATCCCGAACAATTGAAGCAATTCAGTTTGGTGATTTTTGATAATTCCACGGGACGTGTGTTGAATGACGACCAACAAACCGCGCTGGAAAAATATGTGGAAGAAGGTGGTTCGTTGATGGGTATTCATGGAGCGGGCGATGATTCTCACCGCTGGGAATGGTATGAAAATAATCTCTTAGGGGCTAAATTTTCCCATCATCCTTTGAATCCGCAGTTCCAACAAGCCGATGTGCGCATGTCGGAAAATGTCGATTCCTTGTTTTCGAAAAACTTGGTGAAACAATGGAGCAATACCGACGAATGGTATGTCTTTTTTAATCAACCCAAAGATGTGAAAGTCCTATATTCCATCAATGGAGACAAGATTATTCCGAATGGAAATATTCTTTGGACGACTGATAAGAACTTTGGCATGGGCGCAAATCACCCCGTGGCTTGGTACCGTGAAGTGGGGAAAGGAAAAACATTTTACACTTCCATGGGTCACTCGGCGGCCGTTTGGAAAAATCCAGATTACCTGAAACTTATTGAAGAAGGCATCGCCTGGAGCATCCAAAAGAACTAGTCCAAATAAGGCAATAACTCCGCGCGCAATAATCCACTTCCGCCTCCATAATGTTGGATGATCGGTTGGCTTACTTGCGCGCGGATCAATGCCTCGTCAGTTTCCGAAACACTGGAACTTAATAGGAGCAAATCAAAGTTGCCGATTAACAGTTCTTCGACTGTCGGAAAAGACACCGCTTCCGCCGCATCATACTGATTAATTAATCGGACCAATATGGCGACGATATCTGCATTTCCCCCGAAGACTGCGACAGTTTTCATATTTATTAAATTTGCATCGGTACTTCCATCAACAAAATTTCTGCGTCGGCTGTCAAGGCTTTGAGTTCAAACGATTCAGCCCCGCGAATACCTAATCCATCGCGTGGCGATAAAGTTTGGCCATCGATTTCAAAACTTCCTGAAAGCACAAAGGCATAGATCCCATTCCCTGCTTTTTTGATTGCGTAGTTCGTCTCAATCCCTTGGTCAAATTTTCCCATGTGAAACCAAGCATCTTGGTGAATCCAAACGCCCGCATCTTCTGCATTCGGGGATAAAATTTGTTGCAATTGATTATGGCGGTCGGCAACATTCAGCGTAATTTGATCATACCGCGGCGTCACATTTTTCTTGTTTGGGAATACCCAAATCTGCAAAAATTTAACAGTTGCGTCTTTGTTTCGATTGTATTCGCTGTGGTAAATTCCTGTTCCGGCACTCATTACTTGGATATCCCCGTGACGGATCACCGCCTTATTCCCCATGCTATCCTGATGTTCCAAATCTCCCTCAAGCGGGATACTGATAATCTCCATGTTGTCATGGGGATGTTGGCCAAAACCCATTCCGCCCGAAACGGTATCGTCATTTAGCACGCGCAATGCCCCGAAATGAATTCGAGAAGGATTATGGTAGTTGGCAAAACTAAAGGTGTGATAACTTTGAAGCCAGCCATGATTCGCGGCTCCGCGGGAATCAGCTGCATGTAACTCATAAGATTTCATCATTGACGGATTAATTTTAGTAAAGCTAGTATTAATTTAAATTGGTTGCGGTTAAAATGTGGAATTTAGGCGTAGTTTTGAAGGAAACTTATTTTAACAAATGAACAACAATTCTGAAAACGCTTTTTTAGCCGGTCCGCGTTCCCGCTGGAAAGAATTTTTATTCTCATTGGAAGTTTTATTTCAATTTATCAAAGGTTTTCGAAACCTACATTTTGTTGGCCCCTGCATCACCATTTTCGGTTCAGCTCGATTTGGGCCAGATGATGTTTATTATCAAACAACAGAGGAACTTGCTGGGCTGCTGGGAAATGAGGGTTTTGCAATCATGACGGGTGGTGGCCCTGGTATTATGGAGGCGGCGAATAAAGGTGCCAAAAATGCGGGAACCTTGTCACTCGGTTGTAACATTGAACTTCCCTTTGAACAACATCCTAATCCGTATTTGGACCGCATGGTCAATATTCGTTACTTCTTTGTGCGAAAGGAATTGCTACGAAAATATTCGTCTGGTTTTGTCATCATGCCGGGCGGCCTAGGTACTTTGGATGAGTTTTTTGAAGTGATTACTTTAATTCAAACGGGTAAGATGAAAAACTTCCCTGTCGTGGTGATGGGGCTGGAATACCACGAACAATTGATGCGTTATTTCGAGTCGTTGATTAAAGAAGCGACGGTTGGGTCAACGGATTTCCAACATATCTTATTCACGGATGATATTGCAGAGGCGGTGGAGCATATCCGAAATTTTACCGAGCGAGCACCCGAAAAACATGCTCATTTAGATAAACCTTTGTGGATTTTAGGAGAAAGAAAAATAAAACGAAGAAAATGAAACTAAGTCTGATTTTTGTTTGCCTTTTCGCTGTGAGCGGTGTGGCGCAGTCGGTTCAAGTGAAGACCCAAAAAGGTGTTGTGGAAGGGGAAAAATTCGGATCTATCCATCGCTTTTTGGGTATTCCATTTGCGCAGCCACCTGTGGGAGATTTACGCTGGAAAGCCCCGCAGGATTTAGCGAATTGGCAAGGAGTAAAATCCGTGAAAGCTTATGGACCAAGTCCCATGCAAGCGGAGCCAAAACCTTTTATGGTTTGGTCGGAGGAATATTTAATTCCGAAGGAACCCATTAGCGAAGATTGCTTGTATTTAAATGTTTGGAACGATTCAAAAGAAAAGGGACCCAAGCCGGTTCTGGTTTATATCTACGGAGGAGGTTTCCGTAGCGGAGGTGCTGCTTGTCCTATTTATGATGGTGCTGCAACTGCCGAGAAAGGTGTCGTTTTTGTTAGTATCAATTACCGAGTGGGAACCTTTGGTTTCCTAGCGCATCCGGAGCTTAGCAAGGAGTCAGCAGCTGGCGTATCAGGAAATTATGGTCTTTTAGATATGATTTCGGCGCTGAAATGGATCCAAGCGAACATCGCCGCTTTTGGTGGAGATCCGAATCAGGTGACCATTGCGGGGCAATCTGCCGGTGCCTTTGCCGTGAACTATTTATGCGCATCACCTTTGGCCAAAGGGCTTTTCAAGCGCGCTATTGCGGAGAGCGGAAGCGCCATGCTTTCGAGTCCTTTGCGTCCTGCGACGAACCAAGCAGCAGCGGAGGCGACTGGCGGAGCGTTTGCAACCAAATTAGGAGCAGAAAATCTCCAAGCCATGCGAGCTAAATCGGCCAGTGAAATATTAGCAGCTCTAGGTGGTTTATCGTCCCCTTATTTGGATGGCTATGTAGAGCCCTTGAATATGGTTCAGGCATATGAGAGCCAACAAGCGAATGATGTGGATTTACTTATAGGGTGGAATTCGGAGGATGTTGTTAGTAATCGGTGGTTGCCTGCGCAGGAATACCAACAAATACTAGCGAAAAAATATGGCGCTAAAGCGACAGAAATGTTGACTTATTATCCCGCATCCACGGACGCAGAGGCAGCGATTTCTCAGCGAAATTTGAGTCGGGATGAGACCTTCGGGGCAGGCGTATTTTTCTGGGCCAAAACACAAATGAAACATGGGAAATCTCCCGTTTACCTCTATAATTTCAATCGGCAGATTCCTGGCGATACGCCAGAAACTCAGAATGGTGCATTCCATACGGGCGAGGTTCCCTATGCTTATGATAATCTAGCGAAAGTGCGGAGGCCATATCAGGCGATTGATCGCCAACTTGCCAACTACATGTCGAACTATTGGGTCAATTTTGCCAAAACGGGGAATCCAAATGGAAAAGGTTTGCCAGTTTGGCCACGGTTTCAAGCCGAGAATAACATGATGCAATTGGATGTGGAAACAAGGGCTACAACATTGAAAAATGCTAAAGCGCTTGAATTAATTGCTCAATAGGTTTACTTTTTCAGCAAATCGCGAATTTCTTTGAGCAGTTCCACTTGGGGGTCTTTTTTCTTTTCCTCTTTGGGTACATCAACTAAATTGACTTTGTTGATGGCCTTGATGATGGCGAAAAGAACGAGGGAAATTAAGACAAATTGAATGATGGCTGCGAGGGATTTGCCATATTTTACGGCACCCCAAGACAGTTTGTCGATGTCGGCAACGCCCGCAGCTTCAATCGCAGGCGTTAAGATTAACGGCGTGATGATGTCAGAAACGAGGGAATTAATGATGCTAGAGAATGCAGCTCCGATAACGACGGCGACTGACAATTCAATGACATTTCCTTTGATGGCGAAGGCCCTAAACTCTTTTATCCAATTCATGCGAGAAATCATTTATCACTCAAAGATAATCGCTTATTTTGCACAAAAATACACATCATGAAAAACTATTTAGTCGCATTTTTACTACTCTCGTTTGCGAGCATGGCTCAAAAGCCTTTCGGAAAAATTAATCCGAGTTTACCTGTTGATACCTTAGCGGCTTCTTGCGGTTCTTGTAATTTCAAGATGGCAAAAAAAGGATGTTTTTTAGCGGTCAAAAAAGATGATATTGCCTATGAGGTGAAGGGGACAGGATTAGACGACCATGGTGATGCCCATGCAGCCGATGGTTTTTGCATGGCTGTCCGTAAGGCTCGCGTTCAAGGCAAAGTTGAAAATGGCTTCTTTGTTGCTACGTATTTCGAATTATTGAAATAAAAAAACACCACGCGAATATCGGGTGGCGTTTCAGTATTAAACTTCATCAACAAACTAAATAACATGTCCTAAAGGCTTTAAAAGCATTATTTTACTCAAGTAATTTAGTACATTTGAAAGTTCATCCTAGTTAAAAAATTTTATGAAAAAGATTTTAGTATTGGCTGCTTCGGTAGCATTGTTTTCGTTTGCCGCAGATAAATTCATCACGATGCGCATTCCAGAACCAACCGTGAATTACCACTGGAATAATTTGAATAACATCAAGGCCATTGCTGATCAAAGTAATTTGCCACATGCGCAAGTAAAATTCATCATCGCGTCAATCGATAGTCTTCAAAAAGATATGGCGAAAAATGCACGTTTGGATAGCGCTGTAGCAACACCCGCTCCTTCGGCAGTTCAAAAGAAAAAGTAATTTTACAGCCTTGTTGGGAGACCAGCAAGGCTTACATTTAAGGCACGAAGGTTAACTCAAATACAGAAGCTGGTTGAGATTGACTATTGAATGTGGGAATCTGAATCCCCACGGATAGCACCCAGTGCTTGCTCATATAATACGCCCCTCCAATCACCACTTCCCCCAAACTGTGTTTCCCGCTGATAAAGTCGGCCTGAAACAATAGTCGTTCCTCCCAAATATTTTGCTCTACACCCAGTTGGATTCCTAGCGATTTCAGTGCGCCATCTTCTGCAAAATTGCGTGATTCCGGTCCAAAATAATTATCAGTGGTATAGTAAAGTCCACTTACCCATTTGGTATGCGTATGTTCGTTTACATATACTCCATTTCCGTAAAGATAGGTGCCCCCTTGGCCAACTTGCGTAAAGCCTGCTTGAGCTCCGAGTCCAATTTTGAAGTCTTCATGTAATTGGAAACTTTTTTGCGCATTGAGGGTGAAAAAAGGATTATAGGGTTGTTCGGTATGATTGGCGACAAATTTTTGTTGGTAGTCATAATTAACGCCCATTACATTAAATCCAATTTCAGCGTTATGACCAAGCCCGTAACAAAAGGTACTTCCCGACTGGACGCCATTGGGAATAAAGTTTAATTGTTGTTGGAAAAATACTCTGTTACGCGGCGTGATATCTGAGCTTGGAACGTTGAAGAAATTTTGTTGGCCTACAGCTGCGAAAGAAAGGAATAAGCAAATGCCTATCCATTTGAATGAATTATACATGTGATTTTTAGCGGTTTTGTTTCTTTGCAAATCTACAAAGCTTTAAAGTAAATAAGTCAAATCTACTGATTAATCAAAAAATAGCATCAAGCTTCATTTCTATGCTTTTGTTGATTTTATGAGCTAAATTGAAAGCATTGCGTAAGGGAGCTCTTGTTTTTGGTATTTAAAATTAATATGGCCACTAAAATTAAGCGAATTGAAATATCCTAAATTAAAACTAATTTTAGGCTATGAAAATGGCCAAAAAGGTACTTCAGGTTTCGCCCGCTTATTATCCAGCAATATCTATTGGCGGACCTATTTTTACCAATCTTACTTTTTCAAAGGCACTTGTAGATTTGGGTTGTGATGTAGAAGTGCTAACAACAACCCAGGGCTTGGAACCCGCTCAAATTGCGGATATGCTTTTAGGAATATCTGATCAATCAGAATTTTCTTACCCTATATGGCGATTTCGATATTTTGGTTATTCGCATTTTACCTTTGCTCCCGGACATATATTTTGGTTATTAAAGCACATCAAGCGATTTGATTTGGTGGTGTTGCAAGCCGTTTGGAACTTTCCAATTTGGATAAGTTATCTGATATGTGTCTTGTACAACAAACCCTTCGTTGTAATACCCCATGGTAGTATATATCCAGAAACGATAGGTCTTAAATCGTCTAAAATCAAACGAATCTTTTTAGCCGTATACGTTCGAAAAATGCTGCAGCGTGCATCTCACGTGCTATTTAGTACCTACGATGAAAAAGAAAAAGTTGTCGCATTCTTAAAGTTGCCTTTGCGTGCAGCCATATTGCCCAACATTGTCGATATAAAACCTTTTCTACAACTTCCTGAAAAAGGGTTATTTAGAAGTAAATATCAAATAAAACAGGATGCGCCGCTACTTGTTCATTATGGTCGGGTTAGCCCCAAAAAGGGAATCCACTTTGTCCTCTCCTGTTTGCCCAAATTAGTCTCGGAATATCCATCGCTTATTTATGTTATTGCAGGAGGAGAGGATGCTGAATATGCCAAACTATTACGTGATACGATCAATGAAAAAGGCTTAGGTGCGCATGTAATTTTTACGGGCCTTTTGAATCAGGAAGATGGGATTTCACTTATGCGAGATGCAGATGTATTCGTGTTACCCTCGCTCTCCGAGAATTTTGGCATGGCTGTTGTTGAGGCAATGCTATGTGAAACAGCGGTTCTAATTTCAGACCAAGTAGGAATTTCCTCAGAATTACAAGCGGCAAAATGTGCACATGTTTTTTCTTCCGAAACAGACGGTCTTTTAAATGGATTAAAGTCCTTATTGAATGATGAGAAATTAAGGCTCACTTTGGGTTTGGCTGGTGCAAAATTTGCGAAAGATAATTATTCGGAAGAAGTTGTTCGCGGGCAGTTACGACCCTTTTTAATGGTTAACTAATTTTCGCATCCCTGCTAGCATTTCCAAGCTAAGTCGGTCAACAGCAAACACCTGATTGTTTCGATGGGCGAATTGCTCATAGGCCAACTTATTTTCAGGAAGCTGATGTATAAAATCAATGATTTGTTTTTTTTCAGCCCTAAAATCAGAGACTACAAGTCCGTTAAATCCACTAATGACTAAGTCGTTTGCACATCCACAAGCTGCTGTACATATGATAGGTTTTCCCAAGGCTTGCGCTTCATTTGCTACCATTCCCCAAGGTTCGTATGTAGATGGTAGTAATAAACATGCTGCCTCGGCATAGTAGTTGGGAAGTTTAGACCACGCTATTGCACCTAGAAATTGGATATTTTTGCCACTTATTTTTTCAAGCCTTTTACGTTCAGGCCCATCTCCAATGATGATTAATTCTTGATCGATTTCATTCATCAACTCAACTAAAGCATCGATATTTTTTTCGGGAGACAATCTTCCTACATAAAGTAAATATGGCTTCTCATCTTTTTTCGGATGTCCACTTAATTTAAAATTGGCTTGATCAAACGCATTCAAGAAAGCAAGTATTTTGGATTTAGGAACGCCTTGTTCAAAAAGGAACCGATTTGTATTTAAGCCGTATGAATATACTCCATCAATCAGGAAGTAAACGAGTTTCTTATAAATTCCTTTTAATGCACTAAATCGACCTCCTAGGTGAGCCACAGACTCAATCGTAATAATTGTTTTGATACCCAGGAATTTCGCGAATAATAAAACTGGCAAGGTTCCTAATTCATTATAGCCTGTAAGATTTATAATATTGGGCTTAAATTGAAAGACAATCTTTAACCAGGAAATGGCTGTTTTAACCGGGGATGCCTGTTGGAGTGGAATTGTGTTTAGTAGTTGAAATGGATATTGATAAGGAAAAGTTGACACATCAAAATCCACTAAATCTTCCCTCCCCTTTTCGGTAATGGCGGTTTGCACGACCAATACTTCGTCATCTGGGGAACAGGTCTGAGCGATTTTTTCGAAAACCACCGACTTGTATTGTGACCACAATAAATTATGTAAGATTAATATCCGCATGCTGGCAAGAGTCGTTTGCAAAGCTACGGGCTTTTTGGCTAAATTCGTACAAAATCAAAAAATCATGGCGACTTGTCCTTTGCATGCAGATGTTCAATCGCAAGCCTGGTATCAGGAACAGATTCGTAAATGTGATCCTGCGATATTGGCACTCGGCTTGAGTCAGCCGGCTCTTCGCGCGCTGATCAATTTATCAATCTATACGGTGGAGGAGTTGAACGCTGAGGATGAACAAACCTTGCGTAATAGCCACGGCATAGGCCCAAATGCACTAAAAAAATTGGAAACACTCCGCTAATCTTGTATTATTGTATCAAACTGTGACAATATAAACCTATTACACATGAAAAAAACATTATTATCAGTGGGCTTGGGCCTATTGTGTTCTTGGGCGTCTGCTCAATCAATCAATTTATTCCCGGTTCAAACGACGATCCAACATGGCGTGATCGAAGGAAATTTTGATACCAAAACGGGTGTTCAAAAGTATTTCGGGATTCCCTTTGCGAAACCACCGGTGGGTGAGTTGCGATGGAAGGCGCCTCAGCCTTTAGCTCCTTGGAAAGGTGTGAAGGAAACGAAGAAATTCGGTCCTCGTCCGATGCAGGGTATTGTATTTGGAGATATGATGTCTCGTTCAGAAGGCTTGAGCGAGGATTGTTTATACCTAAATGTTTGGACGCCGGCAAAGCGAAATACCAAAAATCTACCCGTATTAGTTTATTTCTATGGTGGGGGTAATGTTGCTGGGGACGGTTCTGAGCCACGTTATGATGGCGAAAGCATGTCGAAAAAAGGCGTAGTCGTTGTGACTTGCAACTACCGTTTGAATATTTTCGGTAACATGGCGCATTCGGAATTGAGCGCGGAAACTTCATACAAAGGATCTGGAAACTATGGATATTATGACCAATTAGCGGCTTTGCAATGGGTTCAAAAGAACATTGCGGCTTTTGGTGGTGATCCTAATCACGTAACCATTGCAGGTGAATCAGCAGGTTCGATTGCCGTGAGTTATCAAATGTCTTCTCCACTTTCTAAAGGGTTGATCCATGCTGCGATTGGCGAAAGTGGTGGCGGCATTAATCCAACCATGGCGCCTGTTTCATTAGCAGATGCAGAGAAAAATGGCGCTGAATTCTTGCAAAAGGCGGGTGTTAAATCCATCAAGGAATTGCGTGCTATGTCGACGAAAGATATTTTCGAGCTTTACCAAGATTCAAAGCGTTTCGGTTTCCCTGTCGTTGTTGACGGCAACTTCCTACCAAAGAAATTACCTGAAATTTTTGCATCTAAAGAACAACATCAAATTCCTCTTTTGGTTGGTTGGAACTCAGCTGAAATCCCAGGTGGCGCTTTCATGCAAGGCAAACCTTACACGGTTGAAAATTACATCGAACGTGTGAAAAAGGAATATCCTAACGATGTGGATAAAGTCTTAAGTCTTTACCCTGCACATTCTGAAAAAGAAGTAGAGTTGTCGGCAACTGCCTTAGCCGCAGACCGTTTCATCGTTTATTCGACATGGAAATGGTTTGATCTACACCGCAATAATAGTAGCCAACCGGTTTACCGTTACTTATATAGCAAATTGCGTCCTCCTTTGGTTGATCAAAATACCGTTTCGGCTTTAGCCGGAGGTACGGTTAGACGTGAAGGCCCAGCGCAAACGCCTCCGCCAGCGGTAGGAGCGCCACACGCATGTGAGATTGAATATGCGATGGGCAATTTGCATTTAGTGAAAGAATATGCTTGGACTTCTGAGGACTTTAAGGTTTCTGACACTATGTTTAATTACTTTACAAATTTTGTTAAAACATTTAATCCCAATGGCGAAAAATTGCCAGAATGGCCAGCTGCCAAAGCGGGAGATGCAACGCCTCCCGTGATGATTCTGGATACGAATTCCAAAGCAGAAAAAGCGCAAAACGATGCGCGCTACCTGTTCTTGGATAAAGAATACATGAAATAAGGTTTAGGGCGAATCGAAAGGTTCGCCCTAATTTTTTACATGAATGACGGCTTTAACGACTTTTCTGGCCGGGTCATGAACGCTCGTGAACTCTTCACCTACCTTTTGCCATTCAAAGCGATGCGTGATAAAGGGTTTTATATCAATTTGCTTCGATCGTAATATGTCCATGACATAGCTAAAGTCCTCGGTCGTGGCGTTCCTACTGCTCATTAGGGTCGCTTCGCGTTTGTGAAATTCTGGGTGAATGAATGAGATAGCCTCCTTTTGTAAACCGATCAAAATGTATTGCCCACCGTGGGCTATTTTTGCAAATCCCGACTCGATGGCAGCTTTATTGCCCGTCGCATCGATGACCGTTTGGTAATGCGTTTGAGTGGACGAATGGACGCCTAGATGCTCTTCACAAAATGCCAAACGCGCCGCATTCGGTTCCGCCACTTCAACCTGTGCCCCTTGGATTTTGGCGAGCAAAATGGTGAATAAACCAATCGGCCCAGCACCCATAACGAGTAGCTTTTCGCCCGCTTGAATTTTTCCACGCCGCAGTCCATGGGCAGCGATGGACAAGGGTTCTACCAGTGCAAGTTCCTCAGTCGAAAGCCCATTCCCAGCTAAAATATAGCGGTCTTCCACGACGATGTATTCGCGCATGCCTCCATCAACATGCACCCCAAATACTTGCATTTTTTCACAGCAGTTTGTTTTCCCCTGTCGACATGCTCCGCATTCTTCACAATGAAAATAGGGGATGATTGTCACGAACTCGCCCGTTTGAAATTGTTCCGACTCCACCACCTCCAAGGCTAATTCATGTCCTAGAATCCTTGGATATTGAAAGAAGGGTTGGTTCCCCGCAAACGCATGGATGTCGGTCCCACAAATCCCTATCGCCTGCGTGCGTAAAAGAGAAAACCCGACAGGGCGGTGGGGAATTTCTGCTTCTTGTAATTCAAAACTTCCCGGTTGGGTACAGATCCATTGTTGCATCAGGTTTCCAAAGGTTTAGATTTTTGAATTTAGCAATTTTAATTAACTTACCCTTCTTTATGCTAAACCATATGAAAATCAAATACTTATTTTTGTGCCTTTGTCTGATTTCTGGGAGTCTTTTTGGTCAAAAAGCCTATCAGGCAAATTGGGAATCCATTGATAGCCGACCGGTTCCTGCTTGGTTCGAAGATGCCAAATTTGGCATATTTATCCACTGGGGTTTGTATTCTGTGCCGGCTTATAGTCCCTCAGCACGCGATAAAGTAGGAGTCTATGATCGCTATGCGGAATGGTATTGGCGCCGCTGGCAGGAGCCGAATAAAACGCAGCATTTTTTTACTGATTTTCATAACAAGGCCTTTGGTCCCAATGTGAAATACCAAGACTTTACCCAACATTTTAAAGCCGAAATGTTTCAGCCAGATGAGTGGGCTCAATTATTCGAAAATGCCGGTGCGAAGTATGTGGTCTTGACTTCCAAACACCATGAGGGTTTTACTCTTTGGCCCTCAAAGCAATCTTGGAATTGGAATGCCGTAGATGTGGGTCCGCACCGAGATTTGTTGGGCGATCTGACCAAATCTGTCAAAAGCAAAAACATCAAAATGGGTTATTATTATTCGCTGCTCGAATGGTACAATCCCTTGTATAAAAAGGAGACGTTGAATGAATACATAGACCAACACATGTTTCCACAATTGAAGGATTTGGTGAATACTTACCATCCGGATTTGGTTTGGACGGATGGCGAATGGGATTATACGTCAGATAAATTGCGTAGTACGGAGTTTTTATCTTGGCTTTATACAGACTCTCCGGTTCGGCAAAATGTTGTCGTGAATGACCGTTGGGGTAAAGAAACCCGCTCTAAACATGGCGGATTTTACACGACAGAATATGATTTTGTACACGGAGAAGATACGTCAAATGGAATCGAATTCGCCAAACCTTGGGAGGAATGCCGAGGTATCGCGGGCTCTTTTGGCTATAACCGAAATGAAAATTTGGAAGACTATTCGAGTTCGGAGCAGTTGGTACACATGTTGATTAATAAAGTGGCTCGTGGCGGGAATTTATTGTTGAACATTGGGCCAACGGCCGATGGTCGGATTCCGGTGATTATGCAACAACGTTTGACCGATATTGGATCTTGGTTAAAGGTGAATGGGGAAGGGATTTACGGCACACGCAAATGGGCGAACGCACCGAAAGTTACGCCTGCGAGCAAACAATATTTCACGCAAAAAGGCAAGGATTTATATCTGATTTCGACGGAATTCCCAACGGCCGCATTGCAGGTAGCAGGAATTAAAAAACCTGCCTCCGTGAGTTTGTTGGGTTCTCATGTTGCAATCAAATCGAGCTTTAAAAATGGCACGTTAAGCATTGTACCTCCAGCGATTACGCCGGGAAATAGTCCGTGTCAATATGCCTGGGTGTTTAAGATTTCGGGAGGGATTTAATTGTAGTGACGCGAAGCCCCTTTGGCAATCCTTTAAGGTTTACCAAAGTTTAAGGCGCATTATCGCGCCGATTTTTTGAAGTATTTGTTTGAGGGCATTCGTAACCCATCGGTGAAAATAGACGCGAGGTATGCGTCTCTACCAGTTTAGCTGACGTATATCATTTTTGCCCGCCACGCTAGCTTTTACCTTTGCAAACTATGCAACAGGTATCTCTCGACTTACTTCAAAAATACAATGTCCCCATCCCGCGGTATACGTCCTATCCGACGGTTCCGTATTGGGATGAGACGATAGATGTCCCAACTTGGAAATCCTTATTTACCCAACGCTTTGAAGAAAGCGGCGAGATAAGCCTATATCTGCATCTTCCTTTTTGTGAAAGTTTATGCACTTTTTGTGGGTGTAATAAGCGAATTACCACGAATCATTCGGTCGAGGAAACGTATATGTTAGCCTTGTTGAAGGAATGGGAAATTTACCGAGGAATGATGCCTCATAAACCTGTGATTCGTGAATTACATTTAGGCGGTGGTACGCCTACCTTCTTTTCGCCTGAGAATTTAAAGCATTTGATTGAATGTATTTTGGCGGATGCCGTGGTCCCGTCGGATCATGAGTTTGGATTTGAAGGCCATCCGAATAACACGACCCGCGAACACTTACAAACCTTATTTGATCTCGGATTTAATCGGGTGAGCTTTGGCATGCAGGACAGTAATCCGGAAGTCCAAAAAGTAATTAATCGAATTCAGCCGCACGCGCATGTCGTCCAAGTGGTTCAATGGGCACGTGAGATTGGCTATGAATCCGTGAATTTAGATTTGGTCTACGGCTTGCCTTTGCAGACCTTGCCGCGTTTGGAAAAAACGATTCAAGATGCTTTGGAAATCAAGCCTGATCGTATTGCTTTCTATTCGTATGCGCATGTGCCCTGGACGAGTAAGGCCCAGCGGCTCTTTGATGAAAACGACTTGCCATCGGCGGATGAAAAAATGCAACTGTATCAAAAGGGAAAAAAACGTTTCATGGAAGCGGGTTATACGGATATTGGGATGGATCATTTTGCCTTGCCCGGCGACTTAATGGTTCAGGCACATGAAGCAGGAAATTTGCATCGCAATTTCATGGGCTATACGGTCCAACAAACCGGCATGCTGTTAGGTTTAGGTGTCTCGAGTATCAGCGATATCTATTATGGATTTGCCCAAAATAAAAAGACGATTCAGGAATATTACGAACAAATTAATCAGGGCGAGTTAGCGGTATTTAAGGGCTATTTCTTGGATGAAGTTGATCAAAAAATGCGGCACTATATTCTTGATGTGGCCTGCCGTGGCAAGACTCATTTTGCTAAAGAGGATTTGGCATTACTCCGCCAATATACTTTTCATGAACTCGATGAATTGGCCTTGGATGAGCTCGTGACTTGGGGCGAGCATGGCCTAATCGTCACGGAATTAGGGAAACATTTTATTCGAAATATTTGTAAGGCCTTTGACCTCAAATTACTCACAGCCGAAGTTCAGAAAAAGACTTTCAGTCAGGCGGTGTAAAAATGAGGCGATTAATTTAGCTAATCGCCTCAAAATTTAACTATATTTGAGTCGATTATACTTATTAATCGCCTCACGATGTACAACTGGCAACGAGATTCCTGGCCTCATTTTGAATTTGACACGACTGCTATCGAGTCGCAAATCTTCGCGTTTATGCAGAAATCGGGCGAATTGAGTGGTAAATTAGCTGCCTTACCTCTAGTGGATCGGACAGAGATGATGATACAATTAATGGTTTCAGAGGCTCTGAAGACTTCTGAGATTGAGGGGGAATATTACAGCCAATTGGATATCATGTCTTCAGTTCGCCGAAATTTGGGCTTGGCTACACATCACACAATAAAAAACAAACAAAGTATCGGACTTAGTGCAATGCTGTTGGATGTGCGAAATACCTACAATGAACCATTGACGGAAGCTCATTTAAAACATTGGCATCGTTTCTTGATGGGAAATGTTTCATCAATTCAAGCTGGAGCGTGGAGAACAGATGAAGCGCCCATGCAAATCGTTTCGGGATCTGTTGCCCAGCCCAAGGTTCACTACGAAGCACCTCCTTCCATTCGTGTCCCCAAAGAAATGAAACAGTTTATTGCTTGGTTTAACGAATGCAATATTACAGCTGCACCTGTTAAGGCGGCTGTGGCCCATTTGTATTTTGAGGCAATTCATCCATTCGAAGATGGGAATGGGCGAATCGGTCGGGCCATCGTAGAGAAAGCACTTTCTCAGGGTTTGCAATGCCCTTTGCCTTTTAGTGTTTCAAAGGCTATTGAGGCAAATAAAAAGGCATATTATCAGAGACTCCAACAAGCAGAAAAGAGTCTAAATATTACGGATTGGGTTACTTGGTTTATAACGATGTTGTTGGAGGCGCAAACTTATGCCGACAAAATGATTCAGTTTACTATTTCCAAATGGCATTTTTTCGCCGTATTTGAACACAAACTAAATAATCGTCAGAGTAAGGTCATTAATCGAATGTTGCTCGATGGACCAGATTCATTTCTTGGGGGCATGAATGTGCGAAAATATGTGGGCATATCAGGAACCTCCAGAGCCACTGCATCGCGTGATCTTCAAGAGCTCGTTTCTATGCAGATATTTACGCCAGTAGGTGCGGGTAGATCAGCGCGATACGAGTTGGTTTTTTAATTAGTAAATTTTGTGCATTTTGCGCTTTACAAAGCGTAAGCCTCTAAACAAATTTACATGATACATACGATGCGTTGGTTCGGTCCAAACGATCCGGTTTCTTTGATGGATATCCGTCAAGCCGGTTGCACAGGAGTCGTAACCGCATTGCACCAAATTCCCGTAGGGGAGGTTTGGCCGATAGAAGCCATCAAAGAGCGTATTTCCATCATCGAAGCGGGCAATCAAGATTGGACGCCCTTGCATTGGTCAGTGGTAGAATCTTTGCCAGTTCACGAGGGAATTAAGAAAGCTTTGCCTTCACGCGCCCAGCTCATTGAAAATTACAAGACTTCTTTACGAAATCTAGCGGCTTGCGGGATCAAAACCGTTTGCTATAATTTCATGCCCGTACTCGATTGGTCGCGGACCAAATTAAACTTTGAGATGCCGGATGGCGCACGGGCTTTACGTTTTGTTTGGACAGATTTTGCCGTATTCGATCTACATATTTTACAGCGGCCAGGGGCTGCAGCGGATTACACGGAAGCTGTTCAAGCTGCGGCTGCTCAGCGTTTCGCGACAATGTCTTCCGAAGAAAAAGAGGAATTAAAAAACACCGCGCTATTAGGTCTACCGGGTTCCGAGGAGGCCTTTCATTTAGAGAATTTCCAAAGTCTTTTAGACGAATACAAGGCTATTTCTGCCGATCAATTGCGGGAGAACTTGCACTATTTTGTTCGTTCCATTGCGCCTTTGGCACAAGAATTAGGCATTAATTTGTGCATCCATCCGGATGATCCCCCGTTTCCTTTATTAGGTTTGCCACGCGTGGTGAGTACGGAATCGGATTTGGCATTATTAATGGATGCCTCCCCGGAACGCGCAAATGGAATCACTTTTTGCACGGGTTCTTTAGGCGTTCGAGCTGATAATGATTTGCCCAAGATGATTCGTCGTTTCGCAGATCGCATTCATTTCTTGCATTTACGGGCAACTTTCCGGGAACAAAATGACCCACTGATTTTCCATGAGGCGCCGCATTTGACAGGCGACGTGGATATGTTTGAAGTGGTCAAAGCGGTCGTCGAAGAAGAAAAAAGACGCGGAGGCGCGGAGATTCCGATGCGCCCAGATCACGGACATCAAATGTTGGACGATTTAAATAAGAAAACCTATCCAGGTTATTCGGCCATTGGCCGACTGCGTGGATTGGCCGAAATACGTGGACTTGAATTAGCGATTCGCTCATTTTTAGCCATGTTTTTTGTGGTTTGTAGTTTTGCGTTGAAGGCAGATGATGGCTACCGTTTGTGGTTGAAATTTGACAAGGTAGCATCTGCGGCGCGCTATGCACCCTATGCGAAATCGATTTCGTCCGAGTTTGCTTCGACGCCCATTTTAGAGACGGCGAAGAAAGAATTAACCAATGGGTTGAAGGGTTTGACAGGCGTTGCGCCGATCAGCCTCACGCAAAATGGCAGCATTCAATTGATGAAGGATTCGAAAATTCCGGAGGAAGGATTCGAAATTCAGGTCGATCAAAAATCCAAAATCAGTGTCGAAGGCGCAAGTATTGTTGGCCGTAAATACATCCGAATCATAGCCAGCTCCGACCGCGGAATTCTATACGGCGTTTTCGAATTATTGCGCATGATCCAACAGGAGAAGCCTTTGGCTAACCTCAGCTCCTCTCCCAAAGTCAAATTCCGCATGTTGAACCATTGGGACAACGTCATGGGCACGATCGAACGTGGTTATGCTGGTGCATCGCTGTGGAAATGGTACGAATTGCCGGAAACGGTCGACCCGCGTTACACGGATTACGCCCGGGCAAACGCCTCCATCGGGATCAACGCGGTCTCCGTGAACAACGTGAATGCCTCAGCTCGATTCATGACGCCGGAGTATTTGGCGAAGGTGAAAGTGCTTGCCGACGTGTTTCGTCCTTATGGCATTAAGTTATTTTTATCCGTGAATTTCGCATCACCAAAACTGGTAGGCAAATTGAAAACCTCGGATCCTTTGGATCCTCAAGTGCGCGCTTGGTGGACCGCAAAAACGAAAGAAATCTATGCGCAGATTCCGGATTTTGGCGGATTCTTAGTGAAAGCAAATTCGGAGGGGGAACCGGGTCCACAAGAGTTCGGTCGCACGCATGCCGACGGTGCGAACATGTTGGCGGAGGCAGTGAAACCTTTCAACGGCATTGTCATCTGGCGAGCCTTTGTTTACGCCCCAAATCCGAATGGAGATCGTTTCAAAGAAGCATATAATGACTTCAAACCCTTGGACGGAACCTTCGCGAAAAACGTGATCGTTCAAGTGAAGAATGGTCCCATCGACTTCCAACCACGGGAACCTTTCCACCCGTTATTTGGGGCGATGCCTAAGACACCTTTGGCCTTAGAATTTCAAATCACTCAGGAATACACGGGTTTCAGCACGAACGTTTTTTATCAATCGATCCTGTTTAAGGAATGTTTAGATTCAGATACCTACCAAAACGGAAAGGGTTCTACCGTGGCCAAAGTCATCGACGGCAGCCTCGGAAACGAGCAAATTACCATGATGGCGGGTGTTGCAAATACGGGTTCTGACAGAAACTGGACAGGACATTTACTATCGCAGGCCAACTGGTATGCGTTCGGACGTTTGGCTTGGGATCACACCTTGAGTTCCGAGCAGATTGCGGATGAGTGGGTGAAACAGACGTTGACCCGCGACGAAAAGGCCGCGAAAACCGCTTCGGATATCCTGATGAAATCCCGCGATACCTATGTGAAATTTACGACACCTTTAGGACTGCACCATGTGATGGGCCAAAGTATTCACTGGGGACCGGAACCTTGGTTGGAACGCAGTCAACGTCCCGACTGGACATCGATTTATTATCATCGGGCGGATTCGGTGGGATTGGGTTTTGACCGAAAAGCATCGGGGAGTAATGCCTTGAGTTTATACCATCCGTCGGTTGCGCAACAGTGGCTGGATCCAGCGAAAACAGATTTGAATTATTTACTGTGGTTTCACCATGTGGGCTGGCAGGAGAAATTGTCCACGGGCCGCACGCTTTGGGATGAATTCTGTTACCGTTCTAACACGGGTGTGCAGGAAGTGAAAGATTTGCAAAAGGATTGGGATTCGCTTCAAGGTAAGGTGGATCCGGAGATTTTTGCGGATGTTCGCGGACGTTTGGCCGCGCAACAACGGGAGTCTGTTTTGTGGCGCGATGCTCATTTATTGTACTTCCAAACCTATTCGAAATTGCCGATTAGCTATGGGACGCCTGCGCGGACTTTGGCAGAGATAAAAGAAATTGTACGTATATACCAACTGAAATAAGATGCAACAACCATTTTCATTGCAAGGGCGCGTGGCGCTCATCACGGGCGGCGGAACCGGAATCGGATTCGATATTGCCAAATGTTTTTTAGCCTCCGGCGCCACGGTCGTAATCACAGGTCGGCGGGAAGAGGTGCTGAAAGAGGCAGTTGCAAACCTAGGAGCTGGTGCGCATTATGCGGTGAATGATGTAGCTGATTTGAGTCGTACGAGTATGTTGGTTGCGGAAGTCTCCGCAAAGCACGGCGCCATCGATATCCTCGTCAATAACGCGGGCATCAACATGAAACGCCCAGCCGTAGAAGTTTCGGATGAAGATTTTGCGAACATAATCAACGTGAATTTGAATGCTGTTTTTGCGCTGACACGCGAGGTGGGCAAACACATGTTGGAACGCGGAAAAGGATCCATCATCATGATTTCTTCGATGGCGGCATACTACGGAATCGATCGCGTGGCAGCTTATGCGTCCTCCAAAACAGGTATTTATGGGTTAGTGCGTGTGCTCGCTTCCGAGTGGTCAGGCAAAGGCATTCGCGTGAATGCGATTGCACCTGGATTTATCGAAACGGCGATGAGTAGAACCGCGATGAATTCGGATCCGGATCGTAAACATAAGGCGATGGATCGCACGCCGATGGGCTATTTCGGGAAGCCGGAGGATATCGGTTGGGCTGCGGTGTATTTAGCTTCGGATGCAGCAAATTATGTGACAGGCGTCTCAATCCCGGTTGACGGCGGGAATTCAATCGGATTCTAATGAAAGGAAATTACCGCTGGGTCGTAGTGGCTCTTTTGTTTTTTGCGACAACGATTAATTATTTGGATCGCCAGGTGATTGGTTTGTTGAAGCCCACGCTGGAAAAAGAATTGAACTGGTCGGAGACCGATTACAGTTTCATCGTCATGTGTTTCACGGCTTCCTATGCGATTGGCTTGATGGCCTTCGGGAAGGTAATCGATAAGATCGGTTCCAAAATGGGTTACGCCATTTCGATTGTGATTTGGTCTTTTGCGGCGATGGCGCATGCTTTGGCGAAGACTTCCTTTGGTTTTGGTGCGGCTCGCGCGGCATTGGGAGCAGGCGAGGCGGGGAATTTTCCGGCGGCGATCAAGACTGTAGCCGAGTGGTTTCCGAAAAGAGAAAGAGCTTTAGCTACGGGGATATTTAATTCCGGTGCAAACATTGGGGCCATGGTGGCGCCCATTATGGTACCTTGGATTTTGGGGGCCTTTGGTTGGCAAGAGGCCTTTATCATTACGGGGGGAATCGGATTTGTGTGGTTGATTTTGTGGTGGGTTTTTTATGAGATTCCTTCTAAACATCCGTCGGTTTCGGCTGAGGAATTGGTTTATATTCAGTCGGAGGAAGAGGAGGCAACTGAAGTTGCGCCGATTGCATGGGGAAAATTATTTGGCTACCGCCAAACTTGGGTTTTTATCGTGGGTAAGTTTTTCACGGACCCAATTTGGTGGTTTTTCTTGTTTTGGTTGCCGTCTTATTTTTCGACGACTTTTGCTTTGGACTTGAAAAAGCCGAGTTTACATTTGGCGATCTTGTTTACCTGCACGTCGATCGGGAGTATTGGCGGAGGCTATATTTCGGGTTATTTCATTAAGAAAGGTTGGCCAGTGTACAAGGCACGGAAGTATTCGATGTTCTTTTTTGCGCTATGCGCGGTGCCGATTATCGGGGCGCGTTGGGCGACGGACATTTGGCAGGCCGTATTTTTAATCAGTATTGCGGCATCGGCGCATCAGGCGTGGTCGGCGAATATTTTTACCACCGTTTCCGATATGTTTCCGAAGCATGCGGTTTCCTCGGTGGTGGGGATTGGTGGTTTGGCGGGTTCGCTGGGCGGCGTGATTTTTCCTTACATAATCGGAGTTGTTTTGGATGCATACAAGGCAGACCAGGCTTTGTCGGCCGGATATAATGTTATATTTGTTGCTTGTGGCTGCGCGTATTTGTTTGCGTGGTTATTGATTCATTTTATTTCGCCAAAAATGGAGGCGGTTAAATCGTAGACCTATGAAAAAATTATTGATTGCACTAGTAGCTTTATCTTCGAGCGTATTCGCTCAAGAATCGCATCATCCGTTGGAAGGTGCTTGGGATTTAACGGTAGCGATGGAAAATCGCAATGGAGGTGTATCTGCAGCGCCATCGTGGTTGGAAGTTCGCCATTCGGGATTGAAGACGTTAACGGGACATTTTGTGGGTGATGGAGGCAGTTCGCGTCCGATTGCTGAGGTGTTTTTTAAGGATGGCCATGTGTCGTTCAAGATTCCGCCACAATGGGAAAAGGAAGAGGCATATTTGAGCTTTGAGGGTGATTTGAAAGAGGGTAAATTGTCGGGAACGATTGTTAAACCCAATGGTAAGTCGATGGCCTTTACGGGAGTTCGTGCACCTTCTTTGTGGAGATCTGCGGAACCGGTTTGGGGAAAGCCCATCAAATTATTCAATGGAAAAGATTTAACGGGTTGGAAGGCCTTAGGGCCTAAAAATCAATGGTTCGTTGAGGGAGAGGTGTTAAAAAGCCCTGCGTCTGGAGCGAATTTATGCACAGAACAAAAATTCACGGATTTCAAATTACATATTGAATTCCGTTTGCCGCCATCGAGTAATAGTGGTATTTATTTGCGAGGTCGTTACGAGGTGCAGGTGGAAGACAGTTTTGGTAAGGAACCATTTAGTATCTATTTAGGAGGTATTTATGGATTTATCGATCCATTATTCCAAGCGGCAAAACCGTCTGGTGAATGGCAAAGTTATGATATTACCTTGGTGGGACGTAAGGTTTCTGTGACCTTGAATGGCCAAAAAGTGATTGTGGAACAAAACATTCCGGGTGTTACAGGAGGCGCGATGGATAGCGATGAAGGCGAGCCGGGTCCAATTATGTTTCAAGGCGATCATGGTGCGGTGGAATATCGAAATATTGTGCTGACACCAGCGAAGTAATTTTATCAGGAAACTTTTAGAAAAAAATTGGAAATTGCTCCGGGGTAGACGCTGCCGGGGTCGCAGACCCCGGCAGCGTCACCTCCACCACCTTTCTATACCAATTACATGATAAATAATAAACAAGTGCTCTCAGAAGACTGGACGGTCGTTTTTCTTGGATTTTTACTCATCATTACCGCACTTCTAGGTATTCTGATCCCCACCCCCAGTTTTGCTTGGGAAAGTCAAATAGATTTAGTAGAAAAGGTTTTTTCGAGCAATAATTTGTTGAAGTTGGCGCAAGTTTTTGCCTTCACATATGTCATAGCGATATTCGCCGCCCGACTGCTCGGCAAGTCAATAAAGGCCACTGCGCAAGGATTTCCCATTGTTTTCGTGCTGACGTCCTTTGCGTTGATTTTAGCGGGGAATGCATTTTTGAAAAATTGGAATATAGAGGCGGTGATTTTTAGCTTGACGATAGGTCTTTTGTTGAGTAATTTTTTCACGCTGCCGGGGTGGGTAACGGAATCGCTGTCCACCGAGCTTTTTGTGAAAATTGGCCTTATACTTTTAGGAACGAGTGTGATTTTCGGTGATATTTTGAAGGCAGGTTCATTGGGCTTAATTCAGGCCTTAGTCGTGGTCGTTTCTGTTTGGTATTTTGCGTTTTGGGTTTCCAAAAAACTGGGTGTCGACGAGGAGTTTGCCATTATGATTTCGAGTGCTGTGTCTATTTGTGGCGTTTCGGCGGCGATTGCAACGGCTGGAGCGATCAAGGGGGATTCGAAAAAATTATCTTATGTGATTTCGGTTGTGCTGATTACCGCGATTCCGATGATCATTTTTCTACCTTTTATAGCGAATGCATTGGGTCTTTCGCAGGCCGTTACGGGCGCTTGGTTGGGAGGTACCATCGATACGACGGGAGCGGTCATCGCCTCAGGAACGATGGTGGGCGAAGAGGCATTGAAGATTTCAACGATTGTCAAATTTTCTCAAAATGTCTTGCTCGGTTTCGCCGCATTTGCGATCTCGATCTATTGGACGGTGACGAATAACCAGTCGGCAACGGCGAAAGAAGCCAAACCCACGGTATCTGTCATTTGGGAGCGTTTCCCGAAATTCGTGTTGGGCTTTATTGCCGCTTCTTTACTCTTCTCTTTTGTCGTTTCTTCAGAGACCATCGACACGGTAAAAGGAGGGTTTAAATCCTTGCAGGGCCTATGGTTTGCGTTAGCATTTACGAGCATTGGATTGGAAACGAAGTTTTCTGACTTGTTTTCCAAAGAGGGGAAAAAACCTTTATATGCCTTCCTGATTGCGCAATTATTTAACGTGTTTGTGACGTTGGCGGTGGCCTATGTATTATTTAATTAGCCTTTTTCTGCTTTTTAGTCTGTCTGTTTTCAGTCAGGCCAAAATCCCGATTTGTCACGTTCCTACACCTAATCGACTCCAACGGGTCAGCTCATTTAAGCCAAAAGCGGTCATTAAATCGTATGTCGGCATGACACGCATCCCCGCCGGAAGCTTTGCGATGGGTTCGCATGATGCCCAGGGTCGCCCGGATGAGTATCCGGTGCACAGAGTTCAGGTGAAGGCTTTTTGGATGGATGAAACCGAGGTGACGAATGCGGCATTTGCTGCATTTGTTAAGGCCACGGGCTATGTCACCACAGCGGAGAAGGCGATCGATTGGGCGGAATTGGCTAAACAAGTTCCGAAGGGAACGCCTAAGCCTGCCGACTCCCTTTTGGCACCCAGTTCTTTGGTATTTGTTCCTACTTCAGGCCCCGTTGATTTGAATGATTACTCGCAATGGTGGGCATTTAAACGAGGCGCGGATTGGCGACACCCAGAAGGTCCAGGCTCCGATATACGCGGTCGGCAAAACCACCCCGTCGTTCATGTTTCCTGGGACGATGCGGCCGCTTATGCGCGCTGGGCGGGCAAACGATTGCCTACGGAAGCGGAATGGGAATGGGCTACACGTGGGGGATTGAAGGATAAAATTTACCCCTGGGGAGATGAGTCGGTGAATCAAGCGCCCTACAAAGCCAACAGTTTTCAAGGCCATTTTCCTGATGATGACCAGGCCTTGGATGGATACAAAACGACTACAGCGCCTGTGAAATCTTTTCCAGCGAATGGCTTTGGCTTATATGATATGGCTGGAAATGTGTGGGAGTGGTGTGCGGATTGGTATCGAAATGATTATTACAAAAAGAGTCCTGTTCTGAATCCTACAGGGCCTACTTCCAGTTACGATCCCGATGAACCGGGTGTCGCCAAACGTGTCATGCGAGGCGGCTCTTTTCTATGTAACGATGGTTATTGTTCGAGTTACCGCAGCTCCGCGCGGATGAAGTCAAGCCCCGACTCTGGCTTGCAACACACGGGTTTTCGCTGTGTGAGGGATTAGAAAGGATAATTGAATACATTTGTAGTATGTATTTATTAAGAAAGTGCTACCTGTTATTTTTTATTTTTTTATTTTTTTCAGCCTCAAGCCAATCTAAGATTGAGCATCAAAACATCGTTTGGTACGGATACTTTTTGACCTATCCAATCAATACAAATTGGTATTTACAGGGCGAAGCACACGAGCGTCATTTTTTAGATCCAATCTTGCATCATCAAAGTGCGTTTCGGTCCCATATACATCGGACATTCGGCGAAAAATGGGATATTTCAGCAGGAGCAGCGCTTTTTTTAAATACGCCTAATGATCCTTTCGCTAGTAATCGTCTTTCGATTCCAGAATATAGACCGCATGTTGATATAGTTTACAAACAACGCGCGTCTATTTTTCGCTTAGATCACCGATTTCGCGCTGAAATGCGCTTTAATCGAGGAACGGATGCCGCTAAAACACATTTAATTGATGCCGTAAATTTTAGTAATTACCGGTTTCGCTATCGTATTCAGGCTTTATTTCCCTTGTTTAAAAAAGTGCAAGGCAAAATAAATACAGAGATTTTGCTCAATGCCGCTCAAGAAAATCCAGAAAATGTATTGGACCAACATCGCATGTTTGCTGGAATTAGTATCCCCATAAGGTCCAATTTGACTGTAGATATGGGTTATTTACATGCTTTTCAGCAGCGTCCCAATTTGGATTATTACGACCGAAGCATCATTAGCTTGATGATATATCACCGTCTCAAGTAAACAAGACGCTCAAATTTAATAGCATTTTTATCATAGATGAATTGATTTCCTATAAAGTCTATAATATTTATAGATATTTATTAATCTGCGTATATGTTAAAATTTGGCCTATTTTCGACAGTAAATCCCAATAGCTGAAAAATATTTTCAAATGCGAATTTGCATTTAAATAATATGCGGCATACTTTTGTCTTATAATCTATCAAATCGGTAGAGTTTATAGTGTAATTCAAAATATAATCCGCTAAATATGAATAAGTTTATTGCCATTCTCTTGATTTTCGCTAATTCGGGCACGGCTTTTGGCCAACAAATTAAATCGACAATCAATTCTACCTTAAGTGGTCAAGTCTTGGATGCAAAAACCAAGGAGCCGATCCCGGGTGTTTCTTTGTACATCAAGGGTACAACGCACGGAGTTATTACGGATGTGGAAGGGCATTTCTATTTTCAGACTGGCCAAAAGTTTCCTTATACCTTGGTCGTAAGCTTTGTAGGTTATCAAAAACAAGATTACATCGCGGAAGGAACGCCGGTGACGATTTACTTAAATGAAGAGGCGAAAGAATTAGAGGAAATCGTCGTAACATCTCGCCGCCGAAAAGAAACCGTACAAGATGTTCCCATCCCCATTACAGTGATAGGTGGTTCTAAAGTTGCGGAGACGGGTTCTTTTAACGTAAACCGTTTAAAGGAATTCATTCCTTCGGTCCAATTATATTCTTCGAATCCACGTAATACATCTTTAAGTATTCGCGGTTTGGGGACAACATTTGGTTTAACGAATGACGGTATTGACCCAGGCGTAGGATTCTATGTGGATGGGGTTTATTATGCGAGACCCGCTGCCACCACGATGGATTTTGTGGATATTGAACAAGTGGAGGTTTTGCGTGGGCCACAAGGAACGCTTTTTGGTAAAAATACAACGGCGGGTAACTTTAATGTAACAACGAAAAAAGCAAGCTTTACTCCGGGTGCCAATTTCGAAATGAGCTATGGAAATTACGGTTACATTCAAGCAAAGGCGAGTATTACGGGTCCACTTGCCAAAACCTTAGCTGCTCGAATTTCTTTCTCTGGAACGCAGCGGGATGGTTTATTGTACAATGTTGTTTCCCAACAAAAAGTGAATGACTTGAATAATTTAGGTGTTCGCGGGCAATTGTTATACGTTCCTTCGGAGCATGTGAAATTTACCTTGATTGGGGATTTTACGGAACAAAGACCGAATGGATATGCTCAGGTTTTTGCGGGAGTGGTGCCAACTTTACGCGCATCATACCGACAATTTGAGAACATCATCAAGGACTTGAATTATACGCTGCCAAGTCGTAATCCATTCGATCGTTTGATCGATACGGATACGCAATGGCGTTCGAATCAGGACCTGGGAGGTCTTTCTTTAAATGCGGATATTCAGTTGGGACCTGGCACGTTGACAGCGACTTCTGCATGGCGATATTGGAATTGGGATCCATCGAGTGACCGTGATTTCACGGGTTTACAGGCCTTGAAATTATCGCAGGCGCCTTCTAAACACCAGCAATGGTCTCAGGAAATTCGTTGGGCTGGAACATTCTCATCTAAATTGAGTGCGGTATTTGGTGTTTTTGTATTTGGCCAAAATTTGAAATCTTCTCCTGATCAAACCGAGGAGTCTGGTTCTGCAACTTGGAGGTTCTCGCAAAGTACAACTAGTACTTTATGGAAAACGCCGGGATTATTCGAAGGTTATGGTATCAAAACGCGTCAAAACTTAAATACATTATCTGCCGCTGTTTTTGGGCAGCTGGACATTGCCTTAACAAATCGCTTGAGCTTGATGCCCGGAGTTCGTTACAATTATGATTCCAAAGATATTGAATTCAGTCGGACGACTTATGGTGGTCTTCAAACGACAGATCCGGCATTATTAGCCTTGAAGAATTTGATTTATACAAATCAGGCCTTTACGGCGGATGTGAATGACCGTAATTTTTCGGGACAAGTGACTTTGGCCTATAAGGCTTCGAAGAATTTCAATTCGTTCGCAACGTTTTCTACGGGCTATAAGCCGGTAGGGATTAATTTAGGTGGTTTGCCATCTTCGGGCGGGAAACCGATGTTGGAGCTCGCGACGGTTAAACCAGAGGCGACCAAACATGTGGAAATTGGGTTGAAATCACGTCCTACGATTAATACAACTTTTAATATCACGGCGTATCAGACAGAAATTGCCGACTACCAAACAAATGTGCAGACGGCGGATTTGGGGGTAAATCGTGGATATTTAGCGAATGCGGAGGGTGTTCGGGTGCGTGGTATTGAGGCAGATGGAACATGGAGTTTGACGAAACATTTCTCGTTTTATGGAAATTTAGCCTATACGGACGCGATATATACGTCGTTCAAAAATGCACCGGTACCTTTGGAAGAAACGGGTGGTGCCTCATTTAAAGATATTTCTGGAGGAGATTTGCCAGGCGTATCCAAATGGGCAGGCTCATTTGGAGCAGAATTTACTTCTGTCGCGAAAGTTCTAGGCCAAACAGGGGAGTTTTATATTGCCGTAGATGATTATTTCCGTTCCGGATTTTCGTCGAGCCCATCACCATCGAAATACTTGAACATTGAGGGATATTCGCTTTTCAATGCGCGCATTGGCTTCCGATCTGTGAAGGGAGTTAGCATCTCGGTGTGGGGACGAAATGTCTTGAATCAAAACTATTTTGAGCAACTATTACTTGGAGCAGGGGGTGTTGGGCAATATGCCGCTGTTTTGGGCGATCCAAGAACGTATGGCCTCACTTTGCGCCACGCACTTTAAATCATTTTTTTTGGTGACGCTGCCGGGGTTTCTAACCCCGGCAGCGTCTACCGATTTACGCATTTTTTCAATCAGTTTTTTGATAAAATCAGTCCAGCGCCTATTCTGGCACGGATTGACCTATCAAGAAGCTGATTTTTTGTTCCAATCCCATAAAACGATGTCCCAGCCGATTCCGCCGTACGAGAGGGTGTCGATGACTTGAAATCCGCGTTTTTGATGCGCCTTGAGTGAGCGGCCATTTGCCTGTGCGACATCGGTTACACAAAAGTCAAAACGTGAGGAATAGTGCTCTTGAAATCCCCCATAGAGTTTTTGGACTAAATCTTGGCCACGATAATCCTTTGAAACACATAATTGTGCGACAATCGCGTAATTAGTAACTGGCTTGCCGTCGTATATGCATCGTTCAATGTTGGCAACTAAATCGGCCAACAAAGGATGTTGGCGTGCCGTTTCGGGTAATGCGACTAAACTGTAGCCTACAACCTTATCTCCATCTTTGGCAATGATGCCAGGGCTACTTTCTTGCAAAAATGTGAGGTAATCCAGGTCGTATTCTGCCATTAAAAATCCTTGTGTCGTCGCCTCTTCATCACTGATGTTTTTCCGTAGATTGGCTTGTTGAAGTGCCAATACACCAATTAATTCTTCGCTTGTTTTTGCTAATTGTATTTGGACCATGTAGTTTTAATCATTCATCGACAAATTAAAAAATATGATTCAGATTTATGTTACCGGAGGAACATTTGATAAAGAGTACAACGAATTAAATGGTTCCCTCTATTTCAAAGAGACGCATTTGCAGGAAATGTTGACAAAAGGTCGGAACCGACTCGATGTCAAAACGGATACGCTCTTTATGAAAGATAGCCTCGAATTTTCGGATACTGACCGAATTCAAATTTGCGATTCCTGCCTTTCAACTGATGCTGATCGAATCTTAATTACTCATGGAACAGATACGATGACCCAAACGGCTGAATATTTGGCAGGAAAAATTTCCGATAAAACCATCGTGTTAATGGGTGCGATGATTCCCTATAAATTTGGTTCTTCTGATGGAATGTTCAACCTAGGGAGTGCCCTCGCTTTTGTGCAAGTGCTCTCCCCAGGAGTGTACATTTCCATGAATGGCAAATATTTTAAGGCCGGAGAAGTTCGTAAAAACCTCGAACGCGGCGAATTTGAAGCTATTTAGCGGATGCTAATCACTACCCGACGATAGCGAGTTAAGGCCGGAATTCCATTGTCTGTTCCTTCAATTACGACGTGAAAAGTGTCCCCTTTTTTCGCTGAATCTGGGATGGAAACGATGGCTTGCTTTCCCCCAATATTAACCCCTGCTTTTCCGGATCCCGTTTCTGGATAGGCCCAAGCTTTCAATTGAATGCCATTCCGGTCTGGGTCACGTGTTTCTATCGTTAATAAGAGTTCTTGGCCTGCCTTAGCCGTCAAATTCATGCCTTCTTTTACCGTAATTTGAGGAGCGTGATTTGCATCCGCATAGGATTTTACACACCAGTCGGCACGTGCCGCGAAATCCTCCTGGGCCGCAACTAGCCAGCGTGTTTGCGAATAATTGATGTCCATTTTTCCTGTTTCCGGATTGAAATCAGCGGCTTGTTCATTGTCTTCGAATCGGAATGGATTGTCTTTCGCTTGCACAAATCGACCGCCCCATCCGCCAAACGAAGGGTTGTTCAAGTTGTTTAAGCCTACGTCAACGAGGTGTAAAAAGGCTGGGGAATCTCCCTCGGAAATGAAATCGTATTGAGTGAAATCACCCCATTGCGCATTTTTTATTTTGGTGATGTCCCCGTGTATGTGTTCATCGTCGCCAGCCTGTTTTTGGCCATCCCCGTAAGAATAATACATTTTTAAAAGAGGTCCGTGGTCCAAAATAATCTTATTTGCCATGTAAGCGCCTTCGAAATAGGGCTGTGTTGCTTTTGGCATGATGCGTTTCCAAGGGTAGGCGAAACTCGCAAACTGATGGGCATTGTAGAAAACCCGAATTTCAGGCCAATGACCTCCAATGTACTTCTTATAGGTTGCGTCCTGATCCATCACTGTATAAATGATGGCCTTTTTCGAAATTTTTGCTTTGATGGCAGGCCAATTTTTGTCGGCACCATATTGTTCTTCAATCGATTTTAAAGCGCGCGCAATGGTGTTCGTCCCTCCCCATGCTTGCAAATAAATCGGTTCGGGATTCTTGTCCAATAACTTAGCTTTTATCCATTCGGAACCCTCCGTGATTTGTTCCATTTCGCCTTCGAAATCAATATTTCCTACTTTAACTATGCTGTTGAGGTAAGCGGGCGATGGGTAGTTTTTGTCGTGCAAGATTAGATTGGGATGAACCTGTACATAAGCTTTCAGAAGGTCTTGAATCCACTGAACGCCCGGCCAGCGCAAATCCGTTTTAGCGCCATACATTTTCCGGGTCATCTCCATTTCCGAGGTGAATTTGGTCCCCTTCCCATCGCCTTTGTAATGCCACATCGAACTGGAATAGATGAGTCCTTCGACTTGGTATTCGTTGGAATACATCAACATGCGAATAAATGTATCCACGTCGTCAATTTCGCCGTCGGTTGTTACGATGGTTCGTGGGAGATTACCTTTCGCAAACCCAGTTAACGATAGGCAGAGGAGCATCGCTCCGAAAATCAGTTTTTTCATAGTTAGGTTATACGCTGCCGGTGGTCACCGACCCCGTCAGCGTATCGCGAAGTTAGTGGATTTCGGAGAAAACTAGTCTTTAGGTATTTGATATTTTACCTAGGCTATGAAGCACTTATCCACTTCTTGGCATTCTTGGCGTAAATCCTGAATAAGTTGATCTTTGACTGCGCTTTTCAGTAGTTCTCGTTTTTCCAATGACAATTTGCGAATAATTTTACCTTTGCAATAGCGTCGTAACTGCTCATCTGTTTTCAAAATCAAACCTGGAACAACAGCTAGGTTTCCTTCTGAATCTTTGGCTGCCATTGTAAAGTAGCATGAATTTGTGTGACGAATAATGCCTTCAGTTGGTTTAAATGATTCCACCCTCATGCCTACAATCATCGTTGTTTTGCCCACAAAAATAACGGACGCTTTAATTGTTACGAGCTCACCCACTTCGACAGCTTGTTTGAATTCAACACCTTCGACTGCTACGGTAACGCAATATTGTCCGCTATGTTTAGAAGCACAAATAAACGCGACTTTATCCATTAATGAAAGCAAGATTCCACCATGAATTTTGCCGCCAAAATTAGCATAACTTGGAATCATTAATTCCGTGTATTCTGTCTCTGAATCTAGGGCACTTTTTTGGTTAATCTCCATGGCTTAAATTGAGGCTATTTCTTGTTGGACTATGCGGCTTAATTTTTCTGGATACAAGGATACGACATCGCCTATGAGTATGATGGCAGGATTGCTTAAGCCTTCAGCTTCACTGCGAAAAAGAATATCTTTCACAGTTCCAATGACCATTTTTTCATTCGGCCTCGTACCATTTTGAATAATGGCCACGGGGGTATCTTGCTTTCCACAAGACCGAAAGATATCCATGATTCCTTCAAGTTTACTCATCGCCATTAATATAACAACGGTTGCTGTGGAACGTGCAGCCCATTGAATATCTGTCGATATGTCACCATTGGCAGTAGTTCCAGTTGTCACCCAAAAGCTTTCATTTATTCCGCGGCATGTCAATGGTATTCGATTTGATGCAGCTACAGCTAGTGCACTTGAGATGCCAGGTACAATTCGGACTTCCATCCCCGCGGACTCGGCAGCTTCAATTTCTTCTTGCGCTCGACCAAAAACGAAGGGGTCCCCTCCTTTAAGTCGAACTATGTTTTTATTTTGCTTACTTAACTCAACAATGCGATCATTGATTTCGGCTTGAGATAGGTAGTGGCAACCAAATCGTTTTCCAACAAATTCAATAATACAATCAGCTTTAGCATATTCTAGTAATTCGACATTTGCCAGTGCGTCATGTAAGATTACATCCGCTGCACCGATTGCGCGAATAGCTTTTAATGTGATTAATTCAGGGTCTCCTGGACCTGCTCCGACCAAGGTTAATAGTGATTTCTTCATGATGGTTATTGGACTAATCTTGGTATTGTTCAATTTTATTTAAGTCGATTTTTTTGGTGTCGAGCAAATCTAAACATTGAAGATTGATTATTGTAATATATTTTGAAATTTTTTAAAAAACTTTCATTTTTAGGTTTAAAAATTAAGTTGATTTGCAATAAATTTTGCAAAATCGATAAAAATAGGTTTAAAATAAAGCAAATATTTCTTGTTTGTAAAATTTTTGTCATAGATATTTGTTCCGTAATCAAGCATATAAATACATTATTGGAGCAAAATCAGGAGTCATTCTTGTTGTTATCATTTTGCATTTAGCTTGAATTTATTTGTGCGATTGAAATATATATTTGAATAGTACAATTATTGTTCCTAAAATTTAGCATTATGAAAATTATCATCGTTGGAAATGGCATGGTTGGCTTTAAACTTTGTGAAAAGTTGGTTGCGAAATCCACAAAATCACTAGATCTTATTGTCTTTGGAGAAGAAATGAGGCCTGCTTATGATCGAGTTCACCTCAGTGAATTTTTTAATGGAAAGTCAGCTGAAGAACTCCAACTGGCTCCTTCCTCTTGGTATGCAGATAAGGGCATCGAATTAATTATTGGAGATCCTATTTTAGAAATTGATCGGAAAGCAAAAAGTGTGCGCTCATATCTAGGTCGAGTTGCATATTATGATTATTTGATCCTTGCGACTGGTTCCGCAGCTTTCGTTCCACCGATTCCCGGTATTGAAAAAGCGGGTGTCTTTATCTATCGTACTATCGAAGATTTAGTATTGATGCAATCATGGGCTCCTAAAGCAAAAACTGGGGCAGTGATAGGAGGTGGATTATTAGGGTTAGAGGCAGCAAAAGCTATGATTGACTTGGGTGTTTGCGATACGCACGTGATTGAATTTGCCCCTCGATTAATGCCTAGGCAAATCGACGATGCGGGCTCTTCTCTGTTGCAGGGTAAGCTGGAATCACTCGGTTTAACCATTCATACGTCTAAAAATACCCAAGAAATTTTAGGGGAATCCGCTATTTCTGGTATGCAATTTCAGGATGAAAGTATTCTTCCTGTGGACATGCTCGTGATTTCAGCTGGGATCAAACCCCGTGATGAGCTAGCTCGTGCATGCGGGCTGGAAGTGGGGCCTAGAGGAGGAATTGTTGTTAATCAATATATGCAAACGTCTGATCATCATATATTAGCAATAGGCGAATGTGCTTTGTATGAAGGGATGATTTACGGCTTGGTTGCCCCAGGATATGATATGGCTGAAGCCGCAGTTTCAACCTTGTTGGGCTTAGAAAAGACATTCCAGGGTTTTGATATGAGTACAAAACTTAAACTGATTGGAGTAGATGTGGCCAGTTTTGGTGATCCTTTTGTAACGGGTAATGATGCTCACACCATTGTTTTTGAAGATAGAAATAAAGGTATTTATAAGCGTGTCAATATTAGTCCTGATGGGAAAGAATTGTTAGGTGGTATATTAATCGGAGATGCAGACCAATATAACATGTTGTTACAAACATGTAAAAACAAAGTGGTTTTGCCTCCTAATCCGGAGGATATTCTTTTGGGGGCGCGTGGGGGAGAGCACGATGGAGGGGCAGGTGTTACTAGTTTGCCTGATGAGGCCGTGATTTGTAGCTGTGAAGCTGTGAGCAAAGGAGATATTTCCAGTCATGTGCTTGAAGGGGCTGCCACGTTAGACGATATTAAAAAATGTTGTAAGGCAGGAACCGGCTGCGGTGGTTGTGTTCCTATGGTCAAAGATATTATTAATCATACTTTGAAGGCGCAAGGAATATATGTGCGAAATGTGATCTGTGAACATTTTGAGTTTAGTCGGCAAGAATTAATGGATCTTATTCGTTTACATGACCTTCGTTCCTATGATGAAGTATTAACTGTGCATGGTCAAGGAGATGGTTGCGAGACGTGTAAGCCATTAGTAGCTTCCATTCTCGCTAGCCTATGGAATGAATTAATACTCGATAAAGGCAATGATACTGCGCAAGATAGTAATGACCGTTTCTTAGCCAATATTCAAAAAGGAGGCACTTATTCCGTAGTTCCACGTATCCCTGGTGGTGAAATAACGCCTGATAAGTTGATTGTCATAGGTCAAGTTGCCAAAGAATTTAACTTATATACCAAAATTACAGGAGGTCAGCGAATCGATTTATTTGGTGCTCACTTGTCAGATTTGCCTACAATCTGGGAACAATTAATTGCTGCTGGTTTTGAAAGTGGACATGCTTATGGTAAGGCTTTGCGAACCGTAAAAAGTTGTGTTGGGAGTACATGGTGTCGTTTTGGCTTACATGATTCCGTTTCCTTCGCCATTCAAATTGAGGAGCGTTACAGAGGAATCCGTGCTCCGCATAAAATTAAAGGAGGTGTTTCTGGTTGCATTCGCGAATGTGCTGAGGCGCAAAGTAAAGATTTTGGAATCATCGCCACAGAAAAAGGATGGAATTTACATGTTTGTGGGAATGGCGGATCGAAGCCGCAACATGCGCTTTTATTAGCGAGTGACTTGGATAGTGAAACGTGCATTCGCTACATCGACCGATTCTTAATGTTTTACATTAAGACGGCTGACCCTCTTACCCGAACAGCTACTTGGTTAAATAAACTAGAGGGTGGAATGGATTATCTGCGTAACGTAGTAGTCAATGACAGCTTAGGCTTAGGGGCAGAACTAGAAACTGAGATGCAATCATTGGTCGATAATTATGTCTGTGAATGGAAGGCCGCAGTTGAAAATCCTGCATTCAGAAAACGCTTCAGTCACTTTGTGAACGCACCTGAAGAAAAAGACCCCACAGTACAATTTGACGAATTACGTGAACAAAAAATGGCGAAAGCCTGGAAATAATATAGCTATGGTAGATACAATGAATGACAAGTGGATTCACGCTTGCTCGGTACAAGATGTTCCTGAGAATGGAGGCGTATGTGTTAAAGTAGCTGACTTACAAATCGCTTTATTCCATTTTAAGCGAAGAGGTGAATGGTATGCAACACAAAATGAATGTCCACACCGGCATCAAATGGCATTAAGTCGAGGGATGATAGGATCCCAAGGAGATGAGCCCAAAGTGGCATGCCCCTTTCACAAAAAGACCTTTTCTTTAAAAACAGGAGAATGTCTGAGTGGTGATGAATGCGCCATTAAAACCTATCAAGTACGTGTGGATGATGATCAAGTTTTCCTAAGTATTACGGATGATGAACTATAAATTACTTTGGATATTTCTGCTTTTCGGATGCCAGGCATTCGGACAGCTAACTTGGTCGGGCCAACTTCGTAACCGTGCTGAATACCGCGATGGGTTTGGAACTTTGCGCCTTAATACGAATGAACCGGCTTTTTTTATATCACAGCGGGCTAGGGTGACAAGTGCATTTAAAAGTAATCGAGTACAATTTCAAGCATCAATTCAGGACGTGCGTGTATGGGGTCAAGATGCCTCTACAATTTCTACTGCTGAAGGTGCTCGTTTAGGTATCCATGAGGCATGGGCTGAAATTTCTTTGATGAACAAAAAAGACACTAGTTTGCCGGGATTCGTAGAGTACTTGGGTCTGAAGATTGGCCGGCAAGAATTAGTCTATGACGATTCCCGACTTTTAGGTAATCTGGATTGGTTGCAACAAGCTCGCCGACATGATGCGATGGTCTTCAAAATGCTTCACAAAGGATGGCGTGTTGATTTTGGTATTGCATATAATCAAAATACTGATGCATTTCAAACAGATGGCACCTATTATGTACCAGGAAATGTCTTGCCATATGTCAAGGATAGTAAAGGTAATTTAGTTCCAACCCCGTCGGGTTTTGTTCCATTGATTGCAGCCAATGGTATATCTAGCAAGACAGGTTCTGCTGGGTTAATAAATCCTCCTTCTACAAATGCATTAGGTCAAAATTATAAATCGCTTCAATTTTTATATTTGGCAAAAAATATTGCAAAAGCCAAGTGGTCTGGGCTAGTCGTTAGCGACCAGTTTGGTGCTTTTCAAGTGGACTCATTACGTACAATTGCAGGAAAGGATACGGCATATATATATGGGCGACGTTACCATTCGAACACCCTTCATGCCAGATGGACATTGGGTTCAACATTAACGATTCCATTATCAAAAGTCATTCAGCTTTATGCTGCGATGTATTATCAAACGGGTCATGACAAGGATGGACTTAATTTGAATGCGTACACTTCTTCTTTCGCGCTCACATATCAGCCAAAACAGATAGCATATGTAGCGGGTTGGGATTTGGTTTCGGGTAATGATGCATTTGATAGCTCGAAAATGAATCGGAGATTTGACCCATTGTACGGAACTCCACATAAGTTTTGGGGATTGATGGATTATTTCTATGCAGGAACAGGTTCTCCCAAAGGAGGGTTATCTGATGCATATTTAAAGGTCAAATACCAGTCTTCGAATAAACGATTTAATTCAGGAATCGACCTCCATTATTTCGCTTTGGCGGCAGATCAAAAAGCCATGGATGGACAGAAAATAGATCCTTATCTCGGGTTTGAGATGGATTGGGTAAGTACCTATTCCCTGAATAAATTCAGTACACTCGAATTTGGTTATTCGTTCCTACATGCTAGTGACTCTATGGTCCTTGCGAAGGACTTAAATCCTGGCACCGCACAGAAAAAGGCCTCTTGGGCCTACCTACAATTGAATGTTATTTTTTAATCCACCTAAATGTATACAAGATGAATACGATTAAACCTCTCGAAAAATTAAGTATTTTTTCTTTCCGTGGCGTACAAATGCGCACGTTTCACATCACTTGGATGACTTTTTTTGTTTGTTTTTTTGGATGGTTTGGTTTAGCACCATTGATGCCAACAATCAAAGAAACCTTGCATTTGACGAAACCTCAAATCGGAAATATCATCATTGCCTCAGTTTCGGGAACTATTATAGCACGATTGCTAATAGGGCGGTTATGTGATACATGGGGACCTCGGAAAACCTATACTGCATTATTGTTAATCGGGTCTATCCCTGTCATGTGCGTGGGATTAGCAGATAGCTACACGAGTTTTTTATTGTTTCGATTAGCCATAAGCATTATAGGCGCATCATTTGTTATTACGCAATTTCATACTTCCATGATGTTTTCAGCTGCATTGAAAGGAACAGCAAATGCAGTCGCTGGTGGTTGGGGAAATTTAGGTGGTGGGGTGACAAACATGTTAATGCCAATCGTTTTTTCAGTGATTGTTGGCTTTGGATTTGTGAAAGCGGATGCTTGGAGGTATGCGATGATTTTGCCTGGTGTGATGATGCTTATCATGGCTTTTGTTTATTTTTATTTCACTAAAGATACACCAGCAGGGAATTACGATGAGATTGAGCGCGAAGTTCAAGCGAAAACAAAAACAGATTATTCCGTACTTAAGGATTGGCGAGTTTGGGCTTTGGCATTATCCTATGCTGTTTGTTTTGGTATGGAGATTACATTTGATAATGTGGCAGCATTGCATTTTGTTCAAGAATATAAATTAAGTCAAAGTGCTGCTGGTTTCTGGGCTGGGGCTTTCGGTTTTATGAATATTTTTGCTCGCGCACTTGGGGGCATATTTGCTGATCGGGTGGGACGAAGCTATGGAATGCGAGGAAAAGGTTTGTTGTTAGCATCTGTTTTATTGTTGGAAGGTCTAGGTTTGCTACTTTTTGCTAATTCAGGAAATATGACATTAGCAATTTTGTCAATGGTCACTTTTGCTTTGTTCTTAAAAATGGCTAATGGAACTACCTATGCTATTACTCCTTTTATTAACACAAAAAATGTTGGACTGGTGAGTGGTGTGGTAGGGGCCGGCGGAAATGTTGGAGGTATGTTATTTGGATTTTTATTTAAAAGTGAAACCATTACTTATATGCAAGCCTTTGGGTACATCGGTCTTATTGCTATAGCTGTTTCGGTGATTGTTTTTATTACCCGTTTTTCGGAATCCAAAAAGTCGGTAGAATTACATTTGGCTTAAATATAAAACGATGGAGAAACACCTGAAAGCCGGTTTTACACAGCACCAAAGCACTTGTTGTTATTGCGGTGTTGGCTGTGGTGTATCTATTCAAAAAGATCCATTAGGTCGGCTGCACGTAGAAGGGGAAAAAGGTCATCCAGTCAATGATGGCAAACTGTGCAGTAAAGGAATGAATTTACATTATACCGTTAACGATTCCTCTGATCGATTACTTTATCCAGAAATTCGATATGGCAAAAACCAAGCCCGAAAGCGGGTTAGTTGGGATCAAGCCATGGAACGCACAGCTGCCGTATTTAAGGCTCTGATTAAGCAATATGGTCCTGATTCTGTCGCATTTTATGCATCAGGTCAATGTCTTACCGAGGAGTATTATGTGATTAATAAGTTGATTAAGGGGTATATCGGTAGTAATAATATTGATACTAACTCACGCCTTTGTATGAGTTCTGCTGTTGTTGGGTATAAGTTGAGTTTAGGAGAGGATTCTGTGCCTGTTTCTTTTGAGGATTTAGATTTCGCGGATGTACTATTTGTTGCAGGGGCAAATCCTGCTTGGTGTCATCCCATACTTTGGAGGCGCGTTGAAGCGGCCAAGGAACGAAATCCTCAACTTAAAATCATTGTCAGTGATCCACGCAAGACGCAAACTTGTGAACTAGCTGATATTCACCTTCAGGTCAATCCTGGAACAGATATTGTTTTGCATCATGCTATTGGTAGACTAATAATCGAAATGGGGGCGGTTGATCAACATTTTATCCAGCAACATGCGGAAGGATTCGAAGCATATCGCGAATCTGTTTTTTTGCGAACTATTGAGGAGGCGGCTTTGATTTGTGGAGTTTCAACAGCAGCTATAGAACAGACAGCAAGTTTTATAGCTGGAGCAAAGGCTTATATGAGTATGTGGACTATGGGCCTCAATCAAAGTGCTGTGGGGGTGAACAAAAATCTTTCGTTGATTAATCTGAATTTAATTACGGGGCAAATAGGCAGGCCCGGGGCTGGACCACTTTCATTGACGGGTCAGCCTAATGCGATGGGTGGCCGAGAGGTGGGTGGTTTATCGAATTTATTACCTGCACATCGTGATTTATTGAATTCAGCTCACAGGGAAGAGGTAGAAGCATTTTGGGGCGTACCTTCAGGTCGGATTGCATCGAAACCAGGTTTAAGTGCAACGGAAATGTTCAGTGCTTTAGAAGCGGGGACCTTGAAGGCTGTTTGGATTATATGTACTAATCCCTTGACGAGTATGCCTGATGTGCATCTTGTTGAGGCTGGTTTGAAAAAAGCCAAATTTGTTGTTGTACAAGAAATATCGAATTGTGCTGAAACATTAGCATATGCTGATGTAGTTTTTCCTGCGGCTGCGTGGGCCGAAAAAGAAGGAACGATGACTAATGCAGAAAGGCGTATTTCCTACTTACCTAAACTAGTTGATGCACCAGGGGAAGCACTCCCAGATGCGACCATTATTTGCCGATTTGCCCAAGAAATGGGTTATGCTGGTTTCAACTTTAATCAAACTCGTGAGATTTATGATGAACATGCTCAATTAACTGCTGGGACACACATCGATATAAGTGGCTTGAACTATACAATCTTAAAAGAAAAAAGAACAGTACAGTGGCCATACCCTAGCGGTTCTAAAGGAGTTGGAACACCTCGTTTATTTACAGACCATCACTTTTATACTGCTTCTGGTAAAGCCCAAATCCATGCCGTATCAGATGAAAATACTTCTGAAAAGTGTAGTGATGAATATCCATTTATCTTAAATACAGGTCGGATAAGGGATCAGTGGCACACGATGTCAAAAACTGGGAAAGTGAATAAATTGAAACAACATCTATCTGAATCATTTTTGGAAATACATCCATCGGATGCAGCTAGACTTGGAATTCAAGAAGCGACTTTAGTGGAAGTTAAAAATAAGCGTGGATTTGTTCGGGTTAAAGCCAAGCTTAGTCAGAACATAAAACCTGGAGGTGTCTTTATGCCTATGCACTGGGGAAAAATTGCGGGTCGAGATGATAATCGCGTGAATAACTTGACATCTTCACTTGTGGATCCGAAAAGTAAAGAGCCTGATTTTAAATTTTCGGCTGTTTCGGTTCAAGCCTTCATCAAACAGAAGCAAAAAATAGTCGTTATAGGTGCCGGTGCTGGCGCATGCGGATTTGTAAAGTCGTATCGATTAGCCAATTCGGAAGACGAAATAGTTGTATTCAGTAAAGAGGATTTGCCATTTTATAACCGGGTTTTATTACCCGATTATATCAATGGGACATTACCATGGATGAATTTAGTGAAGATGTCGGACGATGAGGAAGTTGAGCATGCCATTACCTTGCATCGGGGATTAGCAATCAAATCCATTAATCGCGAAAATAAATCAGTAACTGACTCGAACGGGGATATCCATGCATATGATATTCTGATATTAGCGACAGGAAGTCGGCCTGCAATACTAAAGGATTTGCCACCTTTACAAGGAATTTTTACGATGCGTAGTAGGCCGGATGCTGACCGCTTTCGAGCGCATATAGATCCAACGAAGGGCCCGGTTATTATTGTTGGTGGGGGATTGCTGGGTATTGAATTGGCCGCTTCATTGGAGGAAATGCGGATACCTGTAATTTTGGTGCACCGAAATTCAAGATTTATGGATCGTCAACTGGATCCATTGGGGAGTCAATTGTTGCATGAAGAATTAGTAGATCGAGGGATATCTATCCATTACAATGACGAAATAGAACGCGTATTGGGTACCTATGCCGTAGAAGGTGTCCGACTAAAAAGTGGCTTGACATTACAAGCTCAGGGAATTGTAATTGCAATTGGTACAATTCCTAATATTGAATTGGCAAAAGAGGCGGATTTACTTACTCAACGTGGGGTATGTGTGGATGAATATTTACAGACGAGTGATCCTTCTATTTTTGCTATTGGTGAAATTGCCGAATGTGCAGGCTCGTTGTATGGGATTACTGCGGCCGCAGAACAACAAGCAGAAGTGGTTGCTCGTTACCTCAGTGGAGATATTTCAAAGCAATATTCGGGATCATTATTGATGAATATTTTGAAAATGCAGGGGACGGATTTATGTTCCATGGGGGTAGTTGAATGTCCTAAAGACCCGGCTTATGAGGAGGTGATTTTTGTGGATAAGGCGAAACGATATTATAAGAAGTGTATCATTCACAACGACCGACTAATTGGAGCCATTTTGATAGGAGATAAAAGAGAGTTCCTAGAATTTCGAAATTTGATTGAGCAGAAAATTGAGTTAAGCGAAAAGCGGTTACTTTTATTGCGATCAGGTGAAACATCTGAGCCTGTCATAGGAAAATTGATCTGCTCTTGCAATGGGGTCGGGGAAGGGAATTTGATCGCTAAAATTGAAGCGGGATGTACGGATCATCTGCAATTATGTCAGTTAAGTGGGGCGGGCATGGGTTGTGGAAGTTGTCGGCCTGAAGTTAAATCAATTTTGCAACGAAATTTGAAACAATCGTAATCTTATGGAACCATCTATTTTCTTAGGTAAATCAGGTATAGAATATTTCATGTTTGAAGAAGATTTCATGGAAGCGAACATGCGTTGTATACCCATGGCAGTTCGTTTTAAATTAGACGCTGTGCGTATAAAGTTGAAATTAGCCGCTTGGGCAAAGTTTAGCTCGGACGAAAAGTTAGCATTGGCCTTGTACGCATGTGAATCCAAAGCAGATCAAGCACTTTATGCTCATTACTTGTCTCAGTTGATTGAAAAATATACGGGTCAAGCAGCAGCAGAGTTACCAGCTGAAAAAATATTGGATGCTTGGCATCAAGGACCCGAAGTGCCTATCAGGATGGCTGCCAAAGCTCGTGAGTTCGGTTGGGAAATATCGGTAGGTGCTTGGAATGGCTTGAGTAATTTGCAACGATTCAGTTTATTAAAATTGACAAATCCCAGTCATGAAAATAAAAATTTTCCCATTGCGATGCATGAATTTGGATTAGTATGAGCTATGTAAAGATTAATTTTCTTGGGGGGATTATTTCGCCTGGGGATTTGTTGGAAATATTAAACATCCTGGATCGATTGAAAATTCGGCAGGTTCGCTTTGGTTTGCGTCAGCAGCTTTTGATACCTTTGGAAGCAGATATGGTAGGAGATTTAGTGTCGATTTTAGACCAAACAGAAATTCGGTTTGAAATCAACGAGGAATTATATCCAAATATTGTAAGTTCTTATCCAGCTGAAGAAGTTTTTATTCAGGATACTTGGCTTAGTGAAGGTGTTTACCGAGACATATTGGATGGAATTGATTATTTACCCACTTTGAAAATCAATATTTCAGATAGTAATCAAAGTTTTACACCTTTATTGACTGGAAATATAAATTGGGTAGCGTCAGCAACTGAAGCACATTTTTGGCATTTGTTTATTCGATTTCCCAAAACTAATGTGATTTATGAATGGACCTCAATTGTATATACGCAGGATGTAGCAAGCTTTTCGAAAAATTTAGAGGAATTAATACTCGCTGATCGTGAATCATTTTATGATCAGGTAGAGGCAAATGGAGAGCAATTAATGTCACGAATGGAATTGAAAGATTTTGTCATTCGTTCGGCGATTTTGCCCGCTCAATTGCCAGCATTTAATTTGCCTTATTATGAGGGCTTGAATCGATACAATAATCGATATTGGTTAGGGATTTATAGGCGAAAAGAATTGTTTAGTTGTGATTTTTTAAGGGAGGCTTGTCAATTGTGTTTGGATACAAAAGTTGGCCAAATGGGATCTACACCCTGGAAAACATTAATGATTAAGGGGATAGAGGAAAAGGATAAAGGCGCATGGAATTTATTGCTTGAAAAGCATCAAATTAATATGCGACATGCCGCAAATGAGCTAAATTTTCAATTAGAAGATCATAGCCCTGCAGGTTTGGATTTGAAACAGTTTTTGGTCCGCCAATTGAGTATCGAAGATACACGATCATTCGGCCTGAGCATTGGGATCAAAACTCGACCGAAAAGCGAGGTATTTGGTGGCATTGTCATTCGATCTAGACCCATTTTATGGGGATTATTTCAGGTTTATGATATCATGTGCGCACATGATTTTAATCCAAATCAGCGTACGGGCTCTTTGTTTTGCAAGGGAGTACCTAAATTTGTTTTGGGAGAACAATTGCGTCGTGCAATTTTGTCATTTTATAAATTTCGAACTTCCCAAGTTCAACAATCGCTTTTACCCGATATACGTATACACGAAAATTTAAAAGAGGATAGGTATTTTTGTCAGAATTGTTTAAGCCGGTACGATCCAGCCTATGGCGATATAGGCAAAGGTATTACGGTGGGTACGTTTTTTGAAGATTTGCCTTCGGATTATTGCTGTGAATTATGTGAATCGCCTAAGTCAGCATTTCACTTGGTGGGTAATTAAAGTTGGTAAAACATGCAATTTCATCTTTCGGAATATTTAGAAATGCTGTTTTGTGCCTTTTAAGCAAACTCATTAAACTAAATTTTTCGGGTGGATTCGCTATGATTTTGGCTAAAATATGTGCTGAATAGATTGCACAAAGGGGCTCTGGTTTGGCTTGATTTCCATACACCCATATCTCATGTTTTGTATCATTTGCTTGAAAAGAAATGAGGTGTGAGATCTGCATAACTTGTAGGTGAAGAAGATCAGAAGCAATTACCAAAATATTTTCGCTTGGAAATCGGACATGTGCACTCAAAAGACCTTTTAGTGGGCCCTCAACATAGATATTTTCGAGATCCTCCAACAAGTCTTTTGGAGGGAAAAGTTCTGAGTATGATTTCCTTTGTCTCGTATTTATACTAATGTAGCAAGTTAATTGGGATTCAATTAATAATTGTTGTGCTTTTTTAGCCCAGGAATTCCCGCATTCGTCATGCATAAGGCCTTTGTCTTGTCCCATTCGAGAACTCTTGCCGCCAGCTAAAACGAGACCTATCATTTGTCGCTGTGCCCTAAGGGTTTTTCCGGACAAACATAATCCCGAACAAGTTGTTTGATTATCTTGATTTCCTCAAAACCCCCATTTGTTTTTCGGTCAAAGAGGACATCGTCTTCGCAAAGGATGGCGAATTCACCAGCTGTATCACTCGGCTCGAGGCAAATGCCACCAAGTTCTTTTTCGAATGTAGTTAAGAGTTCTTGAGCAACATACGTTGCCCGTAATAACCAATGGCATTGTGGACAATAACGAATACGTAGTTTCTTTTTCATTGAGTTTTATACGCTGCCGGTGGTCACCGACCCCGTCAGCGTATCGCGAAGTTAGCAGATTTCGGAGAAATTAAGCCTCCAATTTCTTGATAAAATGCTTTTTAGCCATCGAAAATTCCTTATTTCCCCGTAGCTTTGGCAATCCTCCCAGGTTTGCCAAAGCTAAGTGAGGGAGATAAATCTAAACCCATGAAAAAAATTATCATCTTGCTGATATTCAGTATGACTACCGTCTTTGCTCAAGACGCCCCCAAACTCGAATTTTTCTGCGAATTGCAAGTAAAACTTAGTCCCGCACTAACCGTAGGTGAAACGGCCCATGGAACGCGTCGGATTATTCCTATTATTGGTGGGACAGTGGATGGCCCTGGAATTAAAGGAGAGATTTTTAATGGAGGTGCCGACTGGCAAATAGTCCGGAAAGATGGTGTAGCGGAATTGGAAGCGCATTATCAATTCAAGGCAGATGACGGATCCATCATTTATGTGAAAAACATTGGTGTTCGTGTTGCAACTCCCGAAGTCGCAGCGCGTATTGCCAAAGGTGAAAAAGTGGATGCCAGTCAATATTATTTCCGCGCGATTCCCAAATTAGAAGCTCCTTTAACGAGCAAATATGCTTGGATCAATGATACCATTTTTGTTTGCACCGGCGAACGCATGCCTGATGCTGTGAAAATCCGAATTTATAAATTACTCTAATGAAGCAAATAGCAATTTTATGCCTGCTAGCCCTTTCGCTACATGCACAAAAGGCGGTTGACCTGGGCGTTCTCAAGGGTGGCGATTATCAAGTACACATCCCAGCAAATTGGAACAAAAAGCTAATCATGTATGCACATGGTTACCAGTTCATGGGCACCCCACCAGCTAGCGCAAATGCTCAGTTGGCCCAACGACTAAAACCTTTTTTAGATCGCGGTTTTGCGATTGCTGCCTCGGATTATCCCATTCAAGGGTTCGCTCTGGCTGAGGGTGTTGATGCCACGGAAGAATTGCGCCAAGCGTTTGTTAAAAAGGTGGGCCAACCGGATTCCACGTTTATGGTGGGGCATTCGATGGGCGGCGGGATTACGGTTGCGACATTGGAAAATTTTGGGCAGCATTACCAAGGCGGTTTACCCCTTTGCCCTTTGGCTTCTAGACCTTATCTACAATGCCGCAAAGAATATGACATGTATGCGACGTTTAATGGGCTTTTTCCGGGGATCGTTCCTAGCTTGAAGGAAATTTTTGACCCAACAAGCGCGATACAATTTGTTTCATTTGCTCAAGCAGGTTCGCGCATGGCGGCCATCAAACAAGCCATTTTAGCTAAAGATTCCGTACTAGCAGTCGCTTTTGCGAAACGCTTTGATTTGAAATTAGCTGATTTACCAGGTTCTTTATTTTTCAACCAAAATGTGTTGCGTGATTTGGCATTAAAATTCAATGGTAACCCATTTGACAATACGCAAACGGTCTATTCTGGATTTCCGGATAATCTGGAAGTAAACAGAAAAGCAGAGCGTTTGGCATCCACGCAGGATCCGCAGAAACTTTTCGCGCGCTACGATCGGACTGGGAAAATCGATAAGCCAATCGTGCTAATGCACACAATTTATGATCAATTGATTCCTGTTTCTTATGCGGTTACGAATCTCGAAAACATGATTCATGCGCAGGGTCGTGGGAAATATTTTACGGTCAAATACACGAATGGACAGGCACATTGCCAATTTACAGATAAACAAACGGGTGAGGCTTTTGATGCCTTGCGTAACTGGGTTAAAACGGGCGTGAAGCCTTCTTTTGGATATGTCAACTAAGCAATACCTCACAATTTTCATTTGTTTTTTAATGAATATGTTGGATGGCATGGACGTGCTCATCATTTCCTATGCCGCTCCTGCTATTGCGAAAGCTTGGAGTATTAGTCCCGCCAACTTGGGGGTTGTATTCTCTTCGGGTCTTGTGGGTATGACCGTAGGGGCTATATTTTTAGCACCGTTTGCCGACCGGATTGGTAGGAAATCCACGATGCTGATTGCGGGATTATTAATGGCTACTTGTATTTATGCGACATCTTATGCCACGGATGTGAATTTGTTGATGATTTTTCGCTTCATCAGTGGTTTGGGCATTGGTGCGATGATGGCTACGACGGCGGCTTTAACTGCTGAAAATTCACCTGTTTCGACCCGAAATTTTTGGGTGAGTACGGTGGTTGCGGGTTATCCGGTGGGTGCCGTTTTATCAGGTTTAGTTGCTGCGACGGTTATCAAAACATCAGGTTGGGAGCATCTCTTTGAACTAGCAGGCTTAGCGACATTTTTGTCATTACCGCTGGTTGGGCTATTTATCAAAGAGTCATTTGCAGCTTCACAGAGCGCAGAAGAAAAGCCAAGTGTTCAAATTCTGGTCAAAGAGCCTTACCGAATTTCTACGTTTCAGTTGTGGGCCGCATTGTTTTTAGCTTTCGCTACCTTGTATTTTATGTTGAATTGGATTCCCAAATTAGCTACGAATGCAGGGCTTTCCATGTCGGCAGCCATTTACGCCGGAACCGTTTTTAACCTAGGTGCCATTGTGGGCATACCGATGCAAGGTTATTGTTCGTCGCGTTTTGGCTTAAAGAAAACGATTGGGACGATTTTACTTTTTACGGCGGTGACTATGTTGTCTTTTGGCTTCTTCGTGCATTCGCCTTATGTGTTAGTGATATTCTTTTTGATGGGCTTTGGCGTGCAAGGCGGATTTGTGGGTTTATATGCGGTGGCCGCAAGTATGTATCCTACGTATATTCGCACGACGGGCGTTGGCTGGGCGATTGGTGCTGGCCGATTGGGCGGAATTATCGGTCCGATTTTAGGGGGATTATTGGTCGCTTGGGGCCTAGATATGACGCAAAGTTTTTGGGTATTTGCGATCCCAGCCGCTTTTGCAGGATTAATGACTTTTCGTATTTCTTCGAAAGATATCAGTTAATTTATGCAGCTTATAGAAGGGGAAATCGCCAATTACCGTTTAGATGAATCAGGAATTCTGTATTCCTATTCCAAATCTGTTTTGCGCACAGTTCCTTTGATGGAAAGGAATAAGGAATTGGTCAAAAGCATTGCGGGAGATAAGCCGGTGCCTTTATTAATCTTTTTAAAAAACTCGCCGATGCCCGACAAGACTACTCGGGATTATTCCAAATCGATTCTTCCCGAGATCTATTCGGCAATGGCTATGGTGTCAAAGCCCGGACTGTCTACCTTGATTATGAAGCTTCTTTTTGCCTTTCAAAAGCCCCCCATTCCCATGAAATCTTTCACAGATGAGGAAACAGCAAAGGCATGGTTGTTAAGTTTATCGAGTAATTGATAATCGATTTTTGTTTGACTGAATTGGCTTATGCAAACACTACCTTTGGCAATCCTCCAAGGTTTGCCAAAGGTAAGGGGGATTATTTCGTAAATAGCCCTACAAAAGAGTTCGTAATTCCCACCACAAAACTGAAAATTAAAGGTGCAATGAATCCATTCACGTTAAAGCCATCGACGTAGGCTTCCACGATGTAAACCATCGCTACCGTAATCACCAAAGAAAATAATCCCAAGGTCATGAAAGTGATCGGGAAACTGATAATTTTTAAGATGGGTTTCACGAAGGAATTTAAAAATCCCATGGCTAGAGCAACCACTAAAGCTGCGGTAAATCCATCGACAGTAATTCCTTTTAAATAACGTGGAATGATTAATACCACGCAAGCAATGATGATGTAACGAATGATAAATCCAATCATATTATTTCTGATGTCTAGCTTGTAATGTCTTTACGATTTCTTCCAAACCGATTCCACGATCCTCTAATAAAACCAAAAGGTGGAAGATTAAATCCGCCGCTTCGCCTTTGAATAATTCGTCATTGTTCATAAGTGCCTCAATCACCAATTCCACGGCTTCTTCACCCACTTTTTGGGCAACTTTGTGTGTGCCCTTTTGGAATAATGAAGCTGTGTAAGATGTGTCTGCTGAGGCATTTTTACGTGAACGAATCACATGCTTCAATTGATCCAACCATGCGGCATTGTCCGCATTAGATTCGTTGAAACAAGTGTCAGCTCCCGTATGGCACGTTGGCCCTGCAGGCTTTACTTGAATCAAAATCGTGTCTTGATCGCAATCAATAGCCACACTGACCACATCTAGATAATTTTCTGAAGTTTCTCCTTTGGTCCAAAGACGATTCTTGGAGCGGGAAAAAAAGGTCACCCGTTTTTCAGCAATCGTTTTGGCATAGGCCTCTTCATTCATGTAACCTAACATCAAGACTTTCAAGGTGCTTACATCTTGAATAATGGCAGGTACTAATCCTTTGGAAAAATCGGGTTGTAAACTCATAAGGGTTAAATTATTAAATCCGCATCGGAATTCCTTTGTTCGCTAAGTATTTTTTCAATTCGATAATCTCAATTTCCTTGAAGTGGAAAATACTCGCTGCCAATCCGGCATCCGCTTTTCCCTCCGTAAAAACCTCATAAAAATGCTCCATACTTCCCGCACCACCTGAGGCAATAATGGGGATGGAAGACTGCGCTGATACCCGACTCGTCAAGTCGTTCGCGAAGCCAGCTTTGGTTCCATCAGCATCCATGGATGTTAATAATATTTCACCCGCCCCACGTGACTCGACTTCTTTCGCCCATGCCATCGTTTGAATTTCGGTGATTTTTCTTCCTCCGTGCGTATGTACCCAATCATTGCCATCCACAAAGCGTGTATCAATCGCCACGATGATGCATTGCGACCCGAATTGCAATGCTAATTCGTCCACTAATTCTGGCCGACGAACCGCCGATGAATTAATCGACACCTTATCAGCACCCGCATTCAATAAGGCAGAAACGTCCTCGATGCTACTGATTCCACCACCGACGGTAAAAGGTATGTTGACATGACGTGCCACTTCACGAACCAAGTTGACCAAAGTCTTTCGGTTGTCAACGGTCGCTGTGATATCTAAAAAAACCAATTCATCTGCTCCCTGTTCCGCATAGAGTGCACCCAATTCAACGGGATCACCCGCATCGCGCAAGTCCACAAAGTTGGTCCCCTTCACAGTCCGACCTTCTTTTATATCCAAACAGGGAATAATTCGTTTCGTTAGCATAGGGATTCTTTGGCAAATGTGGCTAAATCTTCAAGCGTAATGCGACCTTCGTAAAAGGCTTTTCCAACAATCACACCGAATAAATTCATGGAACGTAATTGTTCCAAATCTTGCATATTGGCCACTCCGCCACTCGCAATGATGTTCATTCCGGGATTATTGGCCTGAATTTTTTCATATAAATCAAAACTCGGTCCTTGCAACAATCCATCTTTCGCCACATCCGTCGAAATAACGTATTGCGCACCTGCCCCTTGGTAGTCGGTCAGGAAATCAAAAATGGAGATGTTGGAATTTTCTTGCCAGCCCGATACGGCGATTTGCTCGTTGTGTGCATCGGCACCTAAAATGATTTTATCTGTTCCGTATTTTTTGAACCAACCGTGTACGAGTTCAGGATTGCGAACGGCAATACTTCCTGCGGTGATTTGTGCTGCACCGGCAGAAAATGCTCGGTCGATCATGGCATCGGATTGTACTCCGCCACCAAAATCAATGTGTAATGAAGTATTTGAAGCAATGCGCTCCAAGACAGCGGCATTGACAATTTCTTTCGCTTTGGCTCCATCTAAATCCACCAAATGCAAACGTTGAATGCCCGCCCCTTCGAATGCTTTTGCAATTTCTAAAGGGTCAGAGCTGTAAACTTTCTTTTGTTGGTAATCCCCTTGCGTTAATCGAACGCATTGTCCTCCAATAATATCGATGGCTGGAATGAGTTGGAACATAGATTAAAGCGCTAAGAAGTTTTGAATGATTTTTTGTCCGGCCATGCCCGATATTTCTGCGTGGAATTGTGCCGCATAGAAATTGTCTTTTTGCAACATGGCAGAAAAAGGTTGCACATAGTCGCAAGTGGCTGTCGTATAGGGATTTACGGGCGCATAAAAGGAGTGAACGAAATAAACGTATTCTTCTTTTTTGAGTCCTTCCATCAAGATATTTTCACCTTGAGCTTGAATGGAATTCCAGCCAACGTGCGGTATTTTTAGATCTGAGCTAACAAAGCGTTTCACGGGCACATCAAAAACACCCATGCAGGTTGTGTTATTTTCTTCGGAATCCCGGCATAACAATTGCATCCCGATGCAAGTTGCTAAAACGGGTTGTTTCAGCGAAGGAATCAATTGATCTAAGCCTTTTTCGCGTAAGTAGGCCATAGCCGTACTCGCCTCACCAACCCCAGGAAAGATGACTTTATCTGCAGAACGAATTACTTGCTCGTCATCTGTCCATTGGTATTTCATCCCGATTCTGTCCAAGGCGTACATGACCGATTGCACATTTCCGGCGTTGTATTTGATGATTGCGATTTCCATGGATGAATTTTAATGGGGCAAAATGCCCTGCAAAGGTAGGGAAAAGGGCTTGGATTATGAAAAGAAGCGTATATTTGTTGGCCTTATGCCAAAAAATCGTCGCATCATTCTTGAAACGCTTTACCTTCTCTGGATGGGAGCGTTACCCGTGCTTTCGAGTGTGTTGTTGGGTTATTTTGCCTTGTCGAATCCCACATTTTTTACAGAATTTTCACCTACGGAATATGTGTTATTTTGGGTGAGTGCTGTTTTTATCATGGGGCTGGCTCTATGTCCAACGACCTTTTTTGCCATGTTTACGGGCTTTGTTTGGGGCTGGACAGGCTTGTGGCCATTGATTATCGCTTATGCCATCGCGTCTTTGTTGGGCTATTTCTTAGCTCGAAAAATGAAAGGAGATGCGCTGATCGAACTGATTCGGGTTAAGTTTAAAGCAGGGGATTTTCTCGCAAATGTACAGGCGCAATCCTTTGCTTGGGTGTTTTTAGCCCGCTTATCTCCCATATTTCCTTTCGCTATCACGAATGCATTAATGGCATTTTTGGGTGTTCCTTTGCGTCAATTTTTTGTAGGTGGAACTTTGGGTATGCTTCCGCGAACACTGATTGCTTTGTGGACCGGTACACAGGCGGCCTCCTGGGCAAACTTACTCAATCATCCCGAAATGCTTCGTTGGCAAGATGTCGCGAGCTTAGGAATGCTATTCATTTCCGTCATCGGGATGTTTGTGCTCGTAAAGCGAAAAGCCTAATGTTTTAAAAACAGGTATATAAAACCGAACATCGCGACGAGCTGACCCACCCAAAATGTAAACATCCAACGAAGAATATTTTTTTTCGTATCGGCTATTTTCGTTAATAATTTCAACTCCAGTTCCATGAGTCGAACATCTAAGTATTCCTTCGTGACGAAGTTCTTAGTTCGGTCCTCGATGGTTTCTTGAATGACATCTACAAATTCCATGGCATCTTTTTCCACTAAGTGGAGTTTTTTATGCACTAATTGATACAGTTGAATTGATTTCGCTTCCATGTTTCAAACCTACAAAAACACGCTAGATGAGTCAATTCGATACAAGAATAGACCAATAATTATCAGTTTTTTATTAGGGAAACAATCATATACGTCACAGCTGCTTGTCCCACCCAAAAAATAAACATCCATTTTATTAGTTCGCTTTTTGCTTCTGAAACAGTTTGATGTACAAAATCCTTTATAACAAACTCCTGCGTAGATTCCTTGACTTCTGCCTGAAGTCCATTGATAAATTTCATGCCATCTTGCTCGCCTAAATGCAATTTGGCTCGAACTAATTGATATGATTTTCGAGTGTGTGGTTTCATGCCCTAAATGTAGGGCCCCATATCAAGCGAGTCAATTCGTTTTTCGACTAATTTATAACAATTCAGAATCAATGACTTGAACTTTTCCCCAGAGGTGCTTGTTGTCATCGATGAACTTTTTGTGCAAAGGATGATATAAGTATTCCGATTCTTTTGTCGCGTTATCGAATACTAAAACGACAGAAAAAGTATAACTTCCATCCGTTGCACCTTTGTCAAATTCTGTAATGATTGGTCGGCCTACGTGCGCTTGCTGGATCATAGGCAGAGTACCTAATTGTTTCAACGCCGCTAATAATTGGGCTTTTTCGGCTTCATTACCTGGGTTTTTGGCCCAAAATAAGACATGGTGAACAAAGGTCATAGCGGATTTTGCATTGGGTAAAAGGCTGCTAGCTGCAGTTGCCAAGCCGGCTTGTTGGAGGAAGTTTCTTCTAGAAGTCATTAAATAGGTATTTAAATATTATTCAAGTCTACGATGGAAATTTTACAAAAGCAATTAATCATAACCGGTGCTACAGGCATGGTAGGCGAAGGCGTCTTACATGAAGCCATTCAGTCGCCCTTCGTGAGCCAAATTTTAGTCATTAACCGCAAACCCTGTGGTGTGACTCATCCCAAGGTCAAAGAATATCTACTTCCTGATTTTTTAAAACCAGAAGAAATGCGGGATGCAATCAAGGGTTATGATGCATGCCTATTTTGTCTTGGGGTTTCTTCCGTGGGGATGAAGCCGGATGAATACAAGCAAAAAACCTATGATTTGACCTTAGGCTTTGCCAAAGTCTTGCATGATGAAAATCCGAATATGTCATTCAGTTACATTTCAGGAGCCGGGACTGATTCAACCGAGCAGGGTCGTTTAGCCTGGGCGCGTGTCAAAGGAAAAACGGAAAATGATTTGTCTAAACTGGGTTTTGGTGATTATTATTCCTTCCGTCCGGCTATGATTCAGCCGACGCCCGGCTTGAAAAATGCCTTGGCCTTTTACAAATACATCAATTGGCTTTTCCCGATTCTCAAATTATTCGTGCCTAATTCAGCCTGTACCCTACAAGAATTAGGGTATGCCATGTTGGAAGCAAGTATTTTTGGCTCTCCAGTTAAGACAGTTGAAGGAAAGGATATTTTGGCATTCGCCAAACAAATGCGTGCGCGTTTATAGCTTTTTGGCTATTTTTGTTAGATAATTAAATATACTCCCGTGAATAAGAAAGTCGTACTCATGATTTTAGACGGTTGGGGAATTGCCACCAACCCAAAAGTTTCAGCGATTGATGCTGCAAAAACGCCCTTTATTGATTCGTTATATACGAAATATGCGCATTCAAAATTGGAAGCGTCTGGTGAGGCCGTAGGTCTTCCCGAAGGCCAAATGGGAAATTCCGAAGTGGGTCACATGAATTTAGGTGCTGGCCGTGTCGTATATCAAAATCTAGTACGTATCAATAAAGCCGTTCGCGAAAATACATTAGGGCAAGAGCCTGAATTAGCGAAAGCATTTGACTACGCAAAAAAAGAAAATAAATCGGTCCATTTCATGGGCTTAGTTTCTGATGGTGGTGTACATGCCCACATCGAGCACTTGAAATCTTTATTGACATCTGCTTCTGAAGCAGGTTTATCCAATGTATTTGTTCATGCATTTACGGATGGCCGTGATACGGATCCTAAATCAGGGATGAAATTCATGACGGATTTGGTTAACCATACGAAGAAAACAGGTACTGCCGTAGCTTCCGTAACTGGTCGATATTTTGCGATGGACCGCGATAACCGTTGGGAACGTGTTGCCTTAGCCTATCACGCCATGGTAGATGCAGAAGGAACACCTACACAAGATGTATTGGCTTCTATCCAAGCAAGTTATGATGCAGGCGTAACAGATGAATTTATTAAGCCAATCATTGCAACAGATGCTGCAGGAAAGCCTTTGGCCAAAATTGCTTCAGGTGACGTTGTTATCTGTTTCAACTTCCGTACAGACCGCGGAAGGGAAATTACACAAGCGCTTACGCAACGTGATTTCCACGAGGAGAATATGCACAAATTGGATTTGTATTACTTGACGATGACGGAATACGATAAGGAATTCCAAAATGTGAAAGTAATTTTCAACGATTCCAATTTGCCGATGACGATGGGTGAGGTGTTAGAAGGAGCTGGTAAAAAGCAAATTCGTATCGCCGAAACGGAGAAATACCCACACGTGACTTTCTTCTTTTCAGGAGGTCGTGAGCAATTGTTTGAAGGCCAACAAAACATCTTGCGTAATTCACCGAAGGTAGCGACCTATGACTTGCAACCGGAGATGTCGGCAGCCGATTTACGTGATGCCTTGATTCCTGAATTAGAGAAGGAAGAGGTTGATTTTGTTTGTTTGAACTTCGCTAATCCAGACATGGTGGGGCATACAGGTGTTTTTGAAGCCGTTGTGAAGGCTGTTGAAACTGTGGATGCCTGTGCGGAAGCTGTTGTCAAAGCAGGTTTAGCGCATGGCTATTCTTTCATTATTATTGCGGACCATGGTAATGCTGACGTCATGATGAACGAAGATGGAACGCCTAATACGGCTCACTCGACGAATTTGGTGCCATGTATTTTGGTAGATAATGATTTTCATCCAACGCTTCAAAACGGAAAATTAGGCGATGTGTCTCCTACAATCTTGAAAATGATGGGCGTAGCTCAACCGAAAGAAATGACGGGTGTGCCTTTGTTTTAATCTTTCCTAAAGGAGTTTTGACCATTGGATAAATAACCATTATTAATTACACGGTAATTGGAGAATCTCTAATTACCTTTGTTGCATTAAATTTAACTATGGCTAAAGTCATTATTTTTGGTAATACGCGTACTGCTGAACTTGCACTCTATTATTTGCAAAATGATTCCGATCATGAGGTTGTTGCGTTTACTGTTGAGCAAGATTACATTCAGGAACCTACGTTTCACGGCTTACCTTTAGTCCCCTTTGAGACGCTTGAGTCGATTTATCCACCTTCGGAATATAAGTTCTTTGCTCCCATGACGGAAAAGAATATGAATCGGGTTCGTGCACGCGTATATGAACAAGGATTAGAGAAAGGATATTCCTACATTTCCTACATCAGTTCGCATGCCACGGTTTTAACAGATAAAATTGGAGACAATTGCTTCATTTTGGAAGATAATACAATTCAGCCTTATGTAACGATTGGAAATGATGTAGTGTTATGGTCTGGAAATCATATAGGCCATCACGGTACGATTGGTGATCACGTATTCTTTACATCCCATGTCGTACTTTCGGGTGGATGCCAAGTAGGCGATTATTGTTTCATCGGTGTGAATGCGACAATTAGAGACCAAAGTGTTTTGGGTGAAGGAACCTTGATTGCGATGGGGGCGAATTTAACCCGTCAGAAGACAGAGCCATGGAGTATTTGGAAAGGAAATCCTGCGGAGAAAGCCGCAATTTCCAGTAAGGATATCAAGATATAAAAAAAGCCCTTCGTTTGTAGACTGCCCCCAAAAGTTGGACAAAGTTAGTAATTAATTATTATTGTGATGAGCTCGGTATTGCACCGGGCTCATTCCGTTGACCTGCTCCCCGTGGTATGTACAACCTAAACTGGAGTTTCGGGGTTATTTGACCTGCTCCCCGTGGTATGTACAACCTAAACTGGAGTTTCGGGGTTATTTTCATGTAATATAATAAATTCTTGCGGACTTAAATTATTTAATGAACTATGTGGTCGAAAAAGGTTGTAATCCCATTTCCATGCTTCAATTTTCTCTTTCGCATCCTCTAAATTTAAGAACCAATTGATGGAAAGACACTCATCTCTAAATTTTCCATTAAACGACTCAATATACGGATTGTCTGTGGGTTTTCCTGGTCTAGAAAAATCAATAGTCACCTTATTTTCATATGCCCATCTATCCACCTCCTTGGAAATAAATTCACTACCGTTGTCACATTGAATCCGATCTGGAATACAATTTTCATCCTGTTTTATTTGCTCCAATTGGTCAGCCACATCCTGTCCCTTAAGCGATTTGCCTACGAATAATTGCAAGCATTTTTTACTGTAGTTGTCCACTACACTTAAAATTCTAAATCGCGTTCCATTATACAATGCATCTTGCAAAAAATCCATACTCCAAACCTTGTTAATACTTGTGTTTTCTACTCGTTCTAATCGATGAGCACCTGATCTATTCCTGCGAGGACGCTTTCTTCTTAAATTCAAGCCTTCCTCCTTATAGATGCGGTAAATTCGCTTATGATTATCAGCAAATCCTTCGCGACGAAGCACTGTGCAGATTCTTCTAAAACCAAATCGAATACGTGTATTGGCAATTTCATGTATCCGCATTCTCAGCAAACGATCTTCCCTAGGTTTGGATGTATAATAATATATCGACCGAGCCAATAACATACACATACAAGCTCTGCTTACAGAAATTCGATAATTTTCAATGAGCCATTCTGACAATT
>NZ_JBBKYA010000010.1:0-319 GCF_042714525.1 Aquirufa echingensis | reverse complement strand
ATAACTGATAAGTAACCCGTACCGTAAACCGACACAGGTGGTCGAGAAGAATATTCTAAGGCGCTCGAGTGAATCACGGCTAAGGAACTCGGCAAATTAACCCTGTAACTTCGGGATAAAGGGAGCCTCGAGCAATCGAGGCCGCAGAGAAATGGCCCAGGCGACTGTTTAACAAAAACACATGGCTTTGCTAAATCGAAAGATGACGTATAAGGCCTGACACCTGCCCGGTGCTGGAAGGTTAAGGGGGGATGTTAGCCGCAAGGCGAAGCATTGAACTGAAGCCCCAGTAAACGGCGGCCGTAACTATAACGGTCCT
>NZ_JBBKYA010000009.1:0-533 GCF_042714525.1 Aquirufa echingensis | reverse complement strand
GTCTTGTGCACCTCCCCGAAGCTTATCGCAGCTTAACACGTCCTTCATCGCCTCCAAGAGCCTAGGCATCCCCCATACGCCCTTAATTCACTTACTCTTTTATAAAATATCTTCATCCCGAAGGATTAAGTATCTCTAATTTGCTCTTACTCTTTACTTTATTCTCACAATATGTCAAAGAACCTTGTGTGAATTTTGATAGACAAGTCCATCGCATTCACAGCGCTCCCTTTTATTTCTTCCCACTTTGGAAAGGGTAGGGGTGGTGTTTTTTAGTCCCTAGTCACTAGTCGTTAGTCGCTAGTCATTAGTTACTCTTTCAATCTGTTGATTAAACTCGTTTGCTTAATCCTTAACTCTTAATTCTAAACTCTTAACTCTTACTTCTAAACTCTTACCTCTTTGTTGGTGGAGAATAACGGATTCGAACCGTTGACCCCCTGCGTGCAAGGCAGGTGCTCTAGCCAGCTGAGCTAATCCCCCAGGGATTGTTTTGCTTAATCTATTGCTCTTACCCACATGCCTTCATTTCT
>NZ_JBBKYA010000008.1:0-541 GCF_042714525.1 Aquirufa echingensis | reverse complement strand
AGAAATGAAGGCATGTGGGTAAGAGCAATAGATTAAGCAAAACAATCCCTGGGGGATTAGCTCAGCTGGCTAGAGCACCTGCCTTGCACGCAGGGGGTCAACGGTTCGAATCCGTTATTCTCCACCAGAGTTTAATTAGAGTTAAGATTAAGAGTTTAGAAGTAAGAGTTAAGAGTTTAGAATTAAGAGTTAAGGATTAAGCGAACGAGTTTAATCAACAGATTGAAAGAAGTACCAAGGGTCACACAGATAACTGGCCACTGACTACTGATTACCACCCCTACCCTTTCCAACTGTGGGAAGCAAGAAGCGGGAGCGCTGTGAATGCGATGGACTTGTCTATCAAAATTCACACAAGGTTCTTTGACATATTGTGAGAATAAAGTAAAGAGTAAGAGCAAATTAGAATTATTGAATCCTTCGGGATGAAGATATTTTATAAAAGAGTAAGTGAATTAAGGGCGTATGGGGGATGCCTAGGCTCTTGGAGGCGATGAAGGACGTGTTAAGCTGCGATAAGCTTCGGGGAGGTGCACAAGAC